>NZ_JBHIXV010000014.1:367-95686 GCF_041984545.1 Marinobacter sp. | reverse complement strand
ACCAAACCAGCCTACGAAGATCTCCGCATCGGTTTCGAAGTCACCATGTACTTCGCCAATCGCTGAGTGCTGAAGCGGCCAGCCTCGAGCTGGCCGTTTTGCTTGTGGAGTGACCCACCATGTTGATTCACGTTCTGGGCTCCGCTGCAGGCGGTGGCTTTCCCCAGTGGAACTGTAACTGCGCCAACTGCGACGGCTTCCGGAAGGGCACCCTGAACGCCCGGGCCCGTACCCAGTCTTCCATTGCCATCAGTGAAGACGGCGAGCACTGGATCCTGTTTAACGCCTCCCCCGACATTCGCGCCCAGTTGGCTTCCTTCGAAGCGATGCAGCCGGCACGTGCTCTGAGGGATACCGGCATTGATGCCATTGTGCTGATGGACAGCCAGGTGGACCACACCACCGGCCTGCTGTCCCTGCGCGAGGGACTGCCGATGGACGTCTGGTGTACCGAACAGGTGCATGAAGACCTCAGTGGTGGTTTTCCGCTGTTCACCATGCTCACGCACTGGAACGGTGGCCTGAACTGGCAGCGCATCGAGGCATCCGAGCAGACGCCTTTTACCATTCCCTGCGCACCGTCCATCGAGCTCACCGCCATTCCGCTGTTGAGCAACGCGCCCCCGTATTCACCGCGCCGGGACAACCCGCACCCGGGCGATAACATCGGCCTGTTCCTGAGAGACACCCGTACCGGCCAGACCGTCCTATATGCCCCGGGCCTGGGCCAGCCCGACGAGCGAATCCTTGGCTGGATGCGACAAGCGGATGTGCTGCTGGTGGACGGCACCGTCTGGCACGACGACGAGATGATCCGCCAGGAAGTGGGCACAAAGACTGGGCAGGCTATGGGCCATCTCGCCCAGAGCGGCCCCGGCGGCATGATCGAGGTGCTCGATAGCCTGACGGCGGCGCGCAAGATCCTGATTCACATCAACAACACCAACCCGATCCTGAACGAGGACTCCCCGGAGCGGGCGGAGCTGACCCGCCACGGCATTGAGGTGTCCTGGGACGGCATGCACATCGACCTGTCGGGGGCGCCATGAACGCCAGAGCCAACACCGCCATGAATCGCACGGATTTCGAGCAGGCCCTGCGGGCCAAGGGCCAGTATTACCACATCCACCACCCGTACCATAAAGCGATGTACGGCGGAAAATGCACGCCCGAACAGATCCGCGGCTGGGTGGCCAATCGGTACTACTACCAGATCAGGATTCCCCAGAAGGACTCGGCGATCATGGCCAACTGCCCGGACGCCAGCGTACGCCGGCTCTGGTTGCAGCGTATTCTGGATCACGACGGCCACGACGGCGATGTGGGTGGCATCGAAGCCTGGCTGTGTCTGGCCGAGGCGGTGGGCCTGAGCCGGGATGAGGTGATTGATCAGCGCCACGTGCTGCCAGGCGTCCGGTTTGCGGTGGACGCGTACCTGAACTTTGCCCGCCGCGCGACCTGGCAGGAGGCGGCCTGCTCGTCCCTGACCGAGCTGTTTGCCCCGGAGATTCATCAGTCCCGGCTGGACAGCTGGCCTGCCCACTATCCCTGGATTGAAGAACCCGGCTACCGCTACTTCCGCAAGCGCCTGTCGGAAGCCCGGCGGGATGTGGAGCACGGCCTGACCATTACCCTCGACCACTTTACCACCGAGGCCCAGCAGGCCCGGGCCCTGGAAATCTTGCAGTTCAAGCTGGACATCCTGTGGACGATGCTGGACGCCATGACCATGGCCTACGGCCACCGGACCCCGCCCTACCATACGGTGACCGACGCACAGGTCTGGCACCGGGGGCTGTGATGGAGGTGGCTATGCAGGAGGTACCGCGTTTTCGGCGAGGATTCCGGTTCCAGTGGGAGCCGGCCCAGCAGAGCTACGTGCTGCTCTACCCGGAAGGCATGGTGAAACTCAACGGCAGTGCCGGCGCCATCCTCAACGAAGTGGACGGCCAGCGCAGCGTGGCTGATATTGTGGCCAGCCTGGAGCAGCAGTTCCCCGACGCCGGCCCCCTGGGCCAGGACGTCAGCGAGTTCCTGCAGGACGCCCGGCAACAGCATTGGATTGAATGGTCATGAGCTGCTCCCACGGACACCCGGCGCCCGCCAACCCCCATGATGCCGGGCCGCCCCTGTGGCTGCTGGCGGAACTCACCTACCGTTGCCCGCTGCAGTGCCCCTATTGCTCCAACCCGCTGGATTTTGCCCAGACTGAACGGGAACTGACCACCGACGAGTGGGTGAGCGTGCTTCGGCAGGGTCGGAAAATGGGCGCGGCCCAGCTGGGCTTCTCCGGGGGCGAGCCGCTGGTTCGCCCGGACCTGTCGGAGCTGATTGCCGAGGCGCGGCAGTTGGGGTACTACACCAATCTCATCACCTCGGGCCTGGGGCTGACCGAGGCCAAGGTGGATGCCTTTGCCGAGGCCGGGCTGGACCATATCCAGGTGAGCTTCCAGGCCTCGGACCCGGAACTGAACAACGCGGTGGCCGGCTCCCGCAAGGCCTTCGACCAGAAGCTGGCCATGGCCCGGGCGGTGAAGGAGGCGGGCTACCCGATGGTGCTCAATTTTGTGATCCACCGACACAATATCCACCAGATGAACGACATCATGGACCTGTGCGAGCGCCTGGGCGCGGATTACGTGGAGCTGGCCACCTGCCAGTATTACGGCTGGGCCTTCGAGAACCGGGAAGGCCTGATGCCCTCGAAAGCGCAGCTGGTGAAAGCCGAGCAGGAAGTGAACCGTTATCGCGAACGGCTGCAGCAGTCCGGCTCGGCCATGAAGCTCATTTTCGTGACTCCGGATTACTACGAAGAGCGCCCGAAAGCCTGCATGAACGGCTGGGGCAATCTGTTCCTGACAGTGGCCCCCGACGGCACCGCCCTGCCGTGTCATAGCGCCAGGCTGCTGCCCATCGAATTTCCCAACGTTAGAGACATGGATCTTCAAAACATCTGGTATGACAGCCCCGGATTCAACCACTACCGGGGCGACAGCTGGATGCCGGAGCCCTGCCGTTCCTGCGATGAGAAGGAAAAGGACTTCGGCGGCTGCCGATGCCAGGCGTATTTATTGACCGGCAATGCCGATAATACAGATCCGGTTTGCAACAAATCCGCGTATCATGACCGTATCCTGGCAGCGAGGAGAGCTGCCGACCACGCCACGGCCGGCCTGACGGAACTGGTGTACCGAAATGCGGACAATTCACGACTTTTCTTCCGGGGCTGACGGCTCTTCTCTCCCGGCTGATGGCTCTTGCCTCGCAGCTGATGGCTCTTCTCCCGAAGCTGATGGCTCTTCCCTCCCAGCTGAAGGCTCTGCAACCCGATGCCTGAGTGCCAGCGAGGCGTGTGCCGCCCATGTTCAGTGCGGTGAGCTTACGGTGTCGACTGCCGGTGTTTACTGGTTGCAGACCGACCCTGAGCGGGGTTGCATGGTGCTGTGGCAGCTGTCGGAGCAGGGGCCGGTGAGGTTCGGCCCCGACCCCCTGGGCGTCCGCAGCCGGGTCAACGGCTACGGGGGCGGCGCCCTGGCGGCGTGTTCCACCGGGGTGTTTGTGGTGGCCGAGGATCAGCAGATCCGGCATGTCAGCCAGAAAGACGGGCAGTGTACCCAGCTTACCGACGACCCCGATGCGATGTATGGCGGCCTGGTTGCCGATGACACCCGCCAGCGGGTACTGGCCGTACGCGAATGCAATAACCAGCAGCAGCTGGTTGCCATCACCCTCGAGGGTGAGCAAAGAGTGCTTCACTCGGGCCAGGATTTCTACAGTGCCCCGGCACTCTCCGATGACGGTACCCGGTTGGCATGGGTGAGTTGGCAGCAGCCGGATATGCCCTGGATACGCAGCCAGCTGTGGTTGGGTGAGGTGAGTGACGATGGCGCCCTTGCCGACTGCCATTCCCTGAACTCGCCCCTCAACCGGTCCCTGCAGGCTTCGGTCCAGCAACCGGTGTTTGATGGCGATCGGCTCTGGGTTCTTTCTGACCATGAGGGCTGGTGGCAGCCCTGGCAGGTTGATGGGTTGGGTGAGGGCGATTGGCACTCTGACGGAGCTCCGGCCCGTGATCATGCCAACGCGCCCTGGCAGCTGGGGGAGTCCCACCATTGTCCCATCGGCGATGGCCGCTGGGCGCGGGTGCGATACTGCAATGGCACAGGGCAGCTCTGGTTGATTTCCGACGGTCAGGAAGAGCGCCGGGTGGCTACTGAATACGGCGATTTCCGTCACCTGCGAACAGCCGAAGGTACCCTCTACTGTGTGGCTCGTTCTGCTACCCGATTGGATGCGATACTGGCTATTGATCCTGTCACGGGCCTCGAGCACATCATCGCCGGTGGGGGCGACCCCATGCCGCAGGTACGGGCCGCGCTGCCGCTGGACATCGAGGTGCCAGCTTCGGGGGGCGATAGCCACCCGATACAGGGTTTTTTCTACACGCCAAAACAGGCCTCCGTGGACGCACCGCCGCTGATTCTGATCGCACATGGCGGGCCCACGTCCGCCGCCTACCCGGTGTTCAATCCCCACGTGCAGTACTGGTGTCAGCGCGGCTTTGCGGTGGCCGAGATCAACTACCGCGGCAGCACTGGTTTTGGTCGGGCGTTCCGGCTGGCCCTCGAGGGCCGCTGGGGGGAGATTGACGTGGAGGACATGGAGCGGGCGGCTGATCATCTGGCGTCCTTCGGCCTGGTGGATGGTAGTCGGGTGTTCATCCAGGGTCGCAGCTCCGGCGGCTATACCGCCCTGATGGCCATGATCCGGAGCCGCCGGTTCAGGGCGGGGGCCAGCCTGTTCGGGGTTACCGATCCACTGCGTTTACGGGCGATGACCCATCGCTTTGAATCCGGCTATCTGGACTGGTTGCTGGGCCATCCCGATGACCATCCCCGGCGCTGGCACGAGCGCACGCCGCTGTACCACGCCGACCGCATCGCGGCGCCGATGATTTTCTTCCAGGGCGGCCAGGATCCGGTGGTGGTGCCGGAGCAGACCCGGGCCATGGTGGCAGCCATGAAAGCCGCCGGAGGTGCGCCGGAACTGCACTGGTTCGACGAGGAAGGCCACGGGTTCCGCAAACGGGCCAGCCAGGTGGGCATGCTGGAGTGGACCTTCAGCTTTTACCGACGGCATAGCCAAAAGGCCGATGAACAGGCCGGTTACTTGAGTTAAACTTTCGACAATTCCTATAACAACAAACCGTCGGATGGAGAACGATGAGCCACGACATCTCCGCGCTTAGAAAGTTTGTGTCCCCGGAAATTGTGTTCGGCGCCGGGTCGCGCAAGTCGGTGGCGAACTTTGCCAGCAACTTCGGCGCCCGGCACGTGCTCCTGGTGTCTGACCCCGGTGTGGCCGCAGCAGGTTGGGTCCGCGACATTGAGACAGTCCTGATCGACGCCGGCATCCGCTGCACCCTGTTCACCGGAGTTTCGCCCAATCCCAAGGTCGACGAGGTGATGGCGGGCGCCGAACTGTACAAGTCGAGCGATTGCGATGTCATCGTGGCCATTGGCGGCGGCAGCCCCATGGACTGCGCCAAGGGCATTGGTATTGTCGCCACCCACGGCCGTAACATCCTTGAGTTCGAGGGCGTCGACACCATCACCAATCCGCCGCCGCCATTGATCCTGATACCGACCACGGCCGGCACGTCCGCCGATGTATCCCAGTTCGCGATCATTTCCGACCCCAATCGTCGCTTCAAGTTCTCCATCATCAGCAAGGCCGTGGTGCCGGATGTGTCACTGATCGATCCCGAAGTGACCGAAACCATGGACGCCTACCTCACCGCCTGTACCGGTGTGGATGCCCTGGTGCATGCCATTGAGGCGTTCGTATCCACTGGCAGCGGCCCGCTCACCGACACCCACGCTTTGGAGGCGATCCGGCTGATCAACCGCAACCTCGAGCCCCTGGTTGCCAACACCGCCGATCCGGTGCTGCGGGAGCAGATCATGCTGGCGTCCATGCAGGCAGGCCTGGCGTTTTCCAACGCCATCCTCGGTGCGGTACACGCCATGTCTCACAGTCTGGGCGGCTTCCTGGATCTGCCCCATGGGCTGTGTAACGCGCTGCTGCTGGAACACGTGGTGGCCTACAACTACCAGGCCGCCGAGGACCGGTTCCGGCGGGTGGCTGAAGCCATGGACATCGACACCCGCGGCATGAGCCGGGCCGAGATCAAGAAGCGTCTGATGGGCCGGATTGTGGAACTCAAGCGCCGGGTCGGCCTGGAAGCGCGGCTGGCCCAGCTCGGAGTGAGCGTGTCTGACATTCCTTACCTTTCCGGCTTCGCCCTCCAGGACCCCTGCATTCTGACCAATCCACGCAAATCCTCGCTCCGGGACGTTCAGGTCGTCTATGAAGAAGCGCTCTGACGAACAGGACGGCGAGCGGGACAGCAGCTACGGAATTGGCGATCTTCTGGGACTGGGCAGCCAGTCTGTTCGCAAGAACTATTACCCGGCGTTGCAGGAACGGATCGAGGAGCTCGAGCAGGAACGTAACCGCTACAAGTGGCTGTTCGAGAATGCCCTGCACGGTATTTTCCAGGCTAACCTGCGCGGCGGCTTCCTGGCCTGCAATCCGGCAATGGCACGGATCTGCGGGTACGACAGCCCCGAGGCGCTCAAGAACGGGGTGATCCGGCTCCGGGAACAGCTGTTCTGCAGCGCCAGCGAGTTTGATGCTATCCGCCAGGAGTTGCTTGATTACGGCAGCCTGAGTGCCCGGGAAACCCGCTTTCAGCGGGCCGATCGCACGCCGGTTCAGGTGGCGGTAACATTGCTGCGCAGGCCAGACCTGGGGCCGGAGGTGGTGGAAGCCTTCGTCGCGGACATTACCGAGCGGGTGCTGGCACGGCAGAAGCTGGAACAACTGAACGCGACCCTTGAGCGCCGGGTGGAGGAGCGCACCGAGGCACTGCAGAATGCCAACGTGGGCCTGCGTTATCAGATTGAGGAGCGGGAAAAAGTCGAGCGGGAACTGGTGGTCGCCATGGAGGCCGCCAAAGAGGCGATCCGCAGCAAGGACAAGTACCTGGCGGCGGCCAGCCACGACCTGCTGCAGCCGCTCAACGCTGCGCGCCTGATGATCTCTGCGCTCCAGGACAGCTCGCTGCCGGAACAGGAAGCCCGCATGGTGCAGCAGGTGCACCGGGCTCTCGAAGGGGCCGAAGACCTGCTGGCGGATTTGCTGGACATCTCGAAACTCGACCAGCAGGCCATGAAACCCGATCTGGTTTACACCGATGTGGCCGCTCTGGCCCGGGCTCTGGGCGAGGAATTCGAGGCAGTGGCCGCCAATGCCGGCCTGGGCTTCCGGGTACGTACGGTGCCTGCGGTGGTTCGAACGGATCAGCGCATGCTCACCCGCATTGTGCGTAACCTGCTCAGCAACGCCTTTCGCTATACCCGCAAAGGTGGCGTGGTGCTGGCACTCCGCCAACGGCGCGATCAGCTGCGCATTGAAGTCTGGGACACCGGTGTCGGCATCGAGGCGGCCAAACTCCGGGATATCTTTACCGAGTTCCACCAGTTGCTGCCCCAGGGCACCGGCGGCCGGCAGGGTGTTGGCCTCGGGCTCGCCATTGTCGAGCGCATGGTACGGGTATTGGGCTACAGCATCGATGTGGCTTCAAGGCCGGGGCGCGGATCCCGATTCGTGCTTACCCTGCCTCTCGATCAAGCTGGTTCGTCCCCCGTGCCAGCGCCCGGCGCCACCTTACCCGGCCATGCCGAGGGTTTCGAAGGCCTGCCGGTGCTGGTGATCGACAACGAACCGGCGGTGCTTGAAAGCCTGCAGGTGTTGCTGGAGCGCTGGGGATGCGATGTGGTCACCGCTGGCAGCAAGGCCGAGGCGCTGGCGAAGATGGCGTCGGGCGCCCGGGTGCCTGCGGTGATCCTGGCCGATTATCACCTCGACCAGGAATTGACCGGTTACGATGCCATTCACGCGGTCCGGCGGCATCTCGGCCAGGATATCCCGGCCGCTGTCATCACGGCTGATCGCAGTGACGACACCCGCCGGCTGTTGCGGGCGCAGTACCTCCCGATCCTCAACAAACCGGTAAAACCCAACCGGCTGCGGGCCCTGATTACCAGCCTGATCACCCCTTCCTCGACGCTCTGATCAAGGTCGCTCCCGACCTCGCCGGTCTCCTTCCGGCGCGCGAAAATCACAGGAATTGCACCGCCCGACTACACTTAGGGGAGGTTCACAGGAAGGAGACCCATCATGAGTGTTCCGGACAACAGCCTGACCAACCACGAAGTCACGGTCTGCCTCGCCGGCGGCGCCGTGCTTGGCCCGTTCAACGCCACCTGGAGCCAGGACTCGGGCGGCGATGTGCGGGAACTGGTGCGGGAGTACGACAGCTTCCTCCAGGGTGAGAAACAGCGTCGATACAAGTTTCACCTGCATGATACCTACACCAACACCGTGCACACCCTGATCCTGAACTTTGAGCAGGTCACCGGCATTTGCGACCATGTACGACTGAGGTCCCACGGCGGTACGGGTTGATACAGACGTCGGAGCCTGCCGTACAACGCCGGTAACTCACGATGTAAACGGACAGACAGGAGGGATCATGAGCGACTACAGAATCGAAACCGACAGTCTAGGAGACGTCCAGGTTCCGTCCAACGCGCTCTGGGGTGCACAGACCCAGCGCGCGGTTGATAATTTCCCGGTCAGCGGGCAGCCCATGCCCGGCGCGTTCATTGCGGCTGTGGCCCGGGTCAAGCGGGCCGCCGCCGAGGCCAATACCAGCCTGGGTCTGCTCGACAGCGACCTTCGGGATGCCATTGTGCAGGCCTGTGACGAACTGGTGGCCGGCGAGCACGCCGACCAGTTTCCGGTTGACCGGTACCAGACCGGTTCCGGCACCAGCACCAATATGAACGTGAACGAGGTGATTTCGAATCTGGCCCGGAACGCTGGTCACGAGGTGCATCCCAACGACCACGTCAATATGAGCCAGAGCTCCAATGACGTGATTCCCACGGCCATTCATGTGAGCTCGGTGCTGGCGGTAAAGGAAAAGCTGCTGCCGGCACTGTCCCACCTGCGCGGGATGATCTACGAGCGTGAGGCGGAATTTTCCGAGCAGGTGAAGACCGGCCGCACCCACCTGATGGATGCCATGCCCGTTACTCTGGGGCAGGAGCTGCGAACCTGGCGGGAGCAGCTCTTCGCCGTGGAAAAACGGGTGGAAGCCGCTGCCGACGAACTGCTGGCGGTGCCTCAGGGCGGGACGGCCGTGGGTACCGGCATCAACGCCTTGCCGGAGTTTGCGGAACAGTTTGCCAAGTCCCTGCGTTCGAACACCGGATTTCATTTCACCACCCTGGAGCACAAGTTCATCGGCCAGAGCGCCGTGGACGGCCCGGTGGCGCTGTCTGCCCAGTTACGGGGTGTGGCCATTGTGCTGACCAAGATCGCCAACGATCTGCGCTGGATGAACAGTGGCCCCATCCATGGCCTGGCAGAGATCAGCCTGCCGGCCCTGCAGCCGGGCAGCAGTATCATGCCGGGCAAGGTGAACCCGGTGATTCCGGAATCGGTGGCCATGATAAGTGCCCAGGTCATGGGGCTGGACAGCACCGTGGCCATCGCGGGACAGTCCGGTAATTTTCAGCTCAACGTCATGCTGCCGCTGGTGGGCGCCAACCTGCTGGACATGACCGAGCTGCTGGCCAATGCCGCCCTTATGCTGGGCGACAAGGCCATCCGTGATTTCACGGTGCACGCCGACAACCTGAATGCCGGCGTCGGCCGCAATCCGGTGCTGGTGACCGCCCTGAACCCGGAAATTGGCTACAGTCTGGCGGCTGATATTGCCAAGGAAGCCTACCGTACGGGGCGCCCGGTGATTGATGTGGCGGAGGAGCGCAGCGGTCTCAGCCGTGAACGGCTAGAGGGGTTGATGGACCCGCTCAAGCTGACCCGGGGCGGCATCGCCTGAGGCGCCGGACAGGGAGGCGAGGGCCTTTGCTGATCACCCTGGAGCTTTATGTGATGCTGGTGCTGGCCAACGGTACGCCGGTGGTCGCCGCCCGCCTGCTCAAAGACCGGTGGTCGGCGCCGGTTGACGGTGACCGGCTCTGGGGGGATGGCCGCCCCGTGTTTGGCCACAGCAAAACCTGGCGAGGCGTGGCGTCCGGCACTCTGGCGTGCGCGCTGTTTTCATTGGCGACCGGGCTGGGCTTCGTGTTCGGCGTTGTTTTCGGGTTGCTCGGGCTGGCGGGCGACCTGCTCAGTAGCTTCATCAAACGTCGCCTCGGGCTCGTTTCCAGCGCCCGGGCCCTGGGGCTCGATCAGATCCCGGAAGCACTGCTGCCCATGCTGCTGGCCATGGTGTGGTTACCGGTCAGTGTCTGGGTGTTGATTGCCGTGGTGGTGTTGTTCACCGTCTCCAATATCCTGGCTTCACCCCTGCTGTACCGGCTGGGCATCCGTCGACAGCCGCACTAATCGGGGGCCCGGGTGAGGGTGTGCAGGGTGACCTCTGGCGGGCAGTTCAGGCGCACATTCACCACGGAGGTGCCGCTGCCTGGTGAGGTGTAACCCTGCATGCCGTTGACCTTCCAGTAGCCCCGTCCGAGGCTGCGGGGGCAATCCGAGTCCAGGGTCACCGGAATGCCCCCGGGCAGGCAGATCTGGCCACCGTGGGTGTGACCGCACAGGAAGACGTCGTAACCGGCGTGGGCCGCCTCCCGCCAGATTTCGGGGGTGTGGCTGAGCAGGATACTGGTGCCACCTGCGGGTATCTCATCACCGGCCCGGTGCAGGTTGTGGACCTTGTAGAAGTGGGCGTCGTCGACGCCGGCCAGGAACAGGGTCTGGCCGTCCCGCTCCAGGGGCGCCATCTCGTTCATCAGCAGTTTGTAGCCCATGTCTTCCAGGGCCGGTACCATGCGCACGCTGTCGTGGTTGCCAAGCACCGCGTAGGCGGTGCCTCGAATGCCCCGGCGCAAACGGGCCATGCCTTCCAGGGCATTTTCAATGGGTCCCCAGGTCAGTTTCCGGTAATCACCGGTGAGCACGCACAGGTCGTAATCCAGCGGCTCGATCTGGCGCAGCACCGCCTGCAGGTTGGCCTCATCCATGTCCACATGAAGGTCGGTGAGGTGCAGAATTCGGAAGCCCTCGAAGGTAGCGGGGAGGTTGGGCAGACAGAAGCGGTTGTGTACCGTGGTCAGATGTCGGCTATTGTGCTGGCCCCGACGCCAGAGGCCGGCCAGTTGAAGGCAGGTCCGGATAAACCGGGGCGCAGTGGCCCAGTTTTCCAGATGAAAAGAACTGTGATCCTGCCCGAACACCTTCGCCTCGGCTTCGCGTTCAATGCCCAGTCTCTGGCGGGCGTGAACAGGGCCGAGTCTCAGGCTCAGGCGGTATTCCAGGAGATCGTCCTGGTTCTCCGGTGTGTGAGCCCTTGCCGTCATTGTGCTTCCTTCGTATGCCGAGCCGGGCATGGCCTGAATGCAAAGTGGCAAACCCTCCTTCATTATGGATGGCCCTCGATGCTATGCAACCAAAACGACATAATGTTCATGTTTGATGCCGGATACCGGCACATCGATGACCAGGCCCCGGGAACAGGACAACCATGACCACAGAAACGCAACCGAGCAGAGCTTCCTTCTGGCAGATTTTCGGGCTCTTCCTGCGCCTTGGGCTGACCTCCTTTGGCGGGCCGGCGGCCCATCTCGGTTTTTTTCACGACGAGTTCGTCAAGCGCCGCCGGTGGCTGTCGGACAGCGTGTATGGCGAAATCGTGGCGCTCTGCCAGTTGTTACCGGGCCCGGCATCCAGCCAGGTGGGTCTTACTATTGGTTTCCTTAAGGGACACTACCGTGGGGCTCTGGCGGCGTGGCTTGGCTTCACACTGCCATCGGCGGTGATCATGATCGGCTTTGCAGTGGGGTTGAGCCTCTGGCCCGAAGCCAGCGCCGGAGGCTGGGTTAAGGGCCTCAAGCTGTTTGTGGTGGCGGTGGTGGCGCAGGCGGTTTGGCAAATGGGCAAGAGCCTGTGCCCGGACCGCAGCCGGGTGGCCATGGCACTGCTGGTGGCGATCGGCCTGCTGATGATCGGGGAGACCTGGATGCAGCTGCTGGCCCTGGCCATCGCAGGAGGCGCCGGAGCGCTCATGGGGCTTGGCAGTGATCGGGCCGCCGATCCGTTGCACCTGCCGTTGCAGTCGGGCAAGCCAGCGCTTCTGGGGCTGGTGTTCCTGGGGTTGCTGGTGGTGTCTTTCCTGCCACAGGTGTCGGGAAGCCTGGCGTGGGTTGCCGCCGAAATGTACCGGGCAGGTGCCCTGGTGTTTGGCGGCGGCCATGTGGTGCTGCCCTGGCTGCAGGAAGGTTTCGTGGCATCCGGCGCCATGCCTGCCGACACGTTCCTGGCCGGCTACGGGGTTGCCCAGGCGATGCCGGGGCCACTGTTCAGCTTCTCGGGCTTCCTTGGTGGTGCCGAGGCCGGCCCATGGGGTGGCCTGGTGTCGGTGGTGGCGGTTTTCCTGCCGGGCACCCTGCTGGTGTTTGCCGGCCTTCCCCTGTGGCGCTGGTTGCGGGAACACCGTGCGGCGAGGTCGGCGTTGGCGGGGGTAAATGCCGGTGTTGTCGGATTGCTGCTGGCGGCTCTGTACGACCCGGTGTGGACGTCGGCGGTGCACGGTCCGATGGATTTTGGCCTGGTGCTGTTACTCTGGGTGGCCCTGACGGTCTGGCGCATTCCGGTGTGGCTGCTGGCGCCGCTGAGCGCCGGGGCCGGTGTGATCCTGCCACTGTGATCATCGTACAAGCCACAGGGATTGTGCGAGCGGGTCCGTGGGTTGGCAAAGCCGACGGTTTCCGGCCACAATCCCCCAAAGTACCCATCGGTTTGAAATCAGAGGTCACCATGTCGACATCCTGCAATATTCCCGGCCTGAAGGTTCCCCGCAGCCGGTTTCCGGACCCGGAGAAAGATCTGCCAACCACCGGGGCAGAACAGCGGGTGGTGCTGGCCGGCGGCTGTTTCTGGTGCGTCGAGGCGGTGTTCCTGGCGATTGACGGTGTAACCCGTGTCCAGTCCGGCTATGCCGGCGGCCACGCCAGTTCCGCCAACTACGAGGCGGTGTGCAGCGGCACCACCGGCCATGCCGAAGTGGTCGAGGTGCACTACGACCCGGCCAGGGTGAGTTTCGGGGAACTGCTGAAAGTGTTTTTCTCCGTGGCCCACGATCCCACCCAGCTGAACCGCCAGGGCAACGATCGCGGCACCCAGTATCGATCCGCCGTGTTTTTTGAAACCGCCGAGCAGCGCGAGGTGGTCGAAGCGTACATCCGGCAGCTGGAGGAGGCCGGCGTGTATCCGGATCCGATCGTTACCACGCTGGAGCCGCTGGAGGCGTTCTACCCGGCCGAGGAGTACCACCAGAACTTCGCCGCCCGCAATCCCTATCAGCCCTACATCATGGCGGTGGCGGCCCCGAAAATGGAAAAACTGGTGGACCGGTTTGGTGACAAACTGAAGCCGGAATACACCGACACTGACACAGACAGCACCGCCTGAGGAGATAGATGATGGCCGTTTCTGCATCTGGTTATGACCTGACGCCCCTGACCCCGGCGCAGGTTGAGGAGAAGGCCGCCGACCTGACCGCCGAGGAGCGGCGTGTCCTGCTGGACCACGGCACCGAGCATCCGTTCTGCGGCACTCTGCTGGACAACAAGAAAGCCGGCGTGTACCACTGCCGGCTGTGCAATCTGCCGCTGTTCAGCTCGGACTCAAAGTTCGATTCGGGTACTGGCTGGCCCAGCTTCTTCCAGCCCTTCGACCCGGAACACATTCGGTATCTCGAGGATACCAGCCTCGGCATGACCCGGACCGAAATACGGTGCCCGCGCTGCGACAGTCACCTTGGGCACGTGTTCCCGGATGGGCCGCCGCCGACCGGGCAACGCTACTGCCTGAACTCGGTTGCCATGGTGTTCGAGGAAAACAGTTAACAAAAAAGGGCCTCCGGGCCCTTTTTCTCTGGTCCAGCGCGCTGGTCAGTTACCGCGGGTTACCGCCACCACGTAATCGGCCACCGCCTGAATCTGTTCGTCGGAGAGCGACTCACCGAAGGCGGGCATGATGCCAACGCCACCGGTCACCGCATTGATTACCTGTTCCCTGGACGGCTTGAGTTGGTCCAGATCCGGGCCGATGGCGCCAGAGGAGCCTGCGTCGGCCAGGGCGTGGCAAACCGTGCATGAGGGTTGCGCTTCCCGGGTGAAGACTTGTTTTCCCTGCTCGGTGTCGCTGGCCATTGTCATGGACGACATCCCGATCAGGGACGATGCAAACAGTACCGCCATTTTTCTCATGTTGTGATGTTCCGAGAAGCGGGGTCGCCAAGTCCGGCGGCGGCCCCGCGCCAGTCAACTGACAGCGACCGTGACTCCGTGGTCGCTCCAACCATTGTGGCCGTAGCCACGTTCGTTATCGACCCGGCCTTCGGGCTGCACGTTGCCCTGGGCATCGGTCGCGCGGCTAACGATTCGGTACTCACCGGCGGAGAGGTCCGTTGCGAGAACAAACGGCCGCCAGGCGTAGGCTCCGAGGTCTGGCCCCAGGAATCGTGCCTGCTTCCAGGTTTTGCCGCCGTCCACTGACACCTCCACCTTGTCGAGGGGCACGGTGCCGCCAAACGCCACGCCGTAGATCATGTTGCGACCGGCGCGACCGGTTTCCAGCGGCGAGGTTACCCAGGACTTGACGTTCATTTCCCACATGGAGGGCTGGTCCGGAGCGCCCTTCACCCCGACATCGCGAATACGGTAACCGGACGCCTGGATCTTGGCATCGGTCTGGTTTTCAGTGAGGGCGAGGTTCTTGACGTACTTGACGTTATTCACGCCATAGTAACCGGGTACCACCAGGCGCAGGGGACCACCATGGGTGTGGGTCAGCGGTTCGTCGTTCATCTCCCAGGCCAGCAGGGCGGCCTCCATGGCTCTGGTGGGTATCGAACGCTCAACCACGATGGCTTTGGGATCCACGCCGTCGGGCAGGCTTTCACCACCGGTGGCGGTGATGTAGCGGGCGCCTTCAACCGGTCCACCCAACGCCTCCACAACCTCTTTCAACGGTACGCCTGTCCACATCACGCACCCGGCCGCACCCACCGACCATTGCGTGCCACCAGCACCGTGTGGAAAGAAGGCGCGGCCATTACCGGAGCACTGGAGTACCGAGGCAACGGTGGTCACGCCCATCGCCTTCAGATCCCCCACGGTGAGAGTGCGAGGATTCCTGACCCCCTCAATCCGTACCTCCCAGACATCCGGGTTTTCAGTTACCGAGGCGGGTGGGGCTGGCAGGTTGTTGCGAACAAACAGGCGGTCGCTGGCGGTAATGACGCCGTTGCCGATAGCACCCCGCTGGGTTTCCATGGTGTTGGCGCTGTGAATAATCAGCGCGTTGCGTTCTTTCCACGCCGCATAATCGGGCAGAGACTTGGGTTCGTCGGCTCTGGCAAGGGGCGTGAGACCAAGCAGGCTCACAGCGGCCATGGCGCCGGCGCTGCCGAGCAGTATGCTTCGTCGCGAGGGATTCTGAAGGCCGGGGTCGTTCGGGCCCCGCAGCAGGGCTGTTTCCAGTTTCATGATCCGTCTCCTTATAGGGTTTGTGATCAGACGGGGACCTGCCCTCGAAGCGAAAGCAGGTTATAACTATATTCTTATAGGTGGTGTTTAAAAATTGATCAATACTTTTTGGTCGTTATCAAACCGGTGCCCCAGTCGCTATAATCCGGCTCACCCTGAAACCCCGACAAATACTCGCCTTCCGATCCACGAGAAGGATACAAGGAGCCGGAATGATCCGACTGAATCTGAGCCCGCTGACCGAATCAGCGACCTTGCTTCGGCGCGCGGGCGTGGTGCTGGGCAGTGTCGGGCTGACGGCTATCTACTCGCTGCTGATCCTGCTGCGGGCGCTGTTTGGCCAGCTCAACCGGCCTATCGTGGACAAGTACTGTCGGGAGTGGTCGGCGGCGCTGTTACGACTGGTGCGGGCCAGCCTCACGGTAAGGGGCGAGGTGCCGGATTTCGGCGATGGGCGGCGTTACATCATCATGTGTACCCACGCGAGCCATTACGATATCCCGGTCAGTTTCGTATCCCTGCCAGGATCCATTCGCATGCTGGCAAAAAAGGAACTGTTCAGCATTCCCCTGCTGGGCCAGGCTATGCGGGCGGCTGAATTTCCGTCGGTGGATCGTTCCAACCGAACCCGGGCGGTGCGGGACCTGGCCAGGGCCCGGGAAATGATGGAAAGCGGTATTGTGCTCTGGGCGGCACCCGAGGGGACCCGGTCACCGGATGGCAAGTTGCTGCCGTTCAAGAAAGGCTGTTTTCACCTGGCCCTGGACACCCAGGCGGTCATCGTTCCAGTGGCGGTGCGCGGGATTCACCGGGTGTTGCCCGCACGCACCTGGAAAATCAACCTGGGCCAGCCGGTGGATGTGCGGGTGGGCGCCCCGCTGGATACCACCGGCAAGACCAAGGAAGACCTCGACGAGGTGATGGCCGAGGTCCGGGAGCGTTTAACCGGTCTTCTCGGTGACGGCGAGGCCGAATAAGGCTCACTATGCGGGCTCAGGCCGTGCCCGCCGCCACCACCGTTGACAGCAGGTAACCCGTGTAGGCCACGTACACCAGCACCAGAATGCCGCCATCAAGCCGGCTGATCAGCTTGCGGGCGCCGGTCAGACCAAATCCCATCAGCAGCAGGCCAACGGTGAGCGCCAGCATGAGATTCCAGTCCCGGTAGAGCACGGCCGGATCGACCGCCAGGGGCTCGATGGCTGCGGCCAGGCCTACCACCGCCAGGGTGTTGAAAATACCAGAGCCGAGGATGTTACCGAGGATCAGGTCGTGTTCGTTCTTCTTGACCGCCGCCAGTGCCGAGGCCAGCTCTGGAAGTGATGTGCCTATGGCTACGATGGTCAGGCCAATCACCAGGTCACTGACCCCGAGGCTCTGGGCAATGGTGACGGCGCCCCATACCAGCATCCGGGAACTGACAATCAGCAGGACCAGCCCCACCGCCAGCCAGATCAGGGCGGTTTTCAGTGGCATCGGGTGGGCGATGATTTCGGCGTCGGTCTCGCTGGCCAGCGGGTCAGCCTTGCCTTTCATGCCCTGGTAGATGGACCATCCCATCACGGCGGCGAACACTGCCAGCAGTATCCAGCCGTCCAGCCGTGACAGTTCGCCGTCAAGCAGCTGGGCACCGGCAATGAGTGTAAGCACCACCAACAGGGGCAGTTCCTTGCGGATCACCTGGGAATGCACCGCAATCGGCGCAATCACGGCGGTCAGGCCGACAATCAACGCAATGTTGGTGATGTTGGAACCGTAGCCGTTGCCGAGCGCCAGGCCAGGGTTGCCGTCAGCCGCCGCCATGGCCGATACCGCCAGTTCCGGCGCCGAGGTGCCAAAACCGATGATCACCATGCCAATCAGCAGGGTCGGCATGCCCAGGTGTTTGGCGGTGGCCGCCGCCCCTTCCACAAACTTGTCGGCACTCCAGATCAGGAGTACCAGGCCGGCGATGATTGCGCCAAATGCCATCAGCATAGAAAAACCTCAGTTGATGAAACGTCCGAGCATGAACACACCGGCGTAGCCGAGGGTGTAGGCCGCCAGAAGGTGTGCAAGATACCGCATGTAGGCTGCAAAGGTCAGCCCCGGGATCTTGCTCATGGCCACGATACCGGCCGCAGAACCGATTACCAGCAGCGATCCGCCGACACCCACCGCATAGGTCAGTCCCATCCACTCACCCGGGCTCATATCAATGCCCGCCTTGAGTAGGGCAGCGGTCAAAGGCACGTTGTCGATCACCGCTGAGAAAATCCCCATCAGATAATTCGCGTACAGCGGTGGCAATACGTCGTAGATAGCCACCAGCGAATCCAGCGCGTGAATTTCCTTGAGCATGCCAACCAGCAGCAGGATGCCTAGGAAGAACAGCAGGGTTTCGAACTCGATAATACGGATGTACTCGAGAATCGGGTCCAGATCGGAATCGTCGCTCAGGAAACGGGATACCAGGAACATCACCGACAGGCCGAAGAGGAAGGTCAGCACCGGTGGAACCGCAAACAGGGCATTTCCGGCAATGGTGCACAGGATTGTTAACAAAAACAGGCCGCCGATGATGGCGTCGACTGGTCGCACCGGGTTGGTGGTTGAACGCAGGGTGATGGTGCCTGTCAGGCCCCGGGACAGGAACAGGGCGAGCACGAAAACGGTGATCGACGCGGGAATGGCGAGGGTGAGCAACGTCAGTATTTCCACCTTGTCCGCGAGGAAAATCATCAATGTGGTGACGTCGCCGGTGATCAGTGACACGCCGCCGGAGTTTACCGCAAAAACGACCAGGGTGACGAACTGGATGCGCTTTTTCAGCTCCAGATCCAGCGAAAGGATCAGCGAACATGAGACTAAAGTGGCGGTGATATTGTCTGCAAGAGAGGAGAAAATGAAGCAGAATAGTCCGGTCAGGAACAGCAGTCGCCGTTCGCTCACCTGTTTCGGCATGATCAGGTAGATCACGTTTTCGATCATTCCCTTCTTGTTCAGGTAGGCGACAAAGGTCATGGCAGCCACCAGGAACAGCCACAGCCCAGCAATTTCGGCAATGCTCTCGGACAGCCCGGCGGAAATGGCCGAGGTTTCCGCGGCGTTATCGCTGAACAGAAACAGCAGCATCCAGCTCAGGGTGCCGAAGAATAACGTTACCTTGGCCTTGTTGATGTGTATGGCTTCTTCAAAAATGACGCCGAGCAGCGCCAGCACCGCCAGAACAATCAGGCTTACTTCAAGGGCAGACATGAACGAAGGTCCTGTCGAGGTTGATGACAAATCGGTTTCAGGAAGGGCAGTCGCCGCCGACCGCGCACCCACGGAGGCGGATTCTAGAGCGTTGGCCCGTCGCAAACCACTGTTTGCAGGTGCATCTATTCACCATGGAGCACCGTTGGCAGCCAGATACCGGCGCATCGATTGACAATCGCATTTTATTATCCCCGCAAAAATCGGGATAATTGCGCCCACATTCAGACCGGAAGCAGACGGCGGCGTCGTTTACCTCGCGCCCGACCGGCTTCCGACAGGTCTCCTTGCTGATCGTGGGGGGATAAAAAGCTTCAACACTAGCTAGGGTGAAAAGCAATGGCCGTTAGACAGGCAGATGTAGTGCTGGTCGGCGGTGGCGTCATGAGCGCCACTCTCGGCATGATGCTCAGGCAACTGGACCCGTCCCTGGACATCGTCATGGTGGAGCGTCTCGACCACGTGGCCCATGAGAGCACCGACGGATGGAACAACGCAGGTACCGGCCACGCCGGCTACTGTGAACTCAACTACACCCCCGAAACCGACGATGGCGATGTGACCATCGAGCGGGCCCTGCAGATCAACGCCCAGTTCGAGGTATCGCTACAGCTCTGGTCGTACCTTGTGGAGCAGGGCATTCTTCCGGAGCCTTCCGCGTTTATCAACCGCACCCCGCACCAGAGCTTTGTCTGGGGTGAAAAGGATGTGGCATTCCTGAAGCGTCGCCACGAGCGGCTCAGCGCCCATCACCTGTTCCGGGATATGGAGTACACCGAGTCGCCGACCGATCTGGAAGAGTGGATGCCGCTGGTCGTCAATAACCGGGATCCCATGCAACCGGTAGCGGCCACCCGGATCAAGCACGGCTCGGATGTGGATTTCGGCTCCCTGACCCGCAGCATGGTCAACTGGCTGGAAACCCAGCCCAACTTCGAACTCATGCTGAGCTCTCCCGTGCACTACATTGACCAGCGTGACAATGGCCGCTGGAAGGTGCGTGTACGAAACCAGAAAACCGGCGAACTGACCAAGCTGGAGGCCGGGTTTGTGTTCCTGGGCGCCGGTGGTGGCGCGTTGCCGCTGCTGCAGAAGTCCGGTATTGCAGAAGCCCGCGGCTATGGCGGTTTCCCGGTCAGTGGCCAGTGGCTGGTGTGCGGCAAGCCCGACATCGTTGAGCAGCACAACTCCAAGGTCTACGGCAAGGCGCCCATCGGGGCGCCGCCCATGTCGGTGCCGCACCTGGACACCCGGATCATCAACGGCGAGCCGGCGCTTCTGTTCGGACCGTTTGCCGGCTTTACCACCCGCTTCCTCAAGCAGGGCTCCATCTTTGATCTGTTCGGTTCGGTAAAGTCCAACAACCTCAAGCCCATGCTGTCGGTGAGCAAGAGCAACATGGACCTGACCCGCTATCTGATCGGCGAGGTGTTCCAGTCCCACAGCGACCGGGTAGCCGCCCTCCGCAACTTCTTCCCGGATGCCCGGGAGGAAGACTGGCAGCTGCGGATGGCCGGCCAGCGGGTGCAGATCATCAAGCAGGTGCCCGGCGGTGGCGGTAAGCTTGAATTCGGTACCGAGATTGTGGCCGCCAGTGACGGCACCCTCGCCGCCCTGCTGGGCGCGTCGCCCGGAGCCTCTACCGCCGCCAACGCCATGATCAACGTGATCGAGCGCTGCTTCCCGGAGAAAATCAGGACACCGGAGTGGCAGGCGCGCATGAAGGAACTGGTTCCGTCTTATGGTCAGTCCCTGGTGGATGACGAGGCTCTGCTGACCAAAGTGCGGGAACGGACCCTGTCGACCCTTCAGTTGGGCTGATATTCCGAATCGATCTAACGCACGCTAAAGCACTGTGATTGCTGGGCTCAGTCCCTGCAATCGCAGTGCTTTTGTCGTTTTATGGGGCGCCTGGAATTTGCGATTTCACGAGGGCTACTTAGGGTTATAAGGTAACCCTAGGAAAGGAGAGAGCCTGTGACTGAGCAAAAATACGATCCTGAAAAGGGGTATGTGGCACTGCTGGGCTGGAGCCTGAACGCGGTTGAAGCGGCCGACAAGTTTGATCGCCGCTACGTGGTGGTGGCCCCGGACTGGGCGGAGGCCTACTGCAAGGAGCACGATATACCCTACGTGCCCTGGAACTTTGAGCGCCTGAACGACCGCTCGTTCGAGATCGCCCAGACCCTCAAGGACATGGGCGTGAACGTGGCCATTCCCCTGTTTGAGGAAACCGTGGAGTGGGCCGGCGCCATCAACTCGGTATTGCTGGACCAGCCAAAGCTGTTTGGCCAGTCCATGCTGCTGCGGGATAAAGCGCTCATGAAGCGCCGTGCTCAGCTGGGCGGTATACGGGTGGGTATTTTCGAGGAGGCCCACGACCGGGATGATGTCATCCGCTTTCTCAAGCGCGTGAACCAGACCCTGCTGAAGCTGGATGGCGACCCGAACGATCCGATCCACCTGAAAGCCTTCGATAAGGCCGGCTGCCTTGGCCACCGGGTGATTCGCACGCCGGACGAAGTGGATACCATACCCGACGAGGAATTCCCGGTGCTCATGGAATCCCACCTGGACGGCTGGGAGTTTGCCGTCGAGGCCTGGATTCATAAAGGCAAGATCAAGTTCCTGAACATCTCAGAGTATGTCACCCTGGGCTATTCGGTGTTCGTGCCGGCGACGCCGGACCTCGAAAAATACCGCCCGCAGATTACCGCGGAGATCGAAAAGCTGATCAAGACCTTCGACATCGAATTCGGTCTGATCCACCCGGAGTACTTCGTCACCAGCGACGGCACCATGTACTTCGGCGAGGTGGCCTACCGGCCGCCGGGCTTCAAGGTGTTCGAGCTTCTGGAGCGGGCCTATGGCTTCAACGCCTACCAGGGCATGATCCTGGCCTTCGACCCGAAAACCACAGAGGAGGAGATCAACGCCTTCTTCCCGAAAGAGGTCGAGGATGCCAAGGGCTATGCCGGTTGCTTCGGGGTGTATCCCCGCCGTCGGGTGGTCAGCCGTCTGGAAATGCCTGAGGAGACCGAAAACCACGAGTATTTCGAGTCCCACGAGCTGACACCGCCCATGGAGGAAACGGTGACCAAACGCACCGCCTTCGGCACCCATTGGGGGCTGGTGTATTTCTTTGGTGAGGACCCCTACGTGATGCGGGATCTGCTCAAACATCAGGAAGAGCTCGATTTCTATGTATAATCTGGGCACTGATTAACAAAAAGGGTTTGGTGCAGGCCCTGAGGAACCTCGTTTGAGCGAATACCAATCGGCCAGCCAGGCACCGGCAGTCAACCTCGACAAGCTGGTGCACAAACTGGATGAAGCCATCGCGGCTCTGGAGGAGAGCCGGTCGTTCGCCAAGGCCGGCAAGCTCCCCAAGCTGTTCGATATCGCCCGGCGCGTGCTGATGCAGCCGGGCGGCTGCGAGGCCGTTGAGGCGCGCGCCCGCCGCCTTGAGGAGGCGGGCGTGTTCCAGGGTACCGACTGGGCTGATCCATCCATTCTGCTGCCCTCCCTGACCCCCCACTCTTTGCAAAGCAAAGACGCCGACACGGTGGTGATTGAGGCGCTCAGCCAGCTCCGGCTCCTGTCGGTGGTGCAGGAGCATTACCTGCATCCGAGCGTGTCGGCAGAGCAGGCGCACCACTACCTGACGCAGGTCCTGGCGATCAATCTCGGTCTGCTGTTCGGCATGGGCGGCGAGGCCGAACGTGAACAGGGCAGGCTCGCGCAGATCAGCCAAAGCCTGTTGCAGTACGTGGCGGACCACATTGGCTACGAACACATCATCGACAGTCTGATAGAAGAGATCTGGCGCATCCTGGAGCAGCGACCAATTCGCGTTTCTGATGTGGGGCGGATGATTACCCAGATTGCCATCTGCCGGGCCGATCCGGAGGCTGACCTGGGCAGCGCAGGGCGTGGTGCCGACCGCCTGATCTCCGCCCTCTACGGGCCGACCCGGGCGTGCAGCGAGGACCCGGGCATTCCGGTTTACCAGCAGCGGCTGGAATCCATGGATTCCGTGGCGCTGCAGAACGAGGCCACCGGGTTCGCCCGCTCCATGCACGATACCGGTCTGGTATCCCCTTACCACGCGTGCTTTGTGCGTTACATCCTGGAGACCCAGGACAATCTGCTCAGCAGCTCCCTGGGTTTGTCCAGTACCGGCCGTGACTGCCTGCTGTGCTACCGCGAGCTGGTGTATACGCTGATTGAAGCCTCGGTGTTCCCGGAGACCGCCCAGGGCTTGTACGGGCTGGCACTGTTGCTTGAACGGGGCATTCTCTACCAGCCACCGGTGGCGCCTTCGCTCTGGCGCCAGATTCGCCTGAGCCTGTGCCCCGCCGCCCGGGAGAGGCTCCAGATCGCCTATGGCTATGAGCCGCAGCCCTCGGCCTGGCTGATGCAGGGCGTTCTCAACATGCTGGGCCAGCCTCTTGGCGTCGGGCAGGGTAACAATCCCACCTGCCAATCGGCGCGGGCGCTGTCCATGTGGGCCTACAACGATCCCGATTACCTGCTGCAGATGGTGGCCTGGGCAGCTCGGGACAACGAGATTGTCATGCACTTCGAAGGGCAGCCGGTCTCATCGGCCCGAAGTGCCGCTGGCGTTGCCTCGGAGGTGACGCTCGACCTGGATCCGGTATCACTGGTCGTGGTGCCGCATCTTGATCGCATCTATGCGGAGATGGGTCGACTGTGTGCCGAGCGTGAGGGCGATCCCCACAAGTGGGTGAACCCGGAATTCCACGGCTGGTCCGCGGGACGGGGCTTCGCCATCAATGTGGACGTGGCGACCGGCAATCTCACCGGCCTCGAGGAGTTCATCCGGCATTTCTATGCCAGCTACCATCCCTACTATAACGGCAACCAGCCGCTGATCCATCCACAACCGGCGGGGATTGCGGTCACCGACAGCGCGGCCCGATTCATTGGCTGGCATGCCATTACCATCCTCCGGGCAGGGCTCGACCCCGAGGGCGAGATGCGGGTGTACTTCTTCAACCCGAACAACGACAGTGGCCAGAACTGGGGCGATGGCGTGGAAGTGAGCACCTCCGGCTACGGTGAGCGGTTTGGCGAATCCTCGTTGCCCTTTGAGCAATTCACCTCGCGTCTGTACATTTTCCACTACGATCCTCTGGAGCGCGGCGAGCTTGCGGAAGTGAACGATGACGAGCTGCAGCGCGTAACAGAAGGAGTGTACCGGAGCTGGGGCAAGGGCCGGGTGCCCGCCGATGCGCTCCAGGCGGAGCCGCCGCGGACTGACTAGGCCCGTCGCCGATTTGCCCGACCCATTCACTGAGCCCACTCATTCACCGAGCGAGAGGAAGGTCATGGCCAACGAGAACCGTCCGGCCCGTAACGGCGCCGAGCTGTTTGTGCGCGCGCTGGAAAACGAAGGTGTTCAATACGTGTTTGCGGTGCCCGGTGAGGAGAACCTGGCATTCCTGGAGGCTCTGCGGGAGTCCAGTATCGAACTGGTACTGAACCGCCACGAGCAGGCTGCAGGCTTCATGGCGGCGACCTACGGGCGTCTCACCGGTAAAGTTGGCGTCTGCCTGTCGACCCTGGGGCCTGGCGCCACCAACCTGGTAACCGCCGCGGCCTATGCTCAGCTGGGCGCCATGCCCATGATGATGATCTCCGGCCAGAAGCCGATCAAATCCTCCAAGCAGGGCCTGTTCCAGATCCTGGACGTGGTGGACCTGATGCGTCCGCTCACCAAGTACACCCGCCAGATCACCAACGCCAACACCATACCGGCGAAAGTGCGTGAAGCGTTCCGGCTGGCGTCCGAAGAACGCCCGGGCGCGGTGCATCTGGAGCTGCCCGAAGACATCGCAGACGAAGCGCCGGAACCGGATACCCACATCTTCAAACCCAGCGATGCCCGTCGGCCCACGGCCAGTCAGAAGAGCCTGGAGATGGCGTGCGACATGCTTCGCGAGGCACGGCACCCGCTGATCATGATCGGCGCCGGCGCCAACCGGAAGCGGGTGTCTCAGGCCCTGATTCACCTGGTGAACGTCACCGGTATTCCGTTCTTCACCACCCAGATGGGCAAGGGCGTTGTGGACGAGCGCCATCCGCGCTATCTGGGTAATGCCGCCCTGTCGGCGGGCGACTTCGTCCACTGCGCCATTGATCGCGCCGATCTGGTGATCAACGTGGGCCACGACGTGGTGGAAAAGCCGCCATTTTTCATGACCCCGGGCGGCAAGAAGGTGATCCACGTAAACTTCAGCGCTGCTGACGTAGACCCCGTGTATTTTCCTCAGCACGAGGTGGTGGGTGACATTGCCAACAGCGTGGAGTACATGGCCGAGAACTGTGGCCAGTGCGCCAACCATGACTTCAGCCAGCTCATGGAAGTGAAGCAGGCCGTGGACGCCCACCTGACCTCCATGGCTGGCGATGGCCGCTTCCCGGTGATTCCCCAGCGCATCGTGGCCGATGTGCGGCAGGTCATGCCGGATGACGGCATCATTACCCTCGACAACGGCATGTACAAGTTGTGGTTTGCCCGCAACTATCCGGCCTACGACAACAACACTGTGCTGCTGGACAATGCCCTGGCCTCCATGGGCGCCGGCTTACCCAGTGGCATGATGGCTTCCATGCTGTACCCCGATCTGAAGGTCATGGCCGTGTGCGGCGACGGCGGCTTCATGATGAACAGCCAGGAGCTGGAAACCGCGGTGCGCCTCGGGCTTAACCTGGTGGTGCTGATCATCAACGACAGCGCCTACGGCATGATCAAGTGGAAGCAGGGACAGGAGGGCTACGCGGACTTTGGCCTGGACTACCGCAACCCGGATTTTGTCACCTACGCCCAATCCTACGGCGCCACCGGCCACCGTATTACCCGCACCGAAGACTTGCGGCCCACTCTGGAGCAGGCCCTGGCCGCTGGCGGAGTGCACCTGGTGGACGTGCCGGTGGATTACAGCGAGAACCGGCGGGTATTTCACGAGGAGCTGGCGGAGCTGACCTGTCGATTGTAAGCCGTGTATGATGTCCACCGGACGAAAACCGGAGATGTCATTACCATGAGTCGTTTGTTTGCCAGAGTTCTGGCTGTTGCGTTTTCCCTGGCCCTGTTCGCAGGTTGCAGCAACCCGGAGACACCCCAGGAGGTGACGGCTGCTTTCTGGCAGGCCATGGCCGAGAATGATGCGGGCGATGTGGTGGAATACTCCACTCTGGCAGACGCCTCGGCATTCGACGGATACCAGCGCAGCTGGACTGACGCCGTTCCTTCCTATGGCCGCGTGGTTATTGACGACGACGAAGCCTCCATTGTCACCCGGGTACCCGCCGAATCCGGCGCTGCGGGTGAGCAACTTGAGATCGCCACCTATCTGGTTCGCGTTGATGGCCAATGGCTGGTGGATTATGGGCGCACCGGCGACGCCATTGTGAACCCCTCTCCATTCAGCGGCATTCTGGGGGAACTCAACCGGATCGGTGAAAAGCTCAGTGCCAGCTTCTCGTCATCCTCTGGCCAGTTTGAACGGGATATGGAGCAGCTCGCCCGGGACCTGCAGATCTATTCGAGGGAGATGTCTCAGCAAGCGGGAGAGGCCATGGCCGAGTTCAGTGAACAGCTCCAGGAGGCCATGCGGGATCTTGAGCGGTCGCTGGAGGAAGCCCTTGAAGATGACCGGCAAACCCCTGAGCAGGATCGTGTCATCCTGGAGCAGGCAGCGCGTGATCTGGACCGAGGCGCCGATGACCTCAACGACCCGACCATGGAATCTCTGGCCAATGCCAGTCGCACGGTGGCCGAAACCGGAGAACGGTTTGGCCGCCTCAGTGAAGACACCCTGAATCGTTACCGCGAGCAGTGGCAGCGCGACATCGCCGAGATGCGTAACGAGGCAGAGTCTTTTATGGCGCAGCTCAGGCCTTAACGGGCCTGCTCGGCGCCACGCAGCATGGCCTGAAGCAGCTCCTCGGCATCAAATTTGGTGAGGGCCTCATCGGCACCCACCTGATTGGCATAGCTCAGGCTCATCTCGCTGTTCAGGGAGGTATGCAGAATGATGTACGGCTGCTTGAGCGCGGTGTTGTCCCGCACATTGAAGGTGAGCTCGTAGCCGTCCAGCCCTGGCATCTCGATGTCACTGACCAGGATATCCGTGGGCCGGCCCAGCTCATGATCTCGTAGCAGAATCTGCAGGGCATCGTCGCCATTCGAGGTAACGTGATAGGAGATGTCCTTGCTGTCCAGGACATCGGAGAGCTGCTTGCGGGCCACCTGGGAATCGTCCACCAGCAGAATGTTCAGTGATTTCAGGGTTTCGCTCTGCACATCGGTGAGTGTGACCTCGCCGGTCTCCAGGGATTCCGGGTAAACCTTCGCCAGCAGCAGTTCCACATCCAGCAGCTGAATAATGTCGCCGTCCACATCGAGCAGGCCGGTAATGAATGCCCGGTTGCCCAACGCCTTGGGCGGCGGCATGACCGACTTCCAGTTGGTTTCGATGATCTGCTGTACACCCCGCACCAGAAAGCCGATTTCCTGACGCTGGATGTCGGTGATGATAATCGATGCTTTTTCCCGCTCTTCCCGGGTCAGCGCCGGATAGCCCACCGCGGCGGCCATATCGATGACCGGGACCGCAGAACCGCGGAAGGTGGCCGTGCCGATCACCGCGTGGTGACTGTGGGGCAGCTTGGTGAGCTTCATGAATGGCAGGATCTCCCGAATCTTCAGGGTACCGATGCCGAAGAGGCGCTCCCCGGAGAGACGGAAAAGAAGAAGCTTCTGGGACTGCTTCGCTTTGCTGGACATGGACAGATCCTTCCAAAAACACCGATCAGAAAATCAATAGATAGTGAATCATGATAGCAGCAAGAAACCGGCAGGAGCGGTAAATCATTTGTATCAATTGGTGATTGGATGAAATCGGTGTCAGCCGGGCAGGTTGGTGAGTACGAACCAGGCGGTACCGCCGGTCGTCAGGGCTGCAAACAGGGCCAGTAGACCGTCCCGGGCGATGATGGCCAGGCCGAAGGCCACCAGCGCAAGCCCGCCGCCGTTGGCACTGAAGGGAATGATCTCCATCAGTGGCATGGCCGCAGCCACCAGCAGGCACAGTACCGCCATGACGTACTGCCCCGGCCCCCGCACCAGGAACACCAGGCGCGGCCTGGTCCAGCGGTCCAGGAACCGGGCAGGCTTCTCCAGCCAGTCCAGGCCCTTGTCCAGCTTCTCCTGCTCCATGGAGCGGTTGGCGAGCCGGGCCGGAATCCAGATCGTCTCCCGCTGGAACAGCAGCTGGCCGACGGTCAGCAGGACCATCAGGGCGAGCAGAGTTGGAACGCCCGGAATGTCGCCAATCAGCGGCGCCAGAGTAACCAGCCCCGCCACCAGTGCCAGTGGACCGAATGAGCGCTCACCCACCACCGCCAGGATATCGCCCACCGACACCCGGCGCTGGCCGTCGGTGCCGTCGCGAAGCCGGTCCAGTAACTCCTTCAGACTGTTCGGATCGTCTGGTTGGTTCATCGCACAAAGTTCTGGGTTTGAGTGAGGGCGTGGCAAAACCTTACACAATCAGGGCGTAGTCTGCATGAACAAAGGATGACGAGGGGGTTAGCTGTGGTGCAGAACGAAAAAAGCCCCGGAAATCCGGGGCTTTCTCTGGGAGTTTGGTGGAGACGGCGGGAATTGAACCCGCGTCCGCCAGTACTCAGCCTTGAGGTCTACATGCTTAGTGTCTCTCTATTGTTTTAAGTTCAAGCGACCCGAGAGTCAGGGTGCAAGAACCGAGCTCTTTGAATCTTAGCCATGTGTTAGTGAGCTCTGACACACGGAGCAGCCTATAAGCGATGACGTCCTGGGATGTTGCTACTGAGTTATAGGCGCCTCAGCCAGGACGACTGGAACGGCTTACGCCGCCAGTGCGTAGTTTTCGTCGTTTGCGACTATTTTAAAGCAGCTTTGGATTTACGAGATTCGCTGCCATCTCGACATGCACCCAAGGGTTCGCCACCGGCGTCGAAGCCATGTCGTCCCCTTACAGGTGAGTATATGTGTCCGGTTTGCCGAACTTCAAGGTTTCTTTGCGGTTGTTTGGTGCGCGGTGTTTGGTAGATGTACCTACTCGCCTAGCCGGCGAGCTGCTTTACCGCCCCCGGGCGCCCCGCCAGCGCCGCATGGCTGAGAGCGGCGAAGCTGTCGTGGAAATAGTCCATCACGGCGTTGGGATAGGCGTGGATGGCCCGGTCGACGGTAATGCCGAACTGGACCGTGCCCGCGTAGCTGAAAATGCTCAGGCCAATGCCGATGCTGCCGCTTTGCGGCACCCAGAACATGGGCTGGGTGACTTTGCTGCCAGCAAGGTACAGGGCGTCCCTGGGGCCGGGCACGTTGGTGAGCACCGCCGAGGCCTTGTTGCTGAGCAGATCCAGGGCCCTCCTCTCCAGGCTGTCGGGGCCGCGGCCGAACAGATCCAGCAGGCTGTAGGTCACCTGGGCCTGGTAAGAGCGCTTGAGCCGGTTCATGTTCTCCTGAACCTGCCGAAAACACATGATCGGGTCCTTAACCTCAACCGGCAGGTTCACCAGTACCAGCCCGAATTCGTTGCCGAGGGTGTCGATGGGTTGGTTAAGCGGACGCAGGTTGAACGGCACCGCTACCCGGATGCCGCACTCGGGAACAGGCTCCCGGTTGGCGGCAAAGTGACGCTGCAGGGCGCCGGTTGTGGCGCACATCAGCACGTCATTGACGGTGCCGCCAAGGGCCCGCGCACAGGCTTTGACCTCGGCAAAGTCCAGGGGCTCGGCCCAGGCCACCTGTTTGCGCCCGCACAAGGGGCTCTTGAGGCCTGTTCTGGGCTCGAAGGGCGCCAGGCCGAGCTTCAGCAGGTCCATGGCAACACCGCTGGCGGTGGTGGCGAGCTTCAAAGGGTAGTTGGGTTCCTGGCGCACCGAGTCAATGAACAGGCGAGCCTGTTGGGCGGCCACCTGGGCACTGTCCACCAGCCGGTGCAGTGTGCTTCTTCCCCGGGAAGCATTGCCTGCACGGGTTTCAGGCTTGCCGGCCACCCGTTTGAGTGTGGGCTCGGGGGTCTTGTCGGTAAGTGAGAGCATCACCCGTACCAGGGAAATGCCGTCTGCAATGCAGTGGTGAATACGCACCAGCAGGGCGGCGCCACCTTCATAATTGTCGATGTAGTGCATCTGCCAGAGTGGGCGGCGGAAATCCAGGGAGCTGCTGTTCAGGTCGCTCACCAGTTTCTGCAGTTCGGCTTTGTCGGCCTTGCCGGGCAGCGCAATCCGGTGCAGGTGGTTGTCGATATGAAACAGCGGATCCTCTTGCCAGTAGGCCCGGTCGCCGTGGTCCACAACCCGTTGGCGGAAGCGCTGGAAGCGAAGAAACCGTTCTTCGAGCGTGCGTTTGAGGCGCTGTATTGAAACCGGCCGTTCGAGGGCCAGCACGCCGCAGATCATCATGGGGTTTTCCGGGGTATCCATGCGCAGCCAGGCGCGATCCACGGAAGACATGGGGGTCTGTTTGGGTGACATAAGCGCTCCCTTTGCCATGCACCGGAACTCCCGAGTATAGGCCGGTTGCCTGGATCAACAAAGAGAGTGAGTATGCGACATATTTGCCGGCCAGACCCTGACCGGCGTCAGTTCTTTCAGGGGTTGATAACAGAGTTGGTAAGCCCGGGTCAGGCGTTGGCTTCGCGCAGTATGCGCTGCTTCTGGCGGTTCCAGTCGCGTTCTTTTTCGGTAGCCCGTTTGTCGAACAGTTTCTTGCCCTTCACCAGAGCGATTTCGCACTTCACCTTGTTCTTCTTCCAGTACAGGGCGAGTGGAATGCAGGTGTAACCGGCCTGGTTCACCTTGCCCACGATCTTGGCAATCTCCTTGGCGTGCAGCAGCAGCTTGCGGGTGCGGGTCGGGTCGGCTATCACGTGGGTGGAAGCGGTGCTCAGGGGGGTGATGTGGGAGCCGAGCAGCCAGGCCTCGCCGTCCTTGAGCAGTACATAGGCGTCCACCAACTGGGCCTTGCCCGCGCGCAGGGACTTCACTTCCCAGCCGAGCAGCGCCAGGCCCGCCTCGAAGCGTTCCTCGATGTGATACTCGTGCTTCGCCTTTTTGTTCAGGGCGATGGTATTGCTGGGCGTTCCGGGTTTTTTCTTGCTCATGAATCAGTGAATCCGGGGTCGGACGTGTCAACGGGCCGGCCGCTTTTGGGCCGGAAAAGCGCGCATTGTAGCCCAACAGTGCCGGACTGGTCACGAAACGGGCGCTGAGGCGCGTGCCGGTTCGTGCGAGGCCAGATCCTTCGGCTACAATAAGCGGTCATACATGTTCAGGGGCGCGAATGCCTACGCCGTATCAGACACACATCGGGTCATTTACCCGTAAATCAACCTTCTTCTGGGCTGCCGTGGGTGCCACGGTGGGCCTGGCCAATCTGTGGCAGTTTCCCTACCTGGCCAGCCTTCACGGTGGCGGGCTGTTTATCCTGCTGTATCTTGCCTGCCTGCTGCTGGTGACCCTGCCTTTGATGGTAACCGAAGCGGTGGTGGGGCGGTACGCCCGCCATGGCCTGGTGCTGGCCATCGATGGCCTGATTCGCAGTGCCCGGTGTTCACGCGCCTGGATGGCGGTTGGGCGTCTGAGTGTGTTGGCCGCGTTCCTGGTGCTGTCTTTTACTGCGGTGTTCGGTGCCATCGCGCTGGCGTATGTGTTCTTCGGCGCCCTGGGCCGTTTCTCCGGGGCAGGGCAGGCCGAGGCCACCGCCGTACTTGCGGGCCTGGTGTCGGATCCCGGGCAGTACCGGATGTTCATGGCCTGGCATGCCTTCTTTCTGGTGCTGGTGGTCTGGGTGTCCGCCCAAGGGGTGGTGCGGGGGCTGGAGCGGGCGTTGCGGGTGGTGGTTCCCGGTACCCTGTTGCTGATGGTGGCGTTGTTCAGCCTGTCGGTGCTGCATGGTCGCATCGAAGGCGCGGCTGACCATATCCTGGCCATGCACCCGGAGGATCTGAGCTGGGAAAGTCTTCGGGCGGCGCTGTTCCACGCCTTTTTTACCCTCGGCCTGGGCATGGGGGTGTGGGCCATTCTCGGTGCCTATACCACGCCCCATACCCGGCTGAAGCGCTCCATTCTGGCGGTGGTGTTGATGGACACTCTGGTGGCGATCATGGCCGGGCTGATGATTTTTGCCATGGCCACCGACGGCAACAGTTTCGACGGCGAGCGGGGGTTCAGCCTGCTGTTCGTTTCCATGCCCGTCACCCTGGCGGAGCTGCCAGCCAGCCAGTTCGTGATTGCCTCGGTGTTCTTGATGGTGGTACTGATTGTCTGGACAACGTCCCTGAATCTGCTGGAACCGGTGGTGGGCTGGTTCCGCGAGTGGACAGGCGCGCCCAGGGCACTGTCGGTGATCCTTGTGGGGCTGGCGGTCTGGCTGGCCGGACTTGCGTCCCTGCTGTCGTTCAACCTCTGGTCAGAGTACCGGTTCGGTGGTGCCACCATGTTCCGGTGGCTGGAGCTGGTGACCGGCGGTGTGCTGATTCCGCTGGTGGCCATCCTGCTCGCTCTGTTTACCGGCTGGTGTCTCACACGGCATCTGTCGGCCACCATGCTGGGGTCGGCTCCTCGCCTGTTCGCGGGCATCTGGTTCTGGGTGATGCGGCTTGTGTTGCCGGTAGTGGTCGCCTGGATTGGCATCCAGTACACGGCGTTTTCACTGGCCAATCTCTGCACCAATGGCAGTGATGCCTTGTGGTGTGAGCAGCGTGAGATCATGGTGTCCGATGGTGAGCCGAAAGCGGCCGGGGACTCGGCGCCGGCGCCTGCGTCCGCAGCCGCCAGCGGTGACAGTGACGATTCCGTACTCCGCGAACCAAACGGAGAGTCTGGAAGCCCGGAAAAGGCCCGGGCACCGGATGGCCCGGTTGAAAATGCCCCAAACCAGGACGATATCCTTTATCATAGCGTGTAACTCAGGCTGCCTTCCCAGACAGAAGTCTGCTCGAAGTTCGCACAACCCGAACAGTGTGTTTGCAAGCAGGACAATCGGTTTCAATGCCCCATCAGATCGACAAAACAGCGTTGGTGATGCACTCCGCTGAGCGGATGTTCCACCTGGTAAACGACATTGCCCGTTATCCGGAATTTCTTCCCTGGTGTGCCGGCGCACGCATTCATGAGCAGAGTTCTTCGGAGATCACCGCTTCCCTGGAAATCGCCAAGGGCGGCATGCGTCATACCCTGACCACCCGCAATCAGTTGCAGATGCCCGAGGCCATCGACATGCATCTGGTCGACGGTCCTTTCCGTAATCTGAGCGGGCGGTGGCATTTCAAGCCGCTGGATCTCAATGCCTGCAAGGTGGTGCTGTCATTGCAGTTTGAGTTCTCCGGCTCGCTGTCTCGTATGACCTTTGGCCCGGTGTTTAGTCAGGCTGCCAACACCATGGTGGATGCCTTCTGCCGACGGGCAGACGAACTGTATCGCACGGAGGGTGCGTGATGCAGGTGGAAGTGGCCTACGCCCGAACCGATCGTCAGGAAATTGTACCGGTGAAGGTGCCGGCCGGGACCACTGCGCTCGAGGCCGCGAGGCTGTCAGGCATCACCGATCTGTTTCCGGAAATAGAGCTGGAGAAGACTGACATGGGCGTGTTCGGGAAGGTGATCAAGGATCCTTCTGCCCATGAGCTGAGGGACGGCGACCGCGTTGAGCTGTACCGGCCGCTGAAAATCGATCCCAAACAGGCCCGTCTGAACCGGGCCAAGAAAAAGGGCTGAGCGGAGCACCAGAGACCTGGGCTCAGTAGGCGGGTGTTTCCTCGAGCAGTTGTGCTTCGTAAGAGGCGTACTCATCACCTTCGTAATACACGATGATGCGCTGCTCCTTGATCTCGCCACCGGCCCGCTGGAACGTGTACACATAGTACTCTCGGGACAGATCAACCGGGTTGAGCATCAGCGGGGTTCCCAGCAGTGCGTGCACCTGGCTTCGGGGCATGCCTGCGGCCAGTTGAGCCAGCTCCTCATCGGTGAGGATATTGCCCTGCTGGACGTTGATTTTGTACACGCCCGGGAATACGCAGCCGGTAAGAAACAAGGTAAGAATGAGAGCTGTGAGCTTTTGCATCGCCGGGGGAAATCCTCTATCTTGAAAACGCCTGCCAGAGGCAGGTATGACACGGGTTAACCGTTCAAAGGCGGCTTCATCATACCGGAAGCCGTGAGGCACACCAAAGAGTGAATAGTAACATGTCATCCGAGAACGCCGAATTACGAAAAGTCGGTCTGAAAGTGACCCTGCCGCGGGTCAAGATCTTCAACATTCTGGAGAATGCCGAAGAAGACCACCACCTCAGTGCCGAGGATGTGTACAAGAAGCTTTTGGAGCAGGGAGATGACGTGGGCCTGGCAACGGTTTACCGGGTGCTGACGCAGTTCGAGGCCGCTGGCCTGGTGCTTCGCCACAACTTCGAGGGTGGCCACGCCGTGTTCGAGATGGCCGGGGATGATCATCACGACCATATGGTGTGCACCCAGACCGGTGAGGTGATCGAGTTTGTTGACGAGGTGATCGAAGAGCGCCAGCAAAAGATTGCCAAAGAACACGGCTATGAAATTGTTGATCACAGCCTGATTCTGTACGTCAAACCGATCAAGTCCTGATTCTCTTTCCAGACCGGACAGTAAAAAAAGAGGCGGGTGCAAGGCCCGCCTCAACAGCTCTCAGGATCGAGAGGGGAATAGTCCGGTTATCTCATGCTCATGCTCAGTGGTGTGTCGCCTGGCCCTTGGAAAACATTTCCCGGGCATGGGCGATGGTGTGTTCGGTCATGTCCACGCCGCCCAGCATTCTTGCCACCTCGCTGATCCGACCCTGGTCGTCCAGGATTTCGATTTTCGAGAAGGTGGCATCCCGCTCGGTGAACTTGCTGACAAACAGGTGCTGATGGCACTGGGCCGCCACTTGCGGAAGGTGGGTCACGCACAGTACCTGGCCGTTGCCCCCGAGGGTGCGCAGCAAACGACCAACCACTTCCGCCGTGCCGCCGCCAATGCCTACATCCACCTCATCGAACACCAGCGTGGGGGTGGTGGATGTCTGGGCAACCACCACCTGGATGGCCAGGCTGATCCGTGACAGTTCGCCGCCGGAGGCAACCTTGGCCAGCGGGCGGGCCGGTTGCCCCGGGTTCGCGCTGACCAGGAATTCGATGTCTTCGAGACCATGAGGTGCGGGCTCGGTGCCGTTGCTGCGGTTCAGGTGGGTGATGAACTGCATGTTGGGCATGCTCAGTTGCGCCAGTTCGGCGGCCACGCGCTGGTCCAGCTCGGCTGCGGCTCTGGCGCGGGCCTCGGACAGCTCCCCGGCCAGATCGTCAAATCGCGTGCGGTGCTCGTCCAGCTCCGCTTCCAGCTGCTCCAGGCTGCCTTCTCCGCCATCCAGTTCCGCCAGTTCAGCGCTCAGGCGCTGATGCAGTTCCGGCAGTTCTTCGGGTGTTATGCGGTGCTTGCGCGCCATCTGGTAGATGGCGCTCAGGCGTTCTTCAACTTCCGCCAAGCGGGCAGGATCGGCCTCGTAATCCTCCACAAAGTGGCGCAGGTTGTCACCGGCTTCGGTGATCTGAATCTGCGCTTCGTTCAGCATCTGGATGGTATCGGCCAGGGCCGGCACTTCCACCGGCAATTGCTCCAGCTGGTGCAGTGCCTGACGTACCAGGTCGGCTGCGCTGTTCTCATCTTCGGTGCACAGCAGGGCCGCCTGGTGGCTGCTGTGCAGAACCGTGTCGGCCTGGCTGAGCTGGGCCTGCTCCAGCTCCAGTTGCTCCTGCTCGCCGTCTTCCAGGGCCAGCCGGTCCAGCTCCTCCACCTGATAGCGCAGCAGTTGCAGGCGGGCCTCGGCTTCGTCCGCATTCTGTTGCCGTTCGTTCAGTCGTTGGCGGATCTGGTGCCAGTGCTTCCAGGCCTCCCGGGTCTCCGCCGCCAGGCCTTCAACTCCGGCAAATTCGTCCAGCAGTTTGCGATGGGTATCCTTGCGCAAAAGAGACTGATGCTGGTGCTGGCTGTGGATATCCATCAGCAGGCCGCCGAGTTCCTTCAGGTGGTTCAGGGGGCAGGGCTGGCCATTGATGTAGGCCCTGGAGCGACCATCCTTGCTGATCACACGGCGCAGGATACAGTCGTCTTCGTCGTCCAGTTCGTGCTCTGCCAGCCAGTCGCCGGCTTCCGGTATGGCGGAAACATCGAAGGTGGCGGTGATGTCCGCACGCTTGGCACCGTGGCGCACCGCCCCGGCGTCGGCACGCCCGCCCATGGCCAGGCCCAGGGCGTCCAGCACAATCGACTTGCCGGCGCCGGTTTCACCGGTCAGTGCGGTCATGCCCTTGCCAAACTGCAGTTCTACCCGCTCGGCGATGGCGTAATTGGAAACCGTTAGTTGGGTCAGCATGCAGATAACCTCCGCGTTTTTCTGAGTCCGGCAAAACACTGTGGATGTATACAGTTGCTGTGAATATATACAGGGTTTTGTCTGTATGCAAATCCCTTCCGGATATTTTCTTCAGGAATGCAGGCAACAGATGGTTGAAACCTGAGAGCAGGGCCCCATATCCGTTCGCAACGACGTTTTCAGGCCTGTCATGGCCGAACACACGATTGGCCGGTCGCCCTGGTGCGAACCGCTTGAGACCAAGCAGGAGTAGTCATGAGCACTGACGAGAATCGCAACGAACATGAAGAGCTGAGCGAAGCCCTTGAAGCCGCAAAAGATGAGGCGCAGGCCTCTGAAAAAGAGGCACCCGAGGGCGAAGCCTCCGAGGCGGATGCCCTGGCGGCTCAGGTTCAGGAATACCAGGAGCAGATGCTGCGGGCCCAGGCCGAGATGCAGAACGTGCGTCGACGGGCGGAAATTGATGTTGAAAAGGCCCACAAGTTTGCCCTGGAGAAGTTCGTGAAGGAACTGCTGCCGGTGGCAGACAGCCTGGAAAAAGCGGTGGAAAGCACCGAAGGCCACGAAAACGCCGGCGAGGTGGTGGCTTCCATCCGTGAAGGTGTGGAGATGACCCTGAACCTGTTCATGTCCAGCCTGAAGAAATTCAATGTTGAGCAGATCAACCCGGTGGGCGAGCCGTTCGACCCGCAGCAGCACGAGGCCATGTCGATGGTGCCGGCGCCCGATGCCGAGCCCAACAGTGTGGTGGCCGTGGTGCAGAAAGGGTATCTGCTTAACGGCCGTGTGGTGCGGCCTGCCATGGTGGTGGTCGCCAAGGCGGAAGATGCGCCAAAAATTGATGAGCAGGCTTGAAAAGCCGATTAAAGCGCCAATATAGCCAGTAAATAGCGACAGCGGAGGCGGCGCCTCCATGAAAGCATTCAGAAGAATTGGAGTGATTCAATGAGCAAGATCATCGGTATCGACCTGGGAACGACCAACTCCTGTGTGGCCATCATGGATGGCGACAAGGTAAAGGTAATCGAGAACGCCGAGGGTGATCGCACCACCCCGTCCATCATCGCCTACACCGACGATGGCGAAACCCTGGTTGGCCAGTCAGCCAAGCGCCAGGCGGTCACCAACCCTCACAACACCCTGTACGCCATCAAGCGTCTGATCGGTCGTCGTTTTGAAGACGACGTGGTTCAGAAAGACATCAAGATGGTGCCGTACAAGATCGCCAAGGCCGACAATGGCGACGCCTGGGTGGAAGTGAAAGGCCAGAAGATGGCCCCGCCGCAGGTCTCTGCCGAAGTGTTGAAGAAAATGAAGAAGACCGCCGAGGATTACCTTGGTGAGAAAGTGACCGAAGCGGTGATCACCGTACCGGCCTACTTCAACGACAGCCAGCGCCAGGCCACCAAAGATGCGGGCAAGATCGCCGGTCTGGAAGTGAAGCGGATCATCAACGAGCCGACCGCGGCTGCCCTGGCTTATGGCCTTGACAAGAAGAGCGGCGACCGCACCGTAGCTGTATATGACCTGGGCGGTGGTACCTTTGACCTGTCCATCATCGAAATTGCGGATGTGGACGGCGAGCACCAGTTCGAGGTTCTGGCCACCAACGGTGACACTTTCCTGGGTGGTGAAGACTTCGACCTGAAAATCATCGAGTACCTGGCAGACCAGTTCAAGAAGGACAGCGGCATCGACCTGCGTGGCGACTCCCTGGCCATGCAGCGTCTGAAAGAAGCTGGCGAGAAGGCCAAGATTGAGCTGTCCAGCAGCCAGCAGACCGACGTTAACCTGCCGTACATCACTGCAGATGCGTCCGGTCCCAAGCACATGAACGTGAAACTGACCCGCGCCAAGCTGGAATCCCTGGTAGAAGACCTGGTCCAGCGCAGCCTCGAGCCCTGTAAAGTGGCCTTGCAGGATGCCGGCATGAAAGCCTCTGAAATCGATGAGGTGATCCTGGTCGGTGGTCAGACCCGCATGCCGCTGGTGCAGGAAAAGGTGAAAGAGTTCTTCGGTAAAGAAGCCCGCAAGGACGTGAACCCGGACGAAGCCGTGGCCATGGGCGCTGCGATTCAGGCAGCGGTTCTGTCTGGCGACGTGAAGGACGTTCTGCTTCTGGATGTCACCCCGCTGACCCTGGGTATCGAAACCATGGGCGGCGTGGCAACACCGCTGATCGAGAAGAACACCACGATTCCGACCAAGAAGTCGCAGACCTTCTCCACAGCCGACGACAACCAGACTGCCGTGACCATTCACGTGGTTCAGGGTGAGCGCAAGCAGGCGAACCAGAACAAGTCCCTGGGTCGTTTCGACCTGGCCGACATTCCGCCGGCGCCGCGCGGTGTGCCGCAGATCGAAGTCACCTTCGACATCGACGCCAACGGTATCCTGAACGTGTCCGCCAAGGACAAGGCGACTGGCAAGGAACAGTCCATCGTGATCAAGGCCTCCTCTGGCCTGAACGATGACGAGATCGAGAAGATGGTGCGCGACGCCGAGGCGAACGCCGAGGAAGATCGCAAGTTCGAGGAGCTGGTACAGGCCCGGAACCAGGGCGATGCCATGGTTCACGCCGTGCGCAAGACCCTGAAAGATGCCGGCGATAAGGTCAGCGACAGCGAGAAGGAGTCTATCGAAGCCTCTATCAAAGAGCTGGAAGAGGCGCTGGAAGGCTCCGACAAGGACGACATCGAAGCCAAGACCCAGAAGCTGACCGAGGTGTCCTCGGAGCTGGCCCAGAAGATGTACGCAGATCAGGCCGAGCAGGCACAGCAGGCTGGTGGCCAGGAAGGTGCCCAGAGCCAGCAGTCTGACGACGCCGTCGACGCCGAGTTTGAAGAAGTCAAAGACGACGACAAGCGGTAAATCTGAAGTACATCAGGCAGTTGGAAAAACGCGGGGGAATCCCCCGCGTTTTCCGCGTTTAAAAACAGGGTTTTAAAGCATGGCCAAGCGAGATTATTACGAGATTCTCGGAATTTCCCGGGATGCGGACGAAAAGGAAATCAAGCGGGCTTACCGAAAGCTCGCGATGAAGTACCACCCCGACCGTAACCCGGAGGACAAAGAAGTCGAGAACAAGTTCAAGGAGGCCAGCGAAGCCTACGAAGTACTCGCGGACCAGTCCAAGCGGGCCGCTTACGACCAGTTCGGCCATGCCGGCGTCGACGGCCAGGCCGGTGGTGGCTTCGGTGGCGGCGGTGCCAGCTTCTCCGACATCTTTGGCGATGTGTTCGGCGATATCTTCGGTGGTGGCGGCCGGGGCCGCAATACCCGGGGCGCCGATCTGCGCTACACCCTGGAGCTGGATCTGGAAGAAGCCGTCAAGGGCAAGACTGTCCAGATCAAGATCCCGGGGCATCGCGAGTGTGAGGTGTGCGAGGGCAGTGGCGCCGAGAAAGGCTCCCGCCCGGAAACCTGCGGTACCTGTAAGGGCATGGGGCAGGTGCGCATGCAGCAGGGCTTCTTTACCGTTCAGCAGGCCTGTCCCACCTGTCGTGGCTCCGGTCAGATCATCAAGGACCCCTGCAAGGCCTGTCACGGTCAGGGCCGGGTTCAGGAAGAGAAAACGCTGTCGGTCAAGGTGCCGCCCGGCGTGGATACCGGTGACCGCATCCGGCTCTCCGGCGAGGGCGAGATGGGCATTGACGGTGGACCTCCCGGCGACCTGTACGTGCAAATCGCCGTGCGCGAGCACTCTATCTTCACCCGCGACGGTCGCAACCTCTATTGCGAAGTGCCGATCAGTATCGTCGACGCAACCCTTGGCGGTGAGCTGGAAGTGCCGACCCTCGATGGCCGCGTAAAGCTGAAGATTCCGGCAGAAACCCAGACCGGCAAACTGTTTCGGCTGCGTAACAAGGGCGTGAGCCCGGTGCGCGGCGGCCCCTCCGGCGATCTGCTGTGCCGCGTGATTGTGGAAACACCGGTGAACCTGACCAAGCGCCAGAAAGAACTGCTGGAAGAATTCCAGAAAACCCTGGACGGCAGCAACGGAACCCATCACGCTCCGAAGAAAACCTCCTGGTTTGAAGGCGTGAAAAGCTTCTTCGACGAAATGAAATTCTGACCGGCCGATTAGAGGAACGCGAGCATGAGGGTAGCAATCATCGGCGCCGCCGGGCGCATGGGCAAAGTGCTGATTGAAGCCGTGGACGGCACCGAAGGCCTCGAGCTGGGTGCCGCCATTGTCGAGCCCGGAAGCAGCCTGATCGGCGCCGACGCCGGTGAGATGACCGGTATCGGCAAAACCGGAATCAAAATGGCCGGCAGCCTGGCGGAGGTGAAGGATGACTTCGACGTGCTCATCGACTTCACCTTCCCGGACCTAACGCTGGAAAATGCCGAGTTCTGCAAGGCCAACGGCAAAAGGCTCGTGATCGGCACCACGGGCTTGTCCGACGCTGAAAAGCAGCAGCTGGCCCTGGCTGCCGAGTCCACCCCGGTGGTGTTTGCCCCCAACATGAGCGTGGGCGTCAACGTCGTCCTGAACCTGTTGCGCACTGCCGCAGCAACTTTGGGCGACGACTACGACGTGGAAATCATCGAAGCCCACCACCGCCACAAGAAAGACGCGCCTTCCGGCACCGCTCTACGCATGGGCGAAGTCGTGGCCGATGCCCTCGGTCGCGACCTGAATGAATGCGCCGTCTACGGCCGCGAGGGCTTCACCGGCGAGCGCACCCGCAAGGAAATCGGTTTTGAAACCATTCGCGCCGGCGATGTGGTGGGCGACCACACGGTTCTGTTCGCCACCGAAGGTGAGCGTATCGAAATTACCCACAAGGCCAGCAGCCGGATGACCTTTGCCAAGGGCGCCATGCGGGCGGCGTTGTGGCTGAAGGATAAGCCGGCGGGGCTTTATGATATGCAGGATGTTCTGGCACTGAAGTAACAGCAAACTCGGAGGCAGAGGGACGGGTACCTGTCCCTCTGCCGGAGTCTCGCCGAACCTCTCGTCAAAGCATATTGGTCGTGGACACAAACCCCCATATTTTTTACAATAAGGCGGTTTGACTGCACCAAGCGTACCTTTGCACCAAGTTTCTGAAAAAGCGGGACCGAGTTAAGACTCCGTCTCGCTTTTTTGCAACCTGAATTTGCGCTTGCGTTCCTGTTCGTGACGAACCGATACGCCACTCGATGAGGATACAAGCCTTGAGCACACCAGCAATCCTTGCACTCGCAGACGGAAGCCTGTTCTACGGCAGCGCCATCGGCGCTGACGGAGAAACCAGCGGTGAAGTGGTGTTCAACACCGCCATGACCGGCTATCAGGAAATCCTGACCGATCCGTCCTACTCCCGCCAGATCGTCACCCTGACCTACCCGCACATCGGCAACACCGGTGTGAACGAAGAAGACATCGAGTCAGACCGCATTCAGGCCGCCGGCCTGATCATCCGCGATCTGCCTCTGCTGGCCAGCAGCTGGCGCAGCAAGGGTAGCCTGGACGAGTATCTGCGAAGCAACAACATTGTTGGTATTGCTGACATTGACACCCGCCGCCTGACCCGCATTCTCCGGGACAAGGGCTCCCAGAATGGCGCTATCGTGGCCGGCGAGAACGCGACCGCCGAGCGGGCACTGGAGTTGGCCAAGGCCTTCCCGGGCCTCAAAGGCATGGATCTGGCCAAGGAAGTGACCTGCGAGAAAGTCTGGTCCTGGAGCCAGACCGAGTGGAGCCTGGATAATGGCTATGGCGAACAGGGCGAGAGCACATTCAAGGTGGTGGCCTGGGATTACGGTGTGAAGCTCAATATCCTGCGCATGCTGGCCTCCCGTGGCTGCGACATCACCGTAGTGCCTGCCCAGACCCCGGCTTCCGAAGTGCTTGCGATGAATCCGGACGGTGTGTTCCTGTCCAATGGTCCGGGCGATCCCGAGCCGTGTGATTACGCCATCACCGCCATCAGGGAAGTGCTGGAAACCGACATCCCCGTGTTCGGTATCTGCCTCGGCCACCAGTTGCTGGCCCTGGCCAGTGGCGCCAGAACCATGAAGATGGGCCACGGCCACCACGGTGCCAACCACCCGGTGCAGGACATCGCCAAAGGCACGGTCATGATCACCAGCCAGAACCACGGTTTTGCCGTGGACGAGGCAACACTGCCGGCTAATGTAGAGGCAACCCACAAATCCCTGTTCGACGGTACCCTGCAGGGCATTCGCCGGACTGACAAGCCGGCCTACAGCTTCCAGGGCCACCCGGAAGCCAGCCCCGGTCCCCATGATGTGGCTCCGCTGTTTGACGAGTTTATCCGACTGATGGAGGCGCGATCCGCCTGAGGGCGACCGCCACGGAAAACTCACCGGCGCCGCGTGCTGCGCTGACAGAATTCAAAAGTTGCTGACAGGTTTACCAAGACATGCCAAAACGTACCGACATCCAAAGCATCCTGATCCTGGGCGCCGGCCCCATCGTGATCGGGCAGGCGTGCGAGTTTGACTACTCCGGGGCCCAGGCCTGCAAGGCCCTGCGCGAAGAGGGCTACCGGGTCATCCTGGTGAACTCCAATCCGGCCACCATCATGACCGACCCGGTGATGGCGGATGCCACCTACATCGAGCCGATCACGTGGAAGACGGTCGAGAAGATCATCGAGAAGGAAAAGCCGGATGCCCTGCTGCCCACGATGGGTGGCCAGACCGCACTCAACTGCGCCCTGGACCTGGAGCGTCACGGCATCCTGGAAAAACACGGCGTGGAAATGATCGGCGCCAACGCTGACACCATCGATAAAGCCGAAGACCGGGATCGCTTCGACAAGGCCATGAAGAAGATCGGCCTGGAGTGCCCCCGCGCCACCATCGCCCACTCCATGGAAGAAGCCTGGAAAGTGGCCGATGACATCGGCTTCCCGTGCATCATCCGCCCGTCCTTCACCATGGGTGGCTCCGGCGGTGGCATTGCCTACAACCGGGACGAGTTCGAGGAAATCTGCCAGCGGGGCCTGGACCTGTCGCCCACCAACGAGCTGCTGATCGACGAATCCCTGATCGGCTGGAAAGAGTACGAGATGGAAGTTGTTCGCGACAAGAACGACAACTGCATCATCGTCTGCTCCATCGAGAACTTCGACGCCATGGGCGTGCACACCGGTGACTCCATCACCGTGGCCCCGGCCCAGACCCTCACCGACAAGGAATACCAGATCATGCGGAACGCCTCCCTGGCGGTACTGCGTGAAATCGGTGTGGAAACCGGCGGCTCCAACGTCCAGTTCGGCATCAATCCGGACACCGGTCGTATGGTGGTGATCGAGATGAACCCGCGGGTGTCCCGCTCCTCGGCGCTGGCCTCCAAGGCCACCGGCTTCCCGATCGCCAAGGTCGCCGCAAAACTCGCTGTGGGCTACACCCTGGACGAACTGCGCAACGAAATCACCGGTGGCGTGACCCCGGCCTCGTTCGAGCCGTCCATCGACTACGTGGTCACCAAGATTCCGCGGTTCACCTTCGAGAAATTCCCCCAGGCGGACGCCCGCCTGACCACCCAGATGAAATCTGTGGGCGAGGTCATGGCCATTGGCCGCACCTTCCAGGAATCCCTGCAGAAAGCCCTGCGTGGCCTGGAAGTGGGCTCCGAGGGCTTCGATGAGAAACTCGAAGACCTGGATTCCGAGAACTCCCGGGAGACCCTGACCCGCGAACTCAACGTGCCCGGCGCCGACCGCATCTGGTACATCGGTGATGCCTTCCGCGCCGGCATGAGCGTTGAAGACGTGTTCGCTCACACCAAGGTGGACCCCTGGTACCTGGTACAGATCGAGGATCTGATCCGGGAAGAGCAGGCGCTCAAGAGCGCCGGCAAGGCCGACATCGACCAGGCCACCCTGTTCCGCCTCAAGCGCAAGGGCTTCTCCGATGCCCGCCTGGCCAAGCTGCTGGGCATCTCCGAGGTAAGCCTGCGCAAGCTGCGCCACGACCTGAACATCCGCCCGGTGTACAAGCGCGTGGATACCTGTGCCGCCGAGTTCGCCTCCGACACCGCCTACATGTACTCCACCTATGAGGAAGAGTGCGAGGCCGACGCCAGCGATCGAGAGAAGATCGTGGTCATCGGTGGTGGCCCCAACCGGATCGGGCAGGGCATCGAGTTTGACTACTGCTGTGTGCACGCGGCCCTGGCCATGCGTGAGGACGGCTACGAAACCATCATGATCAACTGCAACCCGGAGACCGTGTCCACCGACTACGACACCTCCGACCGGTTGTACTTCGAGCCGATCACCCTGGAAGACGTGCTGGAAATCATCCACGTCGAGAAGCCCAAGGGCGTGATTGTCCAGTACGGCGGCCAGACCCCGCTGAAACTGGCCCGTGGCCTGGAAGCGGCCGGAGTGCCCATCATCGGCACCAGCCCGGACGCCATTGACCGGGCCGAAGACCGGGAGCGTTTCCAGCAGATGATCCAGCGCCTGGGGCTGAAACAGCCGGACAACGCCACCGTACGCAGCCACGAGGAAGGCATCCTGGCGGCCCGTGAGATTGGCTATCCGCTGGTGGTGCGTCCGTCTTACGTGCTGGGCGGCCGGGCCATGGAAATCGTCTACGACGAGGAAGAGCTGGTGCGCTACATGCGCAACGCCGTACTGGTGTCCAACGACAGCCCGGTTCTGCTGGACCATTTCCTGAACGCCGCCATCGAGGTGGACATTGACGCCATCTCCGACGGCACCGACGTGGTCATTGGCGGCATCATGCAGCACATCGAGCAGGCCGGCGTGCACTCCGGCGATTCCGCCTGTTCACTGCCGCCGTATACCCTGAGCCAGCAGGTTCAGGACGAGATGCGCGAGGCGGTCAAGAAGATGGCCATCGAGCTGGACGTGATCGGCCTGATGAACGTGCAGCTGGCCTGGCAGGACGGCGAGATCTACGTGATCGAAGTAAACCCGCGGGCCTCGCGCACCGTGCCGTTCGTCTCCAAGGCCATTGGCGTGTCCCTGGCCAAGGTGGCTGCCCGTGTCATGGCCGGCAAGAGCCTGAAAGAACTGGAGTTCACCCAGGAGATCATCCCGCGCTACTACGCGGTGAAAGAGTCGGTGTTCCCGTTCAACAAGTTCCCGGCGGTGGATCCCATCCTGGGCCCGGAAATGAAGTCCACCGGTGAGGTGATGGGCCTGGGCGACAGCTTTGATGAGGCCTTTGCCAAGGCTGCGCTGGCCGTAGGTGAGCGCCTGCCGGCCAAGGGCACGGCCTTCATGTCGGTACGGGATGTGGACAAGCCGGGTGCCGCCAAGGTAGCTCGGGACCTGGTGGAAGCCGGGTTCAAGCTGATTGCCACCACCGGTACTGCCAAGGCCCTGAAGGAAGCCGGCATTGACGTGGATCGGGTCAACAAGGTTCGTGAAGGTCGTCCGCACATCGTCGACGCCATCAAGAACGGCCAGGTTCAGCTGATCATCAATACCACCGAAGGTCGCAAGGCGATTTCCGATTCGGCGCAGATCCGCCAGTCGGCCCTGCAGACCAAGGTCACTTATACAACGACTCTGGCGGGCGGCGAAGCCTTCTGTCGGGCCATCAAGTTCGGGCCCGAGCGCACTGTACGTCGCCTCCAGGATCTTCACGCAGGAAAGTAAGACTATGGCTGACAGAGTACCCATGACCAAGGCAGGCGAGAGTCGCCTGCGCGAGGAGCTTCAGAAGCTGAAATCCGAAGATCGCCCTCGGGTGATCGCGGCCATTGCCGAAGCCCGTGAGCACGGTGATCTGAAAGAGAACGCCGAATACCATGCTGCCCGCGAGCAGCAGAGCTTTATCGAGGGCCGGATCCAGGAGATCGAGGGCAAGCTGTCGGCGGCCCAGGTCATCGACGTGACCACCATGGAGAACACCGGCAAGGTAATCTTCGGCACCACGGTTCATTTGCTGAACATGGATACCGACGAGCAGGTGATTTACCAGATCGTCGGCGAGGACGAGGCCGACATCAAGGCCGGCAAGCTGTCCATTTCTTCCCCAATCGCCCGTGCCCTGGTTGGCAAGAGCGAAGGCGACGTGGTCGCTATCCGGGTGCCTTCGGGTACCGTGGAATACGAGATCGAGGAAGTGGAATACGTCTGAGCCAAAGCCCGGACACAAAAAAGCCGGCCAGGTTACCCTGGCCGGCTTTTTTGTTGGTGAAACTCAGCGCTGATGGCGTGTCAGGTTGGACAGCTTCGGATTTGGCTGCTTGGCGCGACGCAGGATAACGGCGATCTTGCCGATGGTCTGGATCAGCTGCGCCCCTGAGCTTTCGCACAGGGCCTGGATGGCTTCCTGCCGGGCTTCGCGATCCTGGCTGGCGACCTTGATCTTGATCAGTTCATGATCGTTCAGGGCGCGCTCCAGCTCTTCCTGGAGTCCCTCGGACAGGCCTTTTTCACCAACGATAATGACTGGCTTGAGGTTGTGGGCAATAGCCCGGAATTCCCGGCGCTGTTCCGGTGAAAGACTCATGATGTAATCTCTTTATCAGTGCCATTAACAAAAGGTCAGCGGCGTAAGCGCTGGCCTGTGCGTATACTTTTGCGGATTGTACCAGATCAGATGGCGGCACGAATGGTCGTTAACACCTACTGAAACCACGGCTGGCCGGCCCGGAACGAAATAAGCCGTGCCTGGTCCAAGCTTTCGCAGTCTGGGTTCTCGATCCGCCGGGGTGTTGTAATTTTGATGGCGGCACCCAAGATAGAGGTTATGAATGCGTTGCACCGATTGCAGTGTCTGTGGCCGATACGGATGGGCCGTTTCTGGTGGACCGGCGTACAATTGGTGTAAGGTGCCCGTAAAGGACGATTGCCCGAGTTGGCTCGTTCTTCAATTCACAGGTGATGATCCTTGAACGATATGGCAAAAAATCTGGTTCTCTGGCTAGTGATAGCCGCCGTGCTCCTGATGGTGTTTCAGAATTTCTCTCCGACCACCACCGGGCAACAAGTCAACTATTCCCAGTTTGTGGAGATGGTCCAGCAGGGGCAGGTCCGTCAGGTCACCATCGACGGTCTGCAGATACAGGGTACCCGCGGTGACGGCTCCCAGTTCCAGACCATCCGTCCGCAAGTCTCGGACAACAAGCTGATGGATGATCTGCTGGCCAACAATGTCGAGGTTATCGGCAAGGAGCCCGAGCGCCAGAGCCTCTGGACCCAGCTGCTGGTGGCTGCGTTCCCGATCCTGATCATCATTGCGTTGTTCGTGTTCTTCATGCGCCAGATGCAGGGCGGCGGTGGCGGCAAGGGCCCCATGTCGTTCGGCAAGAGCAAGGCGCGCCTGATGAGCGAGGACCAGATCAAGACCACGTTCGGCGACGTGGCCGGCGTGGATGAGGCCAAGGAAGACGTGAAGGAGCTGGTGGACTTCCTGCGGGATCCCAGCAAGTTCCAGCGCCTCGGTGGCAGCATCCCCAAAGGCGTCCTGATGGTGGGTCAGCCGGGTACCGGTAAGACGCTGCTCGCCAAGGCAATCGCGGGCGAGGCCAAGGTGCCGTTCTTCTCGATTTCTGGTTCCGATTTTGTGGAAATGTTCGTGGGTGTGGGCGCGTCCCGGGTTCGCGACATGTTCGAGCAGGCGAAGAAGCAGAGCCCCTGCATCATCTTCATCGACGAGATCGACGCCGTTGGTCGCCATCGTGGTGCCGGCATGGGCGGTGGTCACGACGAGCGCGAGCAGACCCTTAACCAGCTGCTGGTTGAGATGGACGGCTTTGAAGGCAACGAGGGCGTGATCGTCATCGCCGCCACCAACCGTCCGGACGTGCTCGACCCGGCCCTTTTGCGGCCCGGCCGTTTCGACCGCCAAGTGGTGGTTGGCCTGCCCGACATCATCGGTCGTGAGCAGATTCTCAAGGTGCACATGAAGAAAGTGCCCCTGGCCGACGGCGTTGAGCCGGCCCTGATTGCCCGTGGTACGCCCGGCTTCTCCGGTGCCGACCTGGCCAATCTGGTGAACGAGGCGGCCCTGTTTGCCGCGCGTCGCAACCAGCGCCTGGTGTCCATGGAGGAGTTCGAACTCGCCAAGGACAAGATCATGATGGGCGCCGAGCGCAAGTCCATGGTGATGAGCGAGAAAGAGAAGCGCAATACTGCCTACCATGAGTCCGGTCATGCCATCGTCGGGCGCCTGATGCCCGAGCACGACCCGGTCTACAAGGTAAGTATCATTCCCCGTGGCCGTGCCCTGGGTGTTACCATGTTTCTCCCCGAAGAGGACAAGTACAGCCACAGCAAGCGCTACCTGATCAGCTCCATCTGCAGCCTGTTCGGTGGCCGCATTGCCGAGGAGCTGACGCTCGGATTTGACGGTGTCACCACCGGCGCCTCCAATGACATCGAGCGTGCCACCAGTCTGGCCCGCAACATGGTCACGCGCTGGGGGCTGTCCGAGAAGCTGGGTCCGCTGCAGTACGATACTGACAGCGAAGAACCATTCCTTGGTCGGTCAGCCGGTCAGTCCCAGACCGTCTATTCTCCGGAAACCGCCCAGCGGATCGACGAGGAAGTGCGGAACATCATCGACAGCTGTTACGAGAAGGCCAAGCAACTGCTGATCGACAACCGCGACAAGCTCGACCTGATGGCCGATGCCCTGATGAAGTACGAGACCATCGACCGCTTCCAGATCGATGACATCATGGAAGGCCGGGTACCCCGTCCTCCGAAAGGCTGGGGTGACAGTGGCCCAACCGGTGGCGTCAAGACAGACGAGCCAGAATCGGCACCTGAGCCCAAGGCGTCTGACGACGGGCGTCATCCCGGTGTTGGCCGGCCTGCCGGAGAACACTGAAGGTAACGCCGGGGCAGCGAGGCCGCCTCGGCGAGAAGGTAACAGATGTGCATGGCGCCGCCCGGATTCCGGGCGGCGTTTGTTTTTGTCAGAGGGAAAAGTATTGCCATGAAGATGAATTTTGCCGGTCGTGAACTGGATATGTCGCTGTGCCATGTTATGGGCGTATTGAACGTCACCCCGGATTCGTTCTCCGACGGCGGCCGCTTCAACCGGCCGGATCTGGCGCTTGAGCGGGCCCGGCAAATGGTGTCCGACGGGGCAGGCTTCATCGATATTGGTGGCGAATCGACACGGCCGGGCGCCACGCCGGTATCGGTTCAGGAGGAACTGGACCGGGTGTGCCCGGTGGTAGAGGCCGTGGTCCGGGAGCTGGATGCGGTCGTCTCGGTGGACACCAGTGCTCCGGAGGTTATGACCGAAACGGCAAAACTGGGTGCCGGGCTGATCAACGACGTTCGCGCCCTGCAGCGTGAAGGCGCTCCAGAGGCCGCCGCCCGCGCGGATATCCCCGTCTGTATCATGCACATTCAGGGCGAGCCCGATACCATGCAGGATCGCCCCGCCTACCGGAATGTCCGCCGGGAGGTGAGCGCGTTCCTGACCGAGCGTATGCGGGTGGCCGAGCAGGCAGGTGTGCGCCCGGAAAACATCGTGCTTGATCCGGGGTTCGGGTTTGGCAAGAGTCTGGCTCATAACCTCAAGCTGCTGGCATCCCTGGAGCAGCTGCAGATCCTCGGCCATCCGCTGTTGGTTGGCATGTCCAGGAAGTCCATGTTGGGCCATATTACCGGACGGGAAGTGCACGAAAGGTTGCCCGCCAGCCTTGCGGCCGCGACAATAGCCGCCATGAAGGGTGCCAGCATTATTCGCGTGCACGATGTCAGGGAAACGGTAGATGCCGTCCGGGTTGTGGCGGCCATGAAGGAGGCAGATTGATGTCCGAGAGAAAATACTTTGGCACGGATGGTATTCGCGGGCGCGTCGGCGAGTTTCCGATTACTCCGGAGTTCATGTTGAAGCTTGGCTGGGCTGCAGGCCAGGCGTTCAAGCGCGATGGCCAGCGCAACAGCGTGCTGATCGGCAAGGACACCCGCCTTTCCGGTTATATGTTCGAGTCCGCGCTCGAGGCAGGGCTGTCCGCAGCCGGGGTGGATGTCAAGCTCCTCGGGCCCATGCCGACCCCCGCTATCGCGTATCTCACCCGGACCTTTCGGGCGTCTGCCGGTATTGTCATCAGTGCCTCCCACAACCCCCATGAAGATAATGGCATCAAGTTCTTCTCGCCCGCCGGCACCAAGCTGGACGATGCCCTGGAAGCGGAAATCGAGCGCTGGCTGGATCAGCCCATCGAGGTCTGTGAGCCGGCAGAACTTGGCAAGGCCTCCCGGGTGGATGATGCGCCGGGTCGCTATGTGGAGTTCTGCAAGAGCACCGTGCCCAACGAGTTCACGCTGGATGGCATGAGGATTGTGCTGGACTGCGCCCATGGCGCCACCTATCACGTTGCCCCCAAGGTCTTCCGTGAGCTGGGTGCGAAGGTGTCAGTGATCGGGGCAGAGCCTGACGGCCTGAACATCAATCTGAATGTCGGCTCGACTCACCTGGGTTCCCTCAAGGCCGCGGTTCTGGAAAAAGGCGCCGACCTGGGCATCGCCTTTGATGGCGATGGCGACCGCGTGCTCATGGTGGATCGCGACGGCACCGAAGTGGACGGTGACGAACTGCTGTATGTGATTGCCTCCCAACGCTTCGCAGAGGATCGCCTCAAAGGCGGGGTGGTCGGTACCCTGATGACCAACCTGGGTGTTGAGCTGGCCCTGAAGGAAATCGGCATCGAATTCGAGCGGGCGAAAGTGGGTGATCGCTATGTCATGGAGCGCCTGCTGGCCAATAACTGGGTGTTGGGCGGTGAAGGTTCCGGGCATATGGTGATCCGGGATTGCACCACGACCGGTGACGGCATTGTTTCGGCACTCCAGGTACTGCTGGCCGTTCGCCGCTCCGGCAAAAGCCTTGCGGAGATTCGCCAGGGCATGAGCAAGCTGCCCCAGACCATGATCAACGTCCGGGTAGGGCAGCGGTTCGATCCGTTCAGTCGCGAAGAAATCGTGGCCGCGGTTCGCCGCGCCGAAGACGAGCTGGGTGGCGCCGGCCGTATTCTGCTGAGGGCCTCGGGAACCGAGCCCCTGATCCGGGTTATGGCCGAGGGTCAGGACGCTGACCAGATCCGCAGGGTGGTCGAGGAACTGGCCCGGGTGGTGGAGAATTCCAGTCCCTGACTTTGTGTTTTCAGGCGGTTGTCTGCCGGGAGGGAGTGCTGTATAGTTCGCCCTCCCTCGGGTATGGGAATTGTTATGCGTCGCAGGATCGTAGCCGGAAACTGGAAAATGAACGGGTCGAAGGACCTGGCAAAGTCTCTGGTCGGCGATGTTCGATCTGAGGCCGGTTCTCTTGCTAATGGCGTTGAGGTTGTTATTATTCCTCCCGCGCTTTACGTCGCAGATGTGGCGTCCCTGGCAGCTGCCGATCTGAAAGTTGGCGTGCAGAATGTGTCCCAGTGGTCTTCCGGGGCCTACACCGGGGAAGTTTCCGCTGAAATGGCGGCCGATCTGGGATGCCAGTATGTTCTGGCCGGTCACTCGGAGCGTCGCCAGCTCTTCGGCGAAACGGACGACGTGGTTGCCCGCAAGGTGGAGCGTATTCTCGCCTGTGGTTTGTTCGCCATGGTGTGTGTTGGCGAAACCCTGGAAGAGCGGGATGCAGGTGATGCCGAAGCCGTCGTTGCGGCTCAGGTTCGCAAGGCCCTGGCTGATGTAGAGTCAACCCAGTGGGAGCGCGTCGTCGTGGCCTATGAGCCGGTCTGGGCCATCGGCACCGGCAAGACCGCCACCGCGGGCGATGCCCAGGCAATGCACGCTGCCATCCGCAAAGTGCTCGCCGACATGGGTGCGCCGGCTGAAGACATTTCCCTCCTTTACGGGGGCAGTGTAAAAGCGGATAATGCTGCCGCTCTTTTTGCCGAGCCGGATATCGACGGCGGTTTGATCGGCGGAGCGTCACTGGTAGCGGAAGATTTTGTAAGTATCTGCCGTAGTGTTCCTGCGGGTCACTGAATTTAAAGGTTCGCGAGAGTCGTTATGGATTGGGTAGAAACGCTGGTAGTCGTTTTGCACGTGGTCATCGCGGTGGCGCTGGTGGGTCTGGTGCTGATCCAGCAGGGCAAGGGTGCCGATGCCGGTGCGGCGTTTGGTGGCGGCGCGTCCCAGACAGTTTTTGGTAGTCAGGGTAGTGGCAGCTTCCTGACCCGTGTCACCACGCTGCTTGCTGTGGTGTTTTTCGTGACAAGTTTTACGCTGGCGATTTTTGCCAAGCAGCGCGCCGAGGTGGCCGGTGAGGCCGGTATCCCGGTGGTTCAGGAGTCCGCTCCGGCGGCTCCGTCCGAAGGCGCTGCCAGTGGTGGCGACGCCGCCAGCGAGTCCGAGGGCGGGGAGTCTGATCTTCCCGAACTCGAGTAAGAATGTTGCCCGGGTGGTGAAACTGGTAGACACGCTATCTTGAGGGGGTAGTGGCGAAAGCCGTGCCGGTTCGAGTCCGGCCCCGGGCACCATATTCAGAAAAACGGCTTGGATTTCCCAGGCCGTTTTTTTTGGTCAGTCCTTGACCAGTCTGCCTGGCGTCTCTATACTCCGGCGGATATTGGGACCTGCCGGATTGGTTGTTCAGTGGCAGGTTTCTGGCAGGCCAGGTGTCTGTCAGCGGGAAGCGATGTATCGGAAGGCTTCCTGCGAGTTCTTGCAACAAAAGGCCCCACTGATCGGGGCTTTTTGATTAAGGGGCCTGGCGCAAAGGGCCCTGGTGCATAAAAAGGGCTGATAAAACAGCCCTTTTTTTGTTTTTGGGGTCGGTAGAACAGATAACGGAGATGGCGAAACTTGTCAGCCAAGCTTAAGCAACTGGAAGACATCCTTCAGCCCGTTGTAGACGGTCTGGGGTATGAGTTCTGGGGCATTGAATTCCGGTCGCAGGGCCATCATTCCCTGTTGCGGGTGTTTATCGACGATGCCGAAAACGGCATCGGTATCGACGACTGCGAGAAAGTCAGTCGTCAGATCAGCGGTGTGATGGATGTGGAAGATCCCATCCAGACCGAATACACGCTCGAGGTCTCATCCCCGGGGATGGATCGCCCGCTGTTTCGTCTTGAGCAATACCAGGCCTTTGTCGGTCACCAGGTGCAAATCCGTCTGCGCATGGCCTTTGAGGGCCGGCGGAAGTTTCAGGGCCTGATCAAAGGCGTTGAAGGTGACGAGGTAGTAGTGGTTGTGGATGACCACGAGTATCTGCTGCCGTTCGACAGCATCGAAAAAGCGCACATTGTGCCGGTATTTGAATGAACGATTTGAACAAGTCCGTGGACGCACAGTTGAATTTAAGGGCAGGGCAATCCAATGAGTAAAGAGATCTTGCTGGTGGTTGAATCCGTCTCGAACGAGAAAGGCGTCGAGAAGGATGTGATTTTCGAGGCGATCGAGCTGGCACTGGCCACCGCTGCCAAGAAACGTTTCGAAGACGAAGAAGCCGATATCCGGGTTGCCATTGATCGGAAGACTGGCGAGTACGAAACCTTCCGTCGTTGGCTGGTCGTCGATAATGACGCGGTTCCGGCCCTGGGCACGGAGCTCACGCTGCAGGAGGCGGAAGAGATTGATCCGGCCCTGAAGCCTGGTGATATCCACGAGGAGAAGATCGAGTCTGAAGCCTTTGGCCGGATTGGCGCCCAGGCCGCCAAGCAGATCATCTTCCAGAAAGTCCGTGAAGCCGAGCGCAGCAAGATCGTTGACAGCTACCGCGACCGCGTGGGCGAGCTGGTGTCCGGTACCGTCAAGAAAGTCACCCGCGACAACGTGATTGTCGACCTGGGTGCCAACGCCGAGGCGCTGTTGCCCCGGGAGCACCTGATCCCGCGGGAAACCTTCCGCATGGGTGACCGGGTGCGCTCGCTGCTGCTGGAGATCCGTACCGATCACCGTGGCCCGCAGCTGATCCTCAGCCGGACGGCGCCGCAGATGCTGATCGAGCTGTTCCGTATCGAAGTGCCCGAAATTGCAGAAGAACTGATCGAAATCCGCGGTGCCGCGCGGGATCCCGGCTCACGGGCCAAGATTGCGGTCAAGACCAATGATCGCCGGATCGATCCGGTGGGTGCCTGTGTTGGTATGCGTGGTTCGCGCGTCCAGGCCGTCTCCAATGAGCTCGGTGGTGAGCGTGTTGATATTGTGCTGTGGGATGACAATCCGGCCCAGCTGGTGATTAACGCCATGGCACCGGCGGAAGTGGCGTCGATCGTGATGGACGAAGACCGGCATACCATGGAAGTGGCCGTGGCGGAAGACAACCTGGCCCAGGCCATCGGCCGTAACGGGCAGAACGTGCGGCTGGCCACCGACCTGACCGGCTGGACCCTGAACGTGATGACCGAGGAAGAAGCCGGCGAGCGTCAGGAGCAGGAGTACAACCAACTGGTTGAACACTTCACCAGCAACCTCGACGTGGACGAGGAGTTCGCCGGTGTGTTGATTGAAGAAGGCTTCACCTCCATTGAAGAGGTGGCCTACGTACCCATGGAAGAAATGCTGGCGATTGACGGCTTTGATGAGGAAACCGTCACCGAACTGCGTCGCCGCGCCAAGGACGTTCTGCTGAACCAGGCTCTGGCCAGTGAGGAAGCGCTGGAAGGCGCCGAGCCGGCAGACGATCTTCTGGGTATGGACGGCATGGACCGTGGCCTGGCCTTCAAGCTGGCCGGCATGGGCGTGCGCACCATGGAAGATCTGGCAGAGCAGTCGGTTGACGACCTGCTCGAGATTGAAGGTATGGATGAAGAGCGTGCCGGTCAGTTGATCATGACCGCACGTGCCCCCTGGTTTGAAGACCAGGCTTAATTCGGGAGGAGGACCAGTATGGCTGAAGTAACGGTAAAACAACTGGCCGAAGATGTAGGCGCTCCCGTGGATCGTTTGCTGAAGCAGATCGTGGAAGCCGGCCTGAAGGCCCGCTCCGAGAATGACTCTGTGTCCAGCGATGAGAAGCAGCAGTTGCTGGCCTATTTGAGAAAAACCCACGGTGAGGCTGATGCCGAGCCGCGCAAGATTACCCTGAAGCGCAAGACCACCACGACGCTCAAGGCTGGCAAGGCCAAGACCGTTAACGTAGAGGTTCGCAAGCGCCGCACCTATATCAAGCGGGCGGAACTGCAGCCGGAAGCGGAAGCGCCCAAGCCGGAAGAAGCGGCCGCAGCGCCGCAGCCCGAGCAGGCGCCTGCCGAGGAAGCGCCAAAGGTCGCAGCCGAGACACCACAGCAGCCGGAAGCGCAAGCGCCGGAGGCCGACGAGACCAAGGCCCAGGAAGCGGCTGCCGAGAAGCCGGCGGACAAGGCCGAGCCGAAGAAAGCGGCAGAGCCGGAGCCAGAGCCCGTGCCTGCGCCGGAGGATATGCCGATACCGCCGCCTGACGGCGAAGGCAAGGACCGTAAGCCGAAGAAGAAGAAAGAAAAAGTTCGCGAGCGCGGCGACGAAATCGAGGAGGGCAAGCCGAAGAAGAAGCAGGCTGGCCATCGTGGTCCTCGCAGTCGCCCGGTTGAAGAGCCGATGGTGATCTCGGAAGACGAAGAAGAGACCACGCTCAGAAAACCGCTGCGTGCGAAAAAGAAACCCAAAGAGAAGCGTCATGGCTTCGAGAGGCCGACCAAACCAATGGTCAGAGAAGTAGAGATTCCGGAAACGATTACCGTCGGTGATCTGGCCCAGCGTATGGCCGTCAAGGCGGCGGACGTTATCAAGACCCTGATGGGCATGGGCGTCATGACCACCATCAACCAGCCCCTGGACCAGGAAACCGCGGTGCTGGTCACCGAGGAACTGGGCCACAAGGCCAAGACGGTCAGTGAAGATGCGTTCGAGGAAGAGGTTCTGAGCGAGCTCTCCTTCGAGGGCGGTGAGAAGACCAAGCGGGCGCCGGTGGTGAGCGTGATGGGTCACGTTGACCATGGTAAAACCTCGCTGCTGGACTACATTCGTCGCACCAAGGTTGCCTCTGGCGAATCCGGCGGTATTACCCAGCACATCGGTGCCTATCATGTGGAAACCGATCACGGCATGGTGTCCTTCCTGGATACCCCTGGCCACGCGGCCTTTACCGCCATGCGTGCCCGCGGTGCCCAGTGTACCGACATTGTAATCCTGGTGGTGGCCGCCGATGACGGTGTGATGCCCCAGACCAAGGAAGCCGTTGACCACGCCCGGTCCGCAGGTGTGCCCATCGTTGTTGCCATCAACAAGATGGACAAGGAAGAGGCTGATCCTGATCGCGTGAAAACCGAGTTGGCCGGCATGGAAGTCATCCCGGAAGACTGGGGCGGCGACGTGCAGTTCGTACCGGTTTCCGCACACACCGGCCAGGGCATTGATGATCTGCTCGAGGCGGTTCTGCTGCAGGCAGAGGTCCTGGAGCTCGAGGCGGCGGCCGATGCACCTGCCAAAGGCGTGGTGGTCGAGTCCAGCCTGGAGCGCGGCCGTGGTTCCGTGGCGACCGTGCTGGTTCAGAACGGTACCCTGCGCCAGGGCGACATGGTGGTAGCGGGTTCCTACTTTGGTAAGGTCCGGGCCATGACCGATGAAGCCGGCAAACAGGTGAAGGAAGCTGGCCCGTCGATTCCGGTTGAGATTCTCGGCCTCAACGGTACGCCGGACGCCGGCGACGAGTTCTTCGCCGTGGCCGACGAGAAGAAGGCCAAAGAGCTGGCCGAATTCCGCCAGAGCCGCGAGCGCGAGCAGCGCCTGCAGCGCCAGCAGGCTGCCAAGCTTGAGAACCTGTTCGAAAACATGGGCAAGGACGAGGTCAAGACCCTCAATGTGGTTCTGAAGACCGACGTTCGTGGTTCCCTTGAAGCCATCACCAAGGCTCTGCAGGACCTCGGCAACGACGAAGTCCAGGTCAAGATCGTGTCTTCCGGTGTTGGCGGTATTGCCGAGACCGATGTCAGTCTGGCCATGGCTACCAATGCCGTTATTTTCGGCTTCAACGTACGTGCCGATACCGCAGCCAAGAAGCTGGTGGAACAGGAAGGCCTGGATCTGCGCTACTACAGCATCATCTATAACCTGATTGATGATGTGAAGGCCGCCCTGACCGGCATGCTGGCACCGGAGTTCCGCGAGGACATCGTTGGTATTGCCGACGTTCGCGACGTCTTCCGCTCACCCAAGTTTGGCCAGGTGGCCGGCTGTATGGTGGTGGAAGGTACCGTGTACCGTAACAAGCCGATTCGCGTTCTGCGAGACAACGTGGTGATCTTTGAGGGCGAGCTGGAATCCCTGCGTCGCTTCAAGGATGACGTTGCCGAAGTCCGCAACGGTATGGAATGCGGTATCGGTGTGAAAGGCTACGACGTGAAGGTCGGCGACCAGATCGAGGTGTTCGATCGCGTGCGGGTCGAGCGCAAGCTCGAGTCCACCGGCGCTTGATACAGCCAAGGTTAAAGGTAGCCTGATGCCAAGAGAGTTCAGTCGTATTGATCGCATCGGCGATCAGATGCAACGGGAACTGGCCCAGCTCATCCAGCGGGAAGTGAAAGACCCGCGGGTGGGCATGGTCACGGTGAACGCGGTCAAGGTCAGTCGTGACCTTGGCTACGCGGACATCTACGTTTCCCTGTTGTCTACCGAGGAGCTGACCGAAGACTCACCGGAGGTGAAGGAATCGATCAGCGTTCTCAACAAGGCGTCCGGTTTCCTGCGTGGCCAGGTCGGCCGTGCCATGAAGCTCCGGGTGGTGCCGCACCTGCGGTTCCACTTCGACACGCTTCAGGGCTACAGCCGGAAGATGGACAGCCTGATTCGCGAGGCCGTTGGTGAGAAGCCGGCGGTGGATCGCGATGACGATGACACCGACAACCAGAATGATCCGGAGCGTAACGCTTGAGTCGCAGACGCAAGGGCCGTGACGTCAACGGGATTCTGGTGATCGACAAGCCCCAGGGTGTCACCTCCAATGGCATCCTGCAGCAGGTCAAGCGCCTGTTCGGCGCCGCCAAGGCCGGCCACACCGGTGCCCTTGATCCGCTGGCCACCGGGGTGCTGCCGCTGTGTTTCGGGGAGGCCACCAAGTTTTCCCAGATGATGCTCGACAGCGACAAGGCGTATATTGCCACCGCGAAACTGGGTGTCCGCACCGAAACCGGTGACAGCGAAGGTGCGGTGGTGGCTGAAAAGCCGGTGCCCGCAGGCCTCACCGCTGAAACGCTGGAGCCGGTGCTGGACCGCTTTCGCGGCGACATCCAGCAGGTGCCCTCCATGTATTCCGCCCTCAAGTACCAGGGGCGACCACTCTACGAGTATGCCCGCGAGGGTATCGAAGTCGAGCGTCCGGCGCGGCCCGTGACCATCTATGAGCTGACACTGCTGGATGTTCGCGAGAACGAGCTGGATATCGCCGTGAGCTGTACCAAGGGTACGTACATTCGCTCACTGGTTGAGGATATCGGCGAAGCCCTGGGCTGCGGTGCCCATGTGACGGCACTGCGCCGGACCATGGCCTCCGGGTTTACCCTCGCCAACGCTCACCCTGTAGAGCAGCTGGAGGCCATGCGGGAGCGGGGCGAGAGTCTCGATGGCCTGCTGGTGGCGCCCGATGCTGCGCTGTCCATGTTCCCCGAGCACGCTCTGGCGGGGCCGGCGCTGGTATCGATATTGAACGGACAACCGGTTAGAATACCAGGTCAGGCCTATGATGGCTTCGTTCGGCTCTACGCACAGGAGAGCGCGAACGGTAGCTTCGTGGGGCTGGCAGAAGCTTTCCCGGACGGTGAGCAGACCAAACTGGTCCCTCGCCGACTGGTGAAGAGCAGCGGAAGGCGCTAGCCGCTCCGTTGTCTAGCCGGGCTGTAGAGATGCGCGGTTCGGCTGTATTCGAAAGCATCGCAAACTATGAGGTGAGTTATGGCACTGTCTGCCAATGAGAAAGCACAGATCGTAAAGGATTTTCAGCAAGGTGACGGCGATACCGGTTCCCCTGAAGTTCAGGTGGCACTGCTGAGCGCCAACATCAACAAGCTGCAGGATCACTTCAAGGCCAACAAGCAGGATCACCATTCCCGCCGCGGCCTGATCCGGATGGTTAACCAGCGTCGTAAGCTGCTGGACTACCTCAAGCGCAAGAACGCCGACCGTTACCTGGAACTGATCCAGCGTCTGGGTCTGCGTCGCTGATCCGGGTCTTCGCGACCTGAGGGCTTCGCCGGCGTAGCCAGTGGAAGCCGTCAACGGGCAGATCCGGACGCCGGATCTGCCCGTTGTGCTTGTCTCACACTGCAGTTGAATGATCCGTGATACCGAAGGGTTCCCTGTCGTAACGGAAAGCCGAACTTGATAGCAGGTTGTTGAAAAACCCGGGCCCGGCGGCCTCTGGACTGCCGCCCTTCAGACCGGGGTTTTGCAACAGCCTGTTAGCTTTCAGACGGGTTGGCTTTCGGATCACAGCACGTTCTCTGCAGCCTATCGGTTCTGCCGGCATGGGCCGGAGGAATCAATCAATCTGGAAAAGAGAAACCAGGAGTTTGTTGTGGATCTGAAACCTTTCAAGAAATCGTTCGAGCTCGGCGGCAAGACCGTTACGCTGGAAACCGGCCGTATTGCGCGCCAGGCTACCGGTTCGGTACTGGTGACCGTTGATGATATTTCGGTGCTCGGTACTGTGGTTGGCGCCAAGGAAGCCAAGCCGGGCCAGCCGTTCTTCCCGCTGACCGTTAACTACTTCGAGAAGACTTACGCCGTGGGCAAGATCCCGGGTGGCTTCTTCAAGCGCGAAGGTCGTCCTTCCGAAAAGGAAACCCTGACCTCCCGCCTGATCGACCGTCCGATTCGTCCGCTGTTCCCGAACGGCTTCATGAACGAAGTCCAGGTGATCACTACGGTCATGTCCTCCAGCAAGAACCAGGATCCGGACATTGCCGCCATGCTGGCCGCCTCTGCGGCGCTGGCCATCTCCGGCATTCCGTTCGATGGTCCCATCGGCGCGTCCCGTGTCGGTTACACCAACGAGCGCGGTTACTTCCTGAACCCGACCTTCGAAGAGCTCGAAACTTCCCTGCTGGACATGGTGGTTGCCGGTACCGAAGATGCGGTACTGATGGTTGAGTCCGAGGCCAAAGGCCTGACCGAAGACCAGATGCTGGGCGCCGTACTGTACGGTCACCAGGAAATGCAGACCGCGGTTACCGCGATCAAGGAATTTGCCGCTAAAATCGGCAAGCCGCGTTGGGACTGGCAGCCAGAGCCGGAGAACACCGAGCTGCTGAATGCCATCAAGGCGGAGTTCGCCGGTGCCATTGAGGAGGCCTATGGCATCCGTGACAAGATGGCCCGTTACGAGCGTCTGGGCGAAGTGAAAGCCGCGGCTGTTGAGAAGCTGGCCGGCGAAGAGGAAGGCCAGCCTTCCGAAGACGAGGTCAAGAAGTACTTCGGCAAGATCGAGAAGAGCGTGGTTCGCCAGCAGGTGATTGATGGCAAGCCCCGGATCGACGGCCGGGACAACAAGACCGTGCGTCCGATCGAGATCGAAGTGGGTGTCCTGCCGAGCGTTCACGGTTCCGCCCTGTTTACCCGTGGCGAAACCCAGGCCATCGTGACCACCACCCTGGGTACCTCCCGGGACGTGCAGATCATTGACGCCCTGGAAGGTGAGCGCAAAGACCCGTTCCTGTTCCACTACAACTTCCCTCCGTACTCGGTTGGTGAAGCTGGACGCGTTGGTTCCCCGGGTCGTCGCGAAGTGGGCCACGGTCGTCTGGCCAAGCGTGGTGTGCTAGCGGTTATGCCCACCCTGGAAGAGTTCCCGTACGCCATCCGTGCGGTGTCCGAGATCACTGAATCCAACGGTTCCAGCTCCATGGCTTCCGTGTGTGGCTCCAGCCTGGCACTGATGGACGCCGGCGTGCCCATCAAGGCGCCGGTGGCCGGTATTGCCATGGGTCTGGTTAAGGAAGGCGACAAGTTCGCGGTTCTGACCGACATCCTGGGTGACGAAGATCACCTGGGCGACATGGACTTCAAGGTTGCCGGTACCAAAGAGGGCGTTACTGCCCTGCAGATGGACATCAAGATCAACGGTATCACCGACGAGATCATGGAAATCGCCCTGGAGCAGGCCCATGAAGCCCGTCTGCACATCCTGGGCGAGATGAACAAGGTTATCTCCGAGCCGCGCGCCGAGCTGTCGGCCCGTGCTCCGAGCATCACCACCATCAAGATCAACCCGGAGAAGATCCGCGACGTGATCGGCAAGGGCGGTTCCACCATCCGTGCCATTTGCGACGAGACCGGTGCCTCCATCGATCTGGACGACGACGGCAATGTGAAGATCTACGCCGACAACCAGGAATCTGCCCAGGCGGCGGTGAACCGGGTGAAGGAGATCACTGCGGAGATCGAAGTTGGCGCCATCTACAAGGGCCGCGTCGAGCGCATCGTGGACTTTGGTGCCTTCGTCAACATCCTGCCGGGCAAGGACGGTCTGGTACACATTTCCCAGATCTCTGATCGCCGCATCGAGAACGTGACTGACGAGCTGAGCGAAGGTCAGGAGGTTCTGGTGAAGGTGCTGGATGTGGACAATCGTGGTCGCGTTAAGCTGTCCATGAAGGAAATCAAGGAAGGCGATCAGCCGACCGATTTCTCTGCCTGATCGATTTCGGGCTTGATAAAAACCCGCCTTTCCTCTGGATTGGCGGGTTTTTCGTTTTCGGGTCTGGTGGAAGCGGCTGCTGGGCTTTCCTTTTCAAAAGACGCTACGAGCACATCCATGTGCGCTTGTTTCGGGCCGTCCCTGGCCCTCAACACTTTTGAAAAGGAAAGCCCAGCAGCCGCCCATACTTTATCGCTCGGCATTCATGAAACGGAGTACATCTCTCTGATACCCGGGAATAACAAACGTCGCCCCGTGTGGCGTATCCGTCTGCAGGAATTCCTTGGGCTCCCTGGCGGCCTCAAACAAGGCTTGCCCATGATGAAACGGAATAATCCCATCCCGCACACTGTGAATCACCATGACCGGCACCGGGCTGATCCGGGGAATATGATCCACGCCCTCGTAATCGTCGGGGATGGTCCAGCTCAGGGGAATCTGTAATGGCCAGGTTAGCCAGAATTCACCCAGTTTCTCCCGGGCGATTCTGCGGAAGCCGGAGAAGGTGCCGTCCAGGATGACGCCGTCCAGGCGGGGTTGTTCCTGGCGTTGGGTCCATTCGCTGGCCAGGGCGATGCCCAGGCCGCCCCCGAGGCTCTGGCCGAGGATGTAGAGTGGCCGGTTCTTCACTTCGGATTTCTCCGCCAGCCAGCGCAGGCCGGTTTCGACATCGTGCAGGGCGCCTTCGAGATCCGGGTCGCCGGTGGACTGGCCGTAGCCACGGTAGTCGATGGTGAAGACGTTGTAGCCCTCGTCCGGGAGCCAGGACACGTTGAGGATATGGCTGCTGATGTTCTGGGCGTTGCCGTGGAGGAAGTAGACGGTGCCCAGAGCCTCGCTACCCGGAGCTTCGGCGGGCAGCCACCAGCCGTGGAGGGCCTCGCCGTCGGGGGTGTCGAGGTAGATGTCCTCGTAAGCCAGGTTCAGGCGGTCCGGGGTGATGTAGGTGGCCCGGTCCGGGTAGAAGAACAGGCTGCTGCAGCCGGGCAGCAGCAGGATAGCGCAAAGGAGCCCGGTGAGCCCGGCTGCGGGGTTTAGAAGTAGGCGTGGAGTCCGGCTTTCCATAGGCTCTGGTACCTGTCGTAGTGCTCTTCCCGGGTGAATCTGGCAAACAGGCTGAAGTCGCGGCCCAGATGCCAGTTGGCGTCGGCGTACAGCTGGTCCTGGCGGTGCTGGCTGCTGACAATCCAGGCTTTGGTTTTCACGCCGGCCAGCAGGCTGAAGCGGTTGTTCTGGTGGAGCAGGCCGATGTCGGCGCCTGGTGCGGCGTCGTACCCGCGGCGCAGGTCGTCGTCGATTTCCAGGTCAGCGGTGGCCAGGGCAAAGGCCTGGGTCCGGTCGCCCAGGCCCCAGCTGCCGCCGGCGCCTCCCTCAAGGTACGGGGTGAGCACCCGATCGGTGCCGGTATCGGTTCGCCGACCGCCGAAACCCACCTGCCAGGACAGCGGTGAGAAAAATGCGTTGCGGGGGCTCAGGGAGCGGATTTCCACGCCGGTCAGCTGTTCCAGTTGCAGCTCGTTGTTGTCCGTGTAAAGACGGGCATCCACTCTGAGGAACTGCAGCTGGGCACCACTGCGGTACCCGGCCGGTGGGTCCAGCACGTCGTGGTAAGCGGGGCGCACGGTGAGCTGGGTAAATTCCCGGTGCGCCAGCTGCCCGGCGCCCAGGCTCAGACGAAAGGTGTGGTGGCCCTGATCATCCCGAACGGCCGGTTCGGGGGGGGCTTCCGGTGGGGCAACGCCGTTGATCCGGCTGCGCTCCCGAAGCAGGTCATGGGAGAGTGGGGCGGCGATCTCCCGGGGCCAGCCGTCAGCTTCGCTCTTGTAGCGCACGTAGTCGTAGGTGGCATCCAGAACGTGGGCGCGTTCCCCTGGGGGCAACGAACGGACCTCCGGGGCGTCGGCGGCCACATACCCGTTGGCAATGGCGGCGGCGAGGGTCTGGTGACCGTCGGGCAGGGTGTCGAGGCTGTAGGCCACAGAGGTGGCTGCCGAGGGGCGATAATAAACCTCGCTTACCAGGTTGCGATCCACCACCCAGCGTACCGTGTCAGAGGGTATGGCGTGAGTGTTCACTTCGCTCAGAAGGTCTGTGCCCGGCCGGGCAATGTCGATCAGGGCCAGCAGGCGATAGGCGCAGTTTTCGTCGAAGAAATAGTAATCGAAGTTACGGTCACGGATTTCCCAGGCGTGGGCAATCATCATGTCCACTTCGCTCTGGGTCAGGTTCAGCTTGTACTCCCAGAGATCCCGATGTTCGATGTCTGAATAAAGCCGGATTTTCTCGTAATAGGGCTGGATGGTAGTGATGCCCGGATAGCCGCCAAAGATGCCCTTGTAGGCAAACAGGATCTCGCTGTCGTGGGCGGCGGCGTCGGCGGCATAAGAGATGGTGTTGGCCAACAGCAGGTTGGTCTCCTCATCCTCCTGGGGTGGATCCAGGCGCAGGAATGTGTGGCCAAACATCGACGATGGGCTGTTCAGGTAGGACGCCGCAAACACAAGGGTGACGGTTTCGGTGTTCAGCGTGTCCGACCACTCCTGGTAGCCAGGGCAGCGGATGTCGGGGAGCGACAGGTTCAGCTTCTGCTGGAGCCACTGGGTCCTGGCAGGAAACCGGCAGCGGGCATGGTTGTCGCCGCCGCCGGGCTGGCGGACGGCGGTCAGGGTTGCCTGCAGTTCGGCTTTCGGCGAGTGCTTGCCCTGGTCGCTCAGGAAAAAGTCCGGATCGTCCGCCTGGCTGGTGTAGCCGTCGCCGAAGGCGTCGGGCTGATAGTGAACCAGCGTCAGCCAGGCCGGATCAAGGTGGAGTTCGTTGTTTAGATCGGCGGGTGTCGCCTGGGTTGGCAGGCTGACTGCGAGCCAGATCAGGACCGGCCCAATGCGAAGCATGTTGCCCATGAAATGTGCTGCATCCGGGGGTTGAACGGTGTCGGGGGTGGAGCGATGCGCCGTCCCTGGCGCATGAGCGCATCCTTTCAGTTTTCCTGTATCAGGCCGCTACGTATTTGCTGAGTGATTCGTTCTTCTCCAGCAGGGCGACAATGGCGTCAACCGCTTCGCCTGAGGTGGTTTCAGAACTCGGGAAAATGGCAGCGAAGTTGTCCTGCAGCACCTTACGGAAGGTGTCGCGGTCCGCTTCGTCAACACCCAGCAGCACGGCCAGGGTGTCCAGGTTTTCACCGGAACCGCGGGACATGTCGCGGGCGACCTTGTCGATGTTGCTGTCCATGTACATGGCCATGGACTGGACGGCCTGGTTAGTCTGGCAGCCGAGGGTGCCTGTGGTCATGCCAAAGGTCTGGTTACCAAAGGTACCGTTGGTGGTTGCAGCCAGAACGTGGGGGGCAATACCGGACTGTCCTTTCCAGATCATGGCGCCTACGCCACAGCCAGGCTGAGCAAAGGCCATGGAGGAAGCACCCAGAAGAATTGCACCTGCGATCAGTTTTTTCATTATCCACTCCTTTCTGTGGTTTGTAGCTGTCGTCGCAAAACACCATGCAGCCACGATGAAGCCGTCATGGTGAGAACGGCCCTGACTGGTCTTTGTGGAGACAGGATGACCGTTGTCCTGAGTATAGTTGATATCCTGCCGGTGCAAGGCGAAAACTGGGTGAGTATTTGATTTTTCCAAGAAAAAAGCCGGAACATGTCGCCATGTACCGGCTATTTCCCTTCGCACTAATGTGCTAATGAGCCTAGCCGCCCAGGTAGGCGTTCTGCACGTCGGGGTTGGCAAGCAGGTTCTTGCCGGTGTCGTGCAGCCGGATCTTCCCGGTTTCCAGAACATAGCCCCGGTCGGCGAGGTTCAGCGCCTGGTGTGCGTTCTGCTCAACCAGGAACACGGTGATGCCCTCGTCCCGGAGCTGGCCGATGATTTCGAAAATCTGCTTGATCACCAGCGGCGCCAACCCCAGGGAAGGCTCGTCCAGGATGATCATGCGGGGCTTGCTCATCAGGGCCCGGCCAATGGCCAGCATCTGCTGTTCGCCACCCGACATGGTGCCCGCACGCTGGTGTTCACGCTCCTTGAGGCGGGGGAACAGGTCGTAGACGTGCTCAATGCTCTTGCGAATCTCCACCTTGGTGTTGAAGAAACCCCCCATGTGGAGGTTTTCTTCAACCGTCAGGCCGGAAAAGATCCGGCGGCCCTCCGGTACGATGGAAATGCCGGAGCGCATGATCTGCGCGGTGGGTTCACTGGTAATCTCCCGGCCTTCTAGGAAAATGCGCCCGGAACTGGCCTGCGGATTGCCGCACACGGTCATCAGCAGGGTGGTCTTGCCGGCGCCGTTGGCACCGATGAGTGAGACGATCTCACCCTTTTTGACCTCAACGGAGACGCCGTGCAAGGCCTCGATCTTGCCGTAGTGGGTATGGACATCTTCAAGTACTAGCATGTGTTTACCTCAGGCCTCGCCCAGATAGGCTTTGATCACGTCGTCGTTCTGGCGGATTTCTTCCGGTGTGCCACTGGCCAGGGGGCGGCCCTGGTTGATGACGTTGATGCGGTCGGAAATATCCATTACCAGGCTCATGTCGTGCTCAATCAGCACTACGGAAACGTTGTAGTCCTCTTTCAGGCTGACAATCAGCTGGTTGAGGTCTTTGGTTTCCGCCGGGTTAAGGCCCGCTGCCGGCTCATCCAGCATCAGGAGTTTCGGTTCGGTGACCATGCAGCGTGCGATTTCCAGGCGCCGTTGCTGGCCGTAGGCCAGGTTGCCAGCCTCCCGGTTGGCCAGGTCCAGCAGACCGACCCGCTCCAGCCAATAGGCGGCGCGGTCCAGTGACTTGTTCTCCCGGGTCCGGTAATCGGGGGTCTTGAGCAACCCTGCTATGAGGTTGGTATTCAGGTGCCGGTGCTGGGCCACCAGCAGGTTCTCCACCACTGTCATCTGGCTGAACAGACGCACGTGCTGGAAGGTGCGCACCATGCCCAGGCGGGAGATCTTGTAATCGGGTTTGCCCTGAACTTCGTGGCCCTCGAACAGGATCTTGCCGCCCGTGGGTTTGTAGAAACCACTCATGCAGTTGAACACGGTGGTCTTGCCGGCCCCGTTGGGGCCGATGATGGAAACGATTTCCCGTTCCTGTACGTCCAGAGACACCTGGTCTACGGCAAGCAGGCCGCCAAAGCGCATGGACAGATTCTGTACTTCAAGCATCGCCTGTCACTCCTGCTTTTTCAGTTCGATATGGATGCGGCGCATGGGCATGAGACCCTGCGGGCGCCAGACCATCATCAGCACCATGGCGGCGCCGAAGATGAGCATCCGGTATTCGGAGAACTCACGGGCCAGTTCCGGCAGGATGGTCACGGCAATGGCTGCCAGGACAACCCCGATCTGGGAGCCCATGCCCCCGAGCACCACGATCGCGAGGATGATGGCCGATTCCAGGAAGACAAACGACTCCGGGCTGATAAAGCCCTGTTTGGAGGCGAATACGGTTCCGGCAAAGCCGGCAAAGAAGGCGCCAATGGTAAACGCCGACAGCTTCACCGCGGTGCGGCTCAGGCCCAGGGAGCGAGCGGCGATTTCATCTTCCCGCAGGGCTTCCCAGGCCCGGCCGACCGGCATGCGCATGAACCGGCGGATGACCAGGGCAGTGAACACCGCCAGAACCAGGGCAATCAGGTACAGGAAAATCACCTTGTGCTCGCCAGCGTAGGCAATGCCGAAGGTCTCGTGGAAGGAGGTGTTGCCTTCCTCTTTCACGCGGCGACCGAACTCCATGCCGAACAGGGTGGGTTCCGGAATGCCGCCGATGCCGTTGGGGCCACCGGTGAGCGTGGTCCAGTTGTTCAGCAGGATCCGGATGATCTCGCCGAAGCCCAGGGTGACAATGGCCAGGTAGTCGCCTCGCAATCGCAATACCGGGAAGCCCAGCACCAGACCAAACAGGGCCGCCAGCAATGCGCCAATAGGCAGGGCCAACCAGAATGAAATGCCCATGTACTGGGACAGCAGGGCGAAGGTGTAGGCGCCCACGGCGTAGAAGGCCACGTAGCCAAGGTCCAGCAGACCCGCCAGGCCCACCACCACGTTCAGGCCCAGTGCCAGCATGATGTAGATCAGTACCAGGGTGGCCAGGTCAACCGCGCCCCGGGACACGAAGAACGGCCAGAACAGGGCCAGCACGAGGAGACCACTGAGTACCCAGGATTCGATCTTTGCCCGCCGGTTCTCCGATATGGGTTCGCTCTTGGTCTTTGGAAGCGGGTTTGGCAGGTTGCCAAGGGTGCCCATGATGGTGTCGCGGAACAGCTGGAACAGGAACACGAGGACGGCAGCCAGCAGCACCATCACAATGGTGCTGGTATCGGCGCCGGTCAGCGTGACATTGATGCCCCGGGCTTCCAGGTTGAAGCCGATGATGGGGTAGGAAATCACGAGTGTGATAACCGCGCAGAAGAGCGCGTGTCTCAGATTGTTGGCAGCCATCAGATCTTTTCAACCTCCGGTTTGCCGAGCAGGCCGGTGGGTTTGAACAGCAGAATCAGGATCAGCAGGCTGAATGAGATCACGTCCTTGTATTCACCGCTGAGATAGCCGGAGGTCATGCTCTCCGCTACCCCCAGTATCAAACCGCCCAGCATGGCGCCGGGGATACTGCCGATGCCGCCAAGAACCGCTGCCGTGAAGGCCTTCAGGCCGGCAATAAAGCCGAACAGGGGGTCCACCGAGCCGTAGTACATGCCGAGCAGCAGACCGGCCACCGCCGCCAGGGCTGCGCCGATGACGAAGGTTGCCGAGATGATCCGGTTGGTGTCGATGCCCAGCAGGTTGGCCATGCCCAGGTCCTGGGAAACGGCCCGGCAGGCCCGACCGGTACGGGAGCGGGAAATGAACATGGAGAGGGCTGTCATACAGACCAGGGTGGTGATGAATATGGTGATCTGCATGTACGACAGCGACATCTGGAATCCGTCGCCGGAACCGAAATTGAAGCCACCGTTGATCAGGGCCGGGAAGCCGATGTTGCGGGATCCCTGGGCCAGGTGCACGTAGTTCTGAAGGAAAATCGACATGCCGATGGCGGAGATCAACGGAATCAGGCGGTGACGCCCGCGTACCGGCCGATAGGCCACCCGCTCAACCGCCCAGCCCATGGAGCTGGACACGAGTATGGCGCAGATCAGTGCCACGATCAGGACCAGGGGCAGCCAGGCGATACCCAGCGTCGCCAGCCCGGTTATGGCAATCAGCGCGGTGTAGGCGCCGATCATATAGATTTCACCATGGGCAAAGTTGATCATGCCGATGATGCCGTAAACCATCGTGTAACCGATGGCGATCAGGGCGTAGGCGCTCCCGATCGTCAGCCCATTGATGAGCTGCTGGAAGAAATACAGGAGGTCTTGCATTGTTATGGAACTCCGAAAGCCTGCTCCCTCCGCTACCACACCCCGCTGCCGGGATATCCGGGGCGGAAATGTGGGAGGATCAACAGGAGCCTAGAAAAACACCTTCTCCCGGATCGCGGTGAGAAGGTGCTCTCATAATTACCGTTTGTTAACGATAAGGGCTTAGTTTACCGGAGTTTTGCTGCCATCTGAATGCCATTCGTACACAACAAACTCGAATGACTTCATATCGCCGGCCTTGTCGTACTCCACGGTACCGATCGGGGTCTGGAAGGTGCCTTCGCGCAGGGCAGCGGCAACTTCGAACGGATCGGTGGATTCGGCGGCCTCGATACCATCAGCAATCAGCTGAACGGCAGTGTAGGAGGTCAGAACGAACGGGCCGGACGGATCTTCGCCCTTATCCTGGAAGGCTTTAACCAGCGCCTGGTTCTCGGCTTTCTGGTCGAACGCTGGCGGCAGGGTTACCAACAGACCTTCGGCGGCTTCACCGGCGATGGTGTTGATGTCCTTGTTGCCTACGCCCTCTGGGCCCATGAACTTGGCGTCAAGATCGGCCTGGCGCGCCTGGCGCAGGATCAGACCCAGCTCCGGGTGGTAGCCACCGTAGTAGACGTAGTCCACGTCGGCCTGCTTGAGCTTGGTGACCAGGGAGGAGAAGTCCTTGTCGCCGGCAGTGATGCCCTCGAACATGGCAATCTCGATGCCTTCGTTCTGCAGGGTGTCGCGCACGGCGGTGGCAATGCCTTCGCCGTACTGCTGCTTGTCGTGCACGATGGCGACGCGCTCAGGGCTCTGGGAGGCAATGTAGCGTGCCGCAACCGGCCCCTGCATGCTGTCCAGGCCGATGGTGCGGAACACCAGCTCGTAGCCACGCTCGGTGATTTCCGGGCTGGTGGAGGCCGGAGTCACCATGAGGATGCCTTCGTCTTCGTAGATGTCAGAGGCCGGCTGGGTGGAGCTGGAGCACAGGTGACCAACCACGAAGCGCACACCGTCGTTCACCAGGCTGTTGGCTACGGTTACCGCCTGCTTGGGATCGCAGACGTCGTCGTATTCAACGGCAACGAGCTCTTCGCCCATAACACCGCCATTGGCGTTGATCTGTTCAATCGCCATGCGGGCGCCGGAAAACTGCATGTCGCCATACTGGGCAACGGGGCCGGTCATGGGGCCGGCGATACCGATCTGGATCTCGGCGGCGGCGTGACCTGCGCCCATCAGGGCTACGGAAGTGCTGACGGCGGTAACGAGTTTTTTCACTGAAGTTCTCATTGATTCTGTCCTGTTATGGTTCAGGGTTATTCTTGTGTTTTCAGAGAGTTAAACAAACATCACAGCTCTGCTGTTGTCAAGCAGGGCCCTCTGGCGGTTGCTCCGGAACACGGGCAGCTTTTTCAAGGCAATACCTGTGCCGCTCTGAGCGGCGCTAGGCGTCCGTGCCGTCTTCTTCATCCTGGGTGACCAGTGCCCGGAAGCTCTCATGGTCGCGCAGCTGGTCAAAACTCACGTCTACCGAAGCATCGTCGCGGTATGCTTCGGAAATTTCAATAGCTTTCTTCAGGGTGCTGACCGCGTCGTCCCAGCGGCCGATCTCCGCATAGGCGCATGCCAGCTGATAGTGCGCATGGCCGTTGTCCGGTGCCAGTTTCAGTGCCCGCTGGCAAAGGCTGATGGCCCACAGGGGCTCCTGCATCTCGAGCACGGCGTCGGCCTTGTAGCTCAGTGCCTCGACGTCATCCGGGCGCAGGTCCAGGATCTGGTCGTAGGCGGCAATCTTGTTCTGCTGGGAGGTCTCCTGGCTGGCCTTGAGCCAGAGTGAATGCACCTCGTTGGTGCGCTCGATCTCCGCCTGGTTCTGATGAATGATGTCGGATTTCTGTTTCAGCTGTTCTTCGATGAACTCCAGGCGCCTTTCATACTCCACTACGAGCTCGTTCACCCGCTTCTCGGCGAGACTGGTGAGCTGGTTGCGCATGTCCCGGATCGAGTTCCAGCCGATCACCACCAGAATGGAGGTGGCGCCGGCAATCAGGTAGAAGAAGTAGGTGACCGTGTCGGTGGCATAGGACATGGTCTTGTCGGCCACGGAGAGTTCCTTGTCCACCACCTTTTCAATCAGCTCGGCACGGGTGCTCTGCATCTCCTTGCGCAGGGCCTTGGTTTCCTCCAGCAGATAGAGTTCAACAAACGGGGTGTACATGGGCTCGTCGAGGGTCTCGATGCTTTCCTCCAGGTCCTCCTCGGTCAGGGGCTCGTCCGGGCCGAGGTTTTGCTGGGCCTTCAGGGTGCCGGTAAAAGCCAACGCGAAAAGAAAGGTAAGCAACAACTTGATCATCGGGCTGGGTCCGTCTGGTTTTGGGAAATTGAGCAGAGGCGTGACCTTAGCATAGTGGTTGATGGAAAAAATGCAGGCACAGTCCCCGACTTGCTTTTCAGGGTGCAAAGACCTCTAATAGTTAGGGGTATAAAGAATTGGCGAAAACCGACTCGGAGTAATGCCTTGAACAGTTACGAAGATGTGCTGGTGGCGCTGCGGCGCGTGATCCGGGCCACGGACCTGCATTCCAAGCGGCTGAGCAAATACGCCGGTCTGACCGGACCGCAGCTGCTGATCATGCGAACCATCCGGGATCTGGGCGAGGTTACGATCGGCACGATTGCTGAAAAAGTCAGTCTGAGTCAGGCGACGGTTACCACGATTCTCGATCGCCTGGAACATCGCAAACTGGTGTACCGGGTGCGCAGTACCCGGGACAAGCGCAAGGTGCACGCGCACCTGACTGTTGAGGGCGCCGAACTCCTGGCCCGGGCCCCGAACCCGTTACAGGAAGATTTCATCCAGAAATTCCAGAGCCTGGCGGAGTGGGAGCAGACCATGATCCTGGCCTCGCTGCAGCGGGTGGCGAACATGATGGACGCCGATGACATCGATGCCTCGCCGGTGCTGACGGTAGGGTCGGTGTTGAACGATGACGGCTGGAAGGAAAAGGGCTGAGCAGGGGTGTCGGATCAGCGAAGCGTAATCCGACACCCCGCTCCCACGGTTAATGCACCGAAGACCCCTTTCTCGGCTTGTTGCCGAAGCACACCTGGAAGACATCGCTGTAGTGCTTCGCAAAGTTCACGATCAGTCCTTCCTTCAGATAGTCCGGCAGCTCCTCGTAATCGCCCCGATTGGCCTCTGGCAGGATCAGATTGCTGATTTTCTGCCGCCGTGCGGCAATCACTTTCTCACGAATCCCGCCCACCGGCAGCACCTGACCGGTGAGGGTCAGCTCGCCGGTCATGGCAATGTTCTGCTGTGGGGCTTCCCGGCGGGCAATGGACAAGAGCGCGGTGGCCATGGTCACGCCGGCGCTGGGGCCGTCCTTGGGGGTCGCTCCCTCGGGAACGTGCAGGTGCACGAAGGACTTGTCGAAGAACGTGGGGTCACCCTTGAAGCGTTTCAGGTTTGAGGACACGAAGCTGTAGGCAATCTCCGCGGATTCCTTCATCACGTCGCCGAGCTGGCCGGTGAGCTTGAAGCCGCGCTGGCTGCTGTGTATCCGGGACGCTTCGATGCTCAGGGTGGCCCCGCCCATGGCGGTCCAGGCCAGGCCGGTAACCACGCCAACGCCTTTCAACGACTTCTCTTTCCGGAACGCCGGCTGCCCGAGGTATTCGGGCAGATCGTTGACGCCCACTTTCACCGGCTGGTCGGGATGCTCCAGAAGCTTGACGATGCCTTTGCGCATGATCTTGTGCAGCAACTTTTCCAGATTGCGCACACCAGCCTCGCGGGCATACCCCTCGATCACTTGCCGGATGGCGGCATCGGTGATGTTGAACTGCTTTTTGAGCAGCCCAGCCCGTTTCAATAGCCGGGGCAGCAGGTGGTGCTTGGCAATGGCCAGCTTTTCCTCGGAAATGTAGCCGGACAGGCGGATAACATCCATTCGATCCAGCAGCGGCCGGGGAATGGTATCGAGCTGGTTCGCGGTGCAGATGAACAGCACCTTGGACAGGTCCATGCGAACGTCCAGATAGTGGTCGAGGAAATCCCGGTTCTGCTCCGGGTCCAGGGTTTCCAGCAGGGCTGAGGCCGGATCGCCCTGGAAGGACGCGCCGATCTTGTCGATTTCATCGAGCATGATCACCGGGTTTGCTACCTTGGAATCCTTCAGTGCCTGCACAAACTTGCCCGGCATGGCACCGATGTAGGTGCGGCGATGGCCCTTGATCTCGGCCTCGTCGCGCATGCCGCCGACGCTGAAGCGGTAAAACTCCCGCCCGAGGGCGTCTGCCACGGAATGGCCAATGGACGTTTTGCCCACGCCCGGCGGGCCCACCAGCAACAGGATGGAGCCGCTCACCTCTTTCTTGAAGGTGCCCTCGGCCAGGAACTCCACGATGCGGTTTTTCACGTCGTCCAGGCCGTCGTGGTCGCGGTCGAGAATCCGGCGCGCTTCGGCGAGGTCGAAGTGGTCCTCGGAGTGAAGGCCCCAGGGCACCTGGGTAAGCCAGTCCAGGTAGTTGCGGGTAACACCGTATTCGGGCGAGCCCTGCTCCAGAACCTGAAGTTTCTCAAGCTCGTCCCTGAAGCGTTCCTGCACCGCCTCCGGCGGATGGCGTTCTGCCATGCGCTGCTCGAAGCGCTCCACGTCGGCGGTCTTATCGTCCTTGGCCATGCCCAGCTCGCGCTGGATTACCTTGAGCTGTTCCTTGAGGAAAAACTCACGCTGGTGCTTCTGTACCTTGGCGTTGACCTCTTCGCTGATTTCCGACTGCAGGCGGGCAACTTCCTGCTCCTTGCGCATCAGCAGCAACACTTTTTCCATGCGGCGCAGCAACGGAACGGTGTCGAGCACGTCCTGAAGTTCGTGACCCGGGGCGCTGGTCATGGAGGCGCCAAAATCGGCCAGGGGCGAACTGTCGTCCGGCCCGAACCGGGACAGGTATTGCTTCACTTCCTCGCCATACAGGGGATTGGATCGCAGCAGCTCCTTGATGGCGCTGATGATGGCCAGGGTGTAGGCCTTCAGCTCGTCGGCTTCTTCTTCGGGCTCGGTCGGGTACTCCACCTCAACCAGGTAGGGGGGCTTGCGACGGAGCCACTGGGTAATCCGGAAGCGCTGCAGACCCTGGGCAATGAACTGAACCTTGCCGTCCTGGCTCTGAGCGTGATGCACCCGCACGGCACAGCCCATGGTTTCCAGCTGGTCGCTGGCGGGCACCCCTTCCTCGGCTTCCGGCTCTTCCACAAAGCAGATGCCCAGCACCTTGTGATCGGTTTCGCCGACCCGCTTCAGGGTCTCGTGCCAGGGGTTCTGGTTCACCATCACCGGCTGGACCTGGGCCGGGAAGAAGGGGCGGTTGGACACCGGCAGCACGTACATGCGCCTGGGCATCAATTGCTGGGGCAGTGCCAGGCCCTTGCTGTGCTCGTCTTTGCCAATGTATTCGGTCACATCCTCTTCGAACTCTTCAAACGAATCGTTGCGGGTGTCGTCATTCATGCCGTGAACTGTCCATCCGGAAAGGTTGTGGGTTGGCTGTCTATGTAGCCTATGTAACGCCAGATACGGTAATTTCAAGGAGTTGGCTTTTGTCTCTGCAGCCTTGATTTCCGCCTGGCCGGCCCCATGTCCTCAGACAATTCGCAGAGACTCAGGCGCGGTGCCCTGTTGATCTCCAGATATCTAGACAACTTTCGACAATTTCAGGTGCCAGGCATGAGCAACTCCCCCTACATCTTTGAAGCGACCATGGAAAACTTCCAGCAGAAGGTCATGGAAGCCTCTGCCAGCACGCCCATCCTGGTGGATGTCTGGGCCGAGTGGTGTGCCCCCTGCAAACAGTTGATGCCATTGCTGGAAAAACTCGCCAACGAATATCAGGGCGGGTTCATGCTGGCGAAGGTGAACGCCGATGAGCAGGAACAGCTGACCGCCAGCCTCGGCGTGCGCAGCCTGCCGACAGTGATCCTGGTGAAAGACGGCCAGGCGGTGGACGGTTTCAACGGCGCACTGCCGGAGAACGAGATCCGCAAAGTGCTGGACAAACATGTGCAGGCCCCGCAGGAGGATCCGCACGACAAGGCCCGCCGCATCTTGGAAGAAGGCGACGTGGACGGAGCGCTTGCCATTCTGTCCGATCTTAACCGTAAGGATCCTGAGAACCTCCAGGTGTTGATCGACCTGGCCCAGCTGAAAGCCGAGACCGGGGACCTGGAAACCGCGGAACAAGTGCTCGAGAGCCTGCCGCCGGAGGAGAAACTGCAGCACCAGGCCAAGCAACTGGCGGCGCGGGTGAAGTTCCTCAAGCAGTCTGCCGAGCTGCCTCCGATCAAGGATCTGGAGATGGCCCTGGAGCAGGACCCGAAAGATCCGAACGCGTTGCACCTGTTGGCGCTTCATCACGTATTAAGGGAGAACAACGCCGAGGCCATGGATCTGCTGATCCGCCTGATGCAGGTGGACAGCAAGTACAAGGACGAAGTGGCCAAGACCACCCTGATCGAGCTGTTCGACAAGCTTGGCAACAACAACCCGGACGTACGGACCTATCGGCGGAAACTGTATACCCTGATGCATTGAGGTGGAATGCTCAAACTCCCGCCCCAGCCTGACAACTGTGAACTCTGCGAGCGCCGGGTGGCCAAGCTCACCCGGCACCATCTGATCCCCAAGCACCTGCATCGCAAGAAGCGCTTCCAGAAGCTGTTCAGCAAAGACGACCTGATTACCCGAACCCTGTGGGTGTGCCGGCCCTGCCACAACGCCATTCACAAGGCTCGCTCTGAGCAAGAGCTGGGGCTGTACTTCAACACCCGAGAGAAACTGCTGGAGCTGGAGGAGCTGCGGACGTTTGTTGAGTGGCTAAAAGACAAGCCGGAGGGTTTTGTGCCGAAGTTTCGGCGGGGATAAAAAAGGGCAGGTGATACGGCTCACCTGCCCTTCAGACGGAAGGCTGGAGGAGAGTGGGTCTCAGCCGTTCCCTTTCTTCATCTGCTCGTACTCATCTTCGAAGAAAAACTTCTCCTCGCCAAATGCTGGCTCCAGTTCATGCAGCCAGGTGGCGGTGTCGCTGTACTTGGCAAAGAAGGGGCGTTGTACCCAGTCCGGGTTACGGCCCTGCAGGAAGCGCAGCACAAAGACCTTTTCGCCCTTGATTTCCGTGATGCCCTGGATCTCCACCTTGCCCGGGCCGGCACTCATGGACGGGCCGCGCGCGGTGCGCGCCAGGCCGGAAACCTGTTTCATGGCTTCCCGATAGATGTGGTAGGCCTCCGCCAGGGGCACCTCGAAGTAGTTCTTGGCCCCGGTGTCCCGCTCTACGAACATGTAGTAGGGGATGATGCCCAGCTTCACTTCTTTCTTCCACAGCTTCGCCCAGGCGTCGGCGTCGTCGTTCACGTGTTTGATCAGCGGCCCCTGGGCGCGGATTTCGGCACCGGTTGCCCGGATGCGACGAATCGCTTCCTCGGCGATCTCGGTGGTGATCTCCTGCCAGTGGTTGTAGTGGGCCATGATGGCCACGTGCTTGCCAGCGTCCACGAGGCGCGCGAACAGGTCAATCAGCTCGTCGGCGTCCTTGTCGGTCACGAAGCGGTACGGCCAGAAGGTCAGCGCCTTGGTGCCGATCCGGATGGTCTGGATGTGGTCAAACTCCGGCTCCAGCAGCGGTTCCAGGTACTGCACCAGGTTCTTGGTTTTCATCACCATGGGGTCGCCACCGGTGACCAGCAGGTCGCTAACTTCGGTGTGCTCCTTCAGATAACCATGAAGCTTTTCGGCTTCAGTGCTGGCCATCTTCAGGTCTTTGTCGCCCACGAACTGCGCCCAGCGGAAACAGAAGGTGCAATAGGAGTGGCAGGTCTGCCCCTGGGCCGGGAAGAACAGCACAGTCTCCCGGTATTTGTGCTGAACGCCGTCGAGCACCTCGCCGTCCAGTTCGGGCATGTTCATTTCCATCTGTCCGGCCGGATGCGGGTTCAGCTCGTCCCGGATCTCCTTGGCGACTGCCTGGATTTCCTTCTTGTCGGCACCTTCCCGGTGCAGCGCTGCCATACGCTCGAAATGTTCCTCCTTGAGCATGCCTTTCTGCGGGAAGACAAGCTGGTAGATCGGATCGTTGGGCACCTTGTCCCAGTTGATCAGTTCATTGATCACGTATTCGTTGACCCGGAAAGGCAGCACGCTGGCCACCACCTTCATCTCAAACAGGGTCTCTTCAGGGAGGTTCTGAATGATCTCGATCTTGTCGAGCTGGCGGTCTGTGTAGACCTTGAAGCGCCGTTCCTCGAACTCCGTGGTGGGAATCCGGTTCGGAAAGGTGACGATGGAGTTCATAGATCGCCCTCTGTTGGTTGACTGAGGCAAAAAGTGGTCCGACCACTTTTTGGTGGTTAAAAATCAGGCAGGCAAGTATACATAAATAGAAATTTATTTTCAGGTCTAATTAATCGTCGGAGGAAAACCGCAGGACTGCGGCCGGATGCTGCCATTAAATCTCTGAAAAAACGGGTAAATATCTCGAAATTACGCTAATTGTAGCGAATGAGATCGTTTAGCACGGTAACAAAATTCTCTGTGATAGGAATGCTACGACATTGGTCGCATTCTGGTTGTTTAGTGGTCCAAAAACGGTCATTCTTCCGTAACTAACCGCAAGAAGCGGCCCCTAAATGGACTCACGGGCGGGCTTCAATTGAATTTGATAGGCGAAATGTAGTAAAAATACTACGGATTGGGATAACAGATCTGTTCACGTCTGTCTCGATGCTGGTCGACCAGGGTCAAAAGCCTGAAAACCGGGGCGATCCGGCATGAAAAGTGTGAAAGCTGTTCTATGCTTACTACAGGTTCTGTGTACTGAGCACCGGTACACCTGTCAGGCGGATATACCCATAACAACACACTGCATGTAATCGCAGCTCATTGACACCGCATCGCGCCGGCTGCTGATCGTGGCCGCGCTGCACCTTTTGATGCCAAGGGGAGGGTTTGATGTACCAGGACGATGATCCCATTGAAACCGGTGAATGGCTGGACGCGCTGGAATCTCTGATCGAGAACGAAGGCGTAGACCGGGCCAAATACATTCTCGAGAGGCTTTCCGAGCGGGCCAGCCGTGACGGTACCGAGCTACCTTATTCCATTACCACGCCATTCCGGAACAGCATTCCCGTATCCCAGCAGGCGCCCATGCCTGGCGACCTGTTCATGGAGCGGCGGATCCGCTCACTGATCCGCTGGAATGCGATGGCCATGGTCATGCGCGCCAACCAGCGTCCGGGCGACCTGGGCGGCCATGTATCCTCCTTCTCCTCGGCAGCAACCCTCTACGACGTTGGTTTCAACTATTTCTTCCACGGTGGCGACAACGAGCGCGAATCCGATCTGGTGTATTTCCAGGGGCACTCCTCCCCGGGTATCTATGCCCGTTCCTTCCTTGAGGGACGGTTCGATGAAAAGGACCTGGACAAGTACCGCGAGGAAGTCGATGGCACAGGCCTGTCTTCCTACCCGCACCCCTGGCTGATGCCGGACTACTGGCAGTTCCCGACAGTGTCCATGGGTCTGGGGCCGATTCAGGCCATCTATCAGGCCCATGTGATGAAGTACCTGCACAACCGTGAGCTCATCGATATGGGCGACCGCAAGGTATGGTGCTTTGTGGGCGACGGTGAATGTGACGAGCCGGAAACCCTGGGCTCCATCTCCATGGCCGGCCGTGAAAACCTCAGCAACCTCATCTTTGTGGTCAACTGCAACCTGCAGCGGCTGGATGGCCCGGTTCGCGGCAACGGCAAGATCATGCAGGAGCTGGAAGGCGTGTTCCGTGGCGCTGGCTGGAACGTGCTGAAAGTCGTTTGGGGTCGTCATTGGGACCCGCTGTTCGAAAAGGACAAGGAAGGCGTGATGCAGCGGGCCATGGACGAGGTCTGCGACGGCGAGCTCCAGAACTTCAAGAGTAACGGGCCCGCCTACACCCGGAAGCATTTCTTCGGCCGCAATCCGGAGCTGGCCAAGCTGGTTGAAAGTCTCTCTGATGAGGAGATCAACAAGCTTAACCGTGGCGGCCACGATCCCTACAAGATCTACGCGGCCTACCACCACGCCGTGCACAACAACGGCGGACGCCCGACAGTGATCCTGGCCCATACCATCAAGGGCTACGGTTTCGGCGAGGCCGGCGAGGCGCAGAACACCGCGCACTCCCTGAAGAAACTGGACATTGAACAGCTGAAGTCGTTCCGCGACCGTTTTGCCGTGCCGCTGAAGGACGACGAGCTGAAGGACGTGCCGTATTACCGGCCGGCCCCGGACAGCCCGGAAATCGTCTATATGAAGAAGCGCCGGCAGGAGCTGGGCGGCTTCTATCCGAAGCGCCGCAAGGACTGCCAGCCGTTGCAGATTCCGGAACTGGATATCTTCAAGGCAGTGCTGGATGGCTCGGGTGACCGGAAAATCTCCACCACCATGGCGTTCGTGCGGATTCTCACGGCACTGACCAAGGACAAGCGCATCGGCAAGCGTGTGGTGCCGATTGTGCCGGACGAGGCCCGGACCTTCGGTATGGAAGGCATGTTCCGTCAGCTGGGTATCTACACGGCGGAAGGCCAGAAGTACGTGCCCGAAGACCGCGACCAGATCATGTACTACCGGGAGGACAAGAAGGGTCAGATTCTCGAGGAAGGCATCAACGAGGATGGCTCGATGGCGGCCTGGATGGCGGCAGCGACCTCCTATAGCACCAACAACTTCCCGCTGATTCCGTTCTACATCTTCTATTCCATGTTCGGTTTCCAGCGTGTGGGTGACCTGGCCTGGGCCTCCGGTGACATCCAGGCCCGCGGGTTCCTGATTGGTGGTACTGCGGGCCGCACCACCCTCAACGGTGAGGGCTTGCAGCACCAGGACGGCCACAGCCACATCCTGGCGAACACCATTCCCAACTGTAAGGCCTACGACCCGGCCTACGGCTACGAGATGGCGGTGGTTCTGCGCCAGGGCATGAAGGAAATGTTCGAGGACAACCAGAACGTTTTCTATTATCTGACCATCGAGAACGAGAACTACGAACAGCCGGCCATGCCCAAGGGCTGCGAAGACGGCATCATCAAGGGTATGTACCTGTTCGAGTCGGTGGAAACCAAGGGCCGCAAGAAAACGCCTCGGGTCCAGCTGCTCGGTGCCGGCGCCATCCTCAACGAAGTGCGTGCCGCCGCCCAGATGCTGAAGGACGACTGGGACGTAGCCTCAGATGTATGGAGTGTCACCAGCTTCAATGAACTGGCCCGCGAAGGCCAGCACATCGACCGCTGGAACCGCCTGCACCCGGATGACAAGCCCAAGAAGGCTTACGTCACCCAGTGCCTGGAGAAGCAGTCCGGTCCGGTGGTGTCGTCCACCGACTACATCAAGCTGCACTCCGAGCAGCTGCGGGCGTTCATTCCCAAGACCTATCTCACCCTGGGCACCGACGGCTTCGGCCGCAGTGACACCCGCGAGAAGCTGCGCAGCTTCTTCGAGGTGGACCGCTACTATGTAACGGTGACGGCGCTTTCAGCCCTGGCCCAGGATGGTGAAGTGAAGAAGGAGGTGGTTCTCGAAGCCATGCGCAAGTACGGAATCGATCGCAACAAAACGAACCCGGTGCTGAGCTAAGGAGACCGCCATGAGTGAACAGGAAATCAAGGTTCCGGATCTCGGCGGTGCGGACGAGGTCGAGATTATCGAGATCAGCGTCAGCGCTGGTGACACGGTCGAGGAAGAGGATCCGATTCTGACGGTGGAGTCCGACAAGGCCTCCGTGGAACTGCCCGCTCCGGGCGCCGGCAAGATCACCAAGATCACTGTGAAAGTGGGTGACAAGGTCAAGGAAGGCGATGTCGTCGGCATGATGGAGCCCTCCGAAGGAGGCTCGGGCGATTCCGGAAGCGATGAGGCAGAGTCGGAATCCGAGGCAAAAGCCGAGGAGAAGACCGAGGAAAAGCCGAAGGAAACATCCGCAGACAGCGCCGAGAAGAGCAAGCCGGCGCCGAAGAAGTCGTCTGGTGGCTCTCGCAAGGAAACGGTGAAAGTGCCTGCCCTGGACGGCTTCGAGAACGTTCCGGTCATTGAGATCAACGTGTCCGAAGGCGATTCCATTTCCGAGGACGACCCGCTGGTTACCGTGGAATCCGACAAGGCCACCATGGAGATCCCTTCTCCCTACTCTGGCAAGGTCGGCAAGATCCTGGTCAAGGAGGGTGACAAGCTCTCCGAGGGCGACGATCTGCTGGAAATGACCGTTGAAGAAGGCGGTGAGGGAGAGGAAGATCCGGCGGAGGAGTCTTCCGGCAAGGCGGAATCGGCTTCGGAAGCCAAGGCTGAGCCCGAAGAAAAGCCCAAGGCACAGGAGTCTGCGCCTCAGCCCCAGGGTTCCACCTATGAACCGCCCTCGCCGGGTGGCAAGGTGCACGCTGGCCCGGCCGTGCGCAAGCTGGCCCGGGAACTGGGTGCGGACCTGACACGCATCAAGGGCTCTGGACCCAAGAACCGGATTGTCAAAGACGATGTCCAGGCCTATGTGAAGAGCCAACTGCAGCAGGCCCAGCAGGGTGGCAGCGTTGGTACCGGCTCCGGTATCCCGGGGGTCAAGCTGCCGGACTTCAGCCAGTTTGGCGATGTTGAGCGGGAGTCCATGTCGCGCATGATGGCGGCCACGGCCACCAACATGCAGCGTAGCTGGCTGAACGTGCCCCACGTGACCCAGTTTGACGATGCCGACATCACCGATATGGAGGACTTCCGCAAAGCCCAGAAGGCCGCTGGCGAGAAGAAGGGCGTGAAGATGACGCCGCTGCCGTTCCTCCTGAAGGCCTGTGCCACGGCGCTGGCGGAACTGCCCCAGTTCAATGTGTCCCTGGACATGGAGCGCAAGGAGGTGGTCCGCAAGAAGTACATTCACATCGGTATCGCGGTGGATACGCCCCACGGGCTGATGGTGCCGGTGATCCGCAATGTGGACAAGAAAGGTCTGTGGGAGCTGGCGGCAGAAAGCGCCGAGCTGGCCCAGAAGGCCCGGGACAAGCAGCTCAAGCCTGCGGAGATGCAGGGCGCCTGCTTTACCATCACCAGCCTCGGCGGCATTGGCGGTACGGCGTTTACGCCGATCGTGAACACGCCGGAGGTGGCGATTCTCGGGGTGTCCAAGGCGGCCATGAAGCCGGTGTGGGATGGCAAGGTGTTTCAGCCTCGGCTGATGTTGCCGCTGTCGCTGTCTTACGATCACCGGGCAGTGAACGGGGCGGACGCGGCACGCTTTACGGCGCTGCTTAGCCAACTGCTCGGTGATATCCGTACCCTTTTACTTTAGTAAAGAGCCGGGAAAGGTGAACCCTGCTTAAGCAGCTGTTTCTAGGAGAATGGATGTTTGGACAATAGCGAAGTCGGTTGCGCCACGGATGGCCCTACCTCGCCAACGGACCTTGGCGCCGGTGGCGAGTGTGTTTAGCGTATTAGTGAAATTTGTGTGCTCAGACGGAGCGGCCTGAATTGCGGAAATCAATGGGTTACAGGATCATTGTCAGTATGCTTCTGCTGATTTCCGCGTTTCATCCCTTTTTGGCAACCGGACAGTTTGGTGCTACCGAGATGGAATGGTCACCAAATGCGGTGACGGATATGTCCGCGCCGGACTGTTCGAGAGCTGGTTCATCGGTAGCGTCAGGCGAGACCGAGACCTATGGCTTGTGCGTTAATATGAAGACCGTGGACTGTGTCATTGCGGCGAATCAAGGTATTTGCGGCAATCTTGTGTCGGCAATTGCCTCTGATGGAACAGTTGTGCGCCTTCGGCTACATGAAGAGTCTTACCATGCAACCCTCCAGGGGAAATACGTCAGCGTAGTCCTGGAGACCCTCACGCCTCCCCCCAACTCCTCAGAAGCTTAATCTGGTTTTTAAGGTTGCGCGGTCATTCGGTCGCGCGACTTTGAACGAGCACTCATAAGCTTTAAACGAGGAATCATTCATGCGTATTGCCTTTTTGGCGATGGCCACCACCATCGCCTTTGGTCTGGGCTGGCTGGCCCGTCAAACAACAAGCTTGATGTCTGAGAAGGTTGGCATCGAAAACCTCACTACAGAATCCACCGAACACAAGCCTCTGTACTGGGTGGCCCCCATGGACCCCAACTACCGCCGCGATAAGCCCGGCAAGTCCCCGATGGGAATGGATCTGATACCGGTATACGAGGAGGACAATTCCGGGCGAGACGACGGCGGGGTGCAGATAGACGCTGCTGTCCGAGCAAATCTGGGCGTTAAAACCCAGGCAGTCTCCAGGGGTGCCGTTTCTGTTCCGGTCCGAACCGTGGGCTATGTCACCGACGACGAAGATCAACTGATCCATGTACACAGCCGTATCGCCGGGTGGGTTGAGGTCCTGCACGTACGCTCAATCGGAGAAACGGTTAGCCGTGGTGAACCGCTTTATGAAATCTACTCCCCGGAGCTGGTGAATGCCCAGCAGGAATTCCTGATGTCTGAACGCCTCAGACGGAGTTCTGAGGCGTCGGCAACCGGCGGAAAGCTGCGGGCGCTGGGCATGACGGACCGCCAGATTGCAGACCTGAAAAAAACGGGCAAAGTGCGTGAGCGCATCACGGTATTTTCCCCGGGTTCCGGCTACGTGGCGGCTCTGCCTGTTCGCGCCGGCATGTACGTGCGCCCGGATACGGAAATCATGGCCATAGGCAACCGCGATTCGGTTTGGGTGATTGCCGAGTTCTTTGAGCGACAGGCCGGCCTGGTTTCGGTTGGTCAGGCGGTTGAATTCACCACGCCGGCGATGCCGGGTGCTCAATGGACAAGCACCATTGACTACGTCTATCCAGAGCTGGATGCGAAGACCCGGACCCTGAGGGCCAGGGTTCGCGTGCCTAATCCCGATGGCCGTCTGCGCCCCAATATGTTTGTCAATCTCACCATGGAAGCGCCCATCGGCGAGGACTTGCTTACCATTCCGCGCCCGGCGCTGATCCAAAGAAATGACAGTCAGCACGTGCTGCTGGCGGAAGATGACGGCTATTTTCGCCCTGTCCCGGTCCGGACTGGCCGGGAAGCTGGAGACCGAGTGGTCATTCGAGAGGGGTTGAGTGAAGGGCAAGAGGTGGTGGTGTCGGCTCAGTTCCTGATCGATTCCGAGACCAGCCTTGAGGCAGCCATGCTTCGGCTTGAAGCCGAGGATAAAAAAGACGGTAGCGCTGCGTCCGATGGCGCTTCGCCCGAGTTAATCACGGGCATTGGCCGGATCACAGAGCTGGATAGCGAAAGCGCTTCCGTCACTCTGAGTCATGATCCAATTCCAGAGCTGAGCTGGCCTGCGATGACGATGGCGTTTGGTCTCGCCGAGTCCGTGGACTCCACTGTGCTGGCGCCTAATCAGGTCGTCCGGTTTCGTTTCCGGCAGACACCCGATGGCTACCAAATAGAACGTATGGAACCCGCGCAAGACGCGCAATAACCACTGGAGAAAACCATGAAACTGAAAAACCTGATGATGACGGTTGTGTTTGGCTTGTCCCTTGGAGCTGGCCTGGCCGCGGCCGAAAGCAACATGGGCTCAATGACGGGCATGGATGCTAAAGAGTCCACGGCCCCGATTCAGAGTCAAGGCGTGATCACGGCGATGGATACCGACAAGCGCAAGATAACGCTGAAGCATGAACCCATTCCGGAGCTGAACTGGCCAAGCATGACCATGGGCTTTCCCGTGGCGCCGGAGGTGAATCTGGAGGGTGTCAGCAAAGGTGACACCGTGATCTTTACCCTGACCCCGTCTGGCAGTGGCCAGCAAGTGACGGGCATCAGAAAACAGTAACACACGGCCCCGGGGCTGTTGGCCCCGGGGCCGTCTCAGACCGGGTTCAGCTCATGATAAACGCCATTATCCAGTGGTCGCTTCATAATCGATTTTTTGTACTGCTTGCTACTTTCATCCTGACGGGGTGGGCTCTACTCCGTTAAAGAAACGCCCATCGACGCCATACCGGACCTGTCGGACGTGCAGGTAATTGTTAAAACCCCCTATCCGGGCCAGGCGCCCCAGGTGGTGGAAGACCAGGTGACTTACCCGCTCACCACCGCCATGTTGTCGGTGCCGGGGGCCAAAACGGTTCGCGGTTATTCCTTCTTTGGCGATTCCTTCGTCTACGTGATTTTCGATGACGACACCGATCTGTACTGGGCCCGCTCGCGGGTGCTGGAATACCTGAGCCAGGTGGCCGGGCAATTACCGGATGCTGCCAAGCCTGAGTTGGGGCCGGATGCGACCGGTGTTGGCTGGGTGTATTCCTACGCGCTGGTGGACCGGACGGGTCAGCACGATCTGTCTGAACTGCGAGCCATTCAGGACTGGTTCCTGAAGTTTGAACTCCAGACCGTGCCGGGCGTTTCGGAAGTGGCCAGCGTCGGTGGCATGGTGAAACAGTACCAGGTCGTGGTGGACCCGGACCGCCTGCGTGCCTACGACATCACGCTGCAACGTATTCATGCGGCTATCAACAGCGCCAACCAGGAAACCGGCGCTTCGGTCGTTGAGATGGCGGAAGCGGAGTATATGGTGCGGGTTACCGGTTATCTGAAGAACGAAGAGGATCTTCGGAAGGTTCCCCTGGGCGTCAACAGCAATGGCAAACCGCTACTGCTGAGAGACGTCGCTGAGGTGCAGCTTGGCCCCCAGATGCGTCGCGGCATCGCTGAACTGAACGGGGAAGGGGAGGTCGCCGGTGGCATCGTGGTGATGCGCTTTGGCGAAAACGCCCTTGCAACCATTGATGGGGTCAAGCAGCGTCTGGATGAAATTCGGTCGAGCCTGCCGGAAGGCGTCGAAGTGGTTACTACCTACGACCGTTCAACGCTCATCAATAACGCCGTCGACAATCTCTATGGCAAGCTGCTGAAAGAGTTCCTGGTGGTGGTGTTGATCTGCGCGGTGTTCCTGTTTCACCTTCGTTCCTCCCTGGTGGTCATCGTCAGCTTACCGGTAGGCATTTTGGCCGCCTTCGTGATCATGCATGCGCAAGGCATCAATGCCAACATCATGTCGCTTGGCGGTATCGCGATTGCGATCGGTGCCATGGTGGATGGTGCCATTGTGATGGTGGAGAACGTCCATAAACACATGGAGCGAACGCCGCTGACACCGGACAACCGATGGGCCGTGATGTCGCGGGCTGCCGGTGAAGTGGGGCCGGCACTGTTTTTCTCATTGATGATCATTACCGTGAGCTTTCTGCCGGTCTTCACCCTGGAGGCTCAGGAAGGCAAACTCTTCGCGCCGCTGGCCTTTACCAAAACCTACGCCATGGCTGCGGCAGCCGGCCTGGCCATCACCCTTGTTCCTGTGCTGATGGGTTATTTCATCCGTGGCAAGGTGTTGCCAGAGCACCGCAACCCTATTAACCGACTATTGATTTCCTTCTACAAACCGGTGATCGGCTGGGCGTTGCGGCGTCCGATGTTGATGCTCGCAGGTGGTCTGGTCATTTTGGTGATCGGGTTCTGGCCGGCCAACAAGCTGGGCAGTGAATTCATGCCGCCCCTGGACGAAGGCGATCTGATGTACATGCCGACGACTTATCCCGGCATATCCATCGGCAAGGCCCGGCAAATTCTTCAGCAAACGGACAAGCTGATTGCCAGCATCCCTGAAGTGAAAACGGTGTTTGGCAAGATTGGCCGCGCCGACACCGCCACGGATCCGGCTCCACTGACCATGGTGGAGACGTTTATCCAGTTCAAGCCCCGGGACCAGTGGCGCCCTGGTGTGACACCGGAATCCCTGCGCCGGGAACTGGACGCAACGGTTCGGCTTCCCGGCCTCACCAATGCCTGGGTCATGCCAATCAAAACCCGAATCGACATGCTCTCCACCGGCATCAAGACCCCGGTGGGCATCAAGGTGGCCGGGCCTGACCTGAGCGTGATCCAGGGCATCGGGGAAGAGCTGGAGCGTGTGCTGGCTGGTGTGCCTGGTACTGCCTCCGCGTTCTCTGAGCGGGTGGCTGGTGGACGCTACATCAAGGTGGATGTTCAGCGCGAGGCTGCCGCCCGTTTCGGCCTGAATATCTCGGACATCCAGTCGGTGGTGCGCACCGCCATTGGCGGCATGAATGTGGCCAGTACTGTCGAGGGCCTGGAGCGCTACCCCATTAACCTGCGTTATCCGCAGGGCTACCGGGATTCGGTGGAACAGATGCGCCTGCTTCCGCTGGTAACGCCAAATGGCCAGCGTATTGCGTTGGCAGACGTGGCGGATATCGGGATCGATCAGGGACCACCCATGATCAAATCGGAAAACGCCCGTATCAACGGCTGGACCCTGGTGGACATCGAAGGCCGAGACCTGGGCAGTTGGGTCAGCGAAGCACAATCCGTTGTGAAGAAGAAGGTGAACCTGCCGGCCGGGTATTCCCTGACCTGGTCTGGTCAGTATGAGTATATGCAGCGGGCCAAGGAGCGCCTGACACTGGTGGTGCCGCTGACTCTGGCCATCATAGTGATCCTGCTGTACCTCAACTTCCGCAACCTGACCGAGGTGGTCATCATCATGGGCACCCTGCCGTTCGGTATGATCGGCGGCATCTGGCTGATGTACCTGCTGGGTTACAACCTGTCTGTCGCTGTTGCCGTGGGCTTTATTGCCCTGGCCGGAGTGGCGGTGGAGATTGGTGTTCTGATGCTGGTGTACCTGAATCAGTCTCTGAGGCAGGCCTTGGAAACTGTGGACCACCAGCCACACAGGTTATCGGCGGACCTCCTGCGCCAGTCAATCAGCGAGGGTGCGTCACAGCGGGTGCGCCCGATCATGATGACCTTCGCCGCCATCGTGGCGGGCCTTGTGCCGATCATGATCGGCAGTGGCACCGGCTCGGAAGTGATGCAACGGATCGCCGGCCCGATGATTGGCGGCATGGTGACCACGTTGGCGCTGACACTGCTGCTGATACCAGTGATTTTTTACCTCTGGCAGCGAGCCCGGCTGAAAAGAATTGCGCGAAAAGGAGCGACTCGATGAACAGACAAGTCCGCATTTTGGCCGCTCTGGCGGTTTTGATTACACTCTCTCTTCAATCAATGGCGGCAGAGCGTGAAACTGTGGATCAATGGGTAGATGAGGCGCTCGCCAACAACGCTTCTCTGAGCGCCCAGTATTCCACTATCGAAGCGGCGCAGGCGGAAGAGGAGGCCTCCGATGCCTGGGCCGACCCTGTATTCAAGTACGGAATCGCGCCCGAAACGCTGGAGGGGCCCAACACCGTTGGGCATCGCTTCGAGGTCAGCCAGGCTCTGCCCTGGCCGGACCAGTTGTCGGCCTCCCGCGAGGCCTCTCAAGCGGGTGTACTTGCAGCCAGAGAGGATACGCAGTGGCACACACGAAAGCTCATTGCGTCCGTCAAGGAAGCCTATGCCCGCTTGTGGTATTCCGGGAGGGCGATAGATCATGCATCATGAGACTCGAGCTCTGGTGGAGCAGTTAGCCGACATAACCCGGAAAAGACTGGAGTATGGCGAGAGCACCCAAAGTGAATTGCTGAGGATAGAGACAGAGCTGGATACGCTGGATGCGAAGCTGGTAGAGCTGCAGGCGAATCAGGAACAGCTCTCTGCCAGCCTGATTCCTCTACTCGGGCGTCGCCCGAACCCTTCCGAACTGGTGTTGCCGGTGCCTCATCGAATGCCAATGACGGACATCCTGAACGGAACCGATCATCCAATGATTCAGGCTGCGAAGGCACGAACCGCAGAAGCTCGAGCCCGTCTGGAGGCGGCAGAAGTTGGCCGCAGACCTGTTTTTACGGCCAATGCCGGCTACAACAGTCTCTGGGCTGACGAACGCAAACGTTGGATGGTCGGGGTGGGGGTCCAGATTCCGCTGAGCGGACAGCGACAGAACAGTGCCGTTCGCAAAGCGGCAGCCGAGGTGTCCCGGCGACAGTGGCAAACCACTCAGGCCCATCGGGATTTACTGGCTTCAATCAGCGACGTGAAGGCGGCGATTCAGGCAGGCTACGGGCGTCTTGAAATTCTGGATGAGCGACACCTTCCCAACCAGCGCGCCCATTGGGAGGCAACTCTGAACGAACTGGCCAGTGGTACCGGCAGGTTGGAAGACGCAATTGACAGCGCAAGACAGCTCACCGGCGTAAAACTCACGCGTGAGGCTGTTATTCGAGACCTGTTCAGTGCCAGCGCTCGATATCAAGCATTGCGACCGAAGCAAACCAGTGATGTTCCGAGTCTGAACAGGCTCGGGCTGGGGCAAAAGGACTCCTGATGCTTCTCGAATCATATTGAACCCATGATTATTTCAGTAAAATTCAAGCTGATTTAAAGCTCTGTCTGTAGGGTTTTCCCCGGGTTAAAACGATAACTCTGATTCATTTACTTCAGTGATATTGCCGGGGTGACACTGTATGAACAAACGACTGTTGTTTTGGGTGCTGATAGTACCTGGAGTCTTGACCGTCATGCCTTCTGCGGCTGTCACGGCCGGGGAGAGCGTTTCACTAAAGGAATTCCAGCGAGCCAAAGCCAGCCAGGCTGTTTCCCTGAACCAGGCCATGGTGATGGCTTTCGAGAATAGCCCGGTATTGGCTTTGAGGCGGGCCGCGGTCTCGATACAGCAGGGACAGCTTGATCATGCCAGCCGCTGGGCGCCGAGCAATCCAGAGTTTGAGTTGGGGGCCCGTCAGGCCCCGGATCAGGCCGACGAGTCCCTGGAATATGGGGTGAGGGTTACTCAGGAGATCTGGATGGGTAATCGCGGCGACCTTGGCCAGTCGCGTGCCCGGAGTAATCTCACGTCCCGGCAACAGGAGCTTGAATACCTGAAGGTAGCCACCAAGGCGCGGGTGCGGGCCGCCTATTTCCGGATACTGCTGGCTCAGAAAGAGTTGGAAACCGCAACCCGTGCCGTTGAACTTATGCAACGCACCAAAGACCTGGTTGAAATGTCCGTAAAACAGGGTAAACAAACCCGGATTGATCTCAATACCGCAGTCATTGGGCTTGCCAGGGCCCGGAATCAAAAAGCCTCGGCGGAACAAAAGCTCGAGCAATCAAAAATTGACCTTACCGAAGTGCTCGGGGTGTCCCCCTCCGATGCCGTTGGGGTGACCGGCGAGCTTGATGTGACGCTCGAAGACCTGCCTCCGACCAGCCAGCTTGTCGAGATGGCACAGAGTCAGAGAGCGGACCTGAAAGCGGCGGCCGCCAGAATTGCAGCGGATGAATCTGGCCTTGAAGTTGCGAAAAGCCTGACGATTCCAAATCTGAAAGTCTTCGGATTTTATGATCGTGAGGAAGGCTCCAACCTTTTCGGTGCAGGGGTGTCGATGCCTTTGACCGTTTTCCATGATTATTCCGGTGAGCAGAGACAAGCTGCTGCGCGGCTGAAAACCTCCGAGCTTGAGGCAGAGGCCTTGCGCCTGGCTACAGAGCGTCAGGTTGTGTCGGCTGTGGCCCGGTATAAATCCACCGCCGTTCGGCTGCGCCAGATGAACGAGTCGATCCTGGAGCGTTCAGAGGAAACATTACAACTGATGCAGAAAGCATTTCGGGCGGGCAAGGTCGGTGCCTCGGATGTTCTGGCAGCACAGGACAATCTCCTGTCGGTAAGGCAGGAATACGTTCAGGCGCAGAATGATTATATCGATGCCGTCCGGGCGCTGGAGATAAGCACAGGAGGTGCTCTGTCGATGTCAGCCGGTTCCTGAGGGTACGAAATTCAAAACTGACCGTTCTTTAAATAGCGAGGGTGAATGAATGATTCGCAATCTGAAGATATTTTTAATAGTTGCCAGCATTCTGAGCCTGCAGCAAGCATACGCTGCCGGAGAAGCTGGAGGTGACCAACACGGTGATGAAAGCGTCGAGCATGCCGGAGAGGAGAACCAGTCCCGCCAGATCCATCTGACGCCGGAGCAGACAGAGTTATTGTCCATTGAGACGGTGACGGCTGCCAAGGGGCGCGCTGGCGCAATTGTTACGGCACCTGCCGAGATTCAGTATGTGCCGGATCGCGTGGCCGAGGTTGGTCCGCTGTTGGAAGGAAAGTTGACGGGGTTGGTGGTTGACCTGGGGGATTACGTCAAGAAAGGGCAGCTATTGGCAACCTTGAACAGTGTGGAGTTGGCCCGGATTCGCTCCCGGTTGATCTCGCTGGAGGCCCGTAAAGAAGCAGCCGAGTCAGACTACAATCGCGAAAGACAATTGCAGGACCAAGGTATTTCCAGCGAGGAAGAATTTCTTGATGCCAAGGCGATCTACCTTGCCACAAAAGCGGAGTACGATTCCGTGCGGGAACAACTGGCGGTATACGGTAGTGAGTCGCCGGGTGACAGTGGGGGGCTGGCGCAATACGCGCTTCGCTCACCCATTGAGGGGCGTGTCGAACAGATGCCTGTCCGGCTGGGTCAGACGTTAAGTCCATCGGATACGCCTTTCATCGTGGCAGACACCTCGGTTTTGTGGGCCATTCTTCAGGTGTCGGAATCCGATATTGACCAGATTTCAACGGGAGACGAGGTTCAGATTGCCTCCAGGGATTCAGATTCTGACCGGTTTCACAGTGGGCAGGTATCCTGGGTGTCGAGCATGCTGGATGGAAAGACCCGCACCATCCCCGTTCGCGTTGTACTGAAGTCTCCCAGGGGCGACCTTCGCCCGAATACCTATACCACCGCCAGAATCATGACGGAAGCGGAGGCATCACTGCCGCTGGTTCCGGATGATGCGGTTCAAACCATTAGCGGTGAATCTGTTGTGTTTGTTCCGGGCGATGAGAAAGGGGCTTACAAGGCTGTTCCCGTCACGCTTGGCAAGGAAGCAAACGGCTTGATTGAGATCAAGTCCGGGATCAGCGCGGGCACGGAAGTGGTTTCAGTAGGCGCTTTTGATCTGATGTCGGCCATTACCGCCAGTGGCCGTAGCGCCGCTCACGGACACTAAAACCCGGGGGGAACATGGTTAACGCAATTGTGAATTATGCGCTGAACAACCGTCTGATGACGATTGTTTTTGCTATCGCCGTGATCGTTGCCGGGGTATTTTCATTTCAAAAACTGCCGGTGGACGCATTTCCCGACGCGACGCCTACCATGGTTCAGGTTTTTACTGCCAGTCCTGGTCTGTCGCCGGTGGATATTGAAACGCTGATTTCCTATCCCATTGAAATCAGCATGTACGGCATCCCCAAGTTGCAGAAGGTTCAGAGCACGTCGATTTTCGGGCTTTCCCGGGTGACCATCTATTTCGAAGATGGCACCGATATATACTTCGCCAGGCGGCTGGTAAACGAACGGCTTTCAGAAGCCAAGCGCCAGATCCCGGAGGGCATGGGGGAACCCGAACTAGGACCCATCACCACGGGCTTGGGACGTATCCTGATGTATTCCCTGAAAGCTGAGGACGAGAGCCAGTACAGCTTGCAGGAAATTCGCACGATCCAGGACTGGATTGTTAAGCCGCAGCTCAGAACCGTACCCGGGGTAACCGGTGTGCTGTCCATCGGAGGCGAGGTTAAGCAATACCAGGTCAATATCGACGCGCACAAGCTTCAGGCAAGGAGCCTGACGGTCTCGGATGTTCGCGGTGCCCTTACCCAGAACAATCGCAATGTCGGCGCCTCTTTCATTACCAGAGGAGGTGAAGAATACATTGTTCGCGGTTACGGCTGGGTCAACTCTGGTTCCGAAGGCATCAAAGACATCCAGAACATCATTGTGTCCAAGAGTGAGGGGGAGTCCCCAATTTACGTCAAGGATGTTGCGGAGGTTGGTCTTGGACCGGCAATTCGCCGTGGTGCAGAGGTGTCCTCGGGTGAGGAGTCCGTTGGCGGTTACGTGATGAAGTTGATCGGGACCAACACCAGCCAGGTGCTTGAGGACGTCAATGCAAAAATCGACGACCTGAACAAGTCACTTCCGGAGGGTCTGAAGATCGAAGCGTATTACTCCCAGGCGGAGTTGGTGGGCAAGGCTATAGGCACTGTCGAGAAAGCGTTGCTTGAGGGCTCGGTTCTGGTGCTGGTGTTCCTTTATCTGTTCCTGGGAAACATTCGTTCCACACTGATCGTGGTGGCGACGTTGCCGTTGTCTGTACTCTTTGCGTTCATTGCTATGCGCATGTCGGGCCTGTCGGCCAACCTGATGAGTCTGGGCGGGCTGGCTATCGGCATCGGCATGATGGTGGACGGCGCTGTGGTGATGATAGAGAACATCTTCCGACATATTGAAGAGCGATCGGACGAGAAAATCAGCGTGCTCAGGCTTGTTGGTGAATCCGCACGGGAAGTGGCTCGTCCGATCGTCTTTGCCATCGGCATCATTATTATTGTCTTTCTGCCGCTATTTACGCTGCAGGGCGTCGAGGGCAAGCTGTTTTCGCCCATGGCTTACACCATCAGTTTCGCTCTGATCGGCGCATTGCTGCTCGCGTTGACGTTGGTGCCGGTTCTGGCCTCGCTCTCATTCAGGATGGGTGGGCACCATAAGGAGCCGAAGCTGGTTCTATTCCTTAACCGGCTTTACAAACCGGTGGTCAATGTGGTCGTCAAGGCGCCAAAGGTGGTGATGGGCGTTGCAGTGCTGGCCTTTGTCGGAAGCCTCCTGCTGTTTCCCTATCTTGGGAGCGAATTCGTCCCCACCCTGAGGGAGGGCACTTTCCAGATCCGCTCAACACTGCCGCCGGGAGCCAGCCTGGAGTCCGCGATTAAATATGGCAAACGAGTCCAGTCCGTTGTGGAAGAATTTCCCGAGGTAACAGGCACCTACGCACGGATCGGTCGAGCCGAGGTGGGAGGCGACCCTGAGCCGGTAAACGTAGTGGCGACGCTTGTTAACCTCAAGCCTTTGGATCAGTGGAGAGAGGATGTGCGCTATGAGGATCTTCAGAGCGAGATCGCAGAAGCGTTGAATGAACGAGTCCCAGGGCTTGCCAACAATCTGTCCCAGCCGATTCAACTCCGTACCGACGAACTTCTGTCGGGCGTTCAGGCGCAATTGGTCGCCAGCATTTTCGGTGACGACCTGGATGAACTGGGTCGGATCGGCAGGGAAGTCGCTGCCCTGGCCAGAGAGGTGCCTGGTGCAACGGACGTCCGCGCCCAGCAGAGTGCGGGCAAGAAGCAAATTGTTATTCGCCCCGACCGTGAAGTGCTGGCGCAGTTCGGCATCAGCATTGATAACCTGATGAGTACGGTCGAAACCGGAATTGGCGGTAAAGGGGCCGGGCTGGTCTTTGACGGTGTCCGGCGATTTGAGATTTTCACCCGACTGCAAGAGTCCTACCGTGGGTCCATTGATGAAATCAGAAAGCTTCCCCTCAGGGGCAACAGTGGCGAGCTTATTCCGCTTTCACGGGTGGCTGATGTTGAAATGTACGCCGGCCCGAAGAAAATTTCACGGTCCAATGCCAGTCGCCGCCAGTATGTGCAGATGAACGTACGTGGTCGCGATATGGGCGGTGTTGTTCAGGATTTGCGCAAGCGGATCGAGGAGCAAGTGGATATGCCGCCGGGGTATTTCGTGGAGTTCGGCGGTCAGTTCGAGAATCAGGAAAGGGCCATGGCCCGGCTCGCGATCGTTGTGCCAATTACCCTGGCGCTTATTTTCCTGCTTCTGTTCTCTGCATTCAGCAGTCTGCGCTACGCGGCGCTGATCTTTATGAACGTGCCCTTTGCGATTACCGGTGGCATTGTCGCGCTATTTGTTACGGGGCTTTACCTCTCGGTGCCGGCTGCCGTGGGATTCATTGCGGTGTTTGGCGTAGCCGTACTGAACGGTGTGGTGATGGTGAGCTACATTAATCAGTTGCGGGACGAAGGCTACGAAGTCATTGAAGCAGTCAAGTTGGGTGCTCAACGCCGTTTGCGGCCGGTTCTGATGACCGCCTCTGTGGCTATTCTGGGGCTGATTCCCCTGCTGCTGGCCGATGGCCGCGAAGTGCCGGTGCTGCCGCTGATCTGCCTGGACGCCTTGGACGCCGACCTGGCGATCAATGGCGCCAGGCTGGGCGCGCAGGCCATCCTGACCCTGTCCAACGACGCC
>NZ_JBHIXV010000014.1:0-357 GCF_041984545.1 Marinobacter sp. | reverse complement strand
GTGGCAAGTATTGCTGTCGTGTCTCTCGGAGAATTTGGTCATCTGGTCGGCGATGAGTCGCCTCTGGAGAAAGTGAAGATGGTCAAGCTGGAAATAGACGTAGCGACCGATGATGTCGCTGGTGAAGTTGTGGAACTCATTGTCAGAACGGGCAGAACCCAGGATGGGCACCCGGGTGACGGCAAGGTCCTTGTATCCCGCCTGGTTCGGGCTGTTCGTATCGAGGACGGCGAAACCGGTGAGAGTGCACTGGAGCCTGCTTCAAGCTAGTGCTCTGGAAACTGGATGGCGGTTCTGCGGCTTTTGGTTGCGGGCCGCCATCACAGTTCTATCTCCAGTTCCCAGCGATAGATCATA
>NZ_JBHIXV010000013.1:0-95758 GCF_041984545.1 Marinobacter sp. | reverse complement strand
TGGCCAGCTCACGGGAGGACTTGCACCTCCAGGAGTGCGCCCGTGCCGGGCGCACTAAAAAAACCCCGCAAATGCGGGGTTAAGGCTAGCGCTGTGCTGGAGGGAGAAGCAAGCAACAAACAATGCTGGCTTCCTTCACTACCCTTTCCATTGTGCATACCGTGGATTACCCGGGCGTGGCCGCCAAATTACCTTTTAGTCAGGGACCATCGGCCCGAGGAATTAGGTTGTGCACTCTAGGAAGAGCCCCTAATGTCGAGCCATCAGTTTCATACAGACTCAGGTTACGGAGACACCCGACATGAACACCGACAAACTGCTCACTATGGCCCTTAATGGCGTAGATGCCCTGGGCTACCGACTGGACCAGCTGGGCATCACCGGCAAGGTCAATCGCCACAACCTGGCGGCGTTCCTCATGGTCGAACAGAAGCATCTGGAAGGCGAGTGGGATAGCATTCAGGTACGGGTCAACCGTCGCCGGTCACAGGTAGAAACCCTGGCACACCAGATTGAAACCCGCGCCGACGCCCTGCTCACCCCGGTACTGGACCGCATCAACCGGTTCCGCGCCAGTCAGTGAGTCTCGGCGCCGGACGATTCGGTATTGCTGCGCAGCTCTCCGGGGGCGCCATCGGCAGGCTGCTCAGCCTGGGCTGCACGGATGCGTTTGCGCGCCTCGGAGTAGGCAGGCATCCGAACCGCCACCGTCAGCCCGGGCGAGGATTCCCCGGGCTGAGTATCGCTGAGCAGAATCCGCCCCTGATGAATCTCCGCCACGGCGCTCACCAGGCTCAGGCCAAGACCGTTACCGGGCAGTGAACGGCTCTTGCCCACCCGGTAAAAGCGCTGGAACACCTGATCTTTCTCGGCATCCGGAATCCCGATGCCGCTGTCGCGCACCTCGAAGATCGCCTCACTCCCCTCTTTGCGCACGCCAACACCGATGACACCATGTTCGGGGGTGTACTTGATGGCGTTATCGATCAGGTTGCTGACCATCTGGAACAGCAGATCCCGGTCGCCCTCGATCATCACGCCTTTTTCCAGTGCCTGTGCAAACGACTGGTCCTTGTCTTCCGCCAGCGCCTCGTAAAGCTCGCAGGCGTCGGTAACCAGCTCGTCCAGGGACACCGGCTTCATGTCCGCGGCGTTGCCCCGTGTCTCCAGGCGCGCGATGCGCAAAAGCGCGTTGAAGGTCGCCAGCAACTGGTCCGCTTCCGCCACGGCGCGCCCCGCCTGCTCCCGGGCCTCGTCGTTGTCTACTGACATCAGGGTGTTTTCCAGCTGGTTTCGCAGCCTGGTGAGCGGCGTGCGCAAGTCGTGGGCGATGCTGTCAGAGACATGCCGGATACCCTCCATCAGGTACACAATCCGGTCCAGCATCTGGTTCAGATTTTCCGCGAGCTGGTCGAAGTCGTCGTCGGTCCCTCGGGTAGGAATACGCAGTGACAGATGACCATTCATGATCCGGCGAGAGGTGTTGTTGATTACCTCGATGCGCCGCGTGGTACTCCGGCTCATCAGGAACCCGCCCAGGAGCGCCAGGGCCAGGGTGATGCCCATGCCCCAGTTGATGGCCGTTTCGATGACCCGCTTGAGGTTGGTCAGTTCATCCACGTCCCGACCTACCAGGAGCCGGAGGCCGCCCTGAACCTCGAAAATCCGGGCCCGGGCCAGGCGCTCAGGCCCGCTCCAACCCACCGATTCGTTCAGGGTGAAATTGATCCAGCCACTCTCGGAGCGACTCCCCTCAGGCCAGGTATCAATGTTGCCTGCCAGTTTCAGGAAGTCATCGGTGGTCAGCAGGTAGATGGACTTGGCGTTGGGATCGCGGGCAACGCGCTCGCGAATGATGGTGATCAGTCCATTGACCCCGCGGCCACGATACTGTTCTGCCAGACCGGCGATTTCCGCCTCGATGGTTTCGTCGGTCTGGGCGGTCATGAAGCCCGCGGTACGCCAGTAAATGAACGCCAGCAGCAGAAAAACCGAGGTGGCAAACACCACCATATAGAGCAGGGCGAGCTGAAAAGAGGACGTCCTGAGCTGGCTAAGCAGTTTCACGTAGCATGTACCCTGCACCCCGGATGGTCTGCAGTAAGGGGGTATCGAATTCCTTGTCGATCTTGGCCCGAAGCCGGCTGATGTGCACGTCGATCACGTTGGTCTGCGGATCAAAGTGATAATCCCACACCTTCTCCAGCAGCATGGTACGGGTGACCACCTGACCTGCGTTGCGCATGAGGTACTCCAGCAGGCGAAATTCCCGGGGCTGGACGTCGATGTTCTGGCCAGCGCGCTTGACGGTGCGGGCCAGCAGGTCCATTTCCAGATCGGCAACCTTCAATACCGTCTCGGTCTCGGCCGCCTGCCGATTACGACGGATGAGGGATTCTATGCGCGCCAGAAGCTCGGTGAACGAGAAAGGCTTGGTGAGGTAGTCGTCGCCACCGCCCCGAAGACCCTCGACCCGGTCGTCGACATCGCCCAGGGCGCTCAGGATCAGCACCGGCACCTGATTGCCCGTCGCCCGCACCGTTTTTATGATCGACAGACCATCCATACCCGGAAGCATACGATCCACGATCATGATGTCGTAATCCTCGCTGGCCGCCATCATCACGCCCTCTTTGCCATCGGCGGCATGATCGACCACAAAGTCCGATTCCTTCAGCCCTTTGACAAGGTAGTTTGCAACGTCCTGATCGTCTTCGATTACCAGCGCTTTCACCGGTTCTCCTCCCGATAGCGGATTACAGTAGCGACACGTACATCTGCGACAAGGGTACGAAGGATTCCGCAAGCCGGCCAGTTACGATCTTGTAAGAGGGTGTCGCCTATGGCGACGGTCGATGACCACCGGCAAACCAATCCAGACTGTCGGCAGTCCGGCCCGAGGGCCGATATTCGGCGCTGACCCAGCCTTCGTACCCAAGGCGGTCGATCGCCTCGAAAACATTCAAAAAGTTAATCTCCCCGGTGCCCGGCTCATGGCGCCCCGGATTGTCCGCAAACTGGATATGGCCTATCCACGGTAACAGGCATTCCACGGTGCGGACCAGATCGCCCTCCATGATCTGCATGTGGTAAAGGTCATACTGCAGGCGAACATTGTCGGCGTCCACCTGCTCAATCAGTGCCAGTACCTTGCCAGAGGTATCCAGCACGAAGCCCGGCATATCCACTCGCGAGTTGATCGCCTCCAGGCACAGGGTGATGCCCTGCTCTGCCAGCTTCGATGACGCCCAGCTGACATTCTCCACCAGGGTCTGCCAGGCCAGCTCCTCCGACACATCGGCAGGCTTGAGCCCTGCCAGGCAATTCAGCTGACGACAGTCGAGAGCCCGGGCGTACTCGATGGCCTGGTCAACGCCGGCCCGGAATTCCTCAACCCGGTCTGGCAGGCAGGCAATGCCGCGCTCACCGGCGTCCCAGTCTCCCGGCGGCAGATTGAACAGCACCTGGGTCAACCCGTGCTCGCGCAGCAGCCCACGCAGCTGCTCCGGGGGATAGGCATAGGGGAACAGGTATTCCACACCCTCAAAACCGGCGTCGCGGGCAAGGGCAAACCGCTCCAGAAAGTCCGCTTCCGTGAACAGCATGGACAGATTGGCAGCAAAACGGGGCATGGCGGTTACTCCTTCGTGCCTTGGCCGTGGGCACCGAGCAGGGCACCGTTCAGATGCTCCAGTTCCAGCAACAGGCCGCTGTGGTCAACATCGCTGTGGCCGTTGGCCACCAGCGACAGGTATTCGTTATGGGTCTGCTGCGCCAGCGGCAGAGTCAGCCCTTCCGCCCGCGCCTCATCCAGGATCATCCGCATGTCCTTGAGCTGAATCCGCGCCGGCGCGCCGGGGGCAAAGTCCCGTTCGATCATACGCTGCCCATGCAGCTCCAGAATCCGGCTGCCGGCAAAGCCTCCGAGCAGCGCTTCCCGAACCGCTGCCGGATCCGCACCGCCTTTGGCGGCAAGCAGCAACGCCTCGGACACCGCGCCGATGGTGATACCCACGATAGCCTGATTGGCCAGCTTCGCCAGTTGCCCCGAGCCCACGGGCCCGATCCGGGTGCACTTACCGAGCGCCGCAAACACCGGCCGTGCGCGGTCCACATCCGCCTCCGTTCCCCCGGCCATGATACTGAGGCGAGCTTCCGCCGCGCCCAGCGTTCCACCGGACACCGGGGCGTCCACATAGCCGGCACCCCGTTCCGCCGCCAACTCAGCATGCCGCCGGGCCACAGAAGGCTGGATGGAGCTCATATCAATCACCAGCGCCCCCGGCTTCAGGGCCTCAAGAGCCCCCTGCTTCACCAGCACCTGCTCAACCACATCGCTATTCTCCAACATGGTGATCACCACGTCGGCATTGGCCACGGCGTCTACCGGAGAGTCGGCAATGGATGCTTCCTGTGAAAAGGGCTCGCATTTGCTGGACGTGCGGTTCCACAAGGTCATCGGGAAACCCGCGTTCAGAAGGTTACGGGTCATCGGCGCGCCCATGAGGCCGATGCCGAGAAATGCGATATGGGGTTCTTTCGAGGTCATGGTTTGCTGGCCTTACTCAAAGGTTCGGGACGCGGTTGGGTAGCCCCTCCCAAAACTGTGCGTAGCCAGGGATGGCGGAGCCCAAGCGTCACATGGATGTGCCGCAAGGAGCGTGTTTTGGGAGGGGCTACTCAACCGCGTCTTCCACGGAAGTCAGATAAAAGATTATACAAACAAAAACGCCACCAACCGGAACCGGTGGTGGCGTTCTATTCAGATTACCTGATTAGACAGGCCGAACCTCAGGCCGCCTCAGACATCTGCATGCGAATCTTCTTCATGGCATTCTTCTCAAGCTGGCGAATCCGCTCCGCAGACACCCCATACTTGTCGGCCAGCTCATGCAGCGTCGACTTGCTCTCGGACAACCAGCGCTCGCGCAGGATGTCCTGACTGCGCTCGTCGAGGCTTTCCAGCGCCTGCATCAGACGGCCGTTGGCATCATCTGACCAGTCAGCGTTTTCCAGCTGCGTGGCCGGATTGCTGCGCGCATCTTCCAGATAATAGGCCGGCGCCTGGTAGGCGTTGTCGTCATCGTCGTCCATCGGACCATCAAACGCCGTGTCCTGCGAGGCCAGACGTCCTTCCATTTCGCGGACAACACGGGGCTCCACACCGAGATCCTCGGCCACCGCGTTCAGTTCATCGTGGCTGAGCCATGCCAGCTTCTTCTTCTGGCTGCGCAGGTTAAAGAACAGCTTGCGCTGGGCCTTGGTGGTCGCGACTTTCACGATCCGCCAGTTGCGCAGGATGAACTCGTGAATCTCGGCCTTGATCCAGTGCACCGCAAACGACACCAGGCGCACCCCGTATTCCGGGTTGAAGCGCTTCACGGCCTTCATCAGGCCAACGTTGCCTTCCTGGATCAGATCCGCCTGGGCCAGGCCATAACCGGAATAGCTCCGGGCAATGTGAATCACGAAGCGCAGGTGAGACATAACCAGCTGACGGGCGGCTTCCACATCGCCCTCGTAATGGAGCCGTTCTGCCAGCTCCCGCTCCTCGTCCGCTGTGAGCACCGGAATACGACTCGCAGCCTGAATGTAAGACTCGAGATTCGCACCCGGAACCAGTCGATCAACCAGTTGTAAACTCGTACCCATGCTCTAACCTCCGAACCCGACGGCCCTAAAATATACCAACTCTCATTTAGACCGCCAAGAACCCTGAAAGTTCCCGAATTTTCCAGTAAAACATTTAAAATCAACAGTCTGGAAAATTCGCCTTGGCTTTTCTGACTCCCAACCTACGCCAGAGAAAGCTGTCTCTTCAATACGGTTTTCCCGCAATCCGGATCATCAACCACCGGCAATATCGCCAGGCTCCAGATCGTCCAGATGACGCTTCACGGCAACCCAGGCGCCAAGCCAGCCTAGCAGCATCCCCACAATAATCAACGCCAGAGCGCCATCAAATTGCAGTCCCTGCAGGGAGAAGTCACTGCGGTACAACCCCGCCAGTCGCTCAATGGGCCCGCTGAGCCACCAGAGGGAAAGTTGCAGCAGGATCAGTGCGACCACACCGCCCCCAAGACCAAACCAGGCCCCTGTATAAAGGAAGGGACGGCGAACAAAGCCGTCGGTACCGCCCACCAGCTTGGCCACCAGAATCTCGTCTCGGCGGTTTTCAATGGCCAGCCGCACGGTGTTGCCAATCACCAGCACAACCGCTGCCGCCAACAGCACAGCCAACGCCCACACCGCGCGGGCCAACAGGTCAGTCATGGCATTAAGTCGCTGCAGCCAGCCCAGGTCCACCTGAACACGTTCTACTCCCTCCATTGCTCCGACGAAGCGCACCAGTGCCTCGACGCCTTCGGCCGACCGGGCCGATTCCTGGGGGGTTACCAGCAGGGTGTGAGGTAGCGGATTTTCCTCCAGGTAATCGAGCGCGTCCGCCAGCCCGGAGGACGTCCGGAACTCCGCCAGGGCCTGCTCTCGCCCGATCAGCTCAACAGCGGCTACCCGCCCATCGGATGCCACCTCCTGCTGTAGCCCCTGCGCTTGTTCCAGGTTCGTATCGAGGGTCAGGTAAGCTGTCACCCGGGCACTGCTTTCCCAGCCGGCGCTGACACCCTGAAGACTGGTGAGCAGCAAGAGCAAAGCCACCGGCAAGGCCAGGGCAACGCCCATCACTGTCCAGGTCATCAGGCTGGCCACCGGTGTGCGCCAGAGCCGACGGGCACTGTCCCGCGCCACCTTGCGATGGTGGCTGAGATAGCTATCTGCCTGTTCCCGCCATGGGGAACGTGCGGCGTTCGCCCCCCGGGACGAGTCCTGCTTTCGCCTCGGGTCAGTGGCCACTCGCACCTCCCACAACCGGCGTGCCACCGGCAACGAGGCGCCCATGATCCAGAGTCAGGGTGCGTCGGCCCATGGTGTTGATGAGGGCGATATCGTGGGTGGCAATCAGTACCGTCACCCCGACCTGACTGAACTGCCCGAACAGGTTCATGATGTCTGCGGACAGTTCCGGGTCCAGATTACCGGTGGGCTCATCCGCCAGCAGAACCGGCGGCTTGTTGACCACGGCCCGGGCGATACCGACCCGCTGCTGCTCACCGCCGGACAGCTGCATCGGATTCATTTTTTCCTTATTCAGCAGACCGACTTTATCCAGTGCTGCCCGCACCCGCCGACCGGTGTCACGAGGTGAGGCGCCCATGACCTCCAGGGGCATGGCCACGTTGTCGAACACGGTGCGGTCAAAGAGCAGCTGGTGATTCTGGAACACCACGCCGATGTGACGACGAATGTAGGGAATCTGCCGGCGGGGTAGCCGGTTCAGCAACTGGCCGCCAACAACCACTTCGCCGGCGCTGGGCCGCTCCATCACCATGATCAGCTTCAGCAGCGTACTTTTACCGGCCCCGGAATGCCCGGTAAGGAAGGCCAGTTCGCCCCGAGCCAGGCCGAAATTGACCTGACGCAGGGCGGTGTGATCGCTGTCGTAGCGTTTGGTGACCTGGCGAAACTCGATCATGGGCGACTACCGCTGGGCGCTGGGCTATTCGTCGAAAAGCGCGTGAACAAAGGTTTCGGCGTCGAAACTGCGCAGATCCTCCACCTGCTCACCCACACCGATAAAGCGGATGGGCAGCTGCAGCTGGCGGGCTATGGCAAACACGATACCGCCTTTGGCGGTGCCGTCGAGTTTCGTCAAGGTGATCCCGGACACTCCCACCGCCTGCTGGAACACCTGGGCCTGGCTCAGGGCGTTCTGTCCGGTGCCGGCATCCAGCACCAGCATGACCTCGTGGGGCGCCGTCTCATCAAGTTTCTTCATTACGCGGACCACCTTCTCCAGCTCCTGCATCAGGTTGTCCTTGTTCTGGAGGCGGCCGGCGGTGTCGGCAATCACCACGTCAACGCTACGGGACTTGGCCGACTGGATGGCGTCAAAAATGACCGACGCGCTGTCGGCCCCGGTGTGCTGTGCCACCACTGGCACGTTATTGCGCTCCCCCCAGACCTGCAGCTGTTCCACAGCCGCCGCGCGGAAGGTGTCGCCCGCCGCAAGCATCACCGATTTACCCTCGTCCTGGAATTTGCGGGCCAGCTTGCCAATCGTCGTGGTCTTGCCCACGCCGTTCACGCCGACCATCAGGATGACGTACGGGGTTTTGTCGGCGTCGATCTTCAGAGGCTGGGTAACGTCTTTGAGCAGGTCGTGCAGCTCGCCACGCAACGCCTTGCGCAGCGCCTCGCCGTCCTTGAGCTGATTGCGCTCGAGCTTCTCCGTGAGAGAATCAATGATCTCGGAAGTGGCGGTAACGCCTACGTCGGCCATCAGAAGCGTGGTTTCAATCTCTTCCAGCAGCTCTTCGTCAATCTTCTTGCCCAGTGAGAACAGATCTGACAGGCCACCCGTCAGGCCCGCGCGGGTTTTACCCAGGCCCTTGCGGATTCGCTCAAAAACACTGAGCTGGGGCTCCGGCTCCACCGGCTCCGGGGGTTGCTCGGCGGGCCGGGGTTCGGCTTCGGGCTCCGGCCCTGGTTCGGCCTCAGCAGCAGGCTTAGGCTCGCCTTCTTTGGGCTCTGGCGCAGCCCCTCTTGCAACCTCGGGCTTGCGCTGGGGTACCGGCCGCGGCCTTGGCGCCCGGCTCCGGTTGCCGGCAACATCCAGGATGAAAACGAGCACAAGAAGGGCCAAAAGGCCGATTGAAATCCACTCTGCCGTCATAAAATCAATCCATCAGTATGAATGGGCGGAACTCAGAAAGCGCACATTCTAGCAGACTGTCCCATTGAAGTGAGGCTTGCCGGATTATCACGCTGGCACGGGATTCCGGTAACATGCCGGGGTTCGTCACCCTGTTGATCCGCTTCGGAGTTACCGCCATGGCGCGTCGAAAACCCGCTCATCGAAACCCCGGCACAAAAAGCCCGGCTCCCGCCCGCTCAGACAGCGGAACCCGGGGTGCTGGCGAGCTTCGGATCATCGGCGGCGACTGGCGCAGCCGCAAACTCAAGTTCCCCGACGCCGGGGGCGTTCGGCCCACGCCGGCCCGCACCCGGGAAACTCTGTTCAACTGGCTGGCCTTTCACCTCGCCGGCAGCGATTGCCTGGACCTGTTCGCCGGCTCCGGCGCTCTGGGACTTGAAGCGTTGTCCCGAGGTGCCGGCCATGCCACGCTGGTGGACCACACGCCGGCTCTGGCCAACGCACTGAGGACCAACCTGCGGCTGCTGAAGTCTGAATCGGGAGAGGTGGTGTGCAGTGCCGTGGAGCACTACCTGGCGCAGCGGCAGCGACCGCCATTTGATATCGTTTTCATGGATCCGCCGTTCCGTCAGGGCTGGCTGGAGCGGCTGTTTCCGCTAATGGAAGCGCAGGGCTGGGTGAAACCCGGCGGCTGGGTCTACGTGGAGCATGAGAGTGAACTGGTCACGCCGGCGGTGCCGGCGACCTGGCACCTGCACCGTCAGAAGCGTGCAGGCCAGGTTACCTATTCCCTGTTTCGGGTTCAGGCCGAGGGTCTGAGCGAGTAGGCCCGCAGATGGTCGGCAAACTCCTCGAGGTAGCGGATACCGCTGGCTTCTGCCTCACGACACCAGGCCATCAGGGCATTGAGCTTGTCCTGGGGCTTGAGACCCCGCTGACGCCAGAGCGCCTGCAGCTCGTGGCTCTTCTCGTAGATCTGGCGGAGCACGGCGTTACGCTCAAGCACCGACTCCAGGGTTTCTTTCTCCCTGGGGTGGATCAGACTGATCTCCCGTGACAGCAGCTGCTTGAGCTTGCGGTACCGGGGACGGATTTCGTCGTCCATCAAGGATTTCTGCTGGCGCAGCACCGGCTCCATGACCCGCTTGCGGTATTGACGCATGATATCGAAACGGTTGTTGGCAATGGCCTGCACCGTTTCCACATCCATATCCAGCTTGCCCGGCACGTGATGGGCAATGGGCCGGTAACCTTTGGGCGTGGCCAATCCAAATAGCTGGAACAGACGGATATAGCCCCAGCCAATGTCCACCTCGAACCAGCGACGGGACAGCTTGGACGAATTCGGGTAGGTGTGGTGGTTGTTGTGCAGCTCTTCGCCACCAATCAGCAAGCCCAGCGGCGAAATATTTCGGGCGTTGTCGGCACACTCATAGTTACGGTAGCCCATCCAGTGACCTATGCCATTGACCACGCCGGCAGCCCAGACCGGGATCCACATCATCTGCACTGCCCAGATCCAAATACCATGAACACCGAACAGCGCCAGGTTGATCACGGCCATCAACGCAATACCCAGCACCTTGTAGCGGCTGTAAACGTTGCGCTCGATCCAGTCCTCGGGTGTTCTCTGCCCATACCGCTCCAGGGTTTCCGGAGTAGCGGAAGCGGCATAGAGCTCGGCGCCCTCGAACAGCACTTTACGAATGCCGAGCACGACCGGGCTGTGGGGATCTTCCTCGGTTTCGCACTTGGCGTGATGCTTGCGGTGGATCGCTGTCCACTCCTTCGTGTTCTGGGCCGTGGTCAGCCAGAGCCAGAACCGGAAAAAATGCTTCAGGACCGGATGCAGGTCCAGCGAATTGTGCGCCGAATGGCGATGCAGGTAGAGCGTTACACTGACAATCGTGACGTGGGTCATTCCGAGTGTCACCAGAACGAGCTGCATCACAGACAGGTCAAGAAGACCATTGAACCACATAGCAAATCCTCAAAATCAAAATCACTGGCACAAAGCCAGGGTCGCCGCTTTGGCAACGACGACACTTTAGCTTACAGCTGTAAGCCCCAACAACCGCATTTGGATGCAAATTTGTTACTGATTACACTTAGATGTTTCCAGGAGAAGCCCCGTGCCCGAACTGCCCGAAGTTGAAACCACCCGAAGGGGCATTGCCCCGCACTGCGAGGGTCAGACCATCGCGCGGGTTACCGTCCGCAATGGCAGCCTGCGCTGGCCGGTTCCCTCCGACCTGGGCGACCGCCTCGAAGGCCAGGTGATCCAGAGCGTTGACCGGCGTGCCAAGTATTTGTTCCTCAATCTCGACCAGGGTACGGTCATCGTGCATCTGGGCATGTCCGGCAGTCTTCGGGTGATCACCGACGGCACTGCCCCCCTCACCCACGACCACATTGATGTGGTCCTGCAGTCGGGCGTGATTCTCCGGTTCAACGATCCCCGGCGATTCGGCTGCTGGCTCTGGGCCGACTCCACCGACGAGCACCCGCTGATCCGCCACCTCGGGCCAGAGCCCCTGGTTCCGGAATTCAACGGCGCCCACCTGTTTCGACTCTCCCGGGGCCGGAGCACGCCGGTGAAGTCCTTTATCATGGACAATCATGTGGTGGTTGGCGTGGGCAACATCTACGCCAATGAAGCGCTGTTCAAGGCCGGGATCCACCCCCGCCGCAAGGCCGGTCGAATCAGCCTGGACCGCTACCACCGGCTGGCGGAAGCCATCCGGGAAACCCTCAGCGCCGCCATCCTGATGGGCGGCACCACACTTCGGGACTTTGTGAACAGTGACGGCAAGCCGGGTTACTTCGCACAGTCCCTGCTGGTTTACGGACGCGACGGCGAACCCTGCCGCGAGTGTGGCCGGGTACTGAAAGAAATCCGCATGAACAACCGGTCGACGGTCTACTGCCCGCAGTGTCAGCGCTAAAGGCCGACCCGGTGCACATTTTGCAACGAAAAATCGTTTGAAAATGCGCAAATATGATTCATAGTTAACGGAGGACTTATGCCCGGCGTATACAATAGGCTGGCATCCGATGGATGCCGTTCCGGTACTGCTCCCTGCGGGGAACAGATCGCGAGGGCCAAGAAGCTCAGGAGACAGTAACCATGATCCGCAAGATTTCCCGCACTCTGGTAGCCACCCTGGCTGCCTGCCTGATGGCCTTTTCTTCACTGGGCCATGCCCAGGCCGTTGATGAAACCCCGTCCGCCCTGGCCATGACCGGCGACGCCATCTTTGTCCGTCCGGCACTGCTGGCCACCACCATTGTGGGCAGCGCCGTCTACCTGGTGTCCCTGCCCTTCTCCCTGCTGGGCGGCAACGCCGGTGAGGCGGGAGAAGTCCTGGTAATGGGCCCCGCCAAGGCGACCTTCGTTCGCTGCCTGGGCTGCACCCGCACCGGTCGCAAGCCGGAAACGGTGGAACAGGCCGACAACTGATTCTGACCAAAACATCCGGCCTCCGTACTATCACGGCTTGCCGGGAAGGCGAAACTGCGGCAGCCTGAAGGAAATTTCTCAGGCTGCTTTGGCGTATGGTTAACTGGTCGTCCCTCGACACTGTGTTCCTGGATATGGACGGAACACTGCTGGATCTGCACTTCGACAACCACTTCTGGCTCGAGCATCTGCCGGCGCGCTATGCCGAGCACTATGACCTGCTCCCACAGCAGGCCAAAGACCACCTGATCCCGATGATCATGGCCGAGCGCGGCTCCCTCAACTGGTACTGCACGGATTACTGGAGTGAGCGGCTGTCACTGGATATCACCAGCCTGAAAGCCGAAGTGGGGGATCGTATCGGCTACCGCCCCCACGTGATCGATTTCCTGAACGCGCTGAAAACCAGCGGCCTGCGGTCGGTCATCGTCACCAATTGTCACCCTGATCCCCTGGCCCTGAAGCTCGAACGGACCGGGCTGGCGTCGCGAGTGGACGCCATTGTCTCCAGCCACGAGCTGGGCAAACCCAAGGAAGAGCCGGCGTTCTGGGAAGATCTGCAGACGCTGGCCCCCTACCGCCGGGAATCCACATTGATGGTGGACGACAGTTTCCCGGTGCTCGAGAGCGCACTCCGGGCCGGGATCAGCCAGTGCCTGGCCGTGCTGGCACCGGACAGCAAGCAAGGGCCCCGTGAAGCTCACCCGGACATCCCCTGCATCCACCACTTCGACGAAGTGCTTCCGGCACTGCGGGAACGCTCCTCCCTGTCAACCGGCCAATGACGGGTTATAATCCGGGTAGAGACCCATCCGGTGAGGAGATATGACGGCACCAACCTCTGACGAACAACGCGTAAGACTCGACAAGTGGCTGTGGGCCGCGCGCTTCTATAAAACGCGCACCCTTGCCAAGGAAGCCATCGAAGGCGGCAAGGTGCACTACAACAGCCAGCGCTGCAAACCCGGCAAACTGGTGGAGACTGGCGCGACTGTGACCCTGCGTCTGGGCTGGCAGGAAAAAGTGGTGATCGTCGACGATATCAGCGACAAACGACGTGGCGCGCCCGAGGCGCAAAAGCTCTACCACGAAACCGACGACAGTGTTAAAAAGCGTGAAGAACTGGCCTGGCAGCGGAAAACCATGCAGGCAGCCCAGCTTCCACCGGCAAGAAGACCTTCCAAGAAGGATCGTCGCGACATCCAGCGATTCCGCGAACAGAACGGCCTCTGACCCAAGCCGGAAGGCGGTCGAGCCGGAGCCACCCCTTCCCCATCGATATTCAGCTTTTCAGGAGACATCACATGGCATCCCGCGACCAGTTCCAGCGTTTTATCTTCGAGCACAGTCAGGTGCGGGGAGCCTGGGTCCGGCTGGGTGAAAGCTATCAGGTGATCGGCAGCCAGGCACCCTACCCCGATACCGTTCGCACGATGCTGGGCGAGGCACTGGTGGCCAGCATCCTGATGAGCAGCACCCTCAAGTACCAGGGCACCATCTCGATCCAGGCCCAGGGCGAAGGCCCTCTGCGCACGCTCATGGCCGAGTGCAGCCACGACCGGTACATCCGCGGCCTGGCCCGGTTTGACGAGCACGCGGTGAGTGAGGACAGCTTCACCGACCTGCTCGGCCAGGGCCAGATGGCCATCACCATCACCCCGGAGCAGGGCCAACGCTACCAGGGTGTGGTGCCAAGAGAATCGGATACGCTGGGCGGCTGCCTGGAAGACTACTTTGAACGCTCGGAGCAGATAGGTACCACTCTGATCCTGTTTGCCGACGACAAGGGCGCGGCCGGCCTGATGCTCCAGCGCCTGCCCGGGGCCACCGATGAGGATGAGGACCTGTGGGAGCGGGTTAACCACCTGGCCCGCACGGTAGAGGCTGCCGAACTGCTGGAACTGGACAGCGAAACGGTGCTGCACCGACTGTTCCACGAGGAGACCGTGCGCCTGTTCGATGCCGAACCCGTGGCCTTCCGCTGCACCTGCTCAAGAGAGCGGACCCTCGGCGCCCTGGAGGCCATTGGACGAGACGAGTGCTACAGCATCATCGAGGAACAGGGTTCCATCGAAATGGACTGCCAGTTCTGCCACGCTCACTATCGCTTCGATAGAAATGATATTGATCATCTTTTCACCGGTCATACGTTACACTGAACGTCGTCTCGATTCGCCCGGAAGCCGCTCATAGCAAGGCTTTCCGGGCAGTCGTTTTTTACCGGCGTCTCTGGCATAATAGCGCGCCTGAATTGACCCGATTGTTCAGATTTCCGTCAATTTTGGGGGGCGGCCTGAACAATCGCTAAGACATCCCGAGGGCGAGGTCGAAGTGAGCACTACTTATAATGATCTGAGTACAGCACGACTGGTTGAGGTGGCGCTGGCACGTGACGAAGGCCAGCTGGCATCCAACGGATCGCTGGTGGTAAGAACCGGTGATCGCACGGGCCGGTCTCCCATGGACCGCTATATCGTCGAGGAGCCAAGCACCTCCGACGATATCCACTGGGGTCCGATCAACCGCCCGTTCGATGCGGAAAAGTTCGACGCCCTGTGGGAGCGTGTTGAGGCGTACATCGCCGAGAAAGACCAGTTTGTCTCCCATGTACACGTTGGCTCAGATCCGGAGCACTACCTGCCGGTGAAAATGACCACCGAGACTGCCTGGCAAAACCTGTTCGGCCGCAACCTCTTTATCCGCCCGGAGAGTTACAACCCCGCCGACAAACAGGAATGGCAGATCCTGAACGCCGCCAATTTCGAGTGCGTACCCGAACGCGATGGCACCAACAGCAACGGCTGCGTGATGATCAACTTTGCCAAGCGCAAGGTGCTGCTGGCCGGCATGCACTACGCGGGCGAAATGAAGAAAGCCATGTTCTCGGTGCAGAACTTCCTGCTGCCCGAGAAAGACGTGCTGCCCATGCATTGTTCCGCCAACGTGGGCGAGAACGGCGAGACCTGTCTGTTCTTCGGCCTGTCCGGTACCGGCAAGACCACCCTGTCGGCCGACCCCCACCGTTACCTGATCGGCGACGATGAGCACGGTTGGGGCCCGGGCACGGTGTTCAACATCGAGGGCGGCTGCTACGCCAAGTGCATCGACCTTAGCCAGAAAAACGAACCCATCATCTGGGACGCCATCCGTTTCGGTGCCATCGTCGAGAACGTGGTGATCGATCCGGAAACACGCGAGCCGGACTACACCGATGTCTCGCTGACCGAGAACTCCCGTTGCGCCTACCCGCTTGAGCACGTCGAAAAGCGAGTGATCGAGAACCGGGCCGGCGAGCCGTCCCACATTGTGTTCCTGACCTGCGACATGACGGGCGTGCTGCCCCCGGTGTCCATCCTGAGCCGTGAAGGTGCGGCCTACCACTTCCTCAGTGGCTACACCGCCCTGGTGGGCTCTACCGAAATGGGCTCCTCCTCCAAGCTCAAGTCCACCTTCTCCACCTGCTTTGGTGCGCCGTTCTTCCCGCGCCCGGCCGGCGTCTACGCCGAGCTGCTGATGAAGCGGATGGACGAGTTCGGCAGCAAGGTGTTCCTGGTGAACACCGGCTGGACTGGCGGTCCGTACGGTGAAGGTCAGCGCTTCAGCATCCCGACCACGCGCGCCATCATTGCCGCCATCCAGAACGGCGATCTGGACGACGTGGAAACCGAGCACCTGCCCACGCTGAACCTGGACGTGCCCAAGCATGTGCCTGGCGTCGATACCGAGCTGCTGAACCCGCGCAACACCTGGGTCAGCCCGGACTACTACGACGGTAAGGCCCAGGAACTGATCGCCCAGTTCGTGGAGAACTTCAAGAAGTTCGACGTGGCCGATTCGATTGTCGAGGCTGGTCCGAAACTGAACTGAAGCCGCCAGCGGTCAATAAAAAAGCGCCCTGCGAACGCACGGCGCTTTTTTTGTAAGATAGGGCCTCAACTCAGCAGGACACCACCGATGAAAAACCGTCTGCGCAAGCTCTTCTCTCCGATCCTGACGCCCATGGAAAGCGGTGAAGTCGGGCCCAGCTACAAGGCCTCCCACCGAACCATCCTGAAAGCGGTAGGCGTGCTCTTCCTCATTCTGGCCACAGGGTCTGGTGCCGCCCTTGCCTATACCGGGGAGCTCGGCGCACTGATCCCTCTGCTGGTTTTTCTGGGCATTGGCGGTCTTTCAATTATTGTCGCAACGCTCGGTTCCGATGCGGCCGTGTCGAAAATGTGGGGTAACCGATAGCCCCCGGCACGCCCATTCGCGGCACGGGGCATCTCAGGTTTTATCCGGCGTAGAAGAGCAATGGCACAAACGCCACCAGGATCAGCGAAATGCCCATGGCAATCAGCGGCATGATGATCCGCTCGTGGCGCTGGTAGAAGCTGCCGCTCTCCTGCTGAGCCGCCAGCACTTCCGCCTCACCCACCACCTGTCGGGTAAGCAGGTGATTCAGCGCCACCGGCGGACTCAGGTAGCCCAGCTCGAACGCCACCAGGGTCACCATCCAGAAGTGCACCGGGTGGATACCGCTGGCATAGGCAATGGTGGCAACCGTTGCCGTTACCAGGATCACCGCCCCGAAGGCATCCATGATCATGCCCAGGACCACCAGGATCACCACCATCAGCAGCATGGCCGACCAGGTGCTGTCGAACGACTGGGGGAAGGTTTCCATGATGTGGGACCGTTCGATCACACCGCCGATACTGACCGAGAGGCCCAGCAGCAGAAGCAGTGCGCCAATTTCCGCCGTGGTGTCGTTGGTGGCCCCGCGCAGACTGCGCTCAAGGCCCTGATGGTTGACCTCGCCCGAGGCACGACCTTTCCGGTTCTTCAGGCGCACATGTTCGTACACCAGAATGGCCAGCATGATGACCGGTAGCAGCCTCGGCGCCGAGAATTCATCCACGCCAACATCTAGCGCGAGACGATAGAACAGGACCACCGCGGCAATCACCAGAACATAGGGGATCAGTGGCTTCAGCGCCTGAAGCATTGCCGGAAAGGCCTCCGAGGAGGGCGCCAGGTTGAATTGGCTCTGCCGGTTAACGCTCAGGGCCACCAGCGCGAACATGGTGGCGGTCAGCAGGAACACCCAGATACCCCAGCCGAATAGCTCGTCGGTGGTCACTTCCCGGTTCAGGTAGGCAATGACCACCACCAGCAAACAGGGCCGCAGAACCACACCCAGGGAACCGGACATTGCCGTCGCCGCCAGGGCAAGATGGCGCCGGGCACCAGCGGCACGAAGTTCACTGTAGATCACGGCACCTGCAGCAATAACGAAAATGCCGGAGGCGCCGGTGTAGGCAGTCGGCACCGCCGCCACCAGAACCGCCACCACGGCGAGCAATTCCGGGGGCATACGCCAGGGCCGGAACACATTGAACACCAGGGTTGCCAGGCGGGTCTGCTTGAGCATCATGCCCACCCAGACATACAGGCCGACGTTGAGGAACATGTCCGACAGTTCCATCATCTTGCCCAGATAAATGCCAATGCCCGAGGCGTGTCCGATCAGCGCAAAATAGGTCCCGGAAATCAGGCACATCACCGTGTACAGGGGCACCGCGAGGAAGGCCTTGTTCAGGTTGCCTCCCGGCTCCAGATCCCGGGGTACCCGCAACAGCCGGTAGAGGCTGGCCAGGGTCAGGCAGGCAAAGCCGACAATCCAGAAATTGTGCAGCAGGAGCTCTTCCGAAGAGACGGCGGTGTCCGAGCCCAGGGTGGATTGCCGGAAAATCACGCTGGAGCCCAGCAGCATGGCGTTGGCAATCGTCTGCAGCGTGTGGGACACGGTGTAATCCAGCCGGGTCTCCATCGCGCGCATGGCAATGTGATGTCGGGTCAGAGTGGCCGTTACCGCGCACAGCATAACCAGCACCACCAGAATGAAACGCTGGGACTCCAGTCCGAAGGCGATCAGATCGGCGATGAACAGCTCCACCGCGCGATAGGCTTTGACTCCGGGGGAAAGCTGTTGCTTGAGGTTCTCGTAACTACGGTGCGCTTCCCGGCAATCGGCCACGGAGCGCTCGATGGCCAGCCGGACGTCGGCGGGGTCCTTCTCTTCAGCACCCAGCAGGGCCGCCATCGGATCGTCGGCTTCGGCACTGGCGGCCAGTTCCGCTTTAACCGCAGCGTCTATGTCCGGATTGGGATCACAGGTAGGCTGGACCGGATCCATTCGCAGCTTGTAATAGCCGCTCCAGAGCTGTTCGCCGCCACGCAGCATCTGGTTGTGGATGTCGCTGCTGGTGGAAAAAATAACCACCGCCAGCAACAGCAGGCACGCCGGCAGCGAAGAAAACCACTCCAGACCGCTGCGCTGAAAACCGCCCTTGGACATGACTCTTTACCCTGGAAGTGGAATGGTTACAGCAGATCGTCCAGATCCATGGTTTCGACGTTCTCCGGCTGGTCATCCCAGAAGGTGCCGAGTTGGCCAATCGGTGTCCGATGCCCGGTATTCTCGACCCAGAGACGGTCAGAAACGGCAACGATCATGTCGGTAGCCAGGGCATCGACGAAGCGCCACTCCTCGTTGGCCGGTGTGGTCTCGAGGGATTCGGCGTGATCACGGATCACCTGCCGCACCATCGCTTCATCGCCCTTGTTCATCGCCGCCAGGGCGTGGAATACATGGGCCAGGCGCACGCCCGCTGCTTCACCCTGCTCACCGGCGATCGCCAGTCGCTCGAACGCGTTCTCACCCGCCGGCTGAGCACCGGGAATCATCGCCCAGACAGTGGCCCTGAGGGCCATCGGGGCACCCCACCATTTCTCATTATCCAGACAGCTGGTCGCCCGGGCTGCGATGGAGCCGATGTTGGCGGGCACGCCGGTAGATGAGGTGGACTGGATCTGCGCATTCAGCGCCTGCAGGCCCGAGAGCAGGCCGGCCATGTAGATGAATTCATCCATATCGTCATCGAAGCCGGGGCATTCGCCGGCGGCGGGATCACCGTAGTGGGCCTTGAAATGCTGCCAGGCCCGGAAATAACGCTGGGACGCCAGGGTGTGGGCGCGCTTCTGACGAATCATCGCGTCCTGCGCGGCGTTGCCATTCATCGCGTGCAGGGCCGCCAGGGCTGCCAATTCATGCTCCCGGGCCTGCTCATCAGCACAACCGCCGGCGGAGAGGTACAGCATGACTGCCAACTGGTCCGGCTCATCGGTTACCCGGCCGAACGACATCAGCAGAGGTGCTGTCGCCTCGCTCATGGCGCATCCCATGGCCAGGTCGTCGCTTTGCATCAGGAACGGTACGGTGTGGTTACGGGAAAAGCCCTGCATGACATCGCCGGTGGTCTTGTAGATCATGTTATTGACCACGCCACAGCCACTGAGTAACACACTTGCAGCCACCGCCGCGAGCAGGCCGCGGACAGGTCGCATCCAGGGCGTTGCCGGGCGCGAGGAGTTCCTGAGTTGAGTCATAACTTCTTTACCTTTTGGTTCTTGTTGTCCCGCCCGGTGGTGCGGGCAGCAGTGCCAGGGGTCACGGCGCCACTTTGTTACAGACTGTAACCAGGCCCGCATTATGGCGTAGGTAACCCGCTTTTTATGCGACAGATGCCGCAAATGACACCGAATTTCACAGACTTCCGCTGCACCGGTGTTTGCACATTGGGGCGCAAGCCACTATAGATTGGAGCAGCCACGAGTCGATTGATTCCGGCCGCACCAGACTGAAAAAGCAGAATTACAAAAAGGAGTATCCGATGCGCAAACCTGAACTCGCCGCCGCCATCGCCGATCGCACCGGCCTGACCCGGGAAACAGCCAGCGAAGTCATCACCGCCTTTACCGACCAGGTCTCCGCAGCCGCATCGCGGGGCGAAGATGTCACCCTGATTGGCTTTGGCACCTTCAACATCCGTACCCGGGAAGCCCGGGACGGCCGCAATCCTCAAACCGGCGAAGCGATCAGGATACCCGCCAGCAAGACCGTGGGATTCAAGGCCGGCAAGGCACTCAAGGACGAAATCCGCTAACCGGACGCCGGCCCGCCCTGCGGGCCGGCGTACAGCCAGTATCAGGTTCCGGCCACCGAGGCACACTCGGACCGGGTGGCGTCCACCCGACAGCGGATGGCCTTCATCAGCTTGATCGCGCGCTCGTCATAGACACCGTCTTCGAGCAACGATAGCCGGACCTTGCGCAGCATCTTGTCGTACTCCGCCGTGTCCTCCTGAGGCAGGTACATCCAGACATCTTCCGGTATTTCCGCTTCCGCCTGGGCGATGATCTCGTAGGCCTCGTCGATCCGCTTGATGGATTCGTCGCGCACCATCTGTCCCGCAGAATCCGGGAACCGGTCACGATGGATAATCACCTGGAAGTTCATATAGCCGAGGGCGTACTTGACCACGGCGCCGTTGGGCTCAACACCTTTGTAAAGCTCCAGCGGTGTATAGGCTACGGCCGGGGCATAGGCCAGATCGACACTGCCATTGTTGAACTTGCCAGCGAAGTTGGCCGAGTTGGAGCCAACCACGGAAGCGCCCACGTGCCGCACCATGCGCACCGATGCCTGGTCGTAGTCGAGGGTGGCAATGCGCTTACCCTGCAGTTTTTCCACAGAGTCGATGCTCCGGTCGCGGGTATGCAGATAGATGGCGCCACCGGGGAACACGCCCGCCACCTCATAAGGACCGTCGATCAGGAAGGGCCGGGCTTTGGGCTGGCTGAGGGTGTTGTACAACAGCCGCATTTCTTCTTCGCCCGGCACTGCGCCCATGGCTTCGAGGCTGCCGGTGAACTTGTTGAACTCACGGGCCCGGGTACCGGTCAGCAACACCGCATCGCACTGGCCTGCCTTGAAGTCCTCCGCCGCCACCTTCTCATCAGTGTAGGCGCGCAGGTCCAGCTTGATACCGTGGTTCAGGGCAACGGGCTGGAAGGTCTTGGTGATGGCGAACAGCGGTCCGTTGGCGCCCACCGGATCGAATACGCAGAAACTGCGCTCAAGGGGTGCATTCTGCGCCTGGGCGTAGCCCGCCAGAGGCATCAGCACGCCGGCACACAGGGCCGCCGCCAGCGCGAAGCACCGGGGATGTTTGATTGATTTCACGGGATGACTCCTGGTTGTTATTGTCGGACACCGGTACATCCGGGTACCGGTCAGGCCTTACGTTCCTTGGTCGACCTTAGGCCGACGGTCACAAGAATACGTTGGCACCGGTGCCTGCCATCAAGGGCTTTTGGGCAAAAGGGAGAGAATCTGTGATGGTGTCGACAGAGGTGGCGCTACCTCTGCCGCACTTTGCCGGCGCGGGCCGTTCAGGTTTCGGGGTGTTGCCAGGCCTTGCGGCCGCCGGCCAGGGTCAGTTGCACCACGCCCGGCAACTCCCGATCCGTCACCGGCGCGTGGCGACCGGCGGAGACCAGGGTCCGGGGCCCGGGCGCCCAGAAGGCCTCCGGATCAAACAGGCACAGATCGGCCGGTTCGCCCGGAGCAACCCTGGCAGAACGACCAATCACCGATGCCGGGCCGGTAGTGAGTGCACGCATCAGATCGGCCAGCGACAGCTCATTCATCTCTACCAGTTCCAGACCCAGTGAAAGCACGCTTTCAATACTGGACAGGCCCGGTTCCGTCGCCGCCATGGGCGCCTGCTTGGCAGCGGTGTCGTGGGGCTGGTGCTGGCTGACAATGGCATCAATGATGCCGTCACGAACCCCAGCGATCAGCGCTTTGCGATCGGCTTCGCTACGAAGCGGCGGACGCACGTGGAAGCGGCTGTCAAAACCCGCCAGGGCCTCTTCGGTAAACACCAGCTGGTGCATGGCCACATCAGCGGTCACGGCAATGCCACGGCGGCGGGCCTCGGCGAGCATCTCCACGCTACGGCCACAGGACAGCTGGCTGAGGTGCAGGCGAACACCGGTTTCCTCCGCCAGCAGCAGCATTTCCATCAGGGCGGCGGTTTCCGCCACTTCCGGGATGCCGAGCAGGCCCAGGCGAGAGGTAACCAGCCCGTCATGGGCATAGCCGTCTGCGGCAAGCGCCTGGTTCTCGGGGCTGAACATCACGGTCAGGCCAAAGGTCTGGGCATACGCCATGCACCGGCGAAGAATGCGGGCATTCCGCACCCCGCGGGAGCCATTGCCAACGGCCACGCAACCCGCGGCCGCCAGGCCGGCCATGTCACTGAGCAGATCCCCTTCCAGGCCTCGGGTAATGGCACCCACCGGCAGCACCCGGATCGGAGAGCGGCTGGCGGCGCCCTCGCGGATCAGATGGGTCACCGCACTGGAATCGTTCACCGGCGAGGTTTCCGGCGAGGCACACACCGTGGTAAACCCGCCGTGGGCCGCCGCCCGTGTTTCCGAGGCAATATTGCCCTTCTGTCCATTGCCCGGTTCGCGCAGATTGCAGCACAAATCGACAAAGCCCGGTGCAATCACCCAGTTATCAGCACGAACGGTCTCGTCTGCCGGCGCCCGGATGGCCTCATCGCCCAGGGCAACAATATGGCCATCGCGAATCAGGATCGCGGCGTTGTCCTGCTCGCCACCCAGGCCATCAAACAGTCGGCCGCCGGTAATCTTCAGGCTGAGTCCCGGTGCGTTGGCACTGGTCATGACGGGCTCCTCTCACTCAGTTTCTGCTGGCGCTCGGCCACCTGGCCGCCCATGGCCATGGACATCACCGCCATCCGGATGGCGATGCCGTTGGTAACCTGGTTCAGGATGACCGACTGGGGGCCGTCGGCCACGGCGGATTCGATCTCCACCCCCCGGTTGATTGGCCCGGGATGCATAACGATGCACTCGGGATGGGCCAGCGCCAGTTTTTCCTGGTTCAGACCGTACAGCCGGTAGAACTCACGCTCGCTGGGCAACAGGGCCCCCTCCATGCGCTCCTTCTGCAGACGCAGCATGATCACCACGTCCAGATCCCGCATGCCGCGCTTCATGTCGTAGTCGACCCGGCAGCCAAGGCTCTCCACGTCTTTTGGCAACAGCGTGCCGGGCGCAATCACCCGGACTTCTTCGGCGCCCAGCTCGTTGAGAGCGCGAATCTGGGAGCGAGCCACCCGCGAGTGCAGGACATCGCCCACAATCGCCACTTTCAGCCCCTCGAAACGCCCCTTTCGCTGGCGGATGGTGAGCATGTCGAGCATGGCCTGGGTCGGATGGGCATGGCGTCCGTCGCCGGCATTGATGATGGCCACGCCGGGGGTGACGCTCTCGGCAATGAAGTGGGGCGCACCGCTCTGGGAGTGACGCACCACGAACATGTCGCTGGCCATCGCCTCCAGGTTAAGCAGAGTGTCGGAGAGGGATTCGCCCTTGGAAGTGGCCGAAGTACTGATGTCCAGGTTGAGCACGTCGGCCGAGAGGCGCTTGGCGGCCAGCTCGAAGGTGCTTCGGGTGCGGGTGCTGGATTCGAAGAACAGGTTCACTACCGTCCGACCCCGCAGCAGCGGTACCTTCTTGATGGAACGCTCGCCGACCTCGATGAACGAATCCGCGGTGTCCAGGATGTCGGTGAGCAGGCTGCGATCAAGCCCGTCGAGGGTCAGAAAATGCCGCAACTGGCCATCCCGGGTCAGCTGCAAGTGGTGCGGGGAGGAGTCTTGTGCGGTCATGGGTCGCCTGTTGTCTGATTCGGAGATTTTACCGCCCGGCTTCCTGAAGCTCGATCCGGAGCGGGTCGGGGCCCCGGAGCTTGACGCGCTGGTGGGATTCCAGGGCCAGGACACGGCCGGCCACGTCGGGCTGAATGGGCAGTTCCCGGGCGCCAAGATCAATCAATGTGGCCAGTATGATACTGGCTGGGCGGCCATAATCGAAGATCTCATTCATCGCCGCGCGGATGGTGCGGCCACTCATGATGACATCGTCGATCAGGATGATGTCCCGATCTTCGGTATCGAACGGCAGGCTGGAAGGCTTGACCCGGGGATTGAGCCCGATCCGGCTGAAATCGTCCCGGTAAAAGGAAATGTCGAGTTCTCCGAAGGGCTCCTCAATACCGAGGCGCTTGCTGAGCACATCGGCCAGCCAGACCCCACCGGTGCGAATGCCGATCAGCACCGGCGCTTCAATGCCCCGGTGTTCGAGCACCTGGCGCAGCCCGGCCTCCATTTCATCCAGCAACTGGTTGATATCGAGCAATGCGGTCATTAATTCCTCACAGTTTCAAAAGCCGGAGCCATTTCAGTGGCCGGGCGGGTTTGACTGCTCGCCAAACCAGGTTTCCAGGATCAGTACCGCGGCCCGATCGTCCACGCCGTGGCGGCCAAAGTCCCGACTGCCGCCTGCGGCCATCACATCGCCCTTGGCCTCGAAGCTGGTCAGTCGCTCATCCACCATCTCCACCGGCACGTGATAGCGCCCGTGCAGACGCTTGCCAAACTTGCGGGCCCGGGCGCACATGTCGTTCTCGGAGTCGTCCATGTTCAGGGGCAACCCCACCACCACCAGATCCGGCTGCCACTCAGTCAGCAGGGCCTCGATCTGGTGCCAGTCCGGTATGCCGTCACGGGCGGGAATCAGGGCCACCGGCTGGCCGGTTGCCAGCAACTCCTGGCCGACAGCGACACCAATACGGCGGGTACCAAAATCAAACGCCATCACCCGACGGCTGGTACTCTCAGGCATGGCCGACGGATTCACTGAGCTGGTTGAGGTCAATGCCAATCAATTTCAGCACCGCCTCGTAGCGATCTTCCCAGCGGGTGCGGAACAGGATATCGGTGTTGGCAGGGCAAGTCAGCCAGGCGTTGCTACCAAGCTCTTCCTCGAGTTGCCCCTCGCTCCAGCCGGAATAGCCCAGGGCCACCAGGTATTCGGAGGGTCCTTCCCCACGACCGATGCCGGCCAGCACGTCCCGGGAGGTGGTCAGCAATACCTCGTCGGTCACCCGGGCGGTGTTTTGCCAGTTGGTGCCCGGCGTGTGCAGCACAAACCCCCGTTCCGGCTGGACCGGTCCGCCACTGAACACGGGGATATCGAGCTCATCCCCGGGCAGATCCAGCTGCTCGAGGATTTCGCCGAGATGAATGTCCAGTGGATGGTTGATCATCAGCCCCAGGGCACCCTCTTCGGAATGCTCACACAGGTAGATCACGCCACCATGGAATCTTGGGTCGGCAAGATAGGGAGACGCCACCAGAAAGTGATCGCGCAGGCTGTGGGGAGAATGTTTCGATGCTGTCATCCGGATGTCAGCCCCCGACGCTGGAAAGACCAGGTTCGTATGATCTCGAGTTCGTCCACCTCCTGCCGCATCTCCTCGGGGAACGGGGCAAAAGGCGCTGCCATTCTGACAATCCGGATGGCGGCATCATCCAGCACCGTGCTGCCAGAGGACTGCAGAATGGCCACTTCCTTGATGGTGCCGTCCTTCTTCAACGACACCAGCATGCGCAGTGTGCCATAGATACCTGCCCGACGCGCCTCGGTCGGGTAGTTGATGTTACCCACCCGGGTCACCTTGCTCACCCAGTTCTGAACATACCAGGCGTTGGTGGATTTCAGAGTGGACGCCGCGGTCACACGCATCACTCGCGGCTTGCGGGCGTAGGCCCTCTGCTGGGCGTCAAACCGGGCCTCCAGACTGGCGATCTCCAGGCTGCGCTCCATCAGGCTCTTTTTCTCGCGCACCGGCAGCGGCTCTTCCTCGGGTGCTGTCTGCTCCTGCGGTTGCTGTACCTTCTGGCTGGAGGGGCTCTCGGTCTGGACCACGGGCCGCTCTTCCTTCGGCTGCGGCCGGGTTGTCGACGGCGGCTCCGGCTGCACCTGCGCCACCTCTGGCTGACTGATCTCCGCCGGCTGGGGCGTGGTCATCTCCTGGACCTCTTCCTCGGTACCACTACCCTGCTGGCTGGTCTGGGCCAGGAAGTCCGCTTTCTCCGGCGCCTCTTTGTCGTCAAACTGCGACAGGGTGATCTCCATGGTCTGGGCCGAGGAGCGCGGCTGCTCCGGGGCAAAGGTAATGCCCAGCACCACCATGGCGTGCACGGCCAGCGCCATGAAAAGGGTAAAGGAGAGCCGGTCGAAGTCGCTTACCTGAACTGCCATTCCTGAATTGAATCCTGTCGTTGAGCCCGTCCGGCCGGTGTGGCCGGATCAAGCCTGGCCGAGACGCCGGGCGATGGCATCCATCAGCATGCCGCCAATATCGATCCCGAAGGCCGCATCAAGTTCCCGGATGCAGGTCGGGCTGGTCACGTTGATTTCAGTCAGGTAATCACCGATCACGTCCAGACCCACGAAGATCAGTCCCTTTTCCTTGATCACCGGCGCCACACGGGCACAGATTTCCCGATCCCGGGCAGTCAACTCACGGCCCTCGCCGCGACCACCGGCGGCCAGATTGCCCCGGTTTTCTCCGTGGGACGGAATCCGGGCCAGGGCATAGGGCACCGGCTCGCCGTCAATCAGCAGAATGCGCTTGTCGCCATCGGTGATTTCGGGAATGTATTTCTGGGCCATGGCTTGATGGCTGCCATAGTTGGTCAGGGTTTCAATAATGACCCCCAGGTTGAAGTCATTTTCCCGGATGCGGAAGATCGAATGCCCGCCCATGCCGTCCACCGGCTTCATGATGACATCGCCGTGCTTCGCGTAGAACTCCCGGAACCGGGTGGCGGAACGGCTGACCAGCAGCGGCGGGGTCAGATCCTCGAACTGGGTGGCAAACAGTTTCTCATTACAGTCCCGCAGCGTGGCCGCCGGATTCACCACCAGCGCCCCCTGCTGCTCGGCGGCTTCCAATATATAGGTGGCCATCAGGAACTCGCGGTCCACCGGCGGATCCTTGCGCATGAGGATCACGTCCAGGTCCCCCAGCGCCCGATCCCGGGCAGGCCCGTAGCTGAACCAGTTGTCCGGATCCATGTGCACGGTCAGGTCCCGGGTGTGGGCCATGGCCTTGCCGCCGTCGAGGTACAGGTCCGGCAGCTCCATGTACTCAATCTCCCAGCCCCGGTTCTGGGCGGCCAGCAACATGGCCAGTGAACTGTCTTTCTTGAAGTGAATGTCTTCAATCGGATCCATCACGATCCCGAGTCTGACGGTCATGGGCTTTGGTGGACTCCCTGAGGGTTAAAAACACGAACCGGTCTGCAGAGCGGACCAGTCAATCGATGCTATGCTTTGCATTGACAACAGATGGTATTGTACCCGAGCTGCAAATGCATCCGGAGAAATCCTCAGTCAGTAACGTGACAGTGCGGGCAGAAGTACATTTGGTCACAAACTAATACTTTTTATCCGTTCATTGATAATCTATAAATGATCGGGGTTTATAGAAGAACCTTAAGGTTTGTGTTAAAACCCTCGGTTCAAAATAACGACAGTCGCTGAGCGCAAGGCAGTTGGACAATGGATGACAACTTCGAGAACTTGAAGATCATGGTGATCGACGACAGTAAAACCATCCGTCGCACCGCAGAAACCCTGTTGAAAAAGGTCGGCTGCGAGGTAATCACCGCAACCGACGGCTTTGACGCTCTCGCCAAGATCGCCGATTCCCAGCCGGACATCATTTTTGTTGATATCATGATGCCTCGCCTGGACGGCTACCAGACCTGCGCACTTATCAAGAACAACTCCTCCTTCAAGAAGACGCCGGTTATCATGCTCTCCAGCAAGGACGGGCTGTTCGACAAGGCCAAAGGCCGGATCGTAGGCTCGGACCAGTACCTGACCAAACCGTTCAGCAAGGATGAACTGCTCAACACCATCCGCCAGTACGTTCCGCAGGCGGAACAGTAAACCTGCTGATACAAAGAACCATTGAGGAAACCATGGCCCGCATTCTGATTGTTGATGACTCCCCCACCGAGGTTAAGAAGATCTCCACGATCCTGGAGAAACACCAGCACGAGGTGCTCACCGCCGACAACGGCGCAGACGGTGTTGCCAAGGCCCGCGCAGAAACACCCGACCTGGTTCTGATGGACGTGGTCATGCCCGGCCTGAACGGCTTTCAGGCAACCCGTCAGCTGACCCGTGCACCGGAAACCGCCTCCATTCCCGTGGTTATCGTGACCACCAAGGATCAGGAGACAGACCGGGTATGGGGCACCCGCCAGGGCGCTAAGGGTTACCTGGTCAAGCCGGTTAACGAAGACGACCTGATCAAAACAATCAACAGCCTGATTGCCTGATCCCCAACCGTGGAGTACGCATGTCCGCCCAGGCCGCCCCTTTTGCCGTTCTGACGGATATCGCCGAGCGCAGCCGGTCCATGGCCGCCGGCCTGCCGGAGCAACAGGAAGCCGTTGAGCTGTGGAACGGCATCGGTTTCATTCTCGCCGGCCAGCGTTACGTCGCTCCCATGGGCGAAGTTACTGAAATTCTCCACGTGCCCCGCTTTACCCACATTCCCGGGGTGCGCCCGTTTCTGCTCGGAGCGGCCAATGTTCGCGGCCGCCTCCTGCCCCTGGTCGACCTTGCCAGCTTTTTCGACATCCCCCGTTCTTCCCGCAGCCAGCGGGAGCGGCGTGTGCTCGTTGTTGAACAGGGCGACATTTTTAGCGGGCTGGTCGTGGACAGCGTTCTGGGCATGCAGTACTTCGCAACTGACAGTTTCAAGGATTCGCCGGAAGGCGTTCCTGAAAACGTTCGACCGTTTGTCTCAGGCGGTTACGAACGCAATGAGGAAGTCTGGAAAGTGTTCTCCGCCGTCGACCTGCTCGACGACGAACGCTTCCTGGACGTTGCCCAGTGGTAAGGGTGGTGACAATGGCAGGAACATCACCCTGACCGCCTGAAGCCCGACAAAACAAACTTGCCATTTTATTGAAAAGGCCGGGAGCCAGAAGATGAAGAACAGAGCCGGAAGACTCAGTATGGGACAGGGAGGCAACAAACTGGTTGCCGGCCTGATCGCCGCACTGATCGCACTCACCATCCTGCTCGTTGTGGTGCTGTTTATTATCAACCGGGACAGCCAGAACGATCAGGAATACATCGCCCAGACAGCAGAACTGCGGGTACTCTCGCAGGCCATTGCGAAGAACGCCACGGAAGCGGCCGGCGGCACCGCCGAGGCCTTCAACCAGCTGCGGCGATCCCGGGACGAATTCCAGCAGCTCTGGACCAACATCACCGAAGGTAACCCGGAAACCGGCCTGCCCCCCAGTGAAATGGCTCAGCAGAGTGGCGTACAGGCCACCTGGAACACGGTGCGGGAAAACGCCGACAGCATCCTCTCCACGCAGGATGCCGTACTTGGCCTGCACGAGGTGGCCCGGACCCTCAACGAGACCATTCCCCAGCTGCAGGTTGAGTACGACGACATCGTACAGATCCTCCTCGACAACAACGCGCCGGCCGAGCAGATTGCCCTGGCCCAGCGCCAGTCGCTGCTGGCAGAACGGATTGTGCGCTCGGTCAACAACGTACTCTCCGGTGACGAAGACGCCGTTATCGCCGCCGACCGTTTCGGCCGCGACGCCAACCTCTTCGGCCGGGTACTCGACGGCCAGCTCAATGGCAACCCGGCCATGGGTATCTCACGGGTAGACGACGAAGACGCCATCTACGGTCTCGAGGCCGTTGATGAGCTGTTCCAGTTCGTTTCCCAGAACGTAGACGCGATTCTTGAAGCCTCTCCCGACCTCTTCAAGGTGCGTACCGCGGCCAGCGATATCTTCCAGAATTCCGAGATCCTGCTCTCCGAACTGTCTGACCTGGCCGAAAACTTCCGGACCCAGTCCGGCTCCCGCGTGGTCAGCCCGACGCTCGCCTTCATCATCCTGGCTGCCATGGTCGCCATCGTTGTGTTCATCGGTCTGGCCCTGTACCGCGAAGCCCAGGCCCGCCTGGCCACTACCCAGGAGCAGAACGAGCAGAACCAGAACGCGATCCTGCGACTGCTGGACGAACTGGCCGACCTGGCGGACGGTGACCTGACCACCGAGGCCACGGTTACCGAGGACTTCACCGGTGCCATCGCCGACTCCATCAACTACGCGATCGACCAGATGCGTGGCCTGGTACAGGCGATTCGTGGTACCGCTGTACGGGTAGCGTCAGCGGCCCAGGAAACCCAGGCTACGGCCATGCACCTGGCCGATGCTTCCGAGCACCAGGCCCAGGAAATTGCCGGCGCCTCCGCCGCGGTGAACGAGATGGCGGTGTCCATCGACCAGGTATCCTCCAACGCCGCCGAATCCTCCGCGGTTGCGGAACGGTCGGTAGCGATCGCGAAGAAAGGCGCGGAAGTGGTACAGAACACCATCCGCGGCATGGACAACATCCGTGAGCAGATTCAGGAAACGTCCAAGCGGATCAAACGACTGGGTGAATCCTCCCAGGAAATCGGTGACATCGTATCCCTGATCAACGACATTGCCGACCAGACCAATATCCTGTCCCTGAACGCCGCTATCCAGGCCTCCATGGCCGGTGACGCAGGCCGGGGCTTCGCGGTGGTTGCGGACGAAGTTCAGCGCCTCGCGGAACGTTCCTCTGCGGCAACCAAGCAGATTGAAGCGCTGGTTAAGACGATCCAGTCGGATACCAACGAAGCGGTTATCTCCATGGAACACACCACCGCCGAGGTGGTCCGTGGTGCCCGTCTGGCCCAGGACGCGGGTATCGCACTCGAGGAAATCGAGAACGTATCCATGTCTCTGGCGGAACTGATCCAGAACATCTCCAACGCCGCGCGCCAGCAGTCTTCGTCTGCCGCGCACATTTCCAACACCATGAACGTTATCCAGGAAATCACCTCCCAGACCTCCTCCGGTACCAACGCGACAGCGAAGTCTATCGGTAACCTGGCAGAAATGGCGTCCGAGCTGCGGTCTTCCGTTGCCGGCTTCACCCTGCCAGAAGAGGACGTGGCGGATCAGGAAGAAGAGGAAGACAGCGACGTTCCGGTGGTGGGCTGATCTTCGCTCCAGGGCTGTTGACGGTTTATGGCGCACATGCATAACAACCTGTCACCTGCCGAGGGCATCTGGTCACTGCGCCGACTCCCCGACATGGATGAGGCGCAGTTTAGCCAGTGGCAAACCCTGCTGGAGCACCGGACGGGCATAACCCTGTCGGCCGAACGTCGCTCCTTCCTGGAGACCAATCTTGGTATCCGGATGCGGGAAATTGGCTGCAGCAGCTACCAGGCCTATTACGAGCAGATCGTCTCCGGACCGGATGCCATCCGGGAGTGGGCCACCCTGGTGGACAGGCTCACGGTCCAGGAAACCCGGTTCTTCCGGGATCCGGACGCCTTTCGGCTGGTGGCAGACTATGTGCTTACCCGGCCCAGGGAGCTGTTAAAGAAACGCCCCCTGGAGGCCTGGAGTGTCGGCTGCTCAACCGGCGAGGAGCCCTACACGCTGGCCATGGTGCTGAACGAATGCATGAGCCAGCTGGCGCTTCAGCCCTTGTTCGGTGTCACCGGTTCGGACATCAGCAAGCCTGCGATCGAGAAGGCCCGGAACGGCCAGTTCAATCCCCGCAAACTGCTGGGCATGGACGAAGACATGAAAACGCGGTACTTCCGCCCGGCCGAGCGGAATACCGTTGAAATTGTGAACAGCATCCGTGACCGGGTGTGCTTTACCAGACTCAATGTACTGGATCTCGACAAAGCACCGATGCACGGCATGAACATTATCTTCTGCCAGAACCTGCTGATCTATTTCCGTCGTTGGCGCCGGCGGGAAATTGTCAAGCGACTTGCAGAGCGGCTGGCGCCCGGGGGTTTGCTGGTGCTGGGCCAGGGAGAGCTGACCGATTGGCAGCCTCCCGGGTTACAGAGAGTCCCCTCGGAACATGTGCTGGCGTGGATCAAACGCCAGACTGACGAAGAATAACCGGAGTGGTTATGGGCAATCACCATGACAGCATCGCCCTCGACTGGGTTCGGGGAGAGATACAGGACACGCTGACCCAGGGTCAGCATGCACTGGAGGCGTATGTCGAGAATCGCGACGACACCGCGCGCCTGCGCTTCTGCCTGAATTATCTCCATCAGGTGCACGGCACCCTGCAGATGGTTGAGCTCTACGGGGCGGCGCTGCTCACCGAGGAAATGGAGAAGCTGACCCAGGCGGTGCTGAACGAGACGGTGGCCAACACCGACGAAGCGGTGAATGTGCTCATGCAGGCCATTCTGCAGCTTCCCCAGTACCTTGAGCACCTGGGAACCAGCCGGGACGATTTCCCGATGGTGCTGTTGCCCCTGCTGAACGATCTCCGGGCCGCCCGTGGTGAATCCCTGCTCTCTGACACCTCTCTGTTCAAGCCGGATCTGGCGCCTGCCCGCATCAAGGTAAGCGGCAAGGTTTCCCAGCGCCTGCAGGATCCGACAGTGCTCGGCCACATCCGCAAGCTGCGCCAGATGTACCAGTTCGCCCTCGCCGGCGTGATCCGGGAAGCCGATCTGGATGCGCACTTTGACTACATGCAGAAAGTCATCCAGCGGCTGATACGCCTGTGCCAGAAGACTCCGCGGGGTGAAGTCTGGAAGGCAGCCAGCGGCTTTGTGGAATCCCTTCAGGGACGCGTCAATCCGGTCAACCCGGCCGTCAAATCCTTGCTGCGGGAACTGGACAGTGAGATTCGACGGCTTATAGACGAGCACGCCGACATCCTGCAGCAACCGGCGCCGGAAGCGCTGCTGAAACACCTGCTGTATTACGTTGCCCGGGCGAGGGACCTGGACACGCCTCACATCAGCGCGCTCCGTGACGCTTACCAGCTGAATCGTGCCCTGCCCTCGGATGATGACGTGGATGCGGCCCGAAGCCGCGTCTCCGGCCCGGGTCGGGACGCTATCCACTCCGTGGTCGGCGCCCTCAACGAAGAACTGGCGAAACTGAAGGACCAGCTTGACCTTTATGTACGCTCGGAGCTGCGCCAGAACAGCGAACTGGAAGACCTGCTGCCCGGCCTGCGCCAGGTGGCCAACACCCTGGCCGTACTGGGGCTGGGCATCCCCCGCAAGGTAGTGACCGAACAGGTCGAACTGGTACAGAAGCTCAGCGACCAGGCGGAGCCGGTGGACGACGGTACCCTGATGGACATCGCCGGCGCCCTGCTCTATGTCGAGGCCAGCCTGGCCGGGCTGGAGAGCGATGGCCAGCCGGACGCCGCCCAGCCGGAAACGGATGCTCCGGTGAACCTCGGCTCGCGAGAGCTGGGCGAAGCCAGCAGTGCCCTGCTGCGGGAATCCCGAAACACCCTGGAACAGGTCAAATCCGCCATTGTGAACTTCATTGCCTCACAGTGGGACACCCGGGAAATCGAGCACGTGCCCGGCCTGCTGCACAGCATCCGCGGCGGCCTGAGCCTGATTCCCCTGGAACGGGTGGCCAGCATGCTCGCTTCCGCCGAGCGCTACATTACCGATGTCCTGCTGAGCAGTGGTCAGGTACCCGACTGGAAGCAACTGGATACCCTGGCCGATGCGGTAACCAGCATCGAATATTATCTGGAGCGCCTGGCTGAGGGCATCGGAGAGAACGACTCCGTGCTCAGAGTGGCCGAAGACAGTCTCGCCAGCCTTGGCTTCCCGGTAGGTGCCGAGCCAACCTGGACCGAAACCGGCAGCGAAGACGTTCCGCTGGTGGAAGCAATAGAGGAACCGCAGGAAAGTCCTGCAGCCGTGCAGGAGGACGCCGGCAAGGGCTCCGATGCCGAACTTCTGGACGATGAAATCCTCGGCATTTTTGTCGAGGAAGCGGAAGAGGTGCTGGAGACCATCCACGAGTTTTACCCGCGCCTGCGCCAGAACCACGACGACCGCGAGGCCCTGACCGAAGTCCGGCGCGCCTTTCACACGCTCAAAGGCAGCGGCCGCCTGGTGGGTGCCACCAGTATTGGTGAACTGGCCTGGTCGGTGGAGAACCTGCTCAATCGCGTCATTGACCAGACGGTTCGCCCCACGGACGACATGTTCTCCCTCGTGGACGAAGTCAACGCCCGCATTCCCTCGCTGATTCGCGAGTTCAAGGACGGCCAGACAGCTGGCGACGTGAGTGCCCTGATCAGCCGCGCCGAAGCCATGGCCACCACCCGCCGTGCCGAGGGCGAACCGACGGCGGCGGCGGAGGCGGCGAGCGCTCCTGCGACAGAGGAGCAGGTTGAGGACGCTTCGCCCGAGCCCGCGGCGGAAACCCACACTTTCGGAAACACCGACGAAGATGACCTGATCGACGACGAGATCCTGGAAATCTTCGTGGAAGAGGCCGGCGAGGTCCTGGAGACCATTCGCGAATACCTGCCCATGCTGCTGCGTCAGCATGACGACCGCAGTGCTCTGTCTGAGGTACGACGGGCATTCCACACCCTCAAGGGCAGCGGGCGCATGGTCGGCGCCCTGGTGGTCGGCGAGTTGGCCTGGTCCGTCGAGAACATGCTGAACCGGGTGATCGACGGCAGCATCTTCATGAACGACGACATCGCGACGTTGCTGGAAGATGTCACCGCCAACCTGCCCGCCCTGGTTGAGGATTTCGAAAAGCGCCGTGCGCCTTCGGTGGATACCTCCAACCTGGAGGCCCGTGCCAACGCGCTGGCCAATGGCGAGATCCCCGATGCCAGTACCATGCCCGCCGCCGAGGCAGACAGCGCCGAAAGCCAGGTCGAGGAACCGGCCGTTTCCGTCGCTACCGGAACGGAAGCCTCCGACGAGGATGTGGTTGATCCCCTGCTGCTCGACATTTTCGAGAGTGAGACGGAAACCCATCTGCAGACGCTGAAGGACTTTCTGGCCGCCGCCGGCGACAAGACCTCGGTGGCCTATACCGACGATCTCTCCCGGGCACTTCACACGCTCAAGGGCAGTGCCCACACGGCAGGCATCGCCCCGATTGCCGCAGTGATCACACCGCTTGAACGGTTCGTCAAGGAATCCCGGGCCCAGAACAAACGGGCAAACCGCGACGTACTGGCCCTGATCGAATCCGCCTGCGACTTTCTCACCCAAGGCCTGGCCCAGATTCGTAGAAGCCCGCAGTCGCCGCTCCCCGGTACGGATGCCTTCCTGGACAGCCTCGAACAGCTGCGCCAGGAAACCTTCCGTGGCCACAGTGTCGAGACCGAGCAGACCCACGCACCGGAGTCGTCCTCCCGCCTGGTTCAGCTGTTCCTGAACGAAGGCCTCGATATTGTTCTCGACGCTGACCGCATCCTCGATCAGTGGGCCGCCAACCCGGAGGAAATTACCGCGCTGGACCGGCTGCGCTCAGAACTTGAGCAGTTGACCGCTGGCGCCTCCGATGCCGGCCTGAGCGACGTTGCCGCGCTTTCAGCAGCGCTCAAGGATACCTATAACGGCGTGGCTGCCGAAACCGTCACCGCTGACGAAGACTTTTTCGACACCGTCAGGGCGGCCCAGGAACAGCTGATCAATATGATGGACCAGGTGGCCGCAGGACTGGCCACCGAATCCAGCGAGGACATGGTGGCGGCGCTGGAAGCCCTGCGCCAGACGCCCTCGGCTGAAGCCGACACGGTGCCGGACGCGTTCGAGCAGGAATTCACCGGCGACCTTGAGGAAATCGACCTCAGTTTCGACCAGGACGAACAGTCACTCTCGCCGCCCGATCCGGATACCGAATCGGTGGAACAGCCGCCGCTTCCGGAAACGTCCGAGTCCGACGACATGGACGAGGAGCTCGCGGAGATCTTCCTGGAAGAGGCCCGCGACCTGATCGACAGCACCGCCGAGGCGCTTCAGAACTGGAGCGAGAATACCGGCAACCTCGATATTCTTCGACTGCTCCAGCGGGACCTGCACACCCTCAAGGGGGGTGCCCGCCTGGCCGACATTCCCGCGGTAGGCGACCTGTCCCATGAGCTGGAAAACCTGTTCGAGGGGCTGACCGAACAACGGTTGTCCGTCAACGATGAGCTGTCCGACCTCCTGTTCCGGTGCCACGACCGGCTGGCAGGCATGGTGGAAAACCTGGAAGCCCGGGACGCGCCCCGCCCGGCCCCGGACCTGATCAGTGAAATCCGCGCCTATATGGACAGCGCCACCGGCAGCCGACCGGTCACGTCGGTACCGGAAGACGAGCAGCCGGAGGCCGAAGGCGTCGACGACGACCAGGTGCCGCTACCCGACGTCGAAGAAGACGATACTGACGCACCAGCGCCGACCGGTAGCGATGACGTCGCCAGCGCCGAAGACGGCGTGGCCGATCTTTCCCACCTGGATCCGGAGCTGGTAGGCATCTTCCTGGAAGAAGCCTACGACCTGATCAATTCTACCGGCAGCGCGCTGCATACCTGGACCGAAGACCCGTCCGACCGGGCCGTGGCCGCCGAACTCCAGCGCGACGTGCATACCCTCAAGGGCGGCGCCCGGATGGCCGGAGTCGAGGCCATCGGCGACCTCACCCATGTACTCGAGGATCTGTTCGAGAAGGTCGCCGAAGGTCAGCTGGAAGCCAGTGACTCCATGAACGACCTGCTGTTTGCCTGCCACGACCGGCTGGCGCAGATGGTGGAGCAGGTGGCAACGCAGAAACCCTGCCCGCCGGCAGACGAGCTGGTTGCCCGGGTTAAGGCCATCCTCCGGGGCGAATCCGCCCCCACCGACGGGGCATCGCTCGTAGCCGAACCGGAGCAGGAAGCGGAAACGGAGACCTCCGAAAGCGAACAGGCGGAGGACACCACCAGCCTCAGCGACACCCTGACCCAGGCCAGCGACGAGGACCTCATCGGCATCTTCCTGGACGAGGGCCTGGAGATCCATGACGCCATCACCGAATGCCTGGACCAGTGGCGGGAAGAGCCGGAAGAACTCACCGGGGTTACCCAGCTGCAACAGGAACTGCACACGCTCAAGGGCGGTGCGCGGCTGTCCGATATTGACCCGGTGGCCGATCTGGCTGAGGCCTGGTCCGATGCCCTGGATCCCCTGATTTCCGGTTCCAACAACCAGCAAGCCCTGTTCAGCCTGAGTGAGCGGGCGCTGGCCAGCCTCAAGGCCATGCTCGACAGCATCGAAGAGGGCAACAAGCCGGCACCCGACGGCAAGCTGGTTGCAGAACTGCAGGCGGCCCACGAAGCCAGCGCCAACGACACCGCCGGTTCCGAGCCCGAGTCGGCAGAGGCGAGCCAGGACACCATCGATCCGGAAGTACTGGAAATCTTCCTGGAGGAAGCCGGCGAAATCATGGATCAGCTCGAGCAACTGCTCGATGACTGGCGCAAGGAGCCCGCGAACCACAGTTTCAACCAGGAAGCCCAGCGGGCACTGCACACCCTCAAGGGTGGCGCCCGTCTGTCCCAGCTGACCCAGCTCGGGGATAAGGCCCACGCTTTCGAGACACGCCTGATTGACCTTGGCGGTAATGCCCCGGACGAGTCCCAGTGGCAGGCCATTACCGAAGATCACGACGCCATCATTGCCCTCGTGGCCGAGATCCGGAAAAGCTATGAGACCGGCTCCGCCATGCCCTCTGCGGCGCCGGCGGAACCGAGCACACCCGCTCCTTCCGAACCCGAGCCGAAAAAACCGGAACCACCGGCAGCCCCGGCCCGTGCTGAAAAACCCGCCGAACCGACGCCGAAGCCCGGCAAGTCTCCGGCACGGGCCCGCAAACAGGCTGCCGAAGCCCAGCGTGCGGCTCAGGAAACCATCCGGGTCTCTGCCCCGTTGCTGGATGAGCTGGTCAACCTGGCCGGCGAAACCAGTATCACCCGGGGCCGGCTGGAGCAGCAGACCAGCGACTTCGGCCATACTCTGGATGAAATGGCCGCCACCATCGAGCGTCTGCGCGAGCAGCTGCGCCGGATGGAGATCGAAACCGAGGCCCAGATCCTGTTCAGTGCCGAGAAAGAACACGGCCCGGATTACGGCGACGACTTTGACCCGCTGGAAATGGACCGCTACTCGTCTATCCAGCAGCTCTCCCGGGCACTGACGGAATCCTCCTCGGACCTTGCGGACCTGCGGGAAACCCTGTCCGATCGGGTGCGGGACACCGAAACCCTGCTGGTACAGCAGTCACGGATCAACACGGAACTCCAGGAAGGTCTGATGAAGACCCGGATGATTCCGTTCGCCTCCATGGTGCCGCGCCTGCGCCGAATCGTACGCCAGATCAGCGGGGAACTGGGCAAGAAAGTCGACTTCGATGTTCGCAACGCCGAAGGCGAGATGGACCGCAACATCCTCGAGCGCATGATTGCGCCGCTGGAGCATATGCTCCGGAACGCCCTCGACCATGGCATCGAGAGCCCGGAAAACCGCAAGAAAGCGGGCAAACCGGAAACCGGTGAAGTGACCCTGTCGCTGACCCGCGAAGGCGGCGACGTGGTACTTCGCATGATCGACGACGGCGCCGGCATCCCGTCTTCGGTGATTCGTGACAAGGCCATCCGCCAGGGCCTGCTTCGGGAAGACGAGGACCTCACCGAACGGGAGATTCTCCAGTTCATCCTCCAGCCCGGTTTTTCCACCGCCCAACAGGTAACGCAGATTTCCGGTCGCGGCGTGGGTATGGACGTGGTTGCCAGCGAGATCAAGCAGCTCGGCGGCAGCCTCGATATTGATTCGGCCGTTGGCCGCGGTACCACCTTCACCGTTCGGCTGCCGTTCACGGTGTCGGTAAACCGGGCGCTGATGGTGTCCACCGGTGAGGACTTCTACGCCATCCCGCTGAACACCATCGAGGGTATTGTCCGGGTCAGCACCTACGAGCTCGAGGAATACTACAAGCCGGATGCGCCACTGTATGAGTACGCCGGCCAGGAATATCGCCTGCAGTACCTGGGCAGTCTTCTGAACAGCGACCACCACCCGAAGCTCCAGGGCCAGGCGCTGCCACTGCCGGTAATTCTGGTGCGCGGTGCGGAACAGCCGATGGCCCTGCAGGTGGACAACCTGATGGGCAGCCGGGAAATCGTGGTTAAATCCCTCGGCCCGCAGTTCAGCTCGGTGCGTGGGGTGTCCGGCGCCACCATCCTCGGTGACGGCAACGTGGTGGTGATTCTCGACCTGCCGGCGATGATCCGTTCCGACATCCTGTCCGAGCGCCAGCGTCTGGCCAACCTCGAGAAGGCCCGCGAGTCCGCCCGCTTCGAGGAGCAGGCCACGGTGGTGATGGTGGTGGACGATTCGGTTACGGTCCGGAAGGTCACCTCTCGGCTGCTTGAGCGTAACGGCATGGAAGTCATTACTGCCAAAGACGGCCTGGACGCCGTGGCCCAGCTGCAGGACCACAAGCCGGACATCATTCTGCTGGACATCGAGATGCCCAGAATGGACGGTTTCGAGGTGGCCAGCTTTGTTCGCCACGATGACAACCTGAAGGAAACCCCGATCTGTATGATCACTTCCCGGACAGGCGAGAAGCACCGGGAGCGGGCGCTGGCCATTGGGGTCAACGAGTACCTCGGCAAGCCATTCCAGGAAACCGAGCTGCTTGAGACCATCGAGCGGCTGACCGGACGACAGTGATGACCGGCGATACGGGCCGGCCACAGGTTGGAATCGTCTCCGACATGGTCCTGCAGAGGCATCGGCTGCAGGCCGCCGCAGCCCGGTTTGGCCTGGAGGTCTGTTTTTCAGGCAACCCCGACCGGCTGCTGGGCTATCCGACCTTTCCGGAGGCCGGGCTCTGGCTGGTGACACTGGAGGATGAAGCCGACCATCCCCAGCTGTTTGACCACCTGCTGGAAAATACCGAGGCACCGGTGCTGTTCGGGCTGGACGAAGCGCCAAAGCCTGGAAGCACCGAGTATTTCCGCTGGGAACGCCGGCTGCTCGGCAAACTGGAACAGCAGCTGGGGCACCTTGAGCAACTGGATTCCGAGGCAAGCCTCGAGCAACTTGAGGACAATGCTCCGGCGGTCCCACGCTCGCCGGAGCTGCCCCGCTGGATCACGCCGGCGGTACCCGGCTCCATTGCCGAAGAGGTCTGGATTCTGGGTGCCTCTCTCGGGGGGCCCGCGGCGGTCAAGACGTTTCTCGACCACCTGCCGGCCGGGCTGCCGGTGGGCTTTATCTACGCCCAGCACATTGATGGCAACTTCACAGAAGTGTTGACCCGCGTGCTAGGTCGCCACGCCCATTACCGGCTGCAAAAGGCCGAGGAAGGCTATCGGGTCAAGAATGGCGATGTGGTGCTGATGCCGGTCGAACACGAGTGGCAGCTCAACGAACAGGGCGCCCTTACCGAATGCAGCAAGCCCTGGCCGGGGCCCTATGGGCCGTCCATCGATCAGGTGCTGTTGAACGTTGCCGACCATTACGGCCCTCGCTGTCATGCCATAGTCTTCTCCGGCATGGGCAACGACGGTGCCATTGCGGCGCCGCTCCTGAAAGCCTACGGCAGCCGTATCTGGGTACAGGAAAGCACCAGCTGCGGCAACAGTTCCATGCCGGACTCCGTGGCGGCAACCGGCTGCAGCGGCTTCTGCGGCACCCCCGAGCAACTGGCCCGGGAACTGGTAAAAACCATTGAAGAATCCTGCCTGCTGAAAAGCCGGCAGAAACGGGACTCAGCCTGAGGACACACGCCATGAACGACAACAGTCAAACCCTCTCCTGCGTCATGATCCCCATGAGCGGGCGCCAACTGTTGCTGCCCAACGTCTCGATCGCTGAGGTGGTCGACTACGCCAGCTCCGACGCCGGCACCAACAGCCCGGAATGGCTGGTGGGCTATCTGGACTGGCGCGGCCTGCAGTTGCCCGTGATTTCCTACGACGCTGCCAATGGCGCGGCCCTCACAGTACCCGGAGACAACCGGGGACGTATCGTGGTTCTCAACACCATTGGCGAGCATCACCAGGAGATTCCGTTCATGGCCCTGGTCACCCAGGGCATTCCCAGCCAGGCGCGGCTGACCGAGGACCAGGTTCGTAAGCTGGACGGGGAGCCCGGCCCGGCCGACCTGATGCAGGTTGAGATCGAGGGCGAGCAGGCCTGGATACCCAACCTGGAGTTTCTGGAATCCCTGATCCTTCAGACCCGTCACTGACCCCTTGGTGCCCGCCCGGAGATCGGGGCACCCTGGCAGGCCAGCCTGAATATGTTATAATGTTTCAAATTTTTTTGGGGTGCCTGCCATGCCTGCGCGAGCCATTCCCTATCGGCCACATAATCACGATGCCTGCGTCAGCCAGGCTCTGGACGATGCCCGTCGAATCTGCCAGCGGCAGAACGCCCGCCTGACGCCCATCCGGGAACGGGTACTGGAACTCATCTGGCAGTCCCACAAGCCCCTCGGCGCTTACGACGTACTCGCCGAACTGGCCTCCGATGGCCACAACGCAGCGCCACCGACGGTCTACCGGGCCCTGGATTTCCTGCAACAGCACGGTCTGGTGCACCGTATCGCCTCACTGAATGCGTTCATTGGCTGTACTCACGCTGGCCAGTCCCATACCGGCATGTTCCTGATCTGCCGTGCCTGTGGCAACGTGCTGGAACTCACGGCACCCTCTGTGTCCACCGAGGTGCGCCGGGCCGCGACCAGTGAAGGATTCCAGGCCGAGGACACAACACTTGAGATTGCCGGCCTGTGCCCCCGCTGCCAGGCGGAGCCAGGCCATGAGTGACCCGCTGGTCCACCTGCAGAATGTCAGCGTGCAGTTCGACACCCGACCGGTCGTGGAGTGGGTCAACCTCACGGTGCATCGGGGTGACATCATCACCATCATCGGCCCTAACGGTGCCGGCAAGACCACGCTGATCAAGGCCGTGCTGGGACTCCAGAACGTGACCGCAGGACAGGTCTCACTGGCTCGCAACCTCGTGGTTGGCTACGTGCCCCAGCATCTGACCCTCGAGGCCACGCTGCCATTGAGCGTGCGGCGTTTCATGCTGCTCAGCGGTCAGTCCCGGTCGCGCTGCGAGGCGGCCCTTGAGAAAACCGGCGTCGGTCACCTGCTGAATGCCTCGGTGCACCACCTGTCCGGAGGCGAGAAACAACGGCTGCTGCTGGCCCGGGCCCTGGCCCGCCAGCCGGACCTTCTGGTGCTGGATGAGCCAGCCCAGGGTGTTGATATCAATGGCCAGGCCTCCCTGTACAACCTGATCCGGCAACTGCGGGATGAGCTGAATTGCGGCGTGATCATGATTTCCCACGACCTCCACCTGGTGATGGCCGCCACCGACAAGGTGATCTGCCTGAACCAGCACGTGTGCTGCAGCGGCTATCCCGAGGACATTTCCCACGATCCGGCCTTTATCGAAACCTTTGGACGGCCGGTGGCGGAATCCCTCGCGGTGTACCATCACCGCCACAACCACCGCCACGATCTGCACGGCAATGTGGTGCATGGCGAAACCCGTGGCCAGGAAGGCGAGCACCAGGGGTGTGACCATGCCCATCATTGATGCCCTGCTCGACGATTTCTTCTGGCGCGCGCTGATCGGGGGTCTCGGGGTTGCCCTGGTGGCCGGCCCCCTTGGCTGTTTCGTGGTCTGGCGCCGTATGGCCTATTTTGGCGACACCCTGGCGCATTCGGCGCTGCTGGGCATCGCCCTGAGCTTCCTGATCAGCGTGCCACTGAACCTGGGCGTGATCATTGTCTGCGTGGTGCTGGCCATGGCCCTGGTGCTGTTCTCCCGTATCCGTACCCTGGCGACCGATACCCTGCTGGGCATCATGGCCCACAGTTCCCTCGCCATAGGTCTGGTCACCCTCAGTTTCATGCCGGACATCCGGGTGGACCTCACGGGTCTGCTGTTTGGCGACCTGCTGGCCATGAGCCGGGAAGACCTGCTCTGGATCTATGGGGGCGCGGCGCTGATCCTGGCACTGCTGGCCGTGCTCTGGCGGGGGCTGTTGATGGCCACAATCCACGAGGAGCTGGCCCGGGTCGAGGGGCTGGCGGTGGAGCGCCTGCGACTGGTGTTGATGCTGATGTTCTCGCTAGTGATCGCCGTGGCCATGAAGATAGTCGGGGTACTGCTGATCACAGCCCTGCTGATCATCCCTGCTGCCACGGCACGGCGACTGGCCGGCAACCCGGAAATCATGGTGGCCCTGGCGGTGGCCTTCGGCTTTGTCGCGGTGTCTGGCGGGCTTACCCTGTCCTGGCATCTCGACACCCCCGCCGGACCGTCGGTGGTGGTGGCCGCCTTCTCGGTGTTTCTTCTGGTCTATGGCAGTGCCGGCCGGAGCCAGAGCTGAGCGTTTCCCTGTTCGCCCGGGCTGGGCTAGAGTAGTAGCAAGAGAATGCTGGTGATCCGGGGTTGATGCCCCGCCGCACAGGAAAGCTGCCATGGAACGCTCAGAGGCCACGGAACGTCGCAAACCGGTCGTCTGGCCGGGGCTGTGGGTACCCCTGCTCCTGCTCACAGCCGGACTGATGACGACCGCGCTGGCCGCCCACCTGGAGGCCCGACGCGCCAGCGCCGCGGCCGATATCCGTTTTTACGCCCAGCACCAGGCGCTGGTCAACCATCTGCTCATCCACACGCCGGAGGCCGCCGGCGCCGTCGAGGCGGGCGGACAGTCCGCGTCGCACTGGCTTGTGGGACTGTTCGAGGGCGCATTGCCCGAGACCCTGGGACTGCGCATTGATACCCTGGAGCGACACACCAAAGAACCGCTCCTGGAACTCGGTATCGACGGCACCCTGGATCCGACCCGGGCCCTGCGCACCGAAGTCCACGCTCTTGGCGAGCAATGGATGGTTACCACGCTGCCTGCCCCCGCTGCCCTGGAGAACCCGGCCGACAATGCCCGACAGACCATCTGGCTTGTCGGCGGCACCCTGAGTCTGACGGCCGCCGGGCTGGCACTGGTGCTGAATCGCCGGCTGTATCGACAGGAGCTGGAGCTCCATGACCTGGAACACCGGGAGACCGGTGCCGACCATCAGATCGCCAACCTGCAGGTGGAAAAATCCATTCTTCGGCAGGCGCTCAATGACAGTGAACAGCGCAGCCGGGATCTGGTGGCGCTGTCCGGAGCGGTAATCTGGGAGCTCGACGAGAACGCACGAATCGGATTTGTATCGCCGCAGATCGCAGACCTTCTGGATCGGGCACCGACCGACCTCGCGGGACAGGCCATGGAAGCGTTGGTGGCACCGGAGTGCCAGGCCCACTTCCGCCAGGCACTGGCGGCGGCAAGACGCGACAACGCCATCGAGCGGGTCGACCTGCCCCTCTTGCACCACGATCAGGAAAACCGGGTGCCGGTGGTGCTTCGGGTCAGAGCCCTGAAAGACACGGTTCACGGCCTGTCCGGCTATCGGGTCAGCACACTCCATCACGTGGCCCACTCACCGCAGGCCTGACCCTGGTTACTTACGTCAGGTGCTTGTGGCTACCGTCACACAGGGGCGCATGACCGGTCTGCTTGCAGCCACAAAACCAGACCCACTCCTTTTTTTCAGCCTCAAAGCGCACCGGTGTTATACCGGTACCCTGATGGGAGCCGTCACAGAAAGGCTGGTTTGCACTCCGGCCACAGGCACACCACAGGTAGTGTTTGCCCGCCTCTACCATGACACAGCATGGGGTGGTGCGGGCGACAACGGGTTCTTCTGCCATGGATTCCTCCGGGCTGGTTAACAGGCGCCCTCCAGTATAGCCGCTCCTCTCAGAGTGGCCGGGCAACGTCCGCGAGCCGCCCCTGTTCCACCAGCTCCATGAACTCATCCCCAAGCCGGTCGCTCTCGGCAATCGCGTGTCGCCAGGCCCGTTCGCGACCGGCGTCGTCACCGGCATAGCGTTCAAAATCCTTACGATCCGGCAGCTTGCGGTCGGGTAGCGACTCAAGGTACGCCTTTGACGGGGCAATCAGCAGAACATCCTGTAGCCGGGTAGCGTCCCCCCGCCGCCAGGGCAGCGACTTGTCGAACCAGCCGGGCACCACGCGATCGGTGAAATGGGGATACAGGATCACGCCGGGCTGCTGGTAGGGCAGATCCAGATGGTAGTCCAGAAGCCCTCCGTCCCGGTAGACGCCCTCCGGTGCCCCAGGGATGTTGCGCACACCCGACATCACCAGAGGAATGGACGCCGAGGCCAGCAGTGCGGGCAGCAGGTTGTCCGGCGTAAGTGCCACTTCGTGGCTGGGAAAATCCACCAGTTTGGCCACCGGTGCCTTGAGGCGGGCATCGTGGATAATGCCTCGCTCCATGAACCGGCCAAGGTGCCGACGGCTGACCATGTTGGCGCTGATGGCACGCATCAGGCCAAGGCCAAGCCGTCCACGGGTGTCCTCCGCCAGCATCCCCAGGCTGCGCACCACCACGATGTTCAGCCGGTACCAGGGATGATTGAGGATGGCCTGTTCCCTGCCCCCCAGCAGCTCCTCAAGGAACAACACGCTTTTGCGGCTGACCTCGGCCGCGCTGACGCCCTTCGCAAAGCGCTGCATGGTGTACAGTTCGGCAAGCCGGGAGAGTTGCGACCGGGGGTCGTCCGAAGAGGCGATGGCGGCAAATCGCCAGCTTCCGATGGAGGAGCCAATCAGGGAACGCTCCTGGGGCACCCGGGGCAGCCAGTCGCCGAAAATGGCCTTGTCCAGACCGCTGATGCCGAGGGCTTTGGGACCACCAGCCGCTCCGGGTATGACGTGAACATCCTCCGCCGACAGCGGTTTGTCCCTGAGTCGCTGCAGCGCGCGCCTGCCTGCGCGTATGGTCAGTGCCGGTTCACGGGTCTGGATTGCAGTCATTGGATGGGTCCCTGGAGCAGCTCCCTGAAAGTGTCCCGCGAAGTTTAACCAAGTGGACATCCGCCGGCCAACTGAACAAAACTAATGGTGGCCATTAATGACATGATCTGCTTCAGTTAGAGCATGACAAGACCATGATTCGGCCAAATCCATGGACCGGCCCGACAACGGATGCGGGCGCTCAAGAACCAGACAGCAGGAGTAAGCTGTGAAATTCTCTGTACCCCCCGATTCCCTGGCCGCCAATCCGACCCTGGCGGTGCTCGGTTTCAAACGGCAGTTGGTGTACCACCTGCACTTCTGGGCCTTTATTGCGGTCGCGCCGCTGGTGATGGTGCAGTGGCAGCAGTCGCACTACCTGCTGTCTGCCATCCTCGTGCTTTTCTGCGTCAACGCCCTGCTGGTGATTGCCTTCCTGAAGCTGAGAGGCACCTATTTCCTCAAAGGCCGTCTGTTTCCTCTGCTCGCCGTGGTGAGCGCCGCCTACTCCACGCACATCAACGGTCATGCCGGCCTGTACTGGGCTTACCCCGCGGCCACCGCGCTGTTTTTCCTGCTGCCCCTGCGGGAGGCGATCGGCAGCAACACTGTGTTCGTGGTGGTCATGGCGGTGGTCTCTTTCCTTCGCTTTCCCGAGGCGGACTTCTGGCGCATCACCTTTTCCCTGGGCCTGACCTGCCTGTTTGCCATGATCTTCGCCTGGCTGGTGGGTAAGCTCCAGCAGGAACTGACCCGCCTGGCCACCACCGACCCCCTGACCGGCTGCCTGAACCGGTCGCAACTGGCCGATATCCTCAATGGCCAGATCCAGATGCGGGAACGGTATGAACGAGTCTCGAGCCTGATCCTGCTGGACCTGGACTATTTCAAGACCATCAACGACCAGTGGGGCCACCTGGCCGGCGACAGGGTGCTACGGGAACTGACCCTGAGACTCCGCAAGCGTCTCAGGGAAAGCGACCAGCTGTTCCGGATCGGCGGTGAGGAGTTCATGCTGGTATTGCCGGAAACCCGCCAGAAAGACGCAGACGCCCTCGCCCACCAGCTACTGACCAGCATCAGTGCCCGACCGTTCCTGGAGGATATCAAAGTCACCGCCAGTGCCAGTGTGGCGGAGGTCAGCAAGGGCGAGACCTGGTCCGTGTGGCTTAACCGGGCCGATCAGGCCCTGTACCAGGCAAAATCCCAGGGTCGCAACCAGGTGGTCAATGCGGCCCGACCGCTCCCGGTGATTGGACGGGGAGCCATGGATGAAGCAGACTCGGCCCAAGGCTGATACCGTGATCCGGCTCAGGCGCCTGCGGCGCGCTGGCGAAAATCCCGGTAAGCGCTGAACACATCCCAGGGGGTTTCGAGGTGGGGGTAGTGGCCGATATTACGCAGGCACACCACCTCAGGGTCAGCCACCAGTTCCCGATATCGGCGGGCCATGGCCGCGCCCGAAACCGGGTCGGCGGTGCCTGAAATCAGTCGCAGGGGCTGTTCCGCTTTCTGCACCGCCGAGACCCAGCGATTGCGGTGGCAACGCCGCTCCTCCATGAACTGAATCAGGCGATGCAGAATGCCCCGCCCGTTGTTGTAGGTGAGCAGGTACCAGAAATCCTCCATGTCCTGGCGATCCGGCGGGTTATGGGTTCCGAACAGGCGCCGGAAGTTGCGCTCAAAGCTGCGCCGGGTCAGGCCACGGCTGATCAGCCCTCCAAGGGGACTGCGCAACAGCTTCTGGATCAGCAAAGGATTGTGTACCTCGGGGAAAAGCGCACCATTGAGGAAGCACACGGTGCGGATCTGGAATGGCAGGCTCGCTTCCTGCTCCCGGGCCAACAGCTCCTGGGCCACGCTGCAACCGTAATCGTGAGCCAGCAGGTGCACCGACGACAGTCCCAGTTGTTCGATCCAGCCCTGGAACAGGTCGGCCTGATCCTGGATGCTGTAGGGATAGTCAGCCGGCTTGTCGGAAAACCCGAAGCCCAGCATATCCAGGGTCAGAACATTGTGGTGCGGCACCAGCATCGGCCACAAACGATTCCAGTCCCAACTGGCCGTGGGGTAACCGTGCATCAGAACCAGCGGTTCGCCGCGTCCGCCCATGCGGCTGAAAATGGCGTGGCCCTCGTAGCTGAACCATTTGCCTCCATGCTGCCACCCTTCCAGAGTGTCGGCCTGACGCCCCGCGGCGGCCGCACCACTGACATTGGGTATCACCTGTTCCATGCGTTGTTCCCAGCGATTCGACACAGGCTGAAACTGTAGAACAAACCGGTGCCGGCTGCCATAGCCCGAGCGCTCGATAACCCCGGCACGACAGTCACAGTGGTCTTTTTCTGCAACCTGCCCGTACATGCTGGAGATGCGATGCCGGGCAAATTACCTTAAGCTTTGGCCCTCGACCGATTCAGCTAACCGGACAAGATTATGACCAAACTCCTAGACGACCTTTCGGGGCACTACCGGGCCATTATCAGCGGGCTGGGTGAAGACCCTGACCGCGAAGGTCTGCAGGACACGCCCATGCGGGCAGCCAAAGCCATGCAGTTCCTGACCCGGGGCTACCAACAGGATCTCGGCGACCTGGTCAACAACGCCGTGTTCGAGTCCGCCATGGACGAGATGGTGGTGGTTCAGGACATCGAACTGTACAGCATGTGCGAGCACCACATGTTGCCGTTCATTGGCAAATGCCACATTGCCTACCTGCCCCAGGGTCGGGTTCTGGGGCTGTCCAAGTTTGCCCGTATCGTTGACATGTACGCCCGTCGCCTGCAGATCCAGGAAAACCTGACCCGCCAGATAGCCGAGGCTATCGAGAGCGTTACCAACGCCAAGGGCGTGGCGGTGGTCATCGAGGCCCAGCACATGTGCATGATGATGCGGGGTGTGGAAAAGCAGAACTCGCGGATGAAGACCTCGATGATGCTAGGTCAGTTCCGTAAATCCCAGGCAACGCGTACCGAGTTCCTGAACCTGATCGGCGGCCACCGCTGATCAATCAGCTCCCGGAGGAAAGCGGCATGACAGAGGTTAACGGGAATCGCCAGGCAACAGTGCGGATCAAGGATCTGCTGCTCCGAGCCTACATTGGCATCAAGGAGGAGATTAATAACAAGCAGGACGTTCTGATCAACATACGCCTGACCTATGACGCAACAGCGGCCATCAATGAAAACGAGATCTCGGCCGCCCTCAACTACCGCACCATCACCAAGCAGATCATCCAGCATGTGGACGGCAACCGCTTTGCCCTCCTCGAGCGCCTCACACACGAGGTGCTGACCATTGTCATGGAACACGAGGCCGTGCAATGGGCGCAGGTGGAAATCGACAAGCCCCACGCGTTAAGGTTCGCGCAGTCCGTTTCCGTTTGCCTTGAAGCGCATCGTCCCTGAACTGGAGCCACTCTCCGCCATGCCGACTGACGCGCCTGAACAGCTCCGCCAGGTCCTGAGCTCCGTCAAGACCATCGCTCTGGTGGGTGCCAGTGAGAAAACCCACCGGCCCTCCCATGACGTCATGGCCTACCTCCAGAACCAGGGTTACCGGGTCATTCCGGTGAACCCTCGCCTGGCTGGCCAACAGCTGCTGGGCGAAACCGTGTACGGGAATCTGCCGGAACTGCCGGAACCGGTCGATATGGTCGACCTGTTCCTGGCTCCCGAACGCACCGACCCCGTGATTGACCAGGCCATCGACCTGAAGATCCCGGTGGTATGGCTGCAGATCGGGGTGATCAACCAGGAGGGGGCCGCCAGGGCCGAGGCCGCGGGTCTGACGGTGGTTATGGATCACTGCCCAAAACAGGAAATTCCCCGCCTGGGTATCGCTAAACGGGCCTGATTGCTGATCTGGATCAGGAACTGCGTCACACTTTCGCAACTCTGCTGTAACCGCCCCTCAGGGTCTGACATAATCGACCCACGTAAGTAATTCCCGCATTTTCGTCCTACCAGCAACTGATGGCGGTAACCGATCAAAATGGTTCATTTTTCTGCTGGCGCCGGCAACGTGCCTGCACCACCGTACATGGCCACGGAGTAAACTGTGGATAAACCCGCATCGCCCCCCAAAGCTGTTGTATCGGGCCTGCTGAGCCCGGTGTTTCCGGTGGTGATCTTTCTGGTTTTCCTGGGTCTGGCGACAGGCCTGCGCTACGGACTGGTACAACAGGACAAGGCCCAGATTGAAGCCAACCTGGCCAACGAGACCCGGGCCATGGCCAATCATCTGCAACGGGAGTTTCTGGTGCACGCCGAGGCCATTCGCCGCATGGCCAAGCGCTTCCAGAACGATCCGTCCATTACCCTCGAGACCTGGCGCCAGGATGCCCGGAACTACCTGGAGGATTTTGGCGTTTACCAGGCCATCGAGTGGATCGACCGTGATTACGTTATCCGGTGGCTGGAACCGGTGGCCGACAACCAGGACGTGATCGGCTATAACGTCGCCTTCAACGATGAGCGCCGCCGGGCGCTGGCGCTTGCCCAGAGCACCGGCAACTGGGATCTGTCCGGTATCATTGATCTTCGCCAGGGCGGCAAGGGCATGGTCATCTACGCTCCGGTAGGCTCGGGCGCGGACAATAACGGCTTTATCGCCGGCGTGTTCCGGATGGAGATACTGGCCCGGCAACTGCTCACCGAGCGGGTGCTGGAATCGTTCCGGGTGGAGATTCGCGAAGCCGGCGAGCTGAGTTACCAGCTGAACAACGACCTGCCGGTCAGCGACACCTTCTCGCACTCGTTGCCGGTAGACCTGCCCACGTTGAACTGGACTCTGACCCTGAAGCCGGCCAGGACCTGGGTTGAGAACCAGTACAGCAACTGGCCAACGCTGACCTTCACGACCTTCCTGCTGATGGGCCTGCTGACCAGCCTGACTACCCTGCTGGTACAGCTGATCCTCAAACGCAACCAGTCGCTGCTGAAAACCCGGCGGGAACTGGACCTGGAAATTGCCCAGCGCACCGCCATCCAGATCGATCTGGCCCGCCTGGAATCCACCGACACCCTCACCGGCCTGGCCAATCGCCGGTTCTTCATGGAAGACCTGGCGCACACCCTGAACATTGCTGATCGGCAAATGCGGCAGGTTGGCCTGATCATGCTCGACCTGGACCGCTTCCAGACGCTGAACGATTCCCTTGGCCACCAGTTCGGCGATGAGCTTCTGATCAAGGTCTCCGAACGACTCAACCGCCTGAGCAACGAACGGATCCTTGTCGCCTACTCGGGCGGCGACGAATTCATGGTGTGCCAGCAGCAGGTCGACGACCTCGACGATATCATTCACCTTCTTGGCCAGATCAAGCAGTGCTTCGACCAGCCCTTCGAGGTACAGGGCCAGGCCCACAGCATCACCGCGACCATGGGGGTGGCGGTGTATCCCCAGAGCGGCCTGGATTCGGACACCCTGCTGCGCAACGCCGACATTGCCCTGTACCGGGCCAAGGAACAGGGTCGGAACACCTACCAGTTTTACACCGAGGGCATGCAGGAACGCGAGGTGATGCGACTGGAGCTGGACAAGGACCTCAGCCAGGCCCTCACCAACGACGAGTTTGTCCTGTTCTACCAGCCGCAACTGAACCTGGACACCGGCGAGATCCAGAGCGTGGAGGCGCTGATTCGTTGGCAGCACCCTCGACGGGGCCTGCTGCCCCCGGGTGAATTTATCCCGCTCGCCGAGGAGAGCGGCCGTATTACCGATATCGGTCGCTGGGTGGTGATGGCCGCCTGTCGGCAACTGGCAGACTGGAAAGGCACCGAGCAGGAAGGCCTGCGCATTGCCGTGAATCTCTCTGGCCGGGAACTGGACGATGAGGCCCTGGTGGATCACATCCGGGAAGCCCTGGAGGCGGAGAATGTCCCCGCCGAGCGTCTGGAATTCGAGCTCACCGAGGAAATTTTCATCCAGAACATCGAGCGCAACCGTAATCAGCTGTCGCGCCTGCAAAAACTGGGCGTGCACCTGGCCATTGACGATTTCGGGGTGGGTTATTCCTCGCTGGGTTACCTGCGGGATTTCCCCGTGGATGTGCTGAAGATCGACCGTTCGTTCATTACCGAGGTCACCGAGCGCCACGACGACGCCGTGATCACCCGGGCGGTTATCAATCTTGCTCACAATCTCGGCATCCAGGTGGTGGCTGAAGGTGTGGAAACCGAGGAACAGCTGGCGTTCCTGAAGCGGCACCGGTGCAACTTTGCCCAGGGTTACCTGATCAGCCGACCCATTCCGGCGCGGGATCTGGAGCAGGCGCTGGCGTCGGGCATACTGGTTGCGGGCCTGGCCGAGGGATCGAGTTTGTAATGGCGGCGATCCGCCCCCAAGATACGGATAAACGGTTCGAGTGAGTGACTATGTCTGCCCAATATCTGACGCCGGAACAGAACGAGAAGCTTCGCCAGTGGGAGCGTTGGAACCGCAATTATTTCCTCTTTGCCTTCGTGGCGCTGACCGTCATCCTGGTGTTCAGCAGCCAGCTCGGGTTGTCCAGTGACGACAGTTGGGGCCCCCTGGGTGTGCTGATCGCAGCCCTGATTACACCGATCATCGTGCTGCAATTGAAGCTGGCCTGTCCCGCCTGTGGCCACAAGATTGGCTGGCAGGCCAAGCTGATGGCGCCGGACCAGTGCAAGACCTGCGGGACCTTCCTGCGCGCCAGGGGTCAGTAAACCTCCGTGCTTTTTCCTTTCAAAAACCTTTGACCTGTGAGTAGCTCACAGGTTTTAGTCTTACTCTATGGTTCTGGAGTTTGCCGTGCCGGGGCCGACTTCCATTCTTTGATTCCTGAAGCCATCCAGGATGGCTGGGTGAAACCACGATGAAAGTAAAAGAGATTGCAGAAGCCGCAGGCGTGAATCCGGATACCGTTCGGTTCTACACCCGGGAGAAGCTGCTCAGCCCGACCCGGAATCCGGACAACAACTACCAGCAGTACGACACCGAGGATCTGCGCCGGCTACGTTTTGCTCGCAAGGCCCGGCAGCTGGGCTTTTCGCTGCCCGAGATCCGGGAGATTCTCGACCAGGCTGATGATCACAATTCGCCCTGCCCGATGGTGCGGGATGTCTTTCAGCAGCGTCTCGCGGAGGTTGAGCGGGAAATCCGGGAATTGCAGCAACTGCGTAAACGGATGACTTCAGCGCTGGCTGCCTGGCAGGACATGCCCGATGGCACGCCGGACGGCCACACCATTTGTCGCTTGATTGAACACTGGGACGACGCAGAGTCTTGCTGCCCGTCAGAGCAATACGAGGAGGTGACCTCGAATGAATGATGCACCTGTTATACAAACCGCTCTCAGTATTTCCGGGGCCTCCTGCCAGGGGTGCGCGAAGAAGATTCGCAACGCCCTGGAATCACTGACCGGTGATGCCGACCTGGTTGAGGTGGATCTGGCCAACCAGACGGTAGCGCTCCCGGAGGGCATTGATGCCACCGAGGCGGCCCGGATCGTGACCGAGACCGGTTACCCCGCACAGCCACTGGAAACAAATCCTGAACCTGCCAGTTGCTGTGCCGGCGGGGGGCACAAAGACAAGGCGCATTCGCCTGCGAACGAGACCCCCTCCGTCGAGGCCGCCGCGCCCGAAGCCGATAGCGCCACCGGGGAAACGCCGGCTGCGGAACACGATCAGGTCCATCTGTCAGTCAGCGGGGCCACCTGCGCTTCCTGCGTGAATACCATCGAGAAGGCATTGCTGTCGGTCAAGGGCGTGCACCATGCCCATATGAACCTGGCGGACAATACCGCGACGGCCTCGGGCGACGCCGATCCGGCGGCTCTCGTCAAGGCGGTTGAAAGCGCCGGCTACGGGGCTCGCGTAATCGAGGACGAAGACGAGGCCGACGACCGGAAACAGGCCGAGGATCGCAAGCAATACCGGGTCCTGCTGGCCAAGATGGCCGTCAGCCTGACCCTCGGCGTGGGTCTGATGGTCTGGGGTATGGGCTTTGGCTCCATGATGGTTACCGGGGCCAACCAGGGCACCTGGCTCGGCCTGGGCCTGCTGACTCTGGTGGTGATGGCGGCCACCGGTGGGCACTACTTCACCGGGGCCTGGAAGGCCTTCCGGCATCACAACGCGAATATGGACACCCTGATTGCCCTGGGTACCGGGACCGCCTGGCTTTATTCCATGGTGGTTGCCAGTGTGCCCGGCGCGCTGCCGGAAATGGCCCGGCATGTCTATTTCGAGGCGTCCGCGATGATCATCGGCCTGATCAACCTGGGTCAGGCCCTGGAACTGCGAGCCAAGGGCAAGACCTCTGAGGCGGTGCGCCGGTTGCTGGACCTCCGGGCGAAAACGGCCCGGGTTATCCGCGACGGCGAAGAGCGGGATATTCCGGTGGAAAAGGTTCGCAAGGGCGATCACATCCGGGTACGTCCGGGAGAGAAACTGCCGGTGGATGGTGTGATCGCCGAAGGCTCGACCCGCATCGACGAGAGCATGCTGACCGGCGAGCCGATGCCCGTTAGCAAGGCACGTGGCGACGAGGTGTCTGCCGGCACCCTGAACACTCATGGTTCCATCGTGTACGAGGCTACGCGTGTAGGCAGCGAAACCGCGCTGGCGCAGATCATCCGGCTGGTGAAGAAAGCCCAGGGCTCCAAGCCCGCCATCGGCCGGCTGGCCGACAGGATTTCCGCGGTGTTTGTGCCCACGGTCATGCTGATTGCTATTGTCTCGGCACTGGTCTGGTACAACGTGGGGCCGGAGCCTGCGATTGTGCACATGATGGTCGCCGCCACCACGGTACTGATCATTGCCTGCCCCTGCGCCCTGGGCCTGGCCACACCCATGTCGGTGATGGTCGGGGTTGGCAAGGCCGCCGAGTATGGTGCGCTGATCCGTCAGGGAGACGCCCTGCAAACGGCGGGCAAGCTGGATCTGGTGATTCTGGACAAGACCGGCACCATCACCGAAGGCCATCCCACCGTCACCCGCCTCTACAGCATAGACGGCGACGACCATCGACTGCTGGCCCTGGCCGCTGGACTGGAACAGCATTCCGAGCACCCGCTGGCCGAAGCCATCCTCGCGAAGGCTCGGGAACAGGGCGTTCACCCGGACAGGGTCAGCGGCTTTGAGGCCCACAACGGCAAGGGTGTGGAAGGCCAGTTTGACGGCCAGCCCCTGCGACTGGGCAACCGCCGGTGGCTGGAGAGCCGGGGCATTGATCTTGGGGCGCTGGCCGATTCCGCGGACACCGTGGCCTCCGAAGCCGGTACGCCGCTGTTCCTGGCGCTGGGCACCCGCGCCCTCGGGGTGATCGGCGTGGCCGATGCCATCAAGCCGGATTCCAAGGACGCCATTCGCCGTCTGCACGATGCCGGGATCAGGGTGATGATGGTCACCGGGGACGTGGACGCCACCGCTCGCGCCATTGCCGCGAAGGCGGGTATCGACGATTACCGGGCCGAAGTGCTGCCCGAAGACAAGGCGGAAGTGGTGAGCGAAATGCGCGGCAAAGGCTACACCGTGGCCATGGTGGGCGATGGCATCAACGACGCCCCGGCCCTGGCCGCCGCCGATGTGGGTTTTGCCATCGGCACCGGCACGGATGTGGCCATCGAGAGCGCCGGCATCACGCTGATGCGTGGGTCACTGCACGGGGTGCCGGACGCCATCGAGATTTCCCGCGCTACCGTAAAGAACATTCACCAGAACCTGTTTGGTGCGTTCATATACAACACTATGGGTATTCCGGTGGCTGCCGGGCTGCTCTACCCTGTCTGGGGAATACTGATGAGCCCGATTCTGGCCGGCGCCGCCATGTCCCTGTCCTCGGTGACGGTGGTGTCGAATGCCAACCGGCTGCGTCTGTTCCGGACCAGCCAACGGCCAACCCTGGATGCCCCCGGGCAGACAGCCACCCTGAAAGAGGAGCGGAACTGATGGAATCTCTACTGGTCAACGTCGGAGGACTGGCTCTGATGGCCGCCATCGTCTGGTGGTTCTGGCTGTCCGGCTCCGGCTCAACTGGCACCAACAACGATCAACACCACCACTGAGGTAACAGCGATGAAAAAACACACTCTGGCCCTGGGCCTGATGGCAGCTCTCGGATTCAGTACCTCTGCCCTGGCCGCTGGTGCCGCCCAGAGCATTCACGTGTACAAGTCTCCCACCTGTGGCTGCTGCACCGACTGGGTCAAGCATCTGGAAGACAATGGCTTTGACGTGAAGGCCACCAACACCAACGACATGGGCAAAATCAAGGTGGATGCCGGCCTGCTGCCCGGTCTGGGCAGCTGCCACACGGCTTTCGTGGGTGATTACGTGATTGAAGGCCATGTGCCGGCACAGGACATCCGGCGACTGCTCAGTGAAGCACCGCAGGCCACCGGCCTCAGCGTGCCCGGCATGCCTGCCGGCTCCCCGGGCATGGAGATGGGTGACCGCAAGGACCACTACAAGGTGATCCTGTTCAACGACGCCGGGCAAACCCGGATTTTCTCCGAGCACAACTGAGCGGAGCAACCGGTCTCCCTGTCCGTTTTTTCTACACTCTGGCCAATCGGTGTTCTATCATGAACCCGACCCAGCAGATACGGAACGAACGGAGAGGGACCCTCGTTGAGCCTGAAAACCCGAATTCTCGGTCTGGCCGCCAGCCTGATCATCGTGGCATCGGTGGCTTCCTGGCTGGCCTACCGCGAATTGTCGGAAGACATCATTGAGCGCTGGGGCCAGCAGGTAGCGGAAATCCAGGTGCGCTATGACAGCGCCCGCCTGCTGCAATCGCTGGAGCGGGAAATCGGTCTTGCCAAACAGATGGCACGCTCATCGGCGCTGGTCGAGTGGGCGCAAAATCCCGACGACGCCTCCCTGAAGAACACCGCCATCCAGCAGATGGAAAGCTTTCGCGCCAGTTTCCGGGACAACAGCTACTTCGTCGCCCTGGTGGCCAACGGCCATTATTACTACAACAATGCCGCCAATGAATACGCGGGTGAGCAGTTCCGCTATGTCCTGGATCCGGAAAAACCCGACGACGCCTGGTTCTTCCAGCTGATTGAGGAAGGCCGGGATTTCCACCTGAACGTGAACCCCGACACCGAGCTAGGCGTAACCAAGCTCTGGATCGACGTCCTCATGCGGAACCAGGAAGGCACCATTGTCGGCATGGTGGGCACCGGCCTGAACCTCGACAGCTTCCTGCAGGACATCGTCGACATTGGTCAGGAAGGCATTACCACCCTGTTTGTCGATTATAACGGCGCCATCCAGCTCTACCGCGACCGCAATTACATCGATTTTGCCAGCATCATCAAGCCCGAAGGCCAGAAAAACACCGTCGACCTGCTGTTTGATGACCCTCAGGACAAGCAACAGATCCTGGGCATGCTCCAGCTGCTCAAGAAACGCAGTACCGAAGCGGGGCACGTGGAAAGCGGGTTTGTCACCGTGGACGGGCGCAAGCACCTGGCCGGGGTGGCCTTCCTGCCGGCCATCGGCTGGTTCGAGATCACCCTGCTGGATCTCAATACCCTGCTGCCCCAGAGCTATCTGTGGCCATTGGTGGCGGTGTTTCTGGCGGCCCTGCTGGTCACCCTGGTGGTGTTTCACCTGATTATCCAGTCCCGCATTCTCAAGCCGATCATGGGCCTTGAGCGAGCCGTGGAAAAGGTTCGCGAAGGCAGCTTTGACCTGCCCCGGCTGGAAAAACCGGACAATGAAATCGGCTGGCTGGCGGATCATTTTGAGAAAATGACTCAAACACTGGGCCAGTCCACCCGGGAGCTGGAAGCCAAGGTGGCCCAACGCACCGAGGAGCTGAATCGCCTCGCTCGCATCGACCCGCTGACCGGCCTGAAGAACCGCCGGGGCCTGGACGAGATCCTGGATGAGGAAATCCAGAGGGCACAGCGCCAGGGCACGGGCTTCGGTATCATCTGGCTGGATATTGATCACTTCAAGAGCGTGAACGATGAGCTGGGACACCAGGCGGGTGACCAGATACTCTGCCGGGTGGCACTCTGGCTGAAGGCGGGCGTGCGGCCCTACGATCATCCGGGACGCTGGGGCGGCGATGAGTTCGTGGTGGTGCTGTCGCCCTGTGATCAAGACACGCTGACTCGTATTGCCCGTCGCATTCACGCGTCTGTGGAACAGGAAAGCCGGAAAACCGGAACCGCGGTGACCGTGAGCATCGGCGGTTATTTCTGCTCACCCGATGACACCATGGACGACATTCTGAGAAACGCCGACCGCGCACTTTACCGGGCCAAGGCCAACGGTCGCAATCAGGTCTGTATTGATGCTTCCGGGGATGCCAGGGCTGGCGCCGAAAGCTGAGGGTAAGGGCAGGACTGCCGGGGCCATAGGCCCCGGCGGGTCACCACCTCAGTAGAGGTAGGGTGCCAGTGCCAGCTCCAGGCGAGCCTGGGCCGAATACAGGTTGGCAACCGACATGGCAGGCTGCTTCGGCGGCAGCGCTGTCGGCCAGGCCTTCTGCAACTCACTCAGGGCCTTTTCAGCATCGCGCCAGGCTTCCTTGTTCTGCTTTTTCAGCATCCCCTGGTTGTTCTTCAGGTAATCCTGGGCAGTCAGCACAAAGCCACGGCCATCCTGATACTCGTGCTCCGCTACAAAGCGCCCGTCTTCCAGGGCTTCGTCGTATTCCAGAACCGCCTGCTTGGTCAGCGACAGCACGACCCTGGAGACGCTGGCAGCACTCTGGCCATCCACCGACTTGATGGCTTTTTCGATGTCTACCCAGGCTGCCTGGAAGGTTTTGCTGGTGTCACCCCATTTCTCCACCTTGCCGGCGTTCTCTGCCAGCGCTTTCAGGTGCTTGCCAAGGGTGTTCTGGCCCCGGCTTTCCAGGCCGGCATCGGCCATCGGATACACTTCTGCCCAGGGGTGGGTCAGATGCGGACGGCCCTCGGCCACATTGCCGGCCTTGATCAGTTCCCGGGCCGCCATGAGATGGCCCTGCATCATGTGCAGCATGGCCACGTAGGCGCCGTCGGACTTGACGGAAGATATGGCGCTTCCGGCCTCACCGCCTTCGCCACCTTCTCCGCCTTCTCCGCCTTCTCCGCCTTCTCCGCCTTCGCCACCCGCCGCGAAGTAGCTGAACGCGGCACCGGCTTCACCACCATGGGCTTCACCGCCTTCGCCGCCGTGGTGCTCGCCACCTTCACCGCCGTGGGCTGACTTTTCGCCACCTTCGCCGCCATGGTTTTCGCCACCCTCACCGCCGTGAGTGGACTTTTCACCACCTTCTCCACCGTGGTGCTCACCACCTTCACCGCCCTCGCCGCCGTGGGCACCGGAGGTCATCATTTCGTCGTGGTGCTCTCCACCGTGCTGGTCTGCCATCGCGCCGGAGCTGGCCAGCAGGGTCGCCATGCCGATGCCGGTCCAGAGTTTCAGCTTCTGGTTGTTCATCCTTCTCTCCTGAAAAAGCCCGCCACGCGCTTCCCATGACGGTATCATTGCTGGTTCTGACGTGGTGATGCATGATGAGCCAAAGCATATACTGATTGCAAATTATTCCCATTAAGAACTGGAGCCCCGATGATTCTCTGCATCAGCGACATCCTCAACAACGAACAACTGACTCGCGTCCGGACGGCCCTGGACGGCGGCCACTTTGAGGACGGTCGCAAAACCGCGGGCTGGCACGCCCGGCTGGTGAAGAACAACGAGCAAATGGCCATGGCCAGTGACACCGCCAGGGCGCTCCGGACGGAGGTGGAAAAAGCACTCACGAGCCACCCGCTGTTCCAGATGGCGGTGCGACCGGCGAAAATGACACCTCTGCTGTTCAGCCGCTATCGAGATGGCATGACCTACGGCAACCATGTGGATGATCCGGTCATGGGACGTGGCGACGGCCGGCTGCGCACCGACATCTCCTTTACCCTGTTCCTGGACGACCCCGACAGCTACGACGGCGGCGAACTGGTGACTGATACCACGGCCGGTGAGCAGTCCTACAAGTTGCCTGCCGGGGCGGCGGTAATTTATCCCTCCTCTACGCTGCACCGGGTGCAACCGGTCACTCGAGGCCAGCGCCGCGTGGCCATCGGCTGGATCCAGAGCACCATCCGCGATCCGGCCCAGCGGGAGGTGCTGTTCGACATCGATACCGCCCGCAGGCAGCTGTTCGAGCGCGAAGGCAAGACCGCGGAATTCGACCTGCTGACCAAATCCCTGGCCAACCTGCAGCGTTTCTGGGCTGAAATCTGAAGGCTGGCACCGGGTATCTGACGCATGGCGCCATAACCGTTATACTCCGCCCCATCATTCATTTTTCCCAGCCAGGTTTACTCCATGCTCAATGCCGACGCCCTTAGCCAGTTGCGCCAGCTGAAATCCGATATCAAGGAAAACAAGGTGGTTTTTCCCGGCACCGTCAAAGCCACCAACGGGCGCTTCGGATTTGTGGCTCTGGACGAGGGGCGCGACGTGTTCCTGCCGCCGGAGGAAATGCAGAAGGTGTTGCCCGGGGACCGGGTCAATGTCACCGAGCATGAAGTGGAGAAAGGCAAGACCCAGGGCGTGGTGGATGAGCTGCTGGAAACCCGGCTGAACACCTTCGTTGGCCGTTACCTGGTCAAAGGCAAGGGCCACTTTGTGGTGCCGGAAACCCCGGGCATCAACCGCTGGATCTTCATTCCTCCCAAAGAGCGGATGAATGCCCAGCAGGACGACTACATCTATTGCCAGATTCACCGGCACCCGATCAAGGACGGCAAAGGCCAGGCCCGGGTGCTGCGGGTGATCGGCAAGGCCGGCGAACCGGGCATCGAGCGAGCCTTTACCCTGGCCACCTTCGATCTGGCCGACACCTGGCCCGAGCCGGTCCGGAAACAGGCGGACGCCCTGACCGAAAGCGATCTGACCAGCCGCGAAGCCGGCCGCGAAGACCGTACCGACCGCCCCTATGTCACCATCGACAGCCCCGGCACCCAGGACATGGACGACGCCCTGCTGGCCGAACCCAACGCCACCGGCTGGACCCTGTCCATTGCTATCGCCGATCCGACCGCGGTGATCGAACCGGACAGCCCCGCCGAACAGGAGGCGTTTAACCGCGCCACCGCCATTTACTTTCCCGGCGAGCCCCTGCCAATGCTTCCGGACAGCCTCAGCACCCGGCTGTGTTCGCTGATGCCGGAGGTACGGCGCCTGGCACTGGTATGTGACCTCCAGGTCAACAACGACGGCAGCCTGGGCGACTACCGCTTTCATCAGGCGGTGATCCAGTCCAAGGGCAAGCTGAGCTACGAGCTGGTTTCCAATTTGATCGAAGGCCGTGAAGATGACGAGATCAAGGCCCTGCCGGAGCCGGTGGCCAATAGCCTGGACCAGTTGCACCAGGCCGCCACGGCGCTGCGCAAATGGCGGGCCGAACACGCCCTGCTCAGCGCCGACCGGCCGGAATTCCGGCTGCGCCTGGATGAGAACAAGCGCATTCGCCTGATCGAGCCGTCGGTTCAGAACGAGGCTCATCGCCTGGTGGAGGAGTGCATGGTGGCGGCCAACCGCTGTGCCGCCGATTTCCTGACGGGCCAGGCCTCGGGCCTGTTTATCCAGCACCCGGGTCTGCGGGACGACCGCGCCGACAACATCCGGGCGCTGCTGGAAGCACACGCGCCACACCTGGCCGGCGTGGATGCCCATCAGGCCGAGGGTTTCCGGACCCTGATGAAGGAGACCGAATCCCTGGAAGCCGAAGTGCCGGTGAAAGCCATCCTGTCCCGGCAGCTGGCCCGGGCGGAGCTGGGCTTTGAGCCGGCACCCCATCAGGGCATGGGACTGAGTGCCTACACCACCTTTACCTCACCGCTGCGCAAGTTCACGGACTTTTACGTGCACCGCCTGATCAAGGCCGCCCTGTGGGGTACCCCCATGAAGCCACTGAATGCCGGCCAGCTGGAGCTGCTTCAGAACGCCCAGCTGCGGGCCCGGCAGGCGGCCAACAGTCTGGAGGCCTGGCTCAAGAGCGACTACGCGAAAACCCTGGGCGAGACGCCCATGGCCGGAGTAATCAGCCGTACCGTGCCGGCCGGCTTCTTTGTGCGCCTGGACGCCAACGGCCTGGAAGGCTTCGTCAGTTGCAAGGATCTGGAAGGCAAGTACAGCTTCGATCCGGTCACCCTGCGCCTTATCCACAACAAGAACGGCCGGATTTTCCAGCTGGAGCAACCGGTAACCGTGACCTTTGCCGGCGTGGACGAGGAACGTCGACAGATCAATTTCAAACTGGTGGAAGCCCCGGAAACCGGCGCATCGGAAGGCCCGGACAACGGTTGAAAAACCACCCAGGCAGGCGCATCGTAAACCTTGAGACGTGATTGAGCACATTGTCCGCTGAGGGAGGTGCGCCATGCCCATCAGTCCTGATGAATTTCTGAGGAAGTACGGCTTCGACAAGGACGAGGAAGAGCGGGACCACAGCCTGCGCCATAACGCCATGGAGCACGCCAGGCACCTGCGCCGGCCCCACGCCGGAACTCCCCACGACTGGGAAGAGTGGGAGCGCTACAAGCGTGAGCACCCGGATGAGGTGGAGGACGATGCCGACCGCTGAATCCGTTTCAGCGGGCCAGCATCCGTTCCAGACGCTCGTCCTTGGCCTGCCACTGTTCTGCCAGCCAGTTCTTCACATTCCGCCGGTGTTCCGCGTCGGTTGAATAGTCCCGGCCTTTGAGTTCGTCGGGAATATCGTGGGTGTGAATTTCCATCTTTACTTCCCCCACCCGTCCACAAAGAAATTCCCAGAACGTCGGTGCGCCATCCGGGTAGGCAATCGTCACGTCCACCAGGGTCTGGATGGAATCACCCATGGCATCCAGTACGAAGGCGGCGCCGCCGGCCTTGGGTGTCAGCAGGTGCTGGTAGGGCGATTTCTGTTTGTCGTGCTTGGCCTGGCTGAAGCGGGTGCCTTCCACGAAGTTCATCACGCTGACCGGCGTGTAGCGGAATTTCTCACAGGCCCGGCGGGTCGAGCGCAGGTCTTCTCCGCGCTTTTCCGGGTGCTTGATCAGGTATTCCCGGGTGTAACGCTTCATGAACGGGAAATCCAGGCCCCACCAGGCCAGGCCAATCACCGGCACCCAGATCAGCTGCTGCTTCAGGAAGAATTTCAGGAATGGCGCCCGTCGGTTGAACACTCGCTGCATGGCAAAGATATCGACCCAACTCTGGTGGTTGGCCAGCACCAGGTACCAGCTCTCACGTTTGAGCTTGTCGGCCCCCTGCACCTCCCACTTGGTGCCGTGGGTCAGTTTCATCCAGCCGGTGTTGCAGGCCACCCAGGCTTCGGCAATGGCGATAATCACCTTGGTGCAGAGCACGCGGAAGCCGTGGATCGGGATGATCAGCTTCAGGATGGCCGGGATGTACAGCAGGACGCACCAGACCAGGGTATTGATTCCCAGCAGGATTGAGTTGATGACACCGATCACGGGGGCAGGCAGAAAGCTGAGCATGGCAATCCTGTTCTTCTGGTTGTTGTTTCCAAATCGGGTGCAATCATACCAACCCAAGTCCGGATTGGGCAGTGGCCGGAAGTGACCGGTTTGCCCATCAATCTGGACAGTTTTGCCATGGTACCCGGTGCCCGACTATGGATAATCCCTACCCTGAGTTTTCGATTCTTCATGGACACCCCAATGCCCAATCTCGTCAAATCTGCTGCTGAACGCGCCGCAGGACTGTCCCGGCAGGCAACACTCTACGCCGGTAACGCCTTCGACCGGGTGTTCCGGGCGGCCAGCCTGGTTCAGGCCGGGCAAACGCCGTTTGAAACCCTGTTCACCGATGGTCTGGTAAGTCTGCGCTACTACCCGCCCCTGGCCGAGGATTTTATCGAGCTGGACGGCGAGACCATCCCCGTGGAGCGCAAGGCCCACAAGACGCCGATTGTGATTGTGCCGCCGCTGGCGGTGAACATGCTGATCTACGACCTGTTTCCCCAGCGCAGTCTGGTGCGCTTTTTACGGGCCAAGGGCTTTGAGGTGTATCTGATCGACTGGGGCATTCCCACCCGGGAGCACAGTCACTACAACCTGCACACTTATGTGGCGGAGTTGCTGCCGGCCTACCTGAACCGGGTGCGCGAGCACAGTGGTGAGCAGGAGCTGTCGCTGCATGGCTGGAGCATGGGCGGCATGTTCACCCTGTTCTATTCGGCCCTGAGCAACGATCAGCACGTGCGCAATGCCATTGTGCTGGGCTCGCCCATCGACAGCCATGCCTCCGGCATTCTCGGGCTGCTGAACCAGCGGCTGGCCGATGTGGCAGGGTTCATCCGCAAGCGCAGCGGGTTTCGGCTGCATAACGTGAAACCGCACTGGTTCCACACGCCAGGCTGGGCCAACACCATTGGCTTCAAGCTCACCAATCCGATCGCCAGTGTGATGAGCTACTGGGAGTTGATTATCCGGCTCGGTGATCGCGAGTTTGTTACCAACCATGCCACCACCTCGGCGTTCCTCGACCGTATGGTGGCGTACCCCGGCGGGGTGATTCAGGACACGGTGGTGCGGGTATGGATCGATAATCAGCTCTCGAAGGGCGAGATCCAGATTGGCGAGGACATTGCCAGGCTCGACAATGTGAGTGCCAACTTACTGGCTATTGCCGGCCGCGAGGACACGCTGGTGACCGAAGGCGCGGCCAAGCGGGTGATGGATCATGTCAGTTCCACCGACAAGACGTTTCGGGTGGTGCCGGGTGGGCACATGGGGATTCTGGCGGGGAGCAAGGCGCCTCGGGAGAGCTGGTTGGCAATGGCTGAGTGGTTGGCGGAGCGGTCGGACTGACCTTTTTGTGCTGGTGCATGCCGGCAGGTGTTGCGGTGGGGTTTCCAAAACACGCTACAAGCACATCCCTGTGCGCTTGTTTCGGGCCATCGATGGCCCTCTACAGTTTTGGAAACCCCACCCCAACACCTGCCTCCGCTGGCTTCAGAGGTTTTTCAGGGTCGATTTCAGTTCTGACAGGCTGTTGATCACCGCCGAGGGCTGGATTCCCCAGTCCTCGAACACCTTGTCCGGATCCCGTTTCACCCAGACCGCCAGCAACCCCGCTGCCCTTGCGCCAATCACATCCCAGGCATTACTCGAAACCAGGCACAGCGGCTTGTCCCAGGCCCCGGTGGCTCTGCGGGCGTGAGTGTAAACAGCCGGGTCGGGTTTGAAGCTTTTGATGTCGTCTACCGAGACCAGACCATCGAACTGTTCCAACAACTGGTTATGACCGAGCACTTTCTCCAACGCCGGGTAGCTGCCGTTGGAGAACGCGAACAGCGGATAGTTTCCTTTGAGGCTTTTCAGGGCCGGCAGTGCATCGTCGAACGCGGGCAGCGACAGGTAGGCGGCCATCAGGGCGTTCTCTCGGTCGTCAGACAGCGCCAGCTTGTGGCTCGCCATGGCGTAGCGCAGGGCCTGGCGGGTGCACGCGCCGAAGTCTTCGTAGACTTTCATCAGGCCCTTCCGGAACGAGAATTCCAGCTGTTTTTCCCGCCAGAGTGCAGCCACCGCTTCGGCCCGGTCGCCGGCGTCCTGCGCCAGCAGGCGGGACATGCCCATGGGGTCCACCAGGGTGCCGTATACGTCGAATGCCAGGGTCATGGTCACTGTGCGGGCTCCTCATCCGGTCGCGGTTATGCTGTCGTATCTGAAAGACACTAGCCGATATTGAACGATCGCTCAATCGAAGCAACCGAAACCGCATGATCATTCAGAGGAGCCCCGTGGACCGGCCAATCATGACGATTTTCCGAACCCTCACTGTCACTCTTGCCCTGACTGCCACCACAGCGTGCGCAACCGGTGGAAACCTTTACCGCCCCGGGCCATCGATGCTCTCCGCCGGCCCGGTGGAGGACTTTGATCAATACGTGGCATCGGTGCGGGCTCACGTTGCCACCAATCTTGTGGCGGTGAACGGCTTTGAGCGCGACCGGCAGGTGGAATGGAACCTGCCGTTCCGGAGGGCGCCGGCGGCTGGTTGCCCATCCGGCGAGCGCACCGGGTTGCTGCTGGTGCATGGCCTGAGCGATTCACCGTTTGTGTTCCGGGATCTCGCCGAGTATCTGGCCGCGCATTGCGTGGAGGTCCGCACGCTCTTGCTGCAAGGTCACGGCACGCGGCCCGGCGATATGGTGACTGCCAGCGCCGAGGTCTGGCGGGCGCAGGTGCGGGATCACTTCACTGCCCTGTCACAGGCGGTGGACCGGGCCTTCATTGGCGGGTTTTCCCTGGGCGGTGCACTGGCAACTGATTACGCCCTGGCCGACAACGGGCCCCGGCCGGCGGGGCTGATCGCCGTGGCCCCGGCCTGGCAGCTCAATGGCCTGCGGGATTACCTCTGGCTGGCGCCCATTGCCGATGCGTTCGGCGACTTTGTTGAGAAGGAGCCGGAGCTGAATCCGGTCAAGTACGAGTCGTTTTCCTTCAATGCAGGCAGTCAGCTCGACATCATCATGTCGGCGGTCCAGAAGCGCATGCCGGAGCCTGATTCACTGGAGATGCCGCTGTTCCTGGCGGCCACGGAGGCGGATTCGGTGATCAACCTGGAATATCTGGTCAGCCGGTTCCGGGAGCGTTTCACCCACCCGGCCAACACCATGATGATTTTCCGGGATACGCGGAATCCCTGGCCGGAAGCGATGGCGGACGATCGCATCCAGTTCCTGAACAGCTATCTGCCCGAGGCCAACATTCTCGAGTTTTCCCACCAGTCGCTGCTGATTTCGCCAAACAACGAGCTCTACGGTCTGGGCGCACCGCTGCAGCGCTGCCTGGAACCCAACAACCTGTCCCTGGAAGATTGCCGGCAGCTGCCGGAGGAAGAGCTATGGTTCAGCGCCTGGCACGACACCGAGCGGCCAGTGTTCACCAGCCGGCTGACCTACAACCCCTGGTTCCCCGAACTGGCGGCCGCCGTGCGGTCGTTCATGGTAACGCCATAGCAGAATCCGGGGTGGCGGGTTAGACTGCCATTCATGAACCCGATTGATACATTGAACCTGGATTTTCGCGCCCTCACCACCTTCCTGGCGGTGCTGGATGAGGGCAGCGTGTCGCGCGCCGCGGTAAGGCTGGGCGTGACCCAGTCGGCGGTCAGCCATACCCTGGAGCGCCTGCGCCAGGCCCTGGGCGACCCGCTGTTCGTGAAATCCGGGCGCGGCATCGTGCCCACCCGTTACGCGCTCCAGGCCGGCCCGCACGTGCGCCAGATCCTGGACGATCTGCAGTCCCTGTCCGCAGGCCCGCCCTTCAGCCCGGCCACGGCGGAATTCACGTTTACCATCGCGGCCAATGACTACCAGCGCGATCTGTTGCTGCCGGGGCTGGTGCGCACCCTGCGCCGGGAAGCCCCGGGTATCCGCGTGCAGGTGATTCCGTCGGGGATTCCGCGGGCGGATCTGCTGCGCAAGGATGTCTGCGATCTGGTGATTTCCCCGCACGCACCGGAAGCCACGGACATCATGCAGCGCGGCCTGATGGCCGACCGCATGGTGGTGTTCTACGATCCGGCGCAGCGGCAGCCGCCGGCAGACCTGCCGGAATACCTGAAGGCGGATCACATTGCCCTGCTGTTTGCCACCGGTGAGAAGCCGACGGTGGAAACCGCCATGGAGGCCCGGGGCATGGTGCGTCGCAATGTGGTGACGGTGTCGAACTTCTCGGGGCTGCCGGAGTTTCTGCGCGGTTCCGATATGCTGGCTACGGCGCCGGAGGGTATGAGTCAGCACCTGCTACGGGATTTTGCCTGGGTGCCCCTGCCCTTTGATTTCAAGCCTTTTACCCTGCTGATGCTGTGGCATCGCCGCAATCAGAACGACCCGGCCCACAAGTGGCTGCGCAATCAGGTAAACGCGGTGGCGGCGGAACTCAATGCCCTGAAGCATTAATCAATTAGTTTTGCTCATAGGTTGTATGAGCTTTCTTGCCGTTATCTTCTTCTCACCTCTGCCCTAGACTGCCTCTACTCCCCTATCGGCCAGGTCGGGTAGCGCTCTCCAAAACACGCTACAAGCACGTCCATGTGCGCTTGTTTCGGGCCATCCATGGCCCTCTACAGTTTTGGAGAGCGCTACCCGACCCGACCTGTTGAACTCTTGAGATAACAACGCACCAGGAAACCCATGCTGACTTTGACCAGTGTCTGGACAACCGTATTACTTGCCGCCGCCGTAGCCCTGGGGCCATTGGCGACGGACATGTATTTACCGGCACTGCCACAGATCGGTTCCGACTTTGGAACCGGCGTTGATCAGGTGCAGCTGACGCTCAGCCTGTACATGGTCGGGTTTGCCATCGCCCAGTTGATCTGCGGGCCCCTGGCCGACCGGTTCGGTCGCAAGCCGGTCATGATCGGCGGGTTTGTTCTGTTTGCACTGGCCAGCATTGGTTGTGCCCTGGCCACCAATATTGAAACCCTGATCCTGTGCCGGTTCCTGCAGGCCCTTGGCGGCTCGGCGGGCCCGGTTCTGGGCCGGGCGGCGATCCGGGATATTTATACACCTCGCGAGGCCGCGAAGATTCTGGCGATCCTGGCCAGCATCATGGCGCTGGCACCGGCGGTGGCGCCAACCATTGGCGGCCTGCTGACCGCCAACCTGGGCTGGGCCTCGGTGTTTCTGGCGCTGGGTGGTTACGCGCTGGTGATGGCGGTGGTGGTGGCTTTCGGGATTCCCGAGCCCATGCGCCCGGAGCATCGCCAGTCCCTGAAACTCTGCAGCCTGCTGCGTAACTACCGGACGATCGCCAGGGATGTCAGCTTTCTGGGCTATACCCTGACCAATGCACTGATTTTCTCGGGCCTGTTCGCGTTCCTGTCCGGCTCGTCGTTCGTGCTCATCGATTTCCTGGGCGTGCCCACGGAGCAGTTCGGTCTGTACTTCGCCTGCATGGTAGCCGGCTACATTACCGGCAACCTGACAGCGGTGCGCCTGGGCAGCCGTCTGTCGCCAGACCAGATCCTCGTTCGCGGGCTGATCATTGCCGTCGCTGGCGGCAGCCTGATGGCGGTGCTGGCCGTCAGCGAGGTGTACAACGTCTGGGCGGTGATCCTGCCCCAGGCCCTGTTCATGATCGGCACCGGCATGGTGCTGCCCCAGACCATGGCCGGCGCCCTGGCCAACTTCCCTTCCATGGCGGGCTCCGCCTCGGCGCTGTTCGGCTTCACCCAGATGGCCATCGCCGCCATCGCCGGCATGCTCGTCGGCCACCTGCACGACGGCACCTCCCTGGTCATGGCCACCATCATCGCCGCCTGCGCGGCCTTTGCGATGGCCTGCTACCTGCTGCTGGTTCAGCGGTTTCCCGCCAAGGGCTTTGAAACTCAGGAAAGTCTCCGTTCGCTCGCAAAAAACTGAGAGCTTCGAGTTTCCCAGATACTCTGGGGGCAGGTGGTGGATGGCTCTCGAAAACTGTCTGTCGCCAGGGGTGAAGAGCGAGAGCTCTTCACGGGCTGGCCAGGGATGGCCTGCCCAGGACCCTCAGTGCGACGCAGGAGCAGTTAGCGCTGAGGGGCGACAGCCAAGCGTCACAGGGATGTGCCGCAAGGAGCGTGTTTTCGAGAGCCATCCACCGCCTGCCCCTTGACCGAAGCCCGAATGCAAAATCATCCAAAGTGGTCTACACAGAGTACGTAAGACTCTCACCCAGACACCAAGGAGCACACCATGAGCAGCGTCACCCTGGACGGCAACCCCCTGGAACTGAGCGGTAAGTTCCCGCAAGAGGGCGACAATGCGCCGCCCTTTACCCTGACCAACAGCGGCCTGGAAGAAGTGAAGCTGGACAACTGGGCCGGCAAGCGCAAGATCCTGAACATCATCCCGAGCATCGATACCGGCGTCTGCGCCGCCTCCACCCGCAAGTTCAACGAAAAGGCCGGCAATCTGGACAACACCGTTGTGCTGGTCGTCTCCGCCGACCTGCCATTCGCCGCCGCCCGGTTCTGCGGCGCCGAAGGCCTGAAGAACGTGGAAACCCTCTCCACCTTCCGCAACTACAGCTTCCAGCAGGACTACGGCGTGGCCATCCAGAACGGCCCATTGGCCGGCCTCTGCGCCCGGGCCGTGGTGGTACTGGACGAGAACAACAAGGTGCTGCACAGCCAGCTGGTGGATGAGATCAAGAACGAGCCGGATTACGACGCGGCCTTGAACGCGCTGTAGTACCTTGACTTAGCTCCACGGCGGGTATCGACCCCGCTGCCGGGGCAGTTGGATGGGGGCGGACTTCTGAAACCGTGCGGAGCCATGGATGGCGGAGCCGAGCGTACAGGGAAGTATTCACAGCGTGTTTCAGAAGTCCGCCCCCATCCGACTGCATTCTCCGGAACCAGAAGCTGTTAGAATTCCCGCCCCAAGCCAGATCCAAAACCGAAGGCCCCAAACACCCCGTGCAGACCACCACCCAGAACCCGTCGCTGGCCCGCCAGCTCTACAGCATGACCTGGCCCATGCTCTTCGGGGTGCTGTCGCTGATGACGTTCCAGTTGGCGGACAGCGCCTTTGTGGGTCAGCTCGGCCGGGACCCACTGGCAGCCCTGGGCTTCACCCTGCCGATGCAGCAGTTGATCATCGGCCTGCAGGTGGGCCTGGGCATTGCCACCACGGCCATTGTCTCCCGCACCCTCGGCGCCGGCGACGAGCTCCGGGCCTTCCGGCTCGGCGGGCTGATTATTACCGTGGGCGGCAGCCTGGTGTTCGTCATCTGCGTCACCCTCTGGTTGCTGCAGGAAGTGATCATGACCGCCCTGGGCGCGGAAGAATCCCTGCTGCCGCTGATCCGCCAGTACTGGATTCCCTGGCTGATCGCCGCCTGGACCGGGGCCTTTCTCTATTTCGGCTACAGCGTGTGCCGCTCCCACGGCGATACCAAACTGCCGGGGTACATGATGGTGGCCACTAGCCTCACCAACATTGCCCTGGACCCGCTCTACATCTTCGTATTCGACTGGGGCCTCCCCGGTGCCGCCTGGGCCACGGTAACCTCGTTTGGCATGGGCTGCCTGGTGATCTACCCCAAGCTGCTGAAGCGGCACTGGGTGCGGTTTGACCTGCAGGAACTGGCACTCTGGAAGGCGCTCAAACAGCTCAACGGCATCATGGCCCCGGCCATGGTCAGCCAGCTGATGCCGGCAGTCTCGGCCATGCTTGCCACTGCCCTGGTGGCCGGCTTTGGCTCGGCGGCGGTAGCCGCCTGGGGCCTGGGCACCCGTCTGGAGTTTTTCTCGATTGTGGTGGTGCTGGCGCTGACCATGTCCATGCCGCCAATGATTGGTCGCATGCTGGGTGCCGGCGACATTGAGCAGATCCGACGGCTGGTTCGGCTGGCGGTGCGCTTTGTGGTGGTCTGGCAGCTGGCCATTGGATTGATCTGGGTGGTCGCGTCCGGGCTGGTGTCCGATCTGTTCTCCAGCGACCAGGCGGTTCAGGAGGTGCTGGCCGGTTATCTGGTGCGGGTGCCCCTGAGCTACAGCGGCCTGGGCGTGTGCATGCTGATGGTGTCGGTGTGCAACGCCCTGGGGCTGGCGATGCGGGCGCTGCTGGTGTCTACCCTTCGGCTGTTTCTGTGTTTCCTGCCGCTGCTGTGGGTTGGCAGCCAGCTTAACGGCATCTATGGCCTGATGAGCGGTGCCCTGGTGGGCAACCTGTGCGCCGGCGCCATGGCCTACAGTTTCTATCGGGTGGGCATGACGCGGCTGAAGGCCGAGATGACATCAGGCAAAGCGTGAGCGGAAGCTCTCGGGCATGGGCACCACTTCCTTGCGCTGGTAGTTAAAGAACACGAATCCATACTTGGCCAGCGCCACCGGCTGGCCGCTTTCAGCTTTGGTAACCCGGAACACGAAATCCCCGCCGTACTTGTTGAAGTCCATCACGCCCACTTCAAAGCGCAGCATTTCCGGGAAGAAGGATTCCGACTGGTACATGGTGGCCAGGTCGGTAACGATGATGCCGGTGCCGTCCTTGCCGGCTTCCTGAAGACCGTAGCTCACCAGGAACTGGGCGCGGGCTTCGGAGAGCATGGAGATCAGGGCGTCGTTGCCCAGGTGGTTGGCGCCGTTGATGTCGGTGATGCGCACGGGCATGCGGGTTTCGAAGTAGAAGGCGTCGTCCGGGAAGGCGAGTTTGATTCGGGCCACGGGGGTGTCCTGTTCTTGCTGGGCATTGGGGCGTGAATGATACGCCCTTCGACTTTGGTGTTCATCCTGAGATCTTGCCGTATAAATCGGTTATCTTGGTTCTAACTTCGAAGCGCGTTGAGTTTGGGGGAGCGACGGTTGGGAAGCGCCTTCCAAAACACGCTCCTTGCGGCACATCCATGTGGCGCTTGACTGTCGCCATCCCTGGCGACAGACAGTTTTGGAAGGCGCTTCCCAACCATCGTTGTTACAACTCCCGCGCACCTGAAACAAAAAGATGAAGACGGAGTCTTATGGAAATTCGCCCTGCTGCCACTCTTGTTCTGGCCCGAGATACATCGGAAGGCATTGAAGTCCTGCTGCTGCAGCGCACCTGGGACGCCGTGTTTTTGCCCGGGTATTTTGTGTTTCCCGGTGGCCGGGTTGAGGAACATGAACCCCATGGACGGGAGCACGCGATCGGGGCCGGAGACGCCGAGATCAGTCAGACGTTAAGCGTCGACGAAGGCGGCGCGGATTTTATGCTGGCGGCGGTTCGGGAGTGTTTCGAGGAGTCCGGGATTCTGGTGGCGATGGATCAACAGGGCAAGCCGGTTGCCGGGGATCATCCGGCCCATGGTGACAGGCAGGCATTGTTTGATGGCGAATTAACGCTGGCCCAGCTGTGCCGGAAGCACGGTTTGTCGATTCCTCTGGACCGGCTGGCCTATCTCGGGCACTGGATTACGCCGCCGGGGCCGCCGCGACGGTTTGATACGCGGTTTTTCGTGACGCCGCTGCCGGAGGGCCAGTTGGCCAGTCACGATGGCATTGAGACCATTGATCATGTCTGGCTGCGGCCGGAGCAGGCGCTGGAGGAGCATCGCGCCGGTCGGCGTTTGTTGGGGCTACCCACGATTCGTACGCTGCGGATTCTCAGTGACTTCGACACCACCGAGGCGCTGATGCGCTACGCCCACGCCAATCCGCCGGAGCCCTATCCGAGCGAGCCATGGCCCGCCGTGAAGAAGGGCAAGCCGGTGACTCTGGAACCCGGTGCGCCGGCTTACGATGAGGCGGTGAAGCTGGACCCGGAGGGTGAGGGCTCGACGAAGGCGGAGATCATACCGGGGGAGCCGGTTGAGGTGGCCGCGCGGGTGATGCGGCTGACGGCGCCCAACCCGGGCATGATGACCGGGCCTGGCACCAATACCTACATCCTGGGCCACGAGCGGTTTACGGTGATCGATCCAGGCCCCGCCAAGGACACCCACATCGAGCGGATTCTGGAACTGACCGGCGGGGTGATTGATCAGGTGCTGGTGACCCACACCCACCAGGATCATTCACCGGCGGTGGCCGAGCTGAAGGCCCGGACCGGTTGCCGGGTGTTCGGCTGGCCGGCGCCGGAGGGTGCGGGCCAGGACCAGACCTTTGTGGCCGACGATGAGCCGGAGCATGGCGATCTGATCGTGACCGAGGCCGGTATCCTGAAGGTGCTACATACACCCGGGCACGCCTCCAACCACTTGTGTTACCTCCTCGCAGACCAGCAGCTGCTGTTCTCCGGCGACCACATCATGCAGCGCTCCACGGTGGTGATCAATCCGCCGGACGGCGACATGAAGGCCTACATCGAGTCGCTGTACGATCTACTGGCCGAATCCCTCCGGTTCATTGCGCCGGCCCACGGCTTTCTGATGGGGCACCCGCCGGCGGTCATCGATTTCCTGATCACCCACCGTCTGTCCCGGGAGCACAAGGTGATGCGGGCCCTGGAGACCCTGGCGCCGACGGATCTCAAGTCGCTAACGGCCAGGGCCTATGACGACGTACCGGCCGCCATTCACGGCCTGGCGGCACGGTCGGCCCTGGCGCACCTGCTGAAGCTGGAGGCCGAACACCGGGCCTACCAGGACGGCGACCAGTGGCACCTGGTACACGCGAACTAACCGGACGTAACAGACGCACACTGGATTTCGCAAAACCCTTCTGTTGTCGGCCTCCGCTCGGGCGTATAAATGTAACAGCAATGCAAAACGCCCCAGCGGCAAGGATTCCGGGCGGCCCTGCGCCGCTCTCAGGCATTCATGAAGACGGCATTAAACCTTTGTTACAGCCGTATTCAAGACTGCCACCGCCACTCTATCCTTGCACGCACACGGTTGAACCGAGAGGACGGGACAGAAACCACTATGCTGTTTACGCGGCTTTCATCACCCATTCGCCATGCCCTGATTGCGGGCCTGGTCACACCCTGGCTGGCCCTGTCGGCCATTGCTGCACCCGCCCAGGGGGAAACAGGGTCAGCCAGTACCGGCAAGAAGTCGGACGTGCTGGTTGCCGAGCTGGCAGAAGATGAAAGCGTGGCGGATGTCGAAGAATCGGTACCGCTGAAAACCGCAGACCGGGAGAAACGCAGTGCCGCAACCGCCAGCGCGCGCACCGGTGCCGGAGTCGATACCCCCTCGTCGCCGGCCCGCAAGGTGGCACCGAACATCGACCTCAAACAGGTGGCACCGCCGCCCGAAGCCCAGCCCGCCACCCAGACGGGCCAGACCGGGGAACCGCCCGGGCCGGAGGTAGCGACGGAGGACACCGGTACCGCTGCGGAGCCGGAGATTCTGCCCGGAGAAGTGTTCACACTTCTCGGCAGCGATGTCATGCCCGGCACCTCCACCCGGCTGGCGTGGACCCCCGGCATCCAGATTGCCGGCCTGTCCCAGCCAACCCCGGTGCTGGTGGTGAACGGCGTCAACGCCGGCCCCACCCTGTGTCTGACCGGCGCCATCCACGGTGATGAGCTCAACGGCATCGAGATCATTCGCCAGACCATGTACGACCTCAACCCGGAAAAGCTGTCGGGGCGCGTGGTCGGCATTCCCATCGTCAACCTGCCCGGGTTCCAGCAGGGCAGTCGCTACCTGCCGGACCGGCGCGACCTGAACCGGCACTTCCCCGGCCACCCCGAGGGCAGCCTTGCTGATCGCATCGCCCATTCGCTGTTCGAGAACGTGATTCGCAAATGCGACATGCTGGTGGACATCCACACCGGCTCGCTCAAGCGCACCAACCTGCCCCAGCTGCGGGCCGACATGAACAACCCGGAGGTGGCCGAGTTCACCCGCGGCTTTGACCGCATGGCGGTGGTGCACAGTACCGGCTCACCGGGCATGCTGCGCTCTGCTGCGGTGGCCGCCGGCATCCGCACCGTGACCCTCGAGGCCGGTGAATCCCACCGCATCCAGCAACACCAGATCAGTGCCGGCGTTAACAGCCTGACCAGCCTGATGGAGCGCCAGGGCATGATCTCCCGGATGTTCGTGTGGGGTGATCCGGAGCCGGTCTATTACGATTCTGACTGGATCCGTGCCGATCACGGGGGCATCCTGTTCAGCGAAATCGAACTGGGTGCCCGGGTGTCCAAGGGCGAGATCCTGGGTTATGTCTCCGACCCCATTACCAACGCCCAGCACCCTATCCGCTCCACCAGCGACGGCCGGGTGATTGGTATGGCGGTGGATCAGGTGGTGATGGCAGGGTTCGCCGCCTACCACATTGGTACAGAGGCGGAAGTGCCCGGAGAGTAGTATGCTAGGCTTTTTTTGGGCGAGACCACGACCCCATAGGAGCCTCAGTGTCTTCAGATAGCTCTGGTGAGAAACAGGGAGCGAACCAGGGAATCCTGGCCCGCATTCCTGGCCTGGCCTACATCGGCCTGGTGCTGACACCCCTGTTCTGGGCCGGCAACGCGGTTGTCGCCCGCGGCACTGTAGACAGCATTCCCCCGCTTTCCATGTCGTTCTGGCGCTGGATCATTGCCCTGGCAATCCTGCTGCCGTTCGGCCTGCCCGGGATGTGGCGTCATCGGCACACCATCCGGCAGCGGTTCGGCTCCATGCTGGCCCTCGCCACCTTCAGCGTGGCCGCGTTCAACTCGCTGCTCTATTTCGCGGCCACCACCACCACGGCCACCAACATTGCGTTGATCAATGCCACCATCCCCATTTTCGTGGCACTGCTGGCCTGGGTGCTCCTGGGCGACCGGACCCGGCCCCTGCAGGCCCTGGGTATCACCCTGGCCATTGTCGGCATCGCCACCGTGGTTGCCCGGGGCAACCTCTCGGTGCTGACCAGCCTCCAGGCCCAGGCCGGCGACCTGATCATGGTGGCGGCCGTGTTCAGCTGGGGGTTGTTCTCGGTGCTGCTGCGGCGCCAGGCGGTACCGCTACCAGCCCTGACGTTCCTCACCACCCAGATCCTGCTTGGCACGGTGGTCATCCTGCCATTCTATCTGGCGGATCTGATGTTCTTCTCCGGCGGCTTTGAGCTCTCCCAAGGCACGGCGCTGCCGTTGCTGTATTTCGCCATCTTCCCCGGCATCCTGGCCTATGGCTTCTGGAACCACGGTGTCCACAAGATCGGGCCGGCACGGGCGGCGATCTTCATGTACCTGACTCCGGTGTTCGCCTCCATTCTGGCCTCCGTGTTTCTCGGCGAATCCCTTGGCCTGTTCCACGTGATCGGTGGCCTGTTGATACTCGCAGGCCTGCTACTGGCCACACAGACCGGTCGTCGTGCACACTATCGGCCGCAACGCAAACCCGCAAAAGGAAACGCCCATGACTGATTCCCTGTACCCCATCCTTCGACGCGTCTTTTGCCTGGTCCTATTTCTCGCGGGAGCCACCACTTCACTCTCGGCGGCCGCCCAGCCCTGCGACCCCGAGGCCTCCAAATGGGTACCCAGCCGCTATTATCCGGCCGGCACCGTGGTCTTCCACAAAGGCGAATGGTATGAATCGCGGGAATTGCACCAGGGGCTGGAGCCGGGCATTACCTTTGAGTGGATTGAGCTGGATTCCGTACCCGACTGCGGCAAGCCGAAGCCTGCGCCCGAGGGCACCGGAAAGGATGCCGCCAGCAGTGCTGCCAATGGTGGTGGCGGGAAGGCCGTGCCGGAAACGCCGAAAGCCGGGCCCTCCGAGCGCGGCGTGAACGACCTCGGCCAATGCGAGAAACCGGATCCCTGGCAGTTCTCCAGGAGCTACACGGTGGGCAGCCTGGCCACCCACGGCGGGCAGATCTGGGAGGCCATCCGGCCAACCAATGGCGATATGCCGGGCATGACCGAACCGCCACGCTGGAAACTGGTCAAGGAGCACTGCGCACTGGAAGCGCTGTAAGGCTCAGCCAAGGGCGTTCAGTGCCGCTTCTATGCGGCCGACAACCTGTTCGAGCACCGATCTCGGGCAGCCGATGTTGAGCCGCATGAAGCCACTACCCTGCTCACCAAAGGACAGGCCGGGATTCATGCCAACGCCGGCATCCCTGACGAAGAACCGCTTCAGGCCGGCATCGTCCAGGTCCCGGTCTCGACACAACTCCCGGCAGTCCAGCCACATCAGGTAGGTGCCTTCCGGCACCGCCACCCGGATGCCGGGCAGCCGCTCTGCCACCGCCTGCGCAATGAAATCCCGGTTACCCTGCAGATAATCCATCAGACGGTCGAGCCAGGGTCCACCATGGCGATAGCCCGCCTCAAAGCCGGCGATGCTGAACGGGTTGCACTGGGGCAGATGCATGGATTCAAAGACCGACTTCATGGCCTTCCTGCGCTCGGGATCGGCAATCACCAGCGCCGACAATCCAAGCCCGGGCATGTTGAAGCTCTTGCTCGGGGCCACCGCCGTTATCAGGGCATCCCCGGGACCGGCAAGATTGGCAAGCACCGTGTGGCCGGGTTTGTCCGGGAAGGTCAGGTCGCAGTGGATCTCGTCGGAAATCACCACCAGCTCGTGTCGCCGGGCAATGGCCAGAACCGCCCGCAGCTCGTTCTCGGACCAGACCCGACCCACCGGGTTGTGGGGGGAGCACAGCAGCAGAATCCGGGCATCCGGCCGTGCCGCGCACGCCTCCAGATGGTCCAGATCCATCCGGTAGTGGCCTGCCCGCTCGTCGTCTGGTACCAGTGGATTTTCAATCACTTCGCGCCCGCTGTGCCGGACCGAACTGAAGAACGGCGGGTACACCGGCGGCTGGATGATCACGCCCTCCCCCGGCGCCGCATAGGCCATGCACGCGGCGTTCAGGGACGGCACCACGCCCGGCGCCATCAGGATCCACTCCCGCTCAATCCGCCAGCCGTGGCGGTCGGCAAACCAGTCGATCATCGACTGGTACAGGGAGTCCGGGAAGAGGGTGTAACCGTACACCGGGTGGGACGCTCTCTCCTGCAGCGCCCGGGTGACCGCCTCCGGTGCCGCGAAGTCCATATCCGCGACCCACACCGGGATGACGTCGTCACGGCCAAACACCGCCTTGCGGGCATCAAATTTCACCGAGCAGGTATGCTCTCTGGACACCGGCACATCGAAGGGATTGGACACGGGCGCTCTCCACGGCAACGTTAAAACGGATTAGCGGTATTGTGGTGGGCCGGCCGGGCAACCGCAACCGTGCTCACGGGGCAGTGAACCTGACCCTGACCCTGCACCTCCGGCTTTGGTCTAAGATTGGTGAATTTTGCTTGCCCGGATGGGCTGATACTTGCGAACCTAACGGTTTAACCTGAAACAAGAGTCACAACCTCCCGGAGCCATGTCCATGATTGGCCAGATCCTGTCCACCATGTTGCCGGTCTTCCTGATTGCCGGGTGCGGCGCCCTGTACGGGCGTTACCGTACGCCCGATATCAAGGGTCTGAATGTTCTGAACATGGAACTGTTCGTGCCCATGCTGGTATTCGCGGTACTGGCCGACCAGAAGGCACCCCTGCAGGATTACGCCCAGCTGGCACTGGCAGCGACAGTGGTGGTGCTGGGATCGGGCATTGTGCTCTACCCGCTGGCGAAGGTTCTCAAGCTGAACCTGAAAACCTTCCTGCCGCCGATGATGTTCAACAACTCCGGTAATATGGGCATCCCCATTCTGGTACTGGCGTTCGGCGATGCCGCGCTGCCGGCGGCGGTGGTGCTGTTCATTGTCGAGATGCTGCTGCACTTCTCCGTGGGCCTGTATATGCTGGACCCGCACACCTCCATCATCAAACGTCTGCGATTGCCCATTGTCTTCGCCAGCATTGCCGGCCTTGCCGTCAACCTGGGGGGCGTGGAATTGCCGGAATGGCTGCTGGAAACCCTCAACATGCTCGGCGGGGTGTGTATTCCTCTGATGCTGTTCGCCCTGGGCGTGCGCATGCTCGATGTGGACTTCAGTGACTGGAAGCTCGGTTTGCTCGGCGCGATTGCCTGCCCGGCCAGTGGCCTGATCCTGGCCTGGCCGATGATTGCCCTGCTCGACCTGCCCGGCCTGCAGATCGCCGCGCTCTGGGTGTTTGCGGCCCTGCCGCCCGCGGTACTCAACTACATGGTGGCGGAACAATACCAGCAGGAACCGCACACGGTGGCCTCCCTGGTGCTGCTCAGTAACCTGGCGAGCCTGGTGGTGATGCCGGTGGTGCTCGGCCTGGTGTTTGCCGCCGGCTACGTGTGAGCCGGCGACGCTGTAACGCTTATCAGGCTCAGCCTTTCAGCTGGAACACGCTCACCCGGGCGCGCAGCTGGCCCGCCAGCACCGCCAGGTCGCGGCTGGCTCCAGCCACCTGATCGGAGCCGGCGGAGGTTTCCACAGTGGCATCGTGAATGCGGCTGATGTTCCGGTTCACTTCCTCGGCCACCGAGCTCTGCTCCTCCGAAGCGCTGGCGATCTGCGCGTTCATGTCGTTGATGGCACCCACCTCGCTGCGGATGCGGGCCAGGGCCTCCTCGGCCTCACGGGTTTTGTCGACGGTGGTACGGGCCAGCTCCCGGCTGCTTTCCATCTCGCTGGATGCCTGGCCGGCGCCGGCCTGCAGGGTGCCGATCATTTCCTGGATCTCCCGGGTGGAATCCTGGGTCCGGGACGCCAGGGACCGAACTTCGTCCGCCACCACCGCGAAGCCACGGCCGTGGGTACCAGCCCGGGCGGCCTCGATGGCGGCGTTGAGCGCCAGCAGATTGGTCTGCTCGGCAATGGCGTTGATCACTTCAATGATCTTTTCAATGTTGGCACTGTCTTCAGACACCCGCTGAACCGTTTGCGACGCCTGCTCCAGGGTCTGGGCCAGCCGCCCGATAGAGCTGGCAGTTTCCTCTACTACCCGGTTACCGCTCTCAACCTCGGCGTCGGCCTTCTGGGTGGCAGTCGCGGCGCTTGCGGCAAAGCCGGCCACTTCGTTCACCGTTGCCGCCATCTGGTTCACGGCGGTGGCCATCTGCTCGGCTTCACTGGCCTGCAAGCGAATCTGCCGGCTGTTGTTCTCGGAGGTGCCCTCAAGTTCGTTGGAGGCATTGGACAGTTCCTCTGCCGCCGCCCGAACCTCGTGAATAATGCCGGCAAGCCGCTCAACCGTGTCCTGCAGGGCGCCCATCACGCTGTCCGGGTACCGGGTCTGCAGATCCTGGTCCAGCACACCGTCGGCCAGCTGGCGAATGGCGCTGGCCACATCTTCCGGTTCGCCACCCAGAATCTTCTTGAGTCGGCGGATAATAACGACAGCCACCAGGGCACCCAGAATCACGGCAAGGCCGGTTACCGTGAGATTCAGCGTATTGAAGGTACCGGCCGCCTCCCGGACCTCGTCGACACCACTGGTGACCACTTCTTCCTGGTAATCGATAAACGCGTTGACCCGCTTGAGCCACTCGGAATAGGCACCGGAGACGTCACTGAGCAGGAACGCCCGGGCCTGATCGATCTTCCCCGCCAGCCGCAGCTCAAGGAGCTCCTCGGTCAGGGCCAGTGCACGTCGCTCGATCTCCTTGATGGCGTTCAGCAGCTCCCGCTCCCGGTCGGTGGCCCCCTTGCTGGCGAACATGGCATCCATGGGACCGGCCGAATCGCGATAGAAGGTTTTCAGGCGCTCGATGTCCGCGAGGTGCGTCTGCAGCTCGCGGTCGTTCTCAACCAACACCGCATCGCGAATGGCAATGGCCCGGTCATGCACACTGCCGCGGAAGTTGATGGCGTAGCGCTGTTTGACGGCGGCGCCCTCGCCCACCTCGGTCAGGGTCCGGTCGATAAAGCCGACACGCTGGTTACCAATCAGGCTGACCGCGATCATCAGCGAAAGAATGAGGCCGAAGCCAAGGGCAAGGCGTTTTGCGACGGTGAGCGGGCCAATCATGAATACACTCCGGGTCCGTTTTATTGGATGAGGCTATGTATTCAGAAAAAGTTGCAGACTGGATCAATCAATCGCCCGAAAATACTGCCCGTGTGACAACACTTTTCATTCCTGCAATCAATCTTTACATCTCACCCGCCGGGACCTTGCAACCGCCGATACTTTGGCCGATGGTAAATAACAGCTTCTGGTTATTGCATTCACGATATGGAGGTCTGCCCATGAGTGTTCTTCTCCTGCTGATCAGTGCCCTGGTGCTGATCTATTTCGGTATTGGCGGTACCACCGCCGCAGCGGTGATGGCCATCGCCACCGTTGTTGGTCTGTTCCAGGACGACTGGCACCTGCTCAGCATCCTGTTCGGTGGCGGCCTGCTGGCTCTGGCCCTGATACTGGTCATTCCGGGCGACCTGCGCCTCGACAAGCTGAGTCGACCACTGCTGGGCTGGGTGCGCAGCCGCCTGCCCAAACTCTCCGACACCGAGGCCGAAGCACTGAAATCGGGTTCCGTGGACTGGGACGGCGAACTCTTCTCCGGCCAGCCCAGGTGGAGCAAGCTGCTGGACGCCAAGCCAGCGCACCTCACCAGCGAGGAGCAGGCCTTCCTGGACGGCCCGGTGGAAAAACTCTGTGCCATGCTCGATGACTGGAAAATCACTCACGAGCAGTACGATCTGCCGGACAAGGTCTGGAAGTTCATCCGGGAGAACGGGTTTTTTGGGCTGGTGATTCCCAAAGAGGATGGTGGCCTGGGTTTCTCGAACACCGCCCATTCGGAAATCGTGATGAAGATTTCCACCCGCAGTGTCTCCGCCGCCGTCACCGTGATGGTGCCCAACTCCCTGGGCCCGGGCGAGCTGCTGATGCATTACGGTACCGATGAACAGAAACAGCATTACCTGCCACGCCTGGCCGGTGGCGAGGAGATTCCCTGCTTTGCCCTGACCTCTCCGGTGGCCGGCTCCGACGCCGGCGCCATCCCTGACAAGGGCATCGTCTGCAAGGGCAAGTGGAACGGCAAGGAAGTGCTGGGCCTGAAAGTTACCTGGAACAAGCGCTACATCACCCTGGCGCCGGTGGCGACGCTGATTGGCCTGGCGATCAAGGTCTATGACCCGGACAAACTGCTGGGCGAGAGCGATGACATAGGCGTGACCTGTGTGCTGGTGCCCCGTGACACCGAAGGCGTAAACGCCGGCGCGCGGCACCTGCCCATGAACACCGTGTTCATGAACGGGCCTACGTGGGGCAACGAGGTATTCATTCCCATGGAGCAGGTCATTGGCGGCCAGGACATGCTCGGCAAGGGCTGGACCATGCTGCTGGAATGCCTGTCCATTGGCCGCTCCATCTCCCTGCCGGCCCTGGGCACCGGTGCCGGCAAGGTGGCCAGCCTGGCGACCGGCTCCTACGCCTACACCCGGGAGCAGTTCGGGCGCTCCATCAGCCAGTTTGAAGGCGTGCAGGAAGCACTGGAACCCATCGCCGGCTACACCTACATGATGGACGCCGCCCGGCTGCTCACCTCGGGCATGCTGGATCGGGGCGTTCGGCCTTCGGTGCCCTCGGCGCTGCTCAAGTACCGCAACACCGACCTGATGCGCGAAGTGATCAACCACGCCATGGACGTGGTGGCCGGCCGGGGTGTGATTACCGGGCCCCGCAACTTCCTGGCCAGGGCCTATCAGGCCGTGCCCATTGGCATCACCGTGGAAGGTGCCAACATCCTGACCCGCAGCTTGATGGTGTTCGGCCAGGGCGCGATTCGCTGCCACCCTTTCATCGTGGAGGAAATCGAGGCCGCCGGCATGGCGGACGAAGACCGGGCGGCGAAAAAATTCGACGGTGTGTTCTATCGGCACCTCGCCCACACCACCCGAAACGCCCTGAGGGCATTCCTGCTTGGCCTGACCCGTGGCTGGATTGAATCGGTGCCGCGGCAGGGCAACATCAAGCCCTGCTACCGGCAGCTGGCACGGTTCTCCGCTGCCTTCTCGCTGATGACCGACGTAACCCTGCTCACCGTGGGCGGCGGCCTCAAGGCCCGCCAGCGGCTGTCCGGGCGCATGGCGGACTGCCTGGTGCAGCTGTACTACGCCACCGCCGTGATCAAGCAGTGGCATGAGGAAGGCTACCCGGACGATCAGCGGCCACTGGTGGAGTGGTGCCTGAAAACCTGCCTGCGGGACCTTCAGGGCTCCATGCGCGAGGCGATCATCAACTTCCCGGTGCCAGCCCTGCGCTGGCCTCTGCGACTGCTGGTATTCCCGCTCGGCGCCACCGGCCTGAACGGGCCGGACGACAAGCTGGGCGCCCGGGTGGCCGAAACCATCGTCAAGGACACCCCGGTACGCAAGCGCATCAGCCGCGGCGCCTACACCACCATGGATCCTGAAGATTCCCTGGGCCGGGTGCTGAACGCCTACAAGCTTGCTCACGAAACCGCCGAGATGCGCAGCCGGCTGCACGAAGCCATCCGCAACCGCGACGAGGACCAGATCGACGGCATCGCCCTGCTGATGGGCCATCAACGCAAGGAACTGGTGGACTGGGCCTGCGATCAGGGCATCGTGAAAAAAGAGGAATGCGACAAGCTGCTGGAAGCGCTTGAAGCCCTCTACGACGTGATCCGGGTGGATGCCTTCGACGCCGATGGCCTGAAAGCGCTCAGCCGCTGCGCCAAGGGCAAGCGCAAGGTGGTGGAACGCCCGCCCCGGGAAGAGGAGTGACCGATGCGCTGGCGCGGCCGCACGATGGGCGCGCCAGCGGTCTTACAGGCGTAAGAACGGGTACCGGTTACTGATCGAGAATGTTGATGATCTCCCGGGTGTCCTTGACCACCGTGTAGATCCGGTCTTCCACCCGAACTTCCTGGCGCCCGTCGCCAATGTCGCGCACCTCGCCATAATCGTACAGATCCCTGTAAAGACGATCTCCCGGGCCCAGGTTGACTTTCTTCTGCCAGCCGGGAGGCAGCGGCTTGCCCTGCTCAATTTTCTTCTGCAAACCGGGCGGCAATTCCGCGCTGTGGTTGCCGGCGCTCGCGGGCAAAGCCGCGCCCATCAGACATGTGATTGCGACAGCAAATACTGCTTTGTGCATGGTTGCCTTGCTCCTGTTGAAAATACCTTCGGGCGGGATGGATAAACCAGTCTCCTACTCTCCCGACCCTGTTGTCTACACGCGTGCAGGCGGTGCTTCGTTCCCTACTTCGCCCGCTTCCGCCTGAACACGCCCGTCACTCGGGCAGAATTTCCGGACGCAGCCCCCCGGCAATCGCCTCCGAAACCAACCACCGGCGCAGCAGTTGAATGCCCCGCTCCCGCCGACGGCTGGTTTTCCAGGCAAAGAAAAAGCTGTCGCCGGTCATCACCGAATGACAGGGCAGGCGTACGAAGTCGCTGGAATCCTGGCGGGTGCTGAGCATGTAGTCGTTGGTGAGCGCAATGCCCTGGTGAAACCGGGCCGCCTCCAGCGACAGCAGCATATGGCTGGAGTGCAGCAACCGGCTCGAGGCCGGCAGCGCCATACCGGCCTCGCGATACCAGGCCTCCCAGTCGCCACCCTGCCGATCATAGATGCTGTGAGTCGACAGCAACGGAAATTCCGCGACCTGGGCCGGCGTGAGTGACACCGACGCCGGATCCCCGGTGACTTCCTCCAGACCCAGCTCCCGACGAATCTTCTGCCAGTAATCCTGGCTGCAAACGGGGAACAGGCGTTCCTCGTACAGCAATTCATAACTGAACGCGGTTGAGTTCGGCTTCACCGTGATGAAACAGTCCGCCACCCGATCCGACAGCACCGGGTTGGCACTGCTCATCTCCAGCGACAGATCCAGCTGCGGGTGCTGCCGCTTCAGATCCGGCAGCCTTGGTACCAGCCACCGTACGGCAAAAGAACTGAACACCGACAGCCGCAACAGCGACTCCTCATGCCCCAGCAACGCCTCGCTCGCCCGTTCAATCTGCAACAGCGCCGAGCTGATCCCGTCCAGATACTGACGTCCCTCATCGGTCAGGGTGACCGACCGCCCCGAACGCCAGAACAGCCGTTCCCCGAGGTAGGTTTCCAGCTGCTTGATCTGGTGACTCACCGCACTCTGGGTAATGGCCAGCTCCTCGGCGGCCTGGGAAAAACTCTTCAGGCGGGCAACGGCTTCGAACACGGGCAGCGATTTCAGGGGTGGCAGACGCATCTATCGAATTTTCTAATAGTGGAAAAATATTGATCATTTTATCGGATAGTTAAGCACACCTAGAATTCCCTTGCATTGGGAATCCACGAACGGGTTCCGGGAGGTGGTCGGTCAGGTTGCTTCCGAAAATGCTTGGAGCCATGGATGGCGGAAAGCAAGCGTACATGGACGTACTCGCAGCGGTTTTCGGAAGCAACCTGACCGAGCGCCTCTTGCTCGAAAGTTTATGAACCGCGAGGGAGAGGTTAAATGTCAGGCAAGACCATCAACAGCGCCATCCTGCTACTGGTCATCGGCAACGCCCTGGCCATCGGCTCCGATGTGTTCATCAAACTGCTGGAACCCGGTGCCCCGATCTTCCAGTTTGCCTTCCTGCGCTGCCTGTTCACGCTGGCGTTCCTCATGCCCCTGCTCGGCCAACTCAACCGCCAGCACCTGTTCAGCGGCCTGGGCATCCACACCCTGCGGGCGCACATCCATCTGGCGGGCATCCTGTGCATGGTTGTGGCCCTCAGCCACCTGCCGCTAGCCACGGCCAACGCTCTGTTCTACGGCGCGCCCATACTGGTCATGGTGCTCTCCGCCCTGGTGTTCCGTGAGCGGCTGACACCGCTGAGCGTGGTGGCCGTGTTCAGCGGATTCGCCGGCATTATCGTCATCCTGCGCCCGGTTGAGTTCAACTGGGCCGCCATTGCCGCCCTGGGCTCGGCACTGGCACTGGCCCTGAACGCCGTTATGGTGCGCACCTTGCCCCGACAGCAAAGCACCGTGCACAAGCTGTTCCTGAACTACCTGCTGATCCTGCCGGCCGCCGCTGCCCTCGCCTACTGGGAAGGCGCCGACTGGAACGCCGGCATGCTGGTGAGCGCCGCCGGCTCTGCTCTGCTGATTCTCGGTTACAACATTACCGTGTTGTTGGCCTATCGCCAGGTGGACGCCAACCAGGTGACCAGCGCCGAATACACAGGGCTGATCTGGGCCGTGGGGATTGGCTGGATCTGGTTCGGCGAGGTACCCGACGTGTGGTTCGCCGTGGGCAGTGCCATGATTGTGGTGCCGCTGATTATGCTGGGCCTGCGCTCGCGGCAGCGGAGTCACCGGGTGTTGCAGGTTCAGACGGTGAATGGTTGATGCTCGCGGCCATCAGAGAGGCCCAGGAATGGCCCGATCCCATCTGCAGGGTCTGTTGTGGGGTTAGGGTCATTGATTCGGCGGAACAGGTGACTCGATAGTGAGTGGGGCGCTAAAGGCGGATTAGCGGAGGTTCAGAGTGGTCGCAAAGCGAACATTCGAAGTGGTGCCCAGAGCGCCATCTTCCAGCCGTAAAAGGCCAGGGATTTCGTTGAGACCGAAACCCAGCTACTGCGCCGTTTTCACAAACTTCAGCCTATCAAACTCGCCAGTTACTACGCGTCTGTTAAGTAAAAGTATTTGAAGGCTTCTCGATCACTCTACCTTTAGATTTTGCTGGTATTGCAGCATTTGCTCCATCATCAGCTGCATTTGATCCATGCGCTCCTGCATCATCTGAATTTGTTGCTCGTTAGACAGACTACCACCATTCTTTGATTTACCGCCGCCGTTCATCAGGTGCTGACCTCCCATCATGTCGTTTTGTCCACGCATCATGCCAGGTCCCATCATGCCGCGATGCATATAATCCATTTGTTCTTGCATCGCCTCTCTGTGTTCTCGCATCAATTGTTGCCGTTCTTGCGGTGAAGCTTCATCAGGAATGCGTTGCATCAGCTGGTTCATGTGGGACCAGTTCTGGTGCATCTGCTGCATTTGCTCCTGATCCATCATCATGCCGGGACCATGCCCTTGCCAGGGGCCTTGGTCACCATGCGCTATTACCAATGCTGGAAAAACCAATAGCGCAGCGGTTGCAGCAAGCCCTTTAGATGAAATCATAAAGTTATCCCCCAAAAATGAGATGCCCACTCCATTTCACTTATCATTGTAGATCTTTATCCAGATAAACGCCGATCTTAACGACTAGAGTAAATTAGTCATTGACCCTGTAGTAACTACAGGGTTTTAAATTGCATCATTTGTACGAGAACCGGAGCCGAGAAAATGAGCAACACCTGTGACGGACAGTGTGGCAGTGAGGAAGCTGGCACAGATAATTACACTCGGAACCCCGTTATCACCACACATGGAGCCCAGATCAGCACCTACAAAGTGCCAAAAATGGACTGTCCTTCGGAAGAGCGAATGATTCGAATGGCGCTCAATGGCTTTGACAACATTCGGTCACTCTCATTCGACCTATCGAATCGAAATCTGGAAATTATTCATCAAGGCGAAGCCGGACCTATTACGAGCAAGCTGGAAACCCTGGGGCTGGGCGCTTCCTTGCAGAAGTCAGAAGAGGCCAGCGCTGAATCCGTCAGATCGGCTGAGTCGTCTAATGCCAACGAAACCGAGGAATCCGGCACTTTATGGATACTGCTGGCAATCAACGGTCTGATGTTTCTGGTCGAGATGACGATGGGCCTGATCGCCCAGTCCGCTGGCCTGATTGCAGACTCGCTAGACATGCTTGCCGATGCCGCCGTCTACGGTCTCGCGCTTTACGCCGTTGGGCACGGCATCAAAATGCAGGTCAGAGCGGCGCATGTGGCTGGCATACTCCAGCTTATCCTTGCCGCTGGGGTACTGGTTGAAGTTGGCAGGCGCTTTCTGTTTGGCAGTGATCCGCAGTCGCTGATGATGATGGCCGTCGCATCTGTGGCCCTTATTGCCAACGTCAGTTGCCTGCTCCTGATCGCCAAACACCGTGAAGGCGGTGCTCACATGAAAGCCAGCTGGATATTTTCGGCCAACGACGTGGTCATCAATCTAGGGGTTATCCTCGCAGGGCTTCTTGTCGCCTGGACCGGCTCCAACTACCCGGATCTGGTTATTGGCGGCATTGTGGGAGGCATTGTACTCATCGGTGCCAAGCGCATACTTGCACTAAAAGGATAATTCGATGTCTGGAGACCGTTCTCGCTTTTTTACGCTGAACTTTCTCGGCTTTTCCACGCTGATAGCGTTGGCTGACCAGGCCATTAAATGGCTGGTCCAGCAATCCATGGCTTACGGGCAATCGGTTGAGATCACTTCTTTCTTTAATTGGGTGCACGTATGGAATAAAGGCGCTGCCTTTAGTCTCTTCGCCGATGGCGGGGGCTGGCAGCGATATTTTTTTATTGCGATAGCCGTTGTCGTCTCGGCTGTTCTGGTCAAATTGATTCGGGACAGCCGTCATCGAACTGAAGCCCTGGCTTACGCGATGATACTGGGCGGCGCACTTGGGAATGTCATCGACCGAATGTTTCGAGGCTACGTGGTCGACTATCTCGATTTTCATTGGCAATCCTGGCACTGGCCGGCGTTCAACCTTGCCGACGTATTCATAGTCCTGGGCGTGATCATGATTTTGGCCACTGGCTTTAGGGCCGAAAAAAGTGCCGGAAACAACACGAAATGAACAACTACCGAACAAGGAGAAAATAATGGGCCACGAACATGCTCACATGTCACCGGATACCAAGGACAAGCGAGTTGCAGTAGCCATCTGGGCGAATGGCATCCTGACTGTCGCCCAGATCGCGGGCGGGATCTTCGCTGGCAGCCTGGCGCTGATCGCCGACGCTATACATAACTTTTCAGATATGGCATCGCTGGTTATCGCTTTTGCCGCCCGGAAAATTGCACGCCGCCCGGCCGACTCAAAGATGACCTTTGGCTATGGGAGAGTTGAGATCGTTGCGGCACTCATAAACTACACCACCTTGATCATGATAGGCCTCTACCTGATCTACGAAGGTACCATGCGATTCATTGAGCCGACGGAAATCAAGGGATGGTGGGTAATCTGGCTTGGCATTGTCGCACTGGTGGTGGACGCGTTGACGGCGCTGCTGACCTACTCTATGCAGAAGGGCAGCGTTAATATTCGTGCGTTGTTTTTACACAACTTGTCCGATGCGTTTGCCTCAATAGCAGTCGTTGTAGGCGGTGCCCTGATTCTCCTGTACGACATGCGCTGGGTTGATCCCGCAATCACAATTGGTATCGCCAGCTACATTCTCTACCTGGGCCTGACGGAAATCGGCGGAACCATCCGAACACTCATGCTGGGAAGTCCTGTGGATATCGACACTGATTCGGTCATTGAGGTTGTATCAAAGGTAGAAGGTGTTATCGACCTTCACCACGTACATTTCTGGCAGATGGGTGAGCATGATGCCTCCCTCGACGCCCATGTGGTGGTCGAGATAAGTGCCTGGAATGAACTTGAGAAAGTCAAGGACGAGATAAAACGAACTTTGGAAAACGAATTCAGCATCACTCATTCAACATTGGAGTTTGAACATCCTGATCACAGTCACAAAGATGCCCATACTTATGGCCATGGCTAGCAGGGCTGCTGAAATGGGTGCCGTGTGGCAGATCGACTGCGAATGGCCGACATGCCACACGGTTAAGAACACCTTATGCGAGACGTAATTGAACGCCATCAGGTCTGGGCCTACCTCATCGCTGTTTTTTCCGGCCTCATTGCCGGATGGACCTCTTCCCTCGGCGACAGGGTGCAGGAGTGCCAGAGCACCCGAGCCATTGCGGCAACGCCGGTTCTGTTGATTGCTCAACTGGCTCTTCTTGCACTTTACCTCTGGCTTTTCCTGGGCAATCAGTTCGACGTAAATCTTGAGCTTGGGCGACACCTCCTGCCGGCCTTTGTCGGGCTGCTTGTTGTCCCCCTTATCCTGGCATTTCTGACTGAAAAATGGGCGGAAAAGTCCGAAAAAGCCACCGGGTTGATTCGCTTCATGGGTCTGATGCCGGTCCCTCTGCTGACAGTCGTACTTTTCATCATCTCAATGACACAAGTCAGCCAGATCGACAGTACCGGCCCACTTATCTGGCCCTTGATGATTCTGTTTCCGGCCTATTTGCTAGCTGAGGCTCCGGTTGGAAAGACTCTGCGCCGGGTCTTTCGATTACCGGTAGCAACCGGTCGCACCGTCATTTTCAGCCTTGGCACCCGCAACTCCTTCGTGGTTTAACCTCTGGCATTGTCGCTACCAGAGGCCTGGGCCGCGGCTGTCGTGGTGATTGTCGTGCAGTCCCTGGTGGAACTTATTGATATGATGTTTTATCTGAGGTGGCTTCCCAATCGGCTGCTACCGAATACCGGAAAATCTGACACTCGTTAAACTTATCTAAAATAGGAAGATCTTACGTGCGTACCCGAACCCTGGTCACAAGCCTCGTTCTTTTTTGTCTGGTTGTCTTCGCGGCCGCTTTCGTTTATTACGATCGTTCTCAAGGCATTGATGAACCCGCCGTTGTTGAAAAAACGCCGCTGGTGAGAGATTACTCTCCCGTTATCGGCCCTGAGGACGCGCCGGTAACCATTGTCGAATTCTTCGACCCATCCTGCGAAGGCTGTCGCGCCATGCATCCCTATGTGAAACAGATTCAGGCTGCATACCCGGACAACGTGCGTCTGGTCCTGCGCTACGTATTGTTTCACAAAGGCTCGGAAGAGGCCGTCAGAATTCTGGAAACCGCCCGCGAACAGGGGATCTACGAGCCGGTGCTTGACGCTGTCATGGAAGCCCAACCCCAGTGGCATGACGATCCAAAGGTCGCCGCAGCATGGGATGCGGCGGAGTCAGCCGGGCTTGATTTAGAAGCCGCCCGGGCCGGTATGAACTCGCAGGAGATTGACCGCATTATTCAACAGGATGCGGCTGACGTGAAAGCGGTTGGAATTTCTGGAACCCCAACCTTTTACGTCAACGGGGACACCTTAAGTCGGCTGGGACCCCAAGAACTGTACGACCTTGTCACCTCCAAGGTAGAGTCGCCTCAATAACAACTTCAGAACCGGCAACGCTATGTCACTGCTTGACTACTTATTACCTTACGATTTCTCGCCGCTGACCATACTGAGCTACATGCTCGTGATGGGGTTCTATGGCGTTGGGCTATTTCGGATGCCGGAACAGGACCGGCCAGGCGCACTGCGGATCTTTGCGTTCACCCTGGGGGTGATGATCTGTTATGCGGTGATGCAGACCCGCTTCGATTACTACGCGCAATACATGTTCTTCGTCCATCGGGGCCAGCATCTGATCCTTCATCATATTGGGCCTATCCTGATCGCGCTTTCCAATCCCTTGCCGGTCATGCGGTTCTGGTTTGAAAAAATCAGCCCAGGCTGGAGGCGCACGCTCCGGCCTCTGGGTTGGTTTTATCAGGTCCTGCAACAACCCTTCATCGCCCTATTCCTGTTTGTCGGGCTCATTTATTTCTGGCTGTGGCCATCAATCCATTTCGACGCCATGCTCAGCCGGGATCTGTACTGGGTCATGAACTGGAGCATGTTACTGGATGGCCTGCTGTTCTGGTGGTTGATCTTCGACCCGCGACCGCCTGCGATCACCTCATCGCTGGGGTATGGCAGACGCATGTTGGTTCTGGCTGCCGCAGGTGTGCTTCAGATGTTTCTTGGGGCGTGGATCGTGTTCTCACGTGACATGGTCTACGACGTTTACGAAGTCTGTGGCAGGGCCTGGCCGCTGGACCCGGAAGTCGACCAGCTCCTGGGCGGCATGCTGACCTATATCCCTCCCGCTATGATGAGCATCCTTGGCATTCTTCTGATGCTTCGGCGAGCCATGCATCAGGACGGAAAATATGCCAATCAATCCAAACCACTTGAGGAAACAGCGTCATGAGAACTCGCTTCTGGCGACAGCGCACCAACATCATATCGGCGACCTTAACGCTGATTGCATCCCTATTGCTGACTGGTTGCTTTGCCAATGACGAGGAAGACTGGAACGGTAAAAACATCAGTGGCTTGATGCCTGAGCTGGAATTCGACCTGATCAATAGCCAGGGCGAGTCGGTATCTGGCGAGGATTACAGTGGACGGGTGAGAATGCTGTTTTTCGGGTTCACCTCGTGCCCCGATGTTTGCCCAACCGCCCTGCAAAAGCTCAATCAGGCAACCAGTGGCCTGGCCCCGACGCTTCAGGATGAAGTACTCACTTTGTTCGTGAGTGTCGATCCGAAACGTGACACGCCCGAGCGCCTCGCAAAATACGTGGATTTCTTCGGTGACAATATTGTAGGGCTCACTGGAAAAGAACCCCAGCTTCGTGAACTGGCAAAACGATATAGGACAACCTTCGGTTATGACGAACCTGACGCTGATGGAAATTATGCGGTGTCACACAGCAGCGCGATTTATGTATTTGATCGCGAAGGTAACCCTCGCCTTTTAATGCGGCCCGATTTGAGCGGGGAAGAAATTCGGCATGACCTCGCTGCTCTTATTCAGGAGGATGCCTGAGTTAACGAAGCTTGCCATTGGAAAGTAATGCTTAGCTGCTGCGGAATACGGCAGCAGCCCGTGACTCAAGATTTGATTGTCGGATGCTTATGTTCATCTTTTGCCGGGCTTCACATATCCAGTTTTTTTGGCCTTTGGAAAGCTGGGGGCAGGTCAATCGGGGTAAACATCGGCTTAGCCCATTATCGCTAACTCTATACCGGAATTAGTTGGCACCTGAAAGTTGCTCCATCAACCATGATGAATCAAAGGCCAATGACGAGCTTGGAACCTTCGGGGGGGAGAAGGAAGGCCTGACTCGAATGTTCGCTTTTGTTTAGCGACGGGAGGAGCCTGATCGAAACCCGAGGGTGAGCATCGACCGGGGCTGGCAGCGTCAGCGGCATCCAAAGGGACCAAGGACACAAGTTACGCACCTAGATCTCAATACTCTCAGCTATCTCCAGAGCATCCTCGACCTCAACACCAAGGTACCGCACGGTGCTCGACATATTCGTGTGTCCCAACAGCAACTGGACGGCTCGAAGATTCTTGGTCTTCTTGTAGATCAATGTCGCTTTGCTGCGTCTCATTGAATGGGTTGCGTAGACTGAAGGGTCAAGTCCAATGCTGGTAATCCACTTTTTGACAAGACGGGCGTATTGGTGAGTAGTGATATGGTCGAACTTTCGCATCCGGCTCGGCCACAAATAATCCATACCCGAGAGTCCGCGCAACTCGATCCATGCTTCGACCGATTCGCGCGTCTTTTTGGTTATCTCAAACTGGACAGGCTGACTGGTCTTCTGCTGGATGACTTGCGCCCGATCCAGAACCTCGCCGTTTCTGGAAATATCTCGAACCAGGAGCTTTACCAAATCGCAGGACCGGAGTTTGCAATCAATTGCCATGTTGAACATCGCCAGCTCGCGGATGTTCTTAGCAATCTCCAACCGAATGCGGATAGCCCATATTTGTTCGAGTTTGAGCGGTAACTTCTGGCCAACAAGCTTTCCCTTATTCCAGGGAGCTTTGGCTATTGGAAATGTCATGGCGTGGCCCTCTTCGGAGGGTAAGAGCCTTTAAGTATGGTTCAGAAAATTGTTTTCTGCTGGTCAATCACGAAAGCGAACGTTCAGGCGGATAGTCCAACACTTCCCCCGGGAGAAATTCCGCCTCTTTTTAGAGAGATCCGCAGTAACGCGGCAGAACCCGACTACCGTCCACTTGTCTGTGAGAGTTCGACTGCTTCCAGACATTGCTCAAAAGGCAGCCAAAGCGCTAAAGCATCACCCTCAACGGCATCAATAGCGACGAACCCGAACTTTTCGTAGAATCTTTTTGAGTCGTCGTCTTTGGCATCTACCGCACAGCCGATACCTCCAACTGAAATCGACGCATCAACAACCCGTCTCAAGCACTCGACCAGCAGGTATGCTCCTAATCCATACCCTTTCACAGAGTTATCAACCGCAAGTCGTGCCAGCCGGTAAACCGGCGGATCCGACGGAAACCGCTTTTGCAGGGGATGCCCCTGGGGGAAGACAACGGTGCTTGGAAGAAGAGTGTAATAACCCAGGATCTCCGTCGGGTCGCCCTCATCTTCAATCAGTACATAAGTCCGTGTCGCCATCTTCTGGCTACTTTGCCGGGCAATTTTCTTTAAGAACTCGTTGAGTGCAGGCTTACCGCAGTCAAATTTTCGCCGATTGTGCTTTTTACTGATTTCTTCGGTTCTTAAAGTCACCAGCCAACTTCCTGTGGTTGAGTGCAGCTTCCCGAAGCTTTGGGTTAATCGGCTCAGGGTTATCCAGCAGCTCCAGCATAAGATCAGCACTTTGCCGGGAAACCTGAATTTGTAGCGCCTGACGCTCGGCCTCCTGTGCTTCTTTCTTTGCAGCGTAGATCAGGAACTGACTCAAGCTGCGGCCCGTTAACTCTGCTGCATGAGCAATAAGTCTCTGCGTTTCTTCATCGACACGGGCCACCAGGCGAGTGTCTTTACCTTGTGTGTTCATCATATTCTTCACCGATGGTGGGATAGGCTCGACTGGAACCCAAGAAAACCATCTTCCTTGATAAAAAGTGATTCGACGGACTCAATCTACGTGTGCCATGTTGGCATACATTACTGCCTCAATCAACCTTGTATGCCAATACGGCACATGCAATTTATAAGATTCTCAGCTGCACAAGGTCGCAAAGCGGACATTCGACCTCTTTCAAAGAGCGTCCGTATTGCCCGCAAAGCCGTCCTTGCACTGCACACTGAAGACCAGCGTTCTCAACTTCGGCAGCGGGCCTTGTACGCTGTAGAGCATCAGAAAGGCTTAATACAAGTCCACGACACCGAGAATGAAACTTAATAGCAGTCTAATCAGTGCGTGAGGCCCCTTCCCTTGCAGGTCAGATCTTCAATGCGGCTTTGGTTCGCCGGGCAAGACTTTCCGCCACATCGGCCGGTGAAATTGGTGACTGGTCGTTCACCCACACGGTGATTGTTATCTCGCTGGAATCAGCATTTTGCTTTGTGATGTTGTGATCCATGACATAAAGCGCATCGCCATGCTGCCGGTGGGCCCGCATTCGGTAGTAAACAGATGGCTCTGAGTCGTAGGCCCAGGCAAAGGTCTTCATTTTTGTTTCGGCCAATGATCCCCACTCCTGGCGGATTTCCTGCTCGGACTGGTACTCGTATTCCTTTTTGATTCTGATAAACGCCACATCGACGTTAAGTGGGACAGAAAAAGAGGTCGTGGATTCAGTAAAAGTCTTTCTGCCGGAAGACGAACCAGCCGAGCCTGAAGACTCGGATTGAGCGGTCGCCTGATCAGACGGTTTATAGGTGCTGCCTGGAATCGACCCGTCGTGGTTCAGGGGTTCACCCGTGAGAGGGTTATTGATGCAGGTGACGCATTTTCCACCAACCAACACGTGTTCGGTTGTTGAGCAGCCAGTTAAGGCCGCTGCCAACCCCAGTGACAAAACTAGGGAGACTCTGAATAAGTCGCCGGAATCGGCGATAATACGGCCATCGCCAACTGCATAGGATTCGTTGCCACCATGGATCAGATGACCTTCTCCGAAGCCGAGTACCAGACCAAGAAGCGCAAGACTCGCCGCGAGATCTTTCTGGAGAGGATGGACAAGCTGATTCCCTGGAAGCCGTTGGAGAAGAAAGTAGCTCGCTATTACC
>NZ_JBHIXV010000012.1:0-97048 GCF_041984545.1 Marinobacter sp. | reverse complement strand
CGAGCCATGTCGCGGTTATTTTGCCAACTTCGGAGGCTGTTTTCACACAGCCTCCGGATGGCGCCCCTTTTTCATTGTGGAGTCAGCGCTTACTGCTTGCCGCTGACGAACTCCGGATAGGCTTCCATACCACACTCGGACAGATCCACGCCTTCGTACTCGTCCTCTTCGCTCACCCGCAGGCCCATGACGGCCTTCAGGATGCCCCAGACCACGAGGCTGGCAACGAATACCCAGACGAAGATGGTGATGGCGCCAACAATCTGGCCGGTGAAGGTGACGTCGCCGTTGGTGAGCGGCACCAGCAGCAGGCCCAGCAGACCACAGACACCGTGTACCGAGATGGCACCGACCGGGTCGTCGATCCGCAGCTTGTCCATGGTCACGATGCTCAGGACCACGAGTACGCCGCCGATGGCACCGAACAGAGTGGCGGTCAGGGCGCTCGGGGTGGAGGGCTCGGCGGTGATGGTCACCAGACCGGCCAGGGCGCCGTTGAGCAGCATGGTCAGGTCGGCCTTGCCAAACATCAGGCGAGCGGTGATCAGGGCCGCAACGGCGCCACCGGCAGCCGCCGTGTTGGTGTTCAGGAACACCATGGCTACGGAGTTGGCGCTGGCGATGTCGCCCAGTTTCAGGACGGAACCGCCGTTGAAGCCGAACCAGCCCATCCACAGGATGAACGTGCCCAGGGTAGCCAGCGGCAGGTTGGCGCCCGGGAAGGCACGGATTTCGCCGTTGGGGCCATACTTGCCCTTACGGGCGCCGAGCAGGAGTACACCGGCAAGAGCAGCCGCAGCACCGGCCATGTGCACGATACCGGAGCCGGCAAAGTCACTGAAGCCAAGGTCGCCCAGGGTGTACATGCCAAACACAGAGGCACCGCCCCAGGTCCAGGCACCTTCCATCGGGTAGATGAAGCCGGTCATGAAGACAGCGAACACCAGGAAGGCCCACAGTTTCATACGCTCGGCCACGGCACCAGACACGATGGACATGGCGGTGGCAACGAACACGACCTGGAAGAAGAAGTCAGAAGCGCCGGAGTAGATGGAACCACCCTCAAAGCCGTCTTCACGGCCGGCGAAGTCGCCCAGCACCGCAGCGGTATCTACGTCGGCAATGCCGGACAGGAAGATGTTGCCGCCGTACATGATGGCGTAGCCGCACACCAGGTACATGATGCAGGAAATGGCAAACAGTGCCACGTTCTTGGTCAGGATTTCTGTGGTGTTCTTGGCTCGCACCAAGCCGGATTCGAGCATGGCGAAGCCAGCTGCCATCCACATGACTAATGCGCCGCACACCAGAAAATAAAAGGTGTCTATAGCGTACTGCAGGTGAAAGATATTGCTTTCCATTTGAAGCCCTCCGCACGAGGCTTTTCAGGTTTAGAATTTTTTGCGTTGGCTGTTCTGCGTCAGAACTGGTTCACACCGCTTCTTCGCCGGTTTCGCCCGTCCGGATCCGGATGGCCTGTTCCAGTTCGGTTACAAAGATCTTGCCGTCACCGATCTTGCCGGTGTTGGCCGCCTTGGTAATGGATTCGATGACCTGGTCGAGCAGGTTGTCGCCGATGGCAACCTCCACCTTGACCTTGGGCAGGAAGTCCACCACGTATTCCGCGCCACGATAGAGTTCTGTGTGGCCTTTCTGCCGACCGAAGCCTTTGACTTCAGTGACGGTTACGCCTTGCACGCCAATCTCGGATAGTGCCTCACGGACATCATCCAATTTGAAAGGCTTGATGATCGCTGTCACAAGTTTCATTGCTTTCTCCTTGGTAAAGCCGTCCCAACATTGAGGGCCCGTCGGCCGTTTGTTGAGTTCGGGATGCTGCCACCTCGCACACCAATTGTGCGGATTGCGTACGAGAGCTTTAGCATCGGGTATGCCAACGCAAAAAAATTCATTAAAAACAACAATATGGTTCGCGGCTGTCCCAGAATGGCGCAAAGTTGTGCACCAAAATGAAGCGCGACTCCCGGGCGTGAGCCAAATTAGAGCAGGCTTTGCCCGGTCGGTGCGCAGTATACCGCCGACCGGCTACAGTATGGCAGTAGCTGCGGTGTGATACACTCCCAGCGTTAGGTCAATCGTCGTCCCATCCGGTGAGATCCGGGACAGCGTGGAACGGCTCACAGGGGAATTAAGCGAGGTTACAAGTGAAAGGTCCACAAGATATTTTTGCCCAGCTGCAGGGCCAGTTCGGCCAGTTTGTTCCCGACATGGCCCGCGCCGCCCGGGAAGATTTTGAAACCCAGGCCCGTGCCGCTGTCATGGCCGTGCTCTCCCGCCTGGAGCTGGTAACCCGCGAAGAATTCGACGCCCAGCAGGCGGTACTGATGAAAACCCGCGAAAAGGTCGAAGCCCTCGAAAAGCGGGTGGCGGAACTGGAGAAGGCCCGGGCCGCAAACTGAGTTAGGGGCCCGGCAGGATGCCGGGCCAGTTATTGAATTACCGACCAGGGAAGGTTGTCATGCTAGCGATTGTCCATTCGCGCGCCATCATCGGCGTGTCCGCGCCTGCGGTTACCGTAGAAGTCCACCTCTCCGGAGGCCTGCCCGCACTGTCTATCGTCGGGCTTCCGGAAACCGGCGTCCGGGAAAGCAAGGAGCGAGTGCGAAGCGCCCTGCTCAACGCCGGCTTCGAGTTCCCGGCCCGACGCATCACCATCAACCTGGCCCCCGCTGATCTGCCCAAGGAGGGCGGCCGTTTCGACCTGCCCATTGCCCTCGGCATTCTGGCGGCCTCCGGCCAGATACCGGCCGAGAGTCTGACCGGCTGTGAGTTTATCGGTGAACTGTCCCTGGACGGTGCCCTGCGAGCGGTCAAGGGCGTGCTGCCTGCGGTGTTGGCGGCACGGGACGATGAGCGGGCGCTGCTGGTGCCGAAAGCCAACGCCGGTGAGGCGTCCCTCGCCAGCCGGGATGATGTACTGGCCGCCGGTCATCTGCTGGCGGTGTGTGAACACCTCAGTGATCGGGCCCGACTGGTGCCGGTGGCGAGTTGTTCGTTGGCCCGGGAAGCGCCGTCGGACGGCCCGGACCTGTCAGAGGTCCGGGGGCAGCGTGTGCCCCGCCGGGCACTGGAAGTGGCGGCAGCCGGGGGCCACAATCTGCTGTTTTTCGGGCCACCAGGGACCGGCAAAAGCATGCTTGCCAGTCGACTGCCCGGCATCCTGCCCGCGCTGGAAGACGCGGCCGCCATGGAAGTGGCCAGCGTGCATTCTGTCGCAGGGTTGCCGGTGCGTGAGGGTCGTTGGCGTGAGCCGCCATTCCGGTCGCCCCATCACACCGCCTCTGCCGTTGCCCTGGTGGGTGGTGGTAGCAGCCCTCGACCGGGGGAAATCTCGCTGGCCCATCGTGGCGTATTGTTTCTTGACGAGCTGCCGGAGTTCGAGCGTCGGGTGCTGGAGGTGCTCCGGGAGCCGATGGAGACCGGAGAGATTGCCATCAGTCGCGCGGCGCGGCAGGTCCGGTTCCCCGCCCGATTCCAGGAAAACGCTCAAGTATGATGAATAATAGGATCTCCTTTCTTTTGTGGTGGCTGAAGCCCGAATCGGCCATTGATTTGCTCCAGCGAATTGCCTCCGATCTACAGAGTATCCTTCCGTCATTCAGGACCAGAGTGATTCCGCACAGCCAAATTTTCAGGTTGATCTGATAGAATCGGGCACCTGAGTGAGGGTGGTGCTAAATGTCCGCCAGCAACGATTTTTAGAACCTGTCCGTGAAAAAACAGTACTCCGCTTATTCCTGTTAGAAGGGGTTTCGCGGTGATCTTCTCCGTATGAAAGATCGGCTAGAGAACCAGTGAATGACTAAAGCTATAGAAAAAGACTTTCCTTTCGAGCAGGTGGACTACATCGCTGAAAAAGAAAGCTGGCGGAAAGAGATTTATCGGCCTATCTACTCGATCCACAAGTGGTGGGCAAAAAGGCTTGGTAGTGTGTTTCGGGCAATTGTATTGGGCTCTGTTCTTGACCGAGAAGAGGAGATTTGGGACCACTTCTACGACCCGGCATGCTTCAAAGGGAAAGTGGTCTTGGATCCGTTCATGGGTAGCGGTACCTCTCTAGGCGAGGCAGCCAAATTAGGGATGAAGCCTATAGGCTGTGACATTAACCCTGTGAGCACTTTCATCGTTCGACAGGCCCTCACTAGGGTTTGCCAGAATGAGCTTAAAGCAGCCCTTGAGGCGATTGAGCGGGACGTAGCTCCCGAGATCAAACATTTTTACAGGACGCTCGATACAGACGGTACTGAGTGTGAGGTGCTGTACTATTTTTGGGTGAAGCTTGTTGAGACCCCAGATAGTGAAACAATTCCGCTGTTTTCAAACTATGTTTTCAGTAAGAACGCATACGCTAGTCGGAAGCCACAAGCCAAAATAGTGTGTCCATCTTGTTGGTCCATTTTGGAGGCGAGATATGACTCTACTTGTGAGGAATGTCCCAGTTGCGAACACGAGTTCAATCCGCAGCGAGGATCGGTCACGGGGCAATATGTAACCGACTCAAAGGGTAATCGGCATAAGATCAAAGAATTGGTTAAAAACTCTGGCAAGCCTCCCGCTCATCGAATGTATGCGATCCTTGCGCTGAGGCCGGACGGACAAAAGGTCTACATAGCGCCCACCGAGTTCGACAAAGAGCTTTTCCGAGAAACTAAGGAGAAGCTGAATGAACTAGACCTGCCTTTGCCTGATATGGGTATCCGGGACGGCCACAACACGAAGCAAGCTAAGTCCTATAATTATTTGAATTGGAAAGATTTTTTTAATGAAAGGCAGTTGCTCTGTCTTGGGTTGCTTTTAAGGCGGATTCTCCGGATTGAAAAAAAAGATATCAGAGAAGCTTTCCTTTGTTTGTTCTCAGGGACCCTTGAGTTCAACAATATGTTCTGTAGCTTTAAAGGAGAGGGCACCGGCGCCGTAAGGCATCTTTTTTCACATCACATTCTCAAGCCTGAAAGAATCCCGCTGGAGAATAACGTATGGGGTACATCAAAGAGCAGTGGCTCTTTCACGTCGCTTTTTCGAAGCCGGCTAATCAAGGCTAAGGAATACCTCGATTCACCATTTGAAATTGCACCAAAGGGCGAGACAACTACAGGCAAAGTTTTCACGGGCGATCCCTTAGACCTCAATATCGTGGACAGCTTTGAGGAGTTTGCTGGCTCGGAAGCGCAGTCAGCGTTGATCCTTAACGGTGATTCAGCAAGGCTACCTATCCCCAATGAATCCGTTGACGCCGTTATCACAGACCCGCCCTATTTCGACTTCATCCACTACAGCGAGCTCAGTGACTTTTTTTATGCATGGTTAAAACCAGCCTTGACGGACTGGTATCAGTATTTTTCGCCCGCGACTTCCGGTGCTGACGGTGAGGTCCAACAAAAAGACCCGTTCGATTTCGCTAGAAATCTTGGAAGCGTCTTTCAGGAATCGCATCGTGTATTGATCCCTGATGGCGTCTTGGTGTTCAGCTTTCACCATTCGCGTGCAGAGGGGTGGCTCGCCATATTTGACGCCATACGTCTCGGTAATTTCACCTTAGTAGCAAGCCACCCAGTGAAAGCCGAGATGGCTGTCAGCTCACCGAAAAGCGGTACAAAGGAGCCAATAAACCTTGATGCCCTGCTTGTTTGCAAAAAGGTTATTAATGAGAAACCTCAAAAAATTTCCATTGGTGACGTTCTAAACAAGACCGCTCAATTAATTTCAAGAATGGCAAAAGTCGAGAGAAATCTGTCATCCGGCGATGTCAAAGTCATTCTCGCATCTCAGCTCTTAGTTTTCGCGGCGAGAAAAGGCTTGTCACGAGCCAAAGTTGAGGAGTTTCTTACCGAGATCTTCTCTTCTTGCCCGTCTCAAATTCTGACCCAAGGCTTCAGATCCTCTGAAGAACCTCAAATTGAGTTTTCATTCAAATAATGACAAGGAGCGAACCGTGTCCTCAGTGATAGATGTATTTTACGCCTGTGCGGATGCTGTAGTACGTGGAGAGTTGATTTCCCGCGAGTCGAAAAGAGATAAGGAATTTCATTTTCAAGATTGGTTCGGAAAGCGCTTAGATGAGCTGAACGCGCACTACGATGTTGCCGGGCGAAATACCTATCCAGATTACCCCTTAGTAATGAGACCAGAGGGGTACGAGATCAAGGGGCTGGCTTACCCGGGGCGCGAGGCCAGCTATGATGCAAACAGCCAGATGCCGACCGGACTTCACAATGGAAGAAGGATCTTCTACGTTTTTGGCAGATACCCCGTAACCGACGAAAACGAGTACGCAGTACATGATCTTGTAATCTGCGACGGAGACTTTCTGAATGCGGACCATGATTATGTCCACAAAAACAAGCATGTGAAAGGTTTCGGGACCTATGGCGATATTATGATTAGGGACCGGAAGATGTATGTGGCCCCTACTCCTTTCGGATTGGTAGAAAATCTTGAAAGACAGGTAACCCTAATACTGCCAGAGTCAGAGGAGGTAGATGACCGGCTTCAAGTTGCAGGTGAGCTCATTCGGACAGAGGCTCAGAATCTAGTGGTGGGTTACAAGTTCGACTTACAAACCAATCAAATTCAAGCAGATACGGTTCCTAATCCTAATGCCGGGAGGGAGCATCGGTTCGTGGCGTATCGAATACAGGGTGACAGAGGCCCTTCAGTACGGATGAAATAAAAGTATAAGCGACACAATTAAAGGGCTGACTCATACAGCCCTTTAATCAATCGTGAGACAAATATATTTCTGAGAAATACTCAGAATTTCATTAGCTGTTTGAGCTTCTATTTCTGCTTCAAGAACTGAGTGATATGCAGAAAAAACAAAGAAATTGCGTATCCTCCTATTTTCCGTGATTATAGTTTTCGCAATCTCCTTGTTAAACAAAACGGGAAGACCTTTCTCGTTATTTATGCCAGTCCAATCTCGTAGCACCTTTTCTGCAATTATTTCTGATTCAATTTCTATTTGAACAGCTTCGTCTAACTCGCCAATCGACGTAATAAAATAGTTTTTGTGACTCTCGTAGTTGCCTTCGTCGAACCAAAAAACATGTTTCGATGAAAAAGCAATTTTTAGATCTTTAATTCTTTCCAAAACAGAAAAATATTTACCGTTATTGATTGTATGTGCTAGGAAGCTAATTTGGTGATCTAGTTCTATCCAGTGGAATCCATTTTTCTCGTTAATAAGTTGTGTTATTGTCATTTAAAAGTTTCCATTATTTTGTATTAAAAGGGTATACTCAAACCGAACCATTTTTTGATTAATGAATTCATGGTTCGATTTTATTTATTTTAATTTAAAACGAACTGCCAAATAAAAACGACTTAAAAAGAACCGGGGTATATCAATGTTTGTTAGAGCATATCTAAGGGCTTCAACAGAAGAACAAAACGCTGAACGAGCACTCCACCAATTAGATAATTTTGCAATTGCAAACAATTTTCGGATCGCATCCTACTATATTGAAAATGAGTCAGGGGCAAGTCTGCAACGCCCAGAGCTTTTCCGGTTGTTGAGGGAATGCCAAAAAGGTGATGTGCTTTTGGTTGAGCAGGTTGACCGTCTCTCAAGGCTCAGTTTCGAAGATTGGGATAAGTTAAAAGATGAGATTAAAAGCAGAGGAGTTCGTGTAGTGGCCTTAGACTTACCAACATCATGGGAGCTGTTGGAGGTCTCTGAAGACTTAAATTCGAGAATTAAAGATGCATTTAATTCTATGATGCTTGACGTCTTGGCTGCTGTGGCCCGTAAGGATTATGAGGATAGACGGCGGCGTCAGGTGCAGGGAATTGAAAAGGCAAAGAAAGCAGGGAAATATCGAGGTAGGAGGGAAAATAAAGAGCGTAATCGGAAGATTTATGATCTTTTGTTAAAGGGCCTGTCTTGGTCCGAGATTTGTGAGCTGACAGGCGCTTCTCGCTCCACACTGAGTCGAATTAAAAAGACGTATTCAGTTAGCTAGCTCTTTGTCCGAGTGGTAGAAAGATTTGTTTTGTCCCACTCAATAACATCAAAGTGATCATTTAAAATCTGTTTGGAAATATACTCCGATATGCCAACGTTGTCATAAATTAATCTGATCCACTTCGGGTTCTTGTCAAACAAATTAAGTTCATCGGTGGCGGCAGATTTATCGGCGGACCTCCACGCATTTTTAATGCACCTTTTAAGGTAATTAACGTTTGCATGTTCTCTATTTTTTATTCGGCTTAAAGGGCATTTTAAAGCTATATGTATGTGGTAATTTTCACAATCAGTGTTCTTTTCTATCGCTGATATTTGACTAATAGATTTTGATGATCTTGAGCCAAATAATTCGTTGTTTAGTTTTTTGATGAATTTATCCAGCGATTTCCTCGCATGTTCTTTGCTTACTTTGTTTTTGAAATGTAAAGTAATAAAAAAGTCGAAATTGTTTTTCGAAATAAATTGTGATGTTTCTTTAAATAATTTTTGTTTGTTCATTTTATTATATTATTGTTTTTATTTTGTTTTATCTTATTTTAATTAATGTTTTGTGCACAGTAAAACCACGCTTTGAATGCGTTTTTTTTCGATTCATTTCTTTAAGCAGTCGACTAAATCGTTAAGGCTTAATTTTCTAAAAATGAATATTGATCTAAGTTTTTTAATAAATCATTTAAAACTGTTATTTTATGTTCTCATGTTTTCTTTTTTTGTCAAGTCTATTCGTTTGGATGTTTGAAATAAGACTCGTGATCATCGTTATTTATTAATTTATGTATAAGATGTTCTTCGGTATAACCTGTCGCCCTTTCTCCTTTTCTGTCAACAGCAGCATACATTGACTCAGGCTTGACCCATTCAAGTTGATCGCTATCTTCATCAAAGATTTCGTAAGCAGGTGTGGTTATTTTGAGGATGTAACAATTATGCCTCGTTGATCTCCTCAACAGCTCTATAGTGGGGTTGTCTGGTGGCAGAGAGTTCACTTTGAGTTTTTTCTTGTAAACGTTTAATCGGAAGCTAGTCTTTTTTAAGCGCTCTCTATATAGAATTGGGTCTTTGATAATATCGTCAATCTGACTATTTGTTGATTCCATAATTTGGTCACTGATTGCTGGGTGACTTGGAGCCTCGCCGATTAAAGTTTCTTCGATTTGACTGATCTGAGATTCAATATCATCTTTCTCTTTTTTTATTAATTTTAGTTTGTCAATAATAATTCTTTCGCCTTCCAATTCCATAAGTGCGTTTGTAAGCTTTCTTATTTGATCTTCTTTTTCTTGTTTTTGTATTTTTAGTTCATCTATTTTCTGAGAGAGATTGTTAATATTTTGGTTGTAAACGTTTGCTGATAAGGCGATAGGAATTCCCCAGTGAAGTACATATTTAAAAACTTCATAAGGCCAAGTTGTGTTGTTGTCGCAAAACTCTATTCCACGCTTTAGATAAGTTGAGCAGTTAGAATATATTATTGTATTTCCGTTATGTTTTTTTCTTCGAAAGTAAAATCGAGAGTTGCATTTATCGCAAACTACAAGTCCGGAAAGATGGTAAGTTTGCTCCGGAGACATCTTTTTAGATCGTTCTTTTAGTCGGATTTGCAATTGGTAAAAAGTTGAAGAATCAATAAGAGGTTCGAAGACGTTAGGAATTATTTCACCCTTGGTTTGCCATTCTCCTATGAGCGCTCGATTCTTAAACCAACGCTTCAATGTTGACGGATGTTTTTCTTTTAGTATTGGGTATTCGTTCATTAATTCTTGAATTACCTTTCTTGGCCCTCGTCCTGACAAATATAGATCCACACACGCTTTTACGATTTCAGCATTTTCAGGTATTAAAGTTCCCTCTTTGGTTAGCCAGAATGGTGTGTGTTTGCTAATCTTTCCGCCAGATCTTGCTTTGATTCTTTTCTTTTCATATCCGGTGAGTACACGGGAAGATAGTATTTTGGAATATTCGTGAGCTTGCTGAATTTTCCCAATCAGAAAATATATCGAACTTGGATTCTGATTGAAGTCCTCGATTGAATACTCTCTATTATCTTCGAGAGTAACAATAATTACGCCTGCGGATATTATCTGTTTCAAGATGTCGAACATATCCCACATTTGCAAACGGCCTATTCGATCAATCGCTTCAACCAAAATGTAATCCCCTGCACGGATGTGGTTGCCGCTGATCGCTTCTAGTATTTGTCCTAGGCCGTGATTGAGGTGCGCCCCTGTGTAGCCACTCTTGCCAGTATCGTTCCTTGAGAACCTTGATAGCTTTACGTCCGGATGTTGTGCCAGCCACTTGTCAATGTTTTCTTGCTGACGTTCTAAAGAGGACCCTTTTTTCTGGTGAATTGCGGAAAATCGTGTGTAAGAAATAGCCTGTGGCATGGGAGCTCCTATGGTTCATCAATATTGAGCATTATATCAGGTGGTGGGCGCCATGAATCCCTGTCCCTGTGGCTACAGCGGTCATCCCAGCATCGAGTGCCAGTGTAGCCCTCAGCAGGTCATTCGCTATCGCTCGAAAATTTCCGGCCCACTGCTGGATCGCTTCGACCTCCATGTTGAGGTGCCAGTGCAGGGTGGCAGTGTGCTGATGTCCCAGGGGCGCGACGGGGAGAGCAGTGCCTCTGTGCGCGAGCGCGTTTCGGCGGCCCGGCAGCGTCAGACGCAGCGGGGCTGTCTGAACGCAAATCTGGCGGGCCGTGATCTCCAGGCAGCCTGTCGGCTTGATACCAGAGGGGAGCAGCTGTTGTCCGCGGCCATGGAGCGCTTGGGTCTCTCGGCCAGGGCCCTGCACAGAATACTCAGGGTTGCCAGAACGCTTGCCGACCTGGAGGGCTGTGAGGAGCTGGCGCACAGCCATCTGGTCGAGGCCCTTGGCTATCGTAATCTGGACCGGCAACAGGGCGGGCAGTCCGTGGTCTCCGCCTGATGCGCGCCACTCTGGTAAACTGGTAGTAACTCTCGATGAACAACTCCCGCTGCCTGCGGTTAAGGATTGCAGATGACTGACCAGAACAACCCGCAAGATCCGAAAGACACGGCCGCGGAATCGCCGGTTACCACGCGTCGCGGTGTGCGAAGCTTTGTGCTGCGCCAGGGCCGGATGACTGAAGGTCAGAAAAAAGCCTTTGAGCGTAGCTGGCCCAAATACGGCCTGACCCGTGAGCACGGCATGATCGACCCTCGCGAGGTATTCGGCCGCGATAACATGCTGAACCTCGAAATCGGGTTTGGCATGGGGAAATCACTGGCGGACATGGCCGAGGCCTCCCCGGAGCAGGACTTTATCGGCGTTGAAGTACACCAGCCCGGCGTCGGCGCACTGCTCAAGGAGATCGAGGACCGGGGCCTGGAGAACGTCCGGATCTACAGCATCGACGCCAACGACGTTATTGATCTGTGCCTGCCCGACGCCTGCCTGGACAGGGTGATGGTGTTCTTCCCGGACCCCTGGCACAAGAAACGTCACCACAAGCGCCGGCTGATCCAGCATGAGTTCGTCCAGCGCGTCCGTCACAAGCTTCGGGTCGGGGGCATACTCCACCTGGCAACGGACTGGGAAAACTATGCCGAACATATGATGGAGGTGATGAACGAGTCGGAGGGATTCGCCAACACCCAGGAATCCGGCGGCTACTCACCTCGTCCGGACGACCGTCCGATGACCAAGTTCGAGAAGCGCGGTGAAAACCTGGGCCACGGGGTCTGGGATCTGCTGTTCTATCGCACCAACTGATCCTTGTCCCGGTGGCCTGCTCAGGCGGGAGCCTACCTCGAGGGTGTGTCAGTCAGTGGTGGGCGAGGGGATGGCGCCGGGACGCCCGGATGATCACCAGGCCGGCTATGCCCAGGGTCAGGGCAGTAAACTTGATCAGCGCGCAAAGCGTCGCCGACAGGGTCATGGCATCCGTGGGCGGGTTCAGGTTGTTCAGCAACAGGATGTTTTCGGTCGCATCGCTCAGGCCCGCGGTGGTGAACAGGGCGCGCACCCATCGGGCACTCATGCGCTCACGAACGCCTGGGCGGTCCCGGGTAAAGTGGCGGGTAAGGTGGATCAGCGCCAGCATGTAAGCGGGAATAAAGAGGAAATCCACCCACAGGGAGATCCTCGCCCAGCCGATCCCGTCGGTTTGCCAGCTGGTGATAATGGCCTCGGCGTGATCGGCACTGCCGGCCAGCTGAAAGCTGACGATGCCCTGCGGTGCTGAGGCCGTCTGCAGGGGCTGGTTGATCAGCAGCAGCACCAGCAGCAGCACAGCGGAAACGCACAGGCTTGCTTTCAGGCCTGTGGGCAGGGCTGGCGCTGCGTGTGCGGGGTCCATTACAGAAAACGCTCCAACAGGCTGTTCAGATATCTCTGGCCAAGGTCGGTGGCCTGCAGCCGACCTTTTTCCAGCAATCCTTCCTTTCTCAATTGATCAAGTTTTACCCCAACTGTTGCCAGGGGTAAACCCGTGCGCTGTAAAAAAAGCGTCTCATCCACACCTTCACTCAGCCGCAGGGCGTTCATCAGAAACTCCAGCGGTCGTTCCTCCGGCTCAATCTCCGCAGTGCCGGCGGTGCGGCTGCCTATGCGGTTCAGGTAAGCCTCGGGTTGCCGGGTTTTCCAGTAGCGCTTGATACGGCCGTCAGCAAAACTGACCTTGCCGTGGGCGCCGGCACCGAGCGCCAGGTAGTCGCCGAAGGTCCAGTAATTAAGATTGTGGCGTGAAGCGCGATCGTTACGGCACCAGGCGGAGACTTCGTAGTCGCGATAGCCGTGCGCCCGGAGGAACCGGGCGCCCTGCTGGTAGATATCCCACAGGCGATCGTCGTCGGGCAGGGTTGGCGGTCGGCTGTAGAACTCGGTGTTCGGCTCGAGCGTCAGCTGGTACCAGGACAGATGAGGCGGCTCGTAGGCCAGGGCGGCCTCAAGATCACGGACGGCCTGCTCCGGCGTCTGGCCGGGCAGACCGTGCATAAGATCAATGTTGAAGTTATCGAATCCGGCCTGCCGGGCGGTCTCGATCGCCCGATGGGCGGAGTCGCTGTCATGGATTCGCCCCAGCACTGTCAGGTGGTCCGGGTCGAAGCTCTGCACACCAATCGAGAGCCGGTTGATGCCGGCCTTGCGAAAGGCCTCGAAGCGCCCGGCCTCCAGGGTGCCGGGGTTGGCCTCGAGCGTGATCTCGGCGTCCCGGGCCAGTGCCAGTTTTTCGCTCAGGCGGCCAAACAGCGCCTGGTAAAAGGCGCCACTCATCAGTGATGGCGTGCCGCCGCCGATAAATACGGTCGAGATCTCCCGCTCCGAAACCAGTGGCAGGTCCTGGTCCAGATCTTCCAGCAGCGCATCAAGATAGGCCGATTCCGGGAGGTCACCCTGCAGGGCGTGGGAATTGAAGTCGCAGTAGGGGCACTTGCGAATACACCAGGGGACGTGGATGTACAGACTCAAAGGTGGCCGCACGGCCTGCACCGGCATGTCAGCCACCGGCAGGAGAGCCCGCACGTAGCTGCTCCAGCAGCAACCTCAGGGCACGACCACGATGGCTGATGCGCCCTTTTTCTGCACGGGACAGTTCGGCGGCGCTGCAATTATGTTCCGGGGCCAGGAACACCGGATCGTAGCCAAACCCGCCGTCGCCCCGGGGCGCCCGTAAAATGGTCCCGGGCCAGCGGCCGTGGCAAATGATTGGGGTCGGGTCGTCGGCGTGCCGCAGGTACACCAGGACACAGTGGAACTGCGCGCCCCGGCGTTCGTCCTCCACCTCGGCCAGGGCCTCCAGCAGGGCCTGCACGTTGTCCTCGTCGGAGGCCTCATCTCCGGCGAAACGGGCCGAGCGGACGCCCGGCCGCCCGCCGAGGGCATCCACCGCCAGGCCGCTATCGTCGGCCAGGGCCGGCAGACCGGTAGCGCGTGCCGCATGCCGCGCTTTCAGGATGGCGTTCTCGACGAAGGTAACCGCAGGCTCATCGGCTTCGCCGACGCCCAGTTCGCCCTGGGCCACCGGGGTCATGCCCAGGGGCGCCAGTAGCTCCGTAAGCTCCGCAATCTTGCCCTTGTTGTTGCTGGCAATGACCAGTTTTTCCGTCATATCGTCTCAGTCGCTGAACAGTGTGTGAGCAAAACGCACGGCCAGGTCTTCCTGATAGCCGGTCGGGCGCGCGGTGATGTTGAACGTCATCAGTTCACCCGAGCTGTACTGGTACTCGGCAATGAAGTAAACAGATTCACCCTCCTGGATGCGGCGGAATGCCAGGAAATTTACCTGCTGGACATCGTTGGAAACCCGGCCTTCAACCTGGCCGGTCACCGGTGTCATGCCGCCGTTGCCGTTCTCCTTCATGATAGAGATATTGACGATGCCGATGCCCTTACTGCGCTGCAGATTGTTGGCCCTGGCCACTTCGGGAGCCAGAAACGTGCTTGGTAGCACGCTCCAGAGCACGGTGTAGTCGCCGAAATCCTTGGAGCCTGCCCGTGCGTGAAGGCTCAGCGACGCCAGAATCAGGGTCGCCAGAAGCGTGCATACGGTTGTAAAGCGTTTTGCAGTCATTGCTTGCTCTCCCGTGTTATGCGGTAAATGGCAATCTCTCCGAGCAGGTTCGGCCAGAGCCGCGCCAGCCAGCTGTTCTGGTGCTGGCCGTCCACCACCCGACGGCTCTTGATCCGGATGCCTTTCTGTCGGCACAGCGCCTCGAAGTCCTTGAAGGTACACAGCCGGATGTTGGGGGTGTTGTACCATTTATACGGCAGTGCCTCGGATTCGGGCATGCGACCGCTCAGGGTCAACCCCCAGCGTAGACGCCAGTGGGCAAAGTTGGGGAAAGTGACAATGCCTTCGCGGCCTACCCGCAGCATTTCGTCCAAGACCTTGTCTGGCCGCCGTACGGCCTGAAGGGCCTGGGTCATCAGAACAATATCGAAGCTGCCATCGTCAAAGTTGCCGAGCCCCTGGGTGTCCAGGTTCTGCTCAATCACAGCAACGCCCCGGCCCATGCAGGTGGTGATGTGGTCCGGGTTGATTTCCAGGCCAAAGCCACTGGCGCCCCTTTCCCGCTGCAGAAAGTCGAGCAGGGTGCCATCGCCGCATCCGAGATCGAGCACGTGCTGTCCGGGCTGAACCCACTGCTGGATGATCTGAAGGTCCGGTCTCATGCGCCCACCTCCCTGGCCACCCGATCCATGTAGGCGGTGAAAATATCGGTGTACCGCGGGGTTGGAATCAGGAAGGCGTCGTGGCCCCAGGGGGCATCGACTTCGGCGTAGCTGACTTTTCGACGGGCTGCAATCATGGCGTTGACCATTTCCTCCGAGCGGGCGGGAGTGAAGCGCCAGTCGGTGCTGAAGGACAGCACCAGGTATTCGCACCGGGCTGAGGCCAGCGCCTTCGAGAGGTCGCCGCCAAAATCGTAGGCGGGGTCGAAATAGTCCAGTGCCCGGGTCATCAACAGGTAAGTGTTGGCGTCGAAGGACTCGGAGAAACGCTCGCCCTGGTACCTCAGATAGCTCTCAACCTGGAACTCTGCGTCGTAGCCGAACTTGTAGGCCTGGTCTCGCAGCTCGCGGCCGAATTTTTCGCCCATTGAAGCGTCGGACAGATACGTGATGTGCCCCACCATCCGTGCCAGCATCAGGCCGCGGCGGGGGACAGTGTCATGGTCGTAGTAGCGCCCGTCGTGGAATTCCCGATCGGTGGTGATGGCCTGGCGGGCCACTTCGTTGAAGGCAATGTTCTGGGCGGTCAGCCTGGGGGTGGAGGCAATGACCACGGCGTGCCGGAGCCGGTCGGGGTAATCGAGGCTCCATTGCAGCGCCTGCATGCCGCCGAGGGATCCGCCGACAATGGCGGCCCAGCACTCAATGCCCAACCGGTCGGCCAGCAGAGCCTGGCTCTTCACCCAGTCGCCCACGGTGATAACCGGGAACTCCGGGCCGTAGGGTTTACCCGTGGCGGGATTGGTGCTGTTGGGGCCCGTGCTGCCGTGGCAGCCGCCCAGGTTGTTCAGGCTGACCACAAAAAAACGGTTGGTGTCGATGGGCTTGCCAGGGCCGATGCAGCTGTCCCACCACCCGGGTTTGCGGTCGTCGGTGGTGTGGTAGCCGGCGGCGTGGTGGTGCCCGCTCAGGGCATGGCAAATGAGCACGGCGTTGCTGGCGTCGGCGTTCAGTGTGCCGTAGGTTTCCACCACAAGGTCATAGTTTTCCAGGGTCTGGCCGCAAGCCAGATCGATGGGAGCGTCGAAATGATGAGTCTGAGGGGTGACAATCCCAACAGAGTCCGCAGGCAGGGAATCGGGCATCGGCGCGCGTGGTTCCTGGTTCGATCCGTAAGTGTCTGGAAAAGCAATGACAAAGCCATCGCCAGCCCAGCAGTTTAAAGCCGGGGCGGGATGGCTGCAACCGCCTGCAAGGTTGCTCTGACGGGGCTCAGACCGCCCCGGAGATGTTCACCACTTTCTGCTGGATCAGGGTGGGGGCCGGCTTGCGGATCTGCCGCTGCATGGCATCGGCCAGTTCCAGCTGCCGGCGCAGATCGGCGATGGTGTTGTTCAGTCGCTGCCGCTCGGCGCGGCTGTCCCGGTCGTTACGGACCATGTCCCGCAAACGGCGGATCTGGTGCTCGAGCAACTGCTTCTGTTCCATGGAATACTGCATGATCGGGAGCAGCGCCTCGGAGGGCCAGCGTTCCACGTCCTGGCGTACCCGGGCGTGCAGGGTGCGGGCCTCGCTTACCATCACGTTGAAGAAGCGGCGCACCAGTACCGACTGCTCGGTGAGCAGGCTTTTCGGGCTGATCCGGAAGCGACGGGCCTTCTTGCGCAGTTCCCGGATGGCAATCACATGTCGGCCAGCGCGCAGGGGAATCGGCTCCAGGTGGCGGGCCCGGCTGTCCTCGTTGTAGCGTCGGTAGATGGCGCCCACCATCTTTTCCGCCAGGTGACCTTCGCTCAGCAGGTTGGTCAGATCGCTTTCCAACAGCTCGAAGAACTGATCCATCGCGCGGTTCATGCCGGCGGTGGTCCAGCTCTTGGACATGCTGGCCCGCACCCGCTCGGCGTGGCTTTCGAAGCGATCCTCACTGACCAGCTTCTTCAGCATGTCGCCCTGGGAGTCCATCAGGCGGCGGCTGGAGCGCAGGGTAATCAGCTTCTTGTAATAAAAGTCGTAATCCTTCTGCGCACGCTCCGCAAGGCGGCTCAGCGCGGCTTTGTCCATGGTCACGCCGGAGCAGGCCTCAAGTTCCTCCTCCAGGGATTCCAGTCGATACTGCATGGCCGCCTGGCTGTTCTGCAGCATGCCCAGCAGATCGTTGATCAGGCTCTGGGTGATCAGTTGTTCCTTGTGCATCAGGATGCGCTGGATGATCAGCTGTTCGAGCTGGCCGACGTTGGATTTTTCGAACAGAGGCTCGTCCTTACGAACCCGGGCGAGCAAGCCCTGCTTGGCAGAGACCGGGATGACGTCGTGCTGGCGCATGCCCAGGTGATCGGCGGTGTAGCTGCGAACGCGGTCTATGGCTTCCTGGGTGTGGCGCTCGCCCTGAAGATCGTCCCAGAGCACGTCGATCTTGTTGAGCACGGCAAAGCGGCCGGCCCGGTGGTCGGCGTGCTGGGTGTCGATGTGCTCTTTCCAGATGGTCATGTCGCTGGCAGTCACGCCGGTGTCGGCGCTGAGCACGAAGATCACGGCGTGCGCCCGGGGCAGCATGCTGATGGTCAGTTCCGGCTCAGAGCCCAGGGCGTTCAGGCCCGGCGTGTCGAGAATGCGCAGTCCGCGCTCGAACAGCGGGTGGCGGATGCTGATCTGGGCGTTGCGCCAGGCCGGTACCAGGACATTGCCCGGATTGTTGCGGTCGTGCTCCAGCATGCCTTCGTCGAAGCCCAGGCCACGGGCTTCTTCCGGCGACACGCTCTTTACCCGCGCCACTTCCGCCAACACTTCTCGCATGATTTCCGGATCGCGCTCGTCCAGTTCATGCTTGACCCAGCGTTCCGGCTGCTTGCGCAGTTGCTGCAGCGACAGCTCGCCATTGCGGGTTTCGATGGGCAGCAGCAGCAGGTAGTTTTCGTTGGCGCTGCGATCGAAGAAGAGCTCGGTGGGGCACATGGTGGTGCGCCCCGCCTGGGAGGGCAGCATTCGCTGGCCGTATTCCGAGAAAAACAGGGCGTTGATCAGTTCGGTCTTGCCGCGGGAGTATTCGCCCACAAAGGCGATGGTCAACTCGTCCTCAATCAGCAATTCCAGCCCATGGCGGATGCGGGTGCTGACATCGTCGGAGAAAAGGTCGTTGTCCTGCAGCCACAACCGGTACCGGCCGATCTGCCGGATCAGCTCTTTCTTCCAGTTGTGATAAGCCTCTACCTGCTGCGACAGAGTTCCCTGTTGATTCATCGGATTTTCCTTCTGCGCGACTTCCGGGTATTCCGGGGGCAGGAGGGGCTGCGCCCGGGTGACGGATTAATTACCGGTAATACTATCCTGTTCTTTCAATGTTTGCGGCGAGGGCGGCAACGACAGATCCGGTTCTGAGGTGGGGTATGAAAGAAAAGGGCTTTGAAATCATGAAGATGAAGTCAAAGCCCTGGATTGCAGTATTTCGTGGACAAGTGTTACAGAGTGTATATTTGAGACGCCGTTTACAGTCCCAGGCCGATGGACCCGAGACCCGCCGCCAGCTTCATGTGCTCAATAACCACGGAAATCACGTTCAGGATCAGGAAAACGATGATCGGTGACAGGTCCAGGCCGCCCATCGAGGGCATGATATTGCGGACCGGACGCATCACCGGCTCGGTTATCTGGGCCACCAGTTGAATCGCCGGATGCCCGCTCTGCGGTGCAATCCAGCTCACCACAACAATGGCGATCACCGACCAGAAATAGATCTTCACGATCAGATCCAGCACATTGAGCACGGCCCACACCAGCAGTGTGACGGGATTGACGGAGGGGATGCCGCCGTTTAGCGCCACCAGGATCAGGAAGAAGGTGATGGCCTGGATGATCACTGCCAGCACCAGCGAGGCGCCGTCGATGCCGCCCCAGCCGGGAATGAAGCGGCGCAGTGGCCGCAGCGGCGGGTTGGTGGCCTTCACCACGAACTGGGAGATCGGATTGTAGAAGTCCGCCCTGGCCAACTGCAGCAGGAATCGCAACAGCACAATGGTCATGTAAAAGGTGGATGCGATCAGCAGGATTGTAATCAGAATGTCTGCCAGCATGAAGCCGTGTCTCCGTTATCGGTTACTGTTTGCCAGCCAGTTCTTTGGCCATTTCTTCGGAGCGCTTGAAGGCGGCCTTGTAGGCCTTTCGTACCAGGTCGCGCATGCCGCCGTCTTCAAACGTGTTGATGGCCTGTTCGGTGGTGCCGCCTGGAGACATCACGTTGCGCTTGAGTTGTCCCGGGTCGTGTTCGCTGCGGGCCGCCATTTCGGCGGCGCCGGCCATGGTCTGGATGGCCAGTTCCCGGGCGGTATCGGCGGCGATGCCGGCCTCGGTGGCGGCCTCTTCAAGCGCTTCGAGCATCAGGAAGAAATAGGCCGGCCCACTGCCGGACAGAGCGGTCACGCCATGCAGCAGGTTCTCGTCGTCAACCCACAGGGCAGAGCCAATGCTTTCGAAGACCGACTCCACCATCTTCTTCTGTTTGTCCTTTACGTCCTTGTTGGCGTAGAGCCCTGCTGCGCCTTTGCCCACCAGCGATGGGGTGTTCGGCATGACCCGCACCAACGGCAATCCGCCACCGAGCCAGCCGTCGAGCGTATCAGCGGTCAGGCCGGCAGCAATGGACACCATCAGCGGACGCGTGTTCTGCACCACCGGTGCGATGTCGCGACAGACATCCGCCATTACCTGCGGTTTTACCGCGAGCACCACCATGTCGGCCTGTTGGGCGCAGTAGCGGTTGTCGGTGGTGACGCTTACCCCGAAGCGCTTGCGAATAGTCTGCAGGTGCGCGTCGTCCGGTGCGCTGACCCAGATGTTGCCGGCCTTGTAGCCGTTATCCAGCATACCGCCAATGATGGCGCTGGCCATGTTGCCGGCACCAATGAACGAAATGGTTGGTGATGTGCTCAAGATTCACTCCCGGGTTGATCGGTTAAACGTCCGGCCCTGATGATAGCAGGAACCGGCCGGTTCAGCTCTTCGCCGGGCGTTCGCCGAACAGTGCGGTGCCCACGCGCACCCAGGTGGCTCCCTCAGCGATCGCCAGTTCCAGATCGCCCGACATGCCCATGGACAGTGTGTCCAGGGGGCCGGCATCGGGGTGGTCGCCTTTCAATGCCTTCAGGGTGTTGGCCAGCTTGCGGAAGCTCGCCCTGAGTTCGGCCTCTGGTTGCGACGGGTCCGGAATGGCCATCAGGCCCCGCAGCCTGAGGTTGGGCAGCTCGCCCACGGCTTCGACCAGTTCGGGCAGTTGGTCCAGCTGGCATCCGGACTTGCTCTCTTCCTCATTAATATTGACCTGCAGGCAGATATTCAATGGGGGCAGGGTGGCATCCCGCTGCTCGCTCAGCCGTCGGGCGATTTTCAGACGGTCGACGCTGTGGACCCAATCGAACGATGACGCAATCTGGCGGGTCTTGTTGGACTGGATCGGGCCGATGAAGTGCCATTCCATGTCCGGGAGGTCGGCGAGGACCTCCTGTTTGTCGAGGGCCTCCTGGAGGTAGTTCTCCCCGAACGCTACCTGCCCGGCGGCAAAGGCCTCGCGCAGGTCTTCGGCGGGCCGGGTCTTGCTGACCGCGAGCAGCCGCACCGAGCCTGGCGAGCGGCCTGCCTGCAATGTTGCTTTTTGTATGCGTCGGGTTACGCTCCCGATGTTGTCTGCTATGCTGCTCATAGTGTGAAATCGCCACGCCCGGTCTGTCACTTGTACGGTGACACGTTACCCGCAGGTCACTGAAATGCCAAGTGAACCGCGCCGGGTCCCCGCCGGGCGGAAGCAACCGGGATAAAAGAAAAAACGCCTTCCGAGGACTCCTATGGATATTACTGAACTGCTTGCCTTCTCGGCGAAACAGGGCGCGTCTGACTTGCACCTGTCCGCCGGTCTGCCCCCGATGATTCGTGTGGATGGTGATGTGCGCCGCATCAACCTGCCGCCCATGGAGCATAAAGAAGTCCACGGGCTCATCTACGACATCATGAACGACAAGCAGCGGAAGGATTACGAGGAGTTCCTGGAGACCGACTTCTCGTTCGAAGTGCCCGGCGTTGCCCGTTTCCGTGTGAACGCCTTTAACCAGAACCGGGGCGCTGGCGCCGTGTTCCGGACCATCCCCTCCAAGGTTCTTACCATGGAAGACCTCGGTATGGGACAGGTGTTCAAGGACATCTCCTCGGTGCCCCGGGGCCTGGTGCTGGTAACCGGGCCTACCGGTTCCGGTAAGTCCACCACCCTGGCGGCGATGATGGACTACATCAACGACACCCGGTATGAGCACATCCTCACCATCGAGGACCCGATCGAATTCGTGCACGACTCCAAGAAGTGTCTGGTCAACCAGCGGGAAGTGCACCGGGATACCCTGGGCTTCAACGAAGCCCTGCGTTCGGCCCTGCGGGAAGACCCGGACATCATCCTGGTGGGCGAGCTCCGGGACCTGGAGACCATCCGTCTGGCACTCACCGCCGCGGAAACCGGCCACCTGGTGTTCGGCACCCTGCACACCACCTCTGCGGCCAAGACCATCGACCGGGTGGTGGATGTGTTCCCGGCGGAGGAAAAGTCCATGGTGCGTTCGATGCTGTCTGAATCTCTTCAGGCGGTTATTTCCCAGACCCTGATGAAGAAAATGGGCGGCGGGCGGATTGCCGCCCACGAGATCATGATCGGCACCTCGGCGATCCGGAACCTGATCCGGGAAGACAAGATCGCCCAGATGTACTCGTCGATCCAGACCGGTGGTTCCCTGGGCATGCAGACCCTGGACCAGTGCCTGGAGCGGCTGCTGCAGAAGGGGCTGATTTCCCGTGAAGCGGCGCGGGCCAAGGCAAAGATGCCGGATAACTTTTAATTGAATTGCTCCGGACCGTGTCGTTGGTGCCAGGAGCAGACGGGGAATTCATTAGACTCCCCGAATATAGTTTGACGGGTGGGGCGGGTTCCGCTTCCCGGGACTGTCTGCAGCATGGATGCTGCAGTCAAGCGTACAGGGATGTATTCACAGCGTGTCCCGGGAAGCGGAACCCGCCCCACCCAAGCACCAAACGATGAAGATTGGGTACCAAAATGGAATTCGAAAAACTGTTACGGCTGATGGTGGAAAAGGGCGGTTCAGACCTGTTTATTACCGCAGGTGTTCCACCCAGCATGAAGGTGAACGGGAAGGTTCTGCCGGTCACCAAGAACGCGCTGACGCCGGAGCAGACGAGGGAGTTTGTCTACGGCGCCATGAACGACAAGCAGCGCGCCGAGTTCGAGGAAACCCACGAGTGCAACTTTGCCATCAGCGCTCGCGGCATTGGCCGATTCCGGGTATCCGCGTTTTTCCAGCGTAATCTGTGCGGCATGGTGCTGCGCCGGATCGAGGTCAAGATTCCTCAGATTGATGACCTGGCACTGCCAGAGGTTATCAAGGACCTGGCCATGACCAAGCGTGGTCTGATCATGTTCGTGGGCGCTACCGGTACCGGTAAGTCTACCTCGCTGGCCGCCATGCTGGGGCACCGCAACCGCAATAGTCGCGGTCACATCATCTCCATCGAGGATCCGATCGAATTTGTGCACCAGCACCAGGGTTGTATTGTCACCCAGCGCGAGGTGGGGATCGATACCGAGAGCTTCGAGGTGGCCCTGAAAAACACCCTGCGCCAGGCTCCTGACGTTATCCTGATTGGTGAGGTGCGTACGCGCCAGACCATGGAATACTCGGTACAGTTTGCCGAGACCGGCCACCTGTGTCTGGCCACCCTGCACGCCAACAACGCAAACCAGGCGCTGGACCGGATTATCCAGTTCTTCCCGCCGGAACAGCATAACCAGATCTGGATGGACCTGTCCCTGAACCTCAGGGCCATCGTGGCCCAGCAGCTGGTGCCTACGCCGGATGGCAAGGGCCGCAAGGCGGTTATCGAGGTGCTGATCAACACCCCGCTGGTGGCGGACCTGATCCGTAAAGGCGAAGTGCACCGGCTCAAGGAACTGATGTCCAAATCCAACGAATCCGGCATGCAGACCTTTGACCAGGCGCTTTACCAGCTCTACGCTGAGGGCTCGATCACCTACGAAGATGCACTGGCTCACGCGGATTCCGCCAACGATCTGCGCCTGATGATCAAGCTGGGTGCCGACGCCCAGGGGGCTGACAAACTGTCGTCCACGGTGGACAAGCTGTCGATTCAGGATGATTGAGGGTTGTTGCCAGGTTCGACTTTAGTTGTAGAAAGTTAGTGTCCTGAACGGTTAGGGATGGCATTTGAGGCCAATTGGTGCAGGTGCGTATACTCCGCGCGAGTCAATAAGGAGATACCATGCACAATAACCGTTCCATCCTTGCACGAGCCATCCGACTGACCACGCTTGCAGCGATAGCCGCGCCAGCTACCGCTTTTGCCGGCGGCTTTTCCCTCAACGAGCAGAGCGCCAGCGCCATGGGCACAGCCAACGCCGGTGCTGCTGCCAACCCTGAGAACGCCACCACGGTACTGTTCAATCCCGCCGGTATGAGTCAGCTGTCCGGTACCAACATTTCGTTCGGTGCTGCGGTTCTGGATATCGATGCCGAGGCGAAGCCCGAGACGATTTCTGTCACTCGCCAGGTTCCGGGTGTACCGGTTCAGCCGGCTACTGCTGGCGGCGATATCGCGGATCCAGCAGTTCTTCCCAACTTTTATCTCACTCACGAAGTCAGCGACACGATTGATGTCGGGTTTGGCATTCATGCGCCCTACGGTCTGGCTGCAGACTACGACGACGGTTTTGCCGGCCGGTTCTTTGCAGACAAGACCGAATTGACGGCCGTTGCCTTCACGCCTTCAATCTCTGTCAGCAACGGTAACGGACTGTCGATGGGCGCGGGGATCAATGTGATCTATGCCGAAGGTCGCCTTACCCGGTACCAGGACCTGAGTGGAATTGCGGGCCCCGCCGCGCTCGCGTTGGACGAGCCGTATGCCGATATCGAAGGCGATGACATTGGCGCGACCTTCCGGGTGGGCTTTCTGTACGAGATCTCAGAGATGACCCAGATTGGTCTGAGCGCGCAGACCGGCACCGAACTGGATCTCAAAGGCGACGCTACCATCTCCGATTTTCCCGTGCTGAGTTCTCCAGGCCAGACCACCACACTCACAGAAAAGGTGCGAGTGCCCCTGGCCATTCCCGAGAGCGCAACCTTGGGTCTGCGTCACCGCTTCAATGATGAGTTTACCGTTCTGGCAGGTGCCACTTACGCAAAGTGGAGCCGTTTTGAAGAGCTGGATATCATCAGCCGTCGGGAGTCGCCGGGCGAGGTGTCTTCGGTTTCCGGGTATCCCTACATCAACCACGTCACCGAGAAGTGGCAGAACACCTGGCAGTTCAATTTGGGCGGCATCTGGCAGGCAACCCCGGAGTGGGCACTGAAAGCCGGTTATGCCTGGGATGAATCGCCGGTGAACGAGCAATACGTGACGGCGCGGATTCCCTCAGAGGACCGGCACTGGCTGACCCTCGGCGCCCAGTGGAAGGATGTCAGCACCGGCTGGACCGTTGATGCGGCTGTCGGCACCCTGCTGTTTTCCGGAGATGCCGACGTTGATGACCGGGAATACACCCACCAGAACCCCACACAGCCGGCCACCCCCGCCCGCTATCAGGCCAGTTACGACCTGAGCGCTCTAAGTGCGGCGCTTGAAGTCAGCAAGGCGTTTTGATCCGTCAGTCGCTTTGTCAGCCCACCACCTGGCCGCGGTAGATCACTTTGGTCTTTCGCGGCGGGTGGAAGGCCTCGTTTGCTTCGGGGGCCGATGGAGCCGCCGGCGCATCGGCGATCACCTGGCCGCGGTAGGTCCGTTTCAGGCCGTCGTCGTCGGTATCGGGCTCGATGTTCAGTTGCGGAACCTGTTGCTTGAGTGTTTCCCAGGTGCGAATCAGGTGGCTGGAGCGGGTTTTACCCGCATACTCCGCAAGCTGCTGTTCCAGGTGCCCATCCGTGAGATGCAGTTTGACGCCGAATTCCGTGTGAATCAGGCGTCGGCACTGGTGAACCAGTTTCAGCACGCTGGGGTCCAGCAGCCAGCTACGTTCAGATGCCAGAGAAGTCATGGTGTGAGCCTCGGAGAAAGTGTCACCGCATGGCGCTGTCCGGCGGTAAAACACGGGACGAGCGCCGACTCTCCAGATGAAGCGAATATCGTGCCGCACCGCCAGGAATGTGGTGATGCGGGAGCCCTGCGGGACCTCTCGGTCGTTTGAGAGCTGTCAGCCTGCGCGTGCGCGCTTCAAGTTTGGCCTGTTTCGGTGCGTAAACGGGCGTCCATGCCCTCATTTGGGCCGGGTCAGTGGGCTTCGTCCCAGTTGTCCCCGGCACCGGCTTCCACCAGCAGCGGGACGTGCAGATCGGCCGCCGCCGACATGCGCTTCACCAGCCCGTCCCGGATCTTGTCCAGGGCCGATTCCCGAACTTCCAGAATCAGTTCGTCGTGCACCTGCATGGTCATGCGGGCATCATCGGCGTGCTCACGCAGCAGCCAGCTCTCCACCTCGACCATGGCGCGTTTGATGATGTCAGCCGCCGTGCCCTGCATGGGCGCGTTGATGGCGGTTCGCTCGGCCGCCTGCTGCATCTGCTTGTTACGGGCGTTGATCTCCGGCAGGTACAGGCGCCGGCCAAACAGGGTTTCCACGAAGCCGTCGTCATGGGCCTGCTTGCGGATGTTGTCCATGTACTTGAGCACGCCAGGGTAGCGCTCGAAATAACGGTCGATGTATTGCTGGGCCAGCTTGCGTTCCACATCCAGCTGGCGGGACAGGCCAAAGGCCGACATGCCGTAGATCAGGCCGAAGTTGATGGCCTTGGCACTGAGCCTCTGATCAGCGGAGACCTCGTCCAGGCTCACGCCAAAGACTTCGGCGGCCGTGGCCTTGTGAATGTCCTCGCCTTTCTCGAACGCCTTCAACAGACCCTTGTCGCCGGACAGGTGGGCCATGATCCGCAGCTCGATCTGTGAGTAATCCGCCGCCACCAGTTTGAAGCCCTCTGGCGCGATGAATGCCTGGCGGATGCGGCGGCCCTGTTCACTGCGAATGGGAATGTTCTGCAGGTTGGGTTCGGAGGAGGACAGTCGGCCGGTGGCGGTGACCGCCTGGTGATAGGAGGTATGCACGCGGCCGGTACGATGGTGAATTAGCTCTGGCAGTGTGTCCGTGTAGGTGGACTTGAGCTTGCTCAGGCTCCGGTGTTCCAGGATCAGGCGCGGCAACTCGTGCTCATGGGCCAGTTCCTGCAGCACCGGCTCGGCCGTGGATGGAGCGCCCTTGGGGGTTTTCTTGATCACCGGCAGGCCAAGCTTGTCGTAGAACAGGGCCTGCAGCTGCTTGGTGGAGCCGAGGTTGAAGGTCTCACCTGCCACTTCGTGGGCCTCTTTCTCCAGTTCCGCCATGCGCTCGGCCAGTTCCTGGCTGTGCTGGCGCAGGGTGCTGGCGCTGATCAGCGTGCCGCGCTGCTCCATGCGGGACAACACCGGCACCAGCGGCAGGTCGATCTCGCGGTAAACAGAGGCCAGCTTGCCGGTCTCTTCGAGCTTGGGCTTCAGGGTCTGGTGCAACCGCAGGGTGATATCGGCATCTTCCGCGGCGTAGGGCGCGGCCTGTTCCAGCTCGATCTGGTTGAAGGTCAGCTGCTTGGCACCCTTGCCGGCGATTGACTCGTAGCTGATGGTTTTCTCGTTCAGGTAATACATCGCCAGGCTGTCCATGTCGTGGCGGGTGGCTACCGAGTTCAGCACGTAGGACTCGAGCATGGTGTCTTCGGCAATGCCTTCCAGGTTGATGCCGTGGTTGGCGAGCACGTTCTTGTCGTATTTGAGGTTCTGTCCCACCTTGGCGAGCTTCGGGTCTTCCAGCAGCGGTTTCAACTGGTTGAGGACCTGGTCCCGGTCGAGCTGATCGGGAGCCCCCATATAGTCGTGCGCCAGCGGCACATAGGCTGCCTCGCCCGGCTCGATGGCAAAGGACACGCCGACGATCTCGGCATCAATGTAGCGCAGGCTGGTGGTTTCGGTGTCGAAAGCAAACAGGTCGGCCTCCCTGAGCCTCTTGAGCCAGCCATCCAGGGTTTTCTGATCGGTCACCACAGTGTAATTGCGCGAACTGCCGGCAGATCCGTTTCCGGAATCCGTTTTCCGGGCCGAGGTCTGGTTGTTGCCCGAATTGCTGGCGCTGTTCGAGGCGCCGGGGTTGCCCTCGCCGTTTTCCAGTTCGGCAATCCAGCTCTTGAATTCGTATTCCCGGAACAGTTCAAGCAACTGGTCATCGTCCTGTTCCCGAAGCTTGAGATCCTCCAGGCCAAAATCCAGCTCGACATCGGTGCGGATGGTGGCGAGCTCCCGGCTCAGGGGCAGGATATCGGTGGCTTCACGAAGGTATTCCCCGATCTTGCCCTTGATGTCGTCAGCGTGCTCGATCAGGTTGTCCAGGTTTTCGTAGGTCTGCAGCCACTTCACTGCCGTTTTCGGGCCGCATTTGTTGACCCCCGGAATGTTGTCCACCTTGTCGCCCACCAGGGCCAGGTAATCAATGATCTGCTCGGGGGTTACGCCAAACTTTTCCACCACGCCGTCCCGGTCCATGCGGGTTTCGGTCATGGTATTGATCAGGGTGACGTGATCGCTGACCAGTTGCGCCATGTCCTTGTCGCCGGTAGACACCACCACATCAATGCCCTTGCTGGTGGCCTCGTTGGCCAGGGTGCCGATCACGTCGTCGGCCTCAACGCCACTGACAATCAGCATCGGCAGCCCCATGGCCTTGACGATCTCGTGGATTGGTTCGATCTGGCAGGCCAGATCTTCCGGCATCGGCGGACGGTTGGCCTTGTACTCCTCGTACATCTCATGACGGAAGGTTTTGCCCTTGGCGTCGAACACCACCACCATCTTGGAGCCGGGAAAATCCTGCTCCAGGCGGCGGATCATGCTGATCACCCCCTTGATGGCTCCGGTGGGGTGGTCCTTGCTTGTGGTCAGCGGCGGCAGTGCGTGATAAGCGCGGAAAAGGTAGGACGATCCGTCCACAAGAACCACTGGGGGTGTGTTTTTGCTGGTCATGTCAAAACAGGTCCGGAATCTGATTGAAGCGTGGAATGGCTTGTGCAACTCTGTGATCAAATGAATGGACAAGAGGGTATCACGAAAATGAAACGAATCGCCTGCCCGGCTCTGTTGCTTGCCAGCCTGCCTCTGGCCGCACTCGCCCAGGACTCCGGCGCGCTGGATGAGACACCTGTGGCAACGCCGAAGGAGCCGGTGGTGATTTCGGACTACCAGCCGGCCAGTGAGGGGCCGCAGATCGTGATTCGGCCCGGCGAGAACGAAGTCTTTTATGAATACCGGGTCAACGGCCAGCTCATGGAGATCAAGGTGGTGCCCAAAGTGGGGCCGGAATACTATCTGGTGCCGGCTGACGGCGGCGGCTGGATCCGGGAAACCGAGTCCGACATGCTGGTGCCGAGCTGGGTCATTTTTCGCTGGTAGCCCGATCTCAGATGAGATCGACGGCCACGGGCTCGGAGCGCCGGCTCTCCAGCCCTTCGTTGTCTACGGTGGTAATGGTGAATTCGTAGGCTCCGGCCGGGAGCCCGTCCAGGGCGTAACGGGTAACGGAAGGGCTGTCGATGCGAATGACCTGGTAACTGGCCTGGTGCCTCAGCCGGAAGTAAATCCGGAAGCCGGCAATCTGTCCCGGTGCCAACGCTGAGCCGTCTTCCCTGGTCAGTGGTGCATTCCAACGCAATTCTCTGGGCGCAATGGCCGCGCCGCCTGCATGGGTGCGGGCTTGTCCCAGTGTGTTCAGCAGGCCATCGGTCGCCTGATCCAGCCGCGAATCAGCCAGCTCTGAAGCTCGCTGAGTGCTGGTTTTCGTGGCCCTCGAATCTTCCTGGCACCCGGACAGAACGAGGCAGGCCAGCAGTGTCAGGGCAGACAGGACGTTACGGCAGTAATAAAAGGTTGCAGCGTAAAGCATCGACTACTCACATACGGGCGGCACGGGGCCGGCGAGCGGATTGATAACGTATGGAGCCTGAATAAAACGGGGAGACGGGCCTTTAACCAGTGCGCAATTATGCCAGCCGCGATCAGCGGATCAAGTGAATAATCCGTAAAACCGCGTATGGCCCCGCTTAAACCCGATTTCGGGTTTTAGTATGAACATTCTAATTTTTACCCGTAACTTTGACCCTGAAATTGAAGAAAGGCCGGTGCGGATCAACCCAGACGGCCTTGGAACTTTCAGGTAATCAAGGAGAACCAACATGGGTAAGCTCAAGAGCTATCAGGAACAACTGCAGGACATCGTAGAGAAGGGCATCAACGCCGCGGAAGAGCAGCAGAAGAAGCTGGCTGCCAAGCCGTTCGATTACGCCGAGAAGCTTGAGTCCGAGGCGCGTGAATACAGCGTCAAGACCCTGCGCAAGCGTTACAACGGCTACAGCGACAGCCTGTTCGATCAGCTGCGCAGCCTGAACAGCCGCTTCGGCAACTTTGCCGCGGAGCTGGTGGCCAAGCTGGAAAAAGAAGCCGCTGAAGGTGCAGACGCTGTTTCTGAAGCAGCAGAAGACGTGTCTGAAGCTGCCCAGGACGCCAAGAAGTCCGTGGAAGCGAAAAAGCCAGCGGCCCGCAAGTCCACCGCTCGCAAATCCACCTCTACAGCCAAGAAGAGCACTGCTTCTGCCTGAATGAGGTAAGGCGACTGTCCCAGACAGTCCGCCGGGATAAAAAAGGGGCTCCGTAATGCGGAGTCCCTTTTTTGTGTTTCATGGTTCCGGGATTCCGTCCCTGGCTTTTCACCCCACCGGGCAGGAACCTTTGACCTTACTCAATGGCCTCTTCCGGATCGAGGGGAAGGGTGCGGGCCTGTTCAGTAATTTCCTCAAGACGTTCGATGTCGGCCTCAAAGGCGTCCCGCAGGGCTTCGATCTCTTGAGTCTGAGCAGCAATTTCGCGTTCGATATCCCGGATCTGTGCTTCTAGGCGCCGGATCTTCTCCAGGGTTGCCTCCGGAATATCCCGTCCCGCCCTTTCCAGGTCAGCGGCCCGGCTCTGTTCGGCGTCCAGTTGGCTGGAGATGACCGAGATATTGCCGCGCTTGAGCTGGATAAGCCCCTCCAGCTCGCGGATCTTGCGGTACATGGCCTTCACCGCCTGATCCGGGTGGCTAAACCGCTTGAGGAGCAGGCGGTCTTGCTCCCGCTGCTCCGCCAGGGCTTTCTGACGCTGCTTTTCCGCCTCCCGGGCCGCGATTTCCTCTTCGGTGGGCGCCGGCGGAATGGTCTCAATCACCCGGCCATTGTTGCCGAGAATGTCATATCCGCGTTTGGTGGCTTCCTGGGGAATGGTGTTACTGATCACCACCTGGCCGTTCTCATCCGTGTAACGGTACATGTTGGCCGCGGCCTGGGCAGACAGTCCCAGGGCAAGCGCCAGCACCGTTGCTTTCAGTGAGCGTTCAGTCAGGCGTTTGGTCATCAGTCAGACTCCGTAACGGTCTCGGTAACTGGCTACCCTGCTGGCGTGCTCCGCAAACCCGGTGTTGGACTGCAGGTAGTTCAGAACCTGATCCAGGCAAATAATACTGACCACCGGAATTCCGAACTCCTGTTCCACTTCCTGTATGGCGGACAGTTCACCGTTGCCCCGTTCCTGGCGGTCCAGCGCAATCAGCACGCCTGCGGGTTCGGCACCGGCCTCGCGAATAAGGTCGATGGACTCTCGAATAGCCGTTCCGGCGGTGATCACATCGTCGACAATCAGCACCTTGCCCTGCAAGGGTGCACCGACGATGTTGCCGCCCTCACCATGATCTTTCTTTTCCTTGCGATTAAAGGCAAAGGGTTTGCTGTTACCGTCTGTAGCGAGGGCCATGGCGGTGACGGTGGCCAACGGAATGCCCTTATAGGCAGGGCCGAAAATGATGTCATAATCCAGCCCGCTGCGTTCTATGGCAGCGGCATAGGCCTTGCTTAGCTGAAGCAGGTCGTCCCCGGTGTTGAACAGGCCTGCGTTGAAAAAGTACGGGCTGGTACGGCCAGACTTGAGCGTGAACTCGCCGAATCGCAAAACGTTCCGGCGGATGGCGAATTCGATAAATGTCTGCTGATAGTCGTGCATGGCAAGGCTTCTGGCGGGTGTTCGTCTTTAATTAGCGCGTAAAAACGGTATCATACACACAAACGGAATCAGGGAACACGTATGCGGGTAGTATCAATCAGCGTCAATGGCCTCGCCCAGGCCGTTGAAAAAGGCTTTTTCGACTGGCTGGCGCGGCAGGATGCTGATGTCGTCTGCGTGCAGGATCACCGCATGCGGGCGTACGAGATTGAGGACTACAATCTGATTCCGGAGGGCTACGAGGCCTATTTCATCGATGGCGAGAAGAACGAGGACGGTGGGGTAGGCATCTACACCCGGCATTTCCCGAAGGCCATCATGTACGGCTTTGCCAACGAGCAGGCAGACCGTGAGGGTCGGTTCATTCAGGCCGATTTCGACAAGGTCTCGGTGGCTTGCGTGCTGGCCCCCTGCGCCCTGGGGCGCGAGGAAGAGCCCATCGGTGAAGACGACCTCACGGTGCTGGATCACAAGGACGAGTTCATGGAGTCCTTCGGCCTGCACATGCAAAAGACCCTGCGCAAGCGTCGCCAGTTCATCTTCTGCGCCAACCTGCAGACCGCCCATCACGTGACCGACGCGAGCCCCCTCTACCACAAGCTGGACTTCTCGGGCTTCCTGCCCCACGAACGTGCGTGGCTGGATCGTCTGTTCGATGAAATGGGCTGCGTGGATGGCTTCCGCGAGATCAACAAGCAGAGCAACCAGTTCACCTGGTGGCCCGAGCAGGCCGAAGGTTCCCGCAAGAACGCCGGCATCCGTGTCGACTACCAGTTGCTGACACCAGGTATCCGCAAGACCATTCTCGACGGCTGGATCGACGACGCCACCCGCTTCTCCGATCACGCGCCCGTGATCATGGACTACGACATAGAAATTGGCTTTTAAGCTTTGGGGAAGTCAGAGAGGCGCCCCAAGCCTTGGAGTGTCACCGAAAAGTAGCGGGTTCGGAGGGGGAAACCTTTCCGGGACCGTCTCCGGCCAGGGAAGGCCGGAGCCGAGCGCACAGGGATGTGCTTGTAGCGTGTCCCGGAAAGGTTTCCCCCTCCGGGCACGCGGGCGGCTGAAAGAGACGTCAGCCCTCCAGAGCCGCCTTCTGAATCCCGAACAACTGCTCAATACCCTGCTTCGCCAGAGTCAGCATGCTGTCCAGCTCCGCCTGATCAAACGGCGCGCCTTCAGCCGTTCCCTGGATTTCGATAAAGCCACCCCGGTCGGTCATGATCACGTTCATGTCGGTTTCCGCCTCGGAGTCCTCCGGGTAATCCAGGTCCACTACCGGTGTGCCCTGATACACGCCAACGGACAGAGCGGCGACCATCTGCTTTAGCGGGGATTTCTTCAGCCGCTTCTCGGCCACCAGATAGTTGAGGGCGTCCACCAATGCCACGCAGCCGCCGGTGATGGCGGCGGTGCGGGTGCCGCCGTCGGCCTGAATGACGTCGCAGTCAACGGTGATGGTGTGCTCACCCAGGGCCTCGAGATCCACCGCGGCGCGCAGGGAGCGGCCGATCAGTCGCTGGATTTCAACGGTGCGCCCGCCCTGTTTGCCGCGAGCGGCTTCCCGGCCCATGCGGCTGCCGGTGGAGCGGGGCAGCATGCCGTATTCCGCGGTGATCCAGCCCTTGCCTTCGCCCCGCAGAAACGGGGGAACCTTGTTTTCGACGGACGCGGTGCAGATAACCTTGGTGTCGCCGAATTCCACCAGTACGGAACCTTCGGCGTGTCGGGTGTAGTTGCGGGTGATTCGAACATCTCTCGGTTGCTCGGGCGTTCTGCCGCTTGGACGCATAGTATTTCCTGAAAGTCTGTATTGAATGTCCGGGCCGCGGCCCGGTCGGTGGTTTGTCGAAAAGGCCCGAGAGTATAACACGATGGTCCGGGCCGTTTGTCCGGTTCGCGGATGACGCTAAGAGCCTGTTAAACTCGAGTGCACGTTGCAAACAGGAGCGGCACTGAAATGATCCGAAGTATGACAGCGTTTGCCCGAAAGGATGTCCAGGGGGAGTGGGGCACGCTCACCTGCGAAATCCGGACGGTTAACCACCGCTACCTGGAGCCTTCCTTCCGGTTGCCGGACGCGTTCCGGGAGCTTGAAAACCGGTTTCGGGAGGCCCTGCGCAATCATCTGAAGCGCGGCAAGGTGGATGTGTCCATGCGCCTGCAGTCCGCTGAAAAAGGCGTCCAGAGTTTCGAGGTCAGTGAGGATATGGCCCAGGCGGTCAATGAAGCCGCCAACCACATCAACAAGATGCTCGATAACCCCGCCCACATCAACGCGCTGGATATTCTCAGATGGCCGGGCGTGCTCTCAGTGCCGGAGCAGGACTATGGTCCTGCAAAAGAGGCCGCCGTTGGTCTGTTCGAGCAAACCGTGGCCGAGCTTGCCTCGGTGCGCGAGCGCGAGGGCGAACGGCTGAGGCCATTGTTCGAGGATCGTCTGAACACCATGGCGGAGCTGGTGGCGGACGTGCGCCAGCGAATGCCGGAGTTGCTGGAAGCCCAGGAAAAGAATCTTCGGGAACGCTTTGAAAAAGCCCGCGTTGAGCTGGATGCCGAACGGGTGGCCCAGGAGATGGTGATGCTGGCCCAGAAGAGCGACGTGGCCGAGGAGCTGGATCGCCTGGATGCCCATATCGGTGAGGTAACTGACACCCTCAAGAGCGACGACGCCATTGGTCGCCGGCTGGATTTCCTGATGCAGGAGCTGAACCGGGAAGCCAATACTCTGAGCAGCAAAAGCATTGATGCCGGCGTGACCCGTGTCGCGGTTGATCTGAAGGTCTTGATCGAGCAGATGCGAGAGCAGGTGCAGAACCTGGAGTGACGCAGGCTTGCCCGGGCCTCAGTTGTGTCTGAGCGTGTCCAGCTCTCCGGGCAGTTCGATCTCGCGTTTCTGCCGGGTCAACGGGCAGTCGAAGGCAAGATAAACGGCCAGCAGCTGTAGCGGCTGTTTGGCGGGTCGTCCGTAGAGACGATCCCCTATGATGGGATGCCCCAGGCCTGCCAGGTGGCGGCGAATCTGGTGCTTCCGCCCGGTTTCAATGGTGACCGACAGCAGGGATGTCTGGTTGTTCTGGTCGGTTTCCAGGGTGGAAACCCGGCTGAGAGCGGGCTTTCCCTCGACCGGCGCATCAACAGACTGGTCCTTTGTGTCCAGTAATCCGCCCACTCTGGCCCGATAGCGTTTGGTCATGGATCGTTCGCTGAACTGCTTTGAGAGCGCCCCCGCCGCCTTGGGGTCGTGGGCTATCAGCATCAGCCCGGCCGCGTCGGCGTCCAGCCTGTGGACCAGGAAGCAGGGTTTGTTCAGCCGGGTTTCGGCCATCCGCAGGAGGCTGCAATGGTCGCCCCACTGGGAGCCCTGGGCCAGCACGCCGTGGGGCTTGAACCATGCGGTGTAGCGGCCGAAGTCCCCGAGCAGCACCGGTTCGTCCGGTTTACGGGCCAGCACCGACTCGTCGTAGAACAACTCCAGGCGAACGCCAGGTTTGAGCTCTTTGGTCGCCCGTCGCAGTCTCAACCGTTTGCCCTTGTGGGTCCACCAGCAGGCCCCTTTGGTCATCGCGTCCTTGAGTTTCTGCTTTGAAAGCTCCTTCGGCAGCCCCGGGGCCTGGCTCAGGGCATCAATCGCCTTGCCCGGTTCGGTGAGAGTAATGTCGATGGTGGTGCGCATGGCGTGGTTTCTGGGTCCGGTGTAAGTGGTGGCAATAGTATCAGCTGACGGCGGCCCGGGGTGCGGTGATTTGCCAAAGTCCGTATAATTCCGGGTTTTAGCGGCTGGCGCAGGGGCGGCCGTTGGAGCCAGTTTTGGAGTTCTCGCCTTATGAGTCAGGCAGTTGAGCACGCAGTTGAGGCAGCTGAGAAGGGTACCCTCTATGTGATTTCGGCGCCGTCCGGCGCCGGCAAAACCAGCCTCGTGGCGGAAATGCTTCGTAATGATAGCCAGCTGGGCGTCTCGATTTCCCACACCACCCGGGCCATGCGCGCGGGTGAGCAGAACGGGGTGAATTATCACTTCGTTGATCGCGCCGAGTTCGAGGCCATGATCGCCCGGGGTGATTTCCTGGAGCATGCCGACGTGTTTGGCAACTACTACGGCACCTCCCACATCTGGGTTCGTGAGACTCTGGCCAGGGGGCAGGATGTCATCCTGGAGATCGACTGGCAGGGCGCGGCCCAGGTTCGCCGGTTGATGCCCGAATGTGTCTGTATTTTTATCGTCCCGCCGTCGCCGGAAGTGTTGCGTGAGCGACTTGTGGGTCGCGGGACCGACGCGCCGGACGTGGTGGAGCGCCGACTTGCTGAGGCCAGGGAAGAATGTCGCCACGCGGTGGAGTTTGATTTCCTGGTGGTCAACGATGATTTTGCCACCGCCCTGGCGGATTTGCTGGCCATTGTGCGGGCCCAGCGCCTTCGTATGACGGTGCAGCAAACAAGGCACCGGGATCTGCTGGCGGGACTCTCGGACCCGGCGCAGTAGGGGGTTTTCCTGTATACAAATTGCACCGGTCACAGTAAACTGTGCGGTCTGCTGAATCAGTCATTTTATTTGTCGGGGAAGTTATGGCACGAGTTACCGTAGAAGATTGCCTGGAAAACGTTGATAACCGCTTCCAGCTGGTCATGCTGGCTACCAAGCGTGCCCGTCAGCTCGCGACCAAGGGCGCCGAGCCGATGGTGGCCGAAGAGAACGACAAGCCGACGGTGATTGCCCTGCGCGAAATCGCCGAAGGCAAGATTACTCGGGATCTGCTCAAGGAAGACGACGACGAGTAAGCGATCTGCGCAAAACAGGTATATTAGTACCTGTGCGCAAGTGAGACGCATTGAAATCTGTCCCCGCGGTTTTATAGTGTAGCTATAGAGCGTTGCTGGAAGGACTATGGAAGGACCCGGATGCGTGCATTCGGGTTTTTTTGTCCCTGAATTTCATGAGCTTGTGGAGGCGCGGTGTCGGCAGAGGCGACGGTTGAAGGGCTGGCCAGGGAGCTGAGCTCCTATCTGGATACCAATCGCATCAATCAGGTGCGACGGGCCTACTATTACGCCGAACAGGCCCACGAGGGCCAGATGCGCAAAAGCGGCGACCGCTACATTACTCACCCCCTGGCCGTTGCCCATATTCTTGCCGATCTGCGACTGGACCATCAGAGCCTGATGGCCGCCATGCTTCACGACGTGATCGAAGACACCGGCATTCCCAAGGATGCCCTGGCCGAGCAGTTCGGCGAGGATGTGGCGGAACTGGTGGATGGCGTCAGCAAGCTTACTCAGATTGAGTTTCGGTCCCGGGCGGAAGCCCAGGCCGAGAACTTCCAGAAAATGACCCTGGCCATGGCCCGGGACATCCGCGTGATCCTTGTAAAACTGGCGGACCGCCTGCACAACATGCGCACCCTCGGGCCCATGCCCTACGAGAAACGCCAGCGCATCGCCAACGAGACCCTGGACATCTATGCCCCCATTGCCAACCGGCTCGGCATGCATTCCATCTGCACCGAACTGGAGGACCTGGGCTTCTCCTCCCTGTACCCCATGCGCTCCAAATACATCTCCAAGGCAGTTGAGAAACTGCGGGGGAGCCATCGGGAAATTATTGAAGATATCCGCGGCAAACTGCAGGAAAAGCTCGAGGAGAGGGGGCTGCCTGGCCGGATCCTGGGCCGGGAAAAGCACCTGAACAGCATCTACAACAAGATGAAGTTCAAGCAGAAATCCTTCCACGAAATCATGGATGTGTATGCCTTCCGGATCATCACCGACACCGAGGATGACTGCTATCGCATCCTGGGTGCGGTGCACAGCCTGTACAAGCCGCTGCCGGGCCGTTTCAAGGATTACATCGCCATGCCGAAGGCAAACGGCTACCAGTCCCTGCACACCACGCTGTTTGGCATGCATGTGAACATCGAGATCCAGATCCGCACCGAGGAAATGGAGCACATTGCCAACAATGGTATTGCCGCCCACTGGATGTACAAGAACGAGCCAAGCAGTGTCACCAGCGTGAATCAGGCCCGAGTGGACCGTTGGGTGAAAGGGCTGATGGAGATGCGCGAGCGGGCCGACGACTCCATGGAGTTCATCGAGCACGTGAAGGTGGATCTGTTCCCCGATGAAATCTACGTGTTCACGCCCAAGGGCCGCATCATGGAGCTGCCCAGCGGCGCGACGCCGGTGGATTTCGCCTACGCTATCCACACCGACATCGGCAACGCCACGGTTGCCTGCCGGATCAACCGTAATCTGGGCTCCCTGAGTCAGCCGCTGCAGAGTGGGCAGACCGTCGAGATCATCACCGCTCCGGGAGCCCGCCCGAACCCGGCGTGGCTGAGCTTCGTGGTTACCGGCAAGGCCCGAAGCAGCATCCGCCATGTCCTCAAGAGCCAGAAGCGGGCGGAATCCCTGGAACTGGGTCGCACACTGCTCAAGCGCTCCCTGAAGGGCTTTGGCACCCGGCTTTCCGAGATCAGTGATGCCCAGAAGCAGGCGGTGGTCAATCACAACCAGGTGAACAGCTTTGACGACCTGATCAGCGATATCGGACTCGGAAACCGTATGGCGTATCTGGTGGCGCGGCAACTGGTGACCGGCTCCGAAGCTGCTGAAACCAGCGTAGAAACCCGGGATATCGAGGGTGGCAACCATAGTCCGGTCACTATTCGGGGCACGGAAGGGCTGCTGGTGCGTTTCGCCAGCTGTTGCAAGCCTATCCCGGGCGACCCGGTAGTGGGCGTGATGGATTCCGGTCGTGGCATGATTATCCACTCGGACACCTGTTCCCGGTTGCCGGAGGACGATGAGGGGCGGGCCCGCCTGACGCACCTCAAGTGGGCCAAGGATATTACCGACGAGTTTTCCGTGGAACTCCGCGTTGAGCTTGAGCGCCAGCGTGGAGTGATTGCCGAGATGGCCAATGCGGTGGCCATGGCCGACGGCAACATCGAGCGCATCAACGTGGAGGAGCAGAACGCCCGCTTCGGGGTTGTCAGCCTTGTGGTCCACGTGAACGGGCGCAAGCACCTGGCACGGGTGATGCGGCGGATTCGTAACATCCGGGCCATCACTCACATCAGTCGGGTACGGCACTGACCGCGACCAAAGCCCGGTTGACAGTCGCACAGCCCAGGGGTGACGATTGGCGTTTTGCAAACGAGGAATACTAGGGTCATGACCAACAAATCCGTAATCCAGACCGAGAATGCCCCCCAGGCGATTGGTACCTACTCCCAGGCAGTAAAAGCCGGTGACACGGTGTACCTGTCTGGCCAGATTCCTCTGGTGCCCGAAACCATGGAGGTGGTACCCGGTGATTTCTCCGCCAAGACCCGTCAGGTGTTCGACAACCTCAAGGCGGTCTGTGAGGCAGCGGGCGGCGAACTCAAGGATATTGTAAAACTCAATATCTACATGACCGACCTGGCGAACTTTGCCACCGTGAATGAAATCATGGCGACTTACTTCCAGGAGCCTTACCCGGCCCGTGCCGCGGTGGGTGTTGCCGCGTTGCCCAAGGGCGTGCCCATTGAAATGGAAGCGGTGATGGTGCTCAGCTGATTCCGGATGCCGGTTCCAGCAGACAGAAAAGGCGGCCCTGGCCGCCTTTTTGCGTTCTCAGCCGGTGAGGCTATCGATCATTGGCCGGTAGCCCGCCCGAAAATCCGGATAGCGGAAGGTGAAGCCGGTGGCCAGGAGACGGGTATTGGAGCAGCGTTTGCTGCCCGCCCTGCCGCCTTTTCGGGCATCGGGAGTAGGCTCCGCGCATGGCGTTTGTTGCTGCACCCAGCGGACCACTTCGTCCAGCCGCACTGGCTCACAGTCGCTGGCGATATAGTGGGGTTCAAGCTGTTTGCCTGCAAGCGACTGCCTGATCAGATACGCGGCGGCCTCGGCCGCGTCTTGCTCATGAATGCGGTTGCTGAATGGCGCCGGTGACTGCGGGTCCATCCGTCCTGCAATCACCTCTTCAAGGAAGCGCCGGCGCGACGGGCCATAGATACCGCTAAAACGAATCACCGTGGCCGGGTGGCCGCTTTCAAGGGCCACCTGTTCGCCGGCCAGTACCAGTTGGCCGCTGAAGCGTGCCGGCTCTGTGGCACTGGATTCATCCACCCAGCTGTCATCATCCTGAGCGTAGACGCTGGTGCTGCTGATAAAGAACAGGTGTCGCAGCGACTGGCCGCCCAGGGCGTCGAGCAGATTTTTCAGGCCGGTGACATAGGCATTGCGATACCCTTCCTCGTCATAGCTCGACGGCGTGAGGCAGTACAGAATGATATCCAGGCGATCGGGCAGCCTTCCGGCGAGCGTTTCCGGTCGGGTCAGGTCGGCCCCGATACCGGTCACTCCGGCCGGTACCTGATCGGGATTCCGGCGCAGGCCGAATACGTCGGCATCGCCCGCAAGGCGGGAAGCGATGGCCCCACCGAGCTTGCCGCAGCCGGCAATCAGGATTCGGGGGCGCTCGCTGTGTTCAGTGATTGCCATAGACAATTTCAATCCTTATGCTTTAGCTCATAAATAAGTGAACCTTCGACCCGCATCGATCTGACCGGAGCTCACCATGACTCTCACCGAGTTACGATACGTCGTTACGCTGGCCCGTGAAAGGCATTTTGGCCGGGCCGCCGAGCGCTGCCATGTCAGCCAGCCAACCCTCAGCGTTGCCGTGAAAAAGCTCGAGGATGAGCTGGGCATTCCCCTGTTTGAACGCAGCAAGAGCAGCATCCGGGTCACCGAGACGGGCCAGCGGATCATCGAGCAGGCCCAGCGGGTACTGGACCAGGTTGGTCTGATTCGCGACATGGCCCAGGACGGCAAGAACCAGCTCAACTCGCCTTTGAAAGTCGGTGCCATCTACACCATCGGTCCCTATCTGTTCCCGCACCTGCTACCGGAACTGAGGCGGGCGGCGCCGGAAATGCCCTTGTACATCGAGGAAAACTACACCGCCAACCTGCGTCAGAAGCTCCGCCAGTCGGAACTGGACGCCATCATCATCGCGCTGCCCTTCGAAGAGCCCGAGGTGGTGACATTACCGTTGTACGACGAACCCTTCGTGGTGTTGTTGCCGGCGGGGCATCCGTTGGCCGAGAAAGACCAGCTGACCGCCGATGAGCTGGCCCGTGAACAGCTGCTGCTGCTCGGCCCCGGTCACTGTTTCCGGGATCAGGTGCTGGAGTCCTGCCCGCCGCTGGTGGAAGCGGTGACCCACCGTGTGGACACCGGTTCGCCAGCTCTGGTTACCGAGGGCAGCTCCCTGGAAACCATTCGCCATATGGTGGCGTCCGGCCTTGGCATTACCGTGCTACCGTTGTCAGCTGCCACCGCTATGCAGTACCACGAGGATATTCTGGCGGTGCGCCCGTTTGCTCCGCCGGTGCCGTTCCGTACGGTGGCCCTGGCGTGGCGGGTAACCTTCCCACGGCCCAAGGCGATTGACGTGCTCTCACTGGCAGCGAGTCAGTGCCGGGTGATCGAAAAAGCCAAGACGGATACACCTGCCGTGGCCGAAAGCGCCTGAGTCTTCCCATGACGTCACTGGATGACATCCCGGTCACCCAGCTTAAGGGCGTAGGAAGCGCCCTGGCAGACAAGCTTGCCAAGCTGGGCATTGTTTCCCTTCAGGACCTGTTGTTCCACCTTCCACACCGCTACGAGGACCGCACACGGGTCGTGCCCATGGGCAGCCTGCGCATCGGCGATGTGGCTGTGGTGGAAGGCGAGGTAATGAAGGCCGACCTGGTGATGGGTCGGCGCCGCAGCCTGCAGGTAACGCTCAGAGACAGTTCCGGATTCCTCGTCATGCGGTTCTTTCATTTCAACGCCGCCCAGAAGAATCAGCTGAGCGAGGGGGCGAGAGTGCGTTGCTTCGGTGAGGTTCGGCCAGGCCGGGCAGGCTACGAATTCTATCACCCGGAGTACCAGGTTAACCCGCCGCCCATGTCGCCGGAAGGTCAGGCCACGCTGACACCGGTCTATCCACTGACCGAGGGCATTCAGCAGCCCCGTGTGCGCTCCCTGTGCCAACAGGCCCTGGGCTATCTCCAGCGCTATCCGATTAGGGACTGGCTTCCCGAACACCTGCTGGCTGAGTACCAACTGCCAGCCATTACAGAAGCCGTGCAACTGGTGCATGCCCCGCCAGCAAACGCTCCGGTTCACCTGCTAATGGAAGGTCGCCATCCGGCCCAGCAGCGGCTTGTCATGGAGGAACTGCTGGCGCACCAGTTGAGCCTGCTCCAGGTGCGTGAACAGATCCAGGCCCGTGAGGCCCTGCCGCTTCTCCCCACTGGCGACCTGCCGGAACGCTTTCTCGATGCACTGCCGTTTTCACTCACTGGCGCCCAGCGCCACGTGCTGGCGGATATCCGGCAGGATCTGAGTCAGCCCCTGCCCATGCTTCGTCTGGTTCAGGGCGACGTCGGTTCCGGTAAAACCGTGGTCGCGGCCCTGGCGGCCCTGCAGGCCATTGGCGCTGGCGCCCAGGTGGCCCTGATGGCGCCAACGGAAATTCTCGCCGAACAGCACTTCCAGAATTTCCGCGCCTGGCTGGAGCCGCTGGGCATACGGCTGGCGTGGCTATCAGGTAAGGTCAAGGGCAGGGCAAGGAGCGAGGCCCTGTCGTCTGTCAGTTCCGGCGAGGCGGCGGTGGTGATCGGCACCCATGCACTGTTCCAGGATGAGGTAGCGTTCCAGCGCCTGGCGCTGGTGATTGTCGACGAGCAGCACCGGTTCGGGGTCCATCAACGACTGGCCCTTCGGGAGAAAGGCGTGGGAGGAGCCCTGGCGCCGCACCAGCTGATCATGACAGCAACGCCGATTCCCCGTACGCTGGCGATGAGTGCCTATGCCGACCTCGACACATCGGTGATCGACGAATTGCCGCCGGGCCGAAAGCCCATCGAGACCATTGTGATACCCGACAGCCGCCGGGACGATGTGATCGACCGGGTTCGTAACGCCTGCCGGGACGGACGGCAGGCCTACTGGGTGTGTACCCTGATTGAAGAATCCGAAGCCCTGCAATGCCAGGCGGCAGAGGTGACCGCCGGTGAGCTGGCGGAGCGGCTTCCAGAGCTGAACGTCGGTCTGGTGCATGGCCGGCTCAAGGCTCAGGAAAAGGCGGCGGTGATGGATCAGTTCAAGGCTGGAGATCTGGACCTCCTGGTGGCGACGACCGTGATTGAAGTGGGCGTGGATGTACCCAATGCCTCACTGATTATCATCGAGAATCCGGAGCGACTCGGTCTGGCCCAGCTGCATCAGCTGCGCGGCCGGGTGGGCCGTGGCGAGCAGGCGAGTTTCTGCGTGCTGATGTACCATCCGCCGCTCTCTGAGAATGGCCGGGCGCGGCTTCAGGCGCTCAGGGACAGTCAGGATGGCTTTTTTATTGCTGAGAAGGATCTCGAGATCCGGGGGCCGGGCGAGGTTCTGGGCACCCGGCAAACCGGTATGATGCAGTTCAGGCTGGCGGATTTCGAGCGAGACAAGGGCTGGATTGAGCCGGTCCGGAAGATGGCGCCTGAGCTCATGGCGCAGCCGGAGGTAGTGCGTGCCCTGGTACGCCGCTGGTTGGGCGAGAAAACCCGTTACGGTGACGTCTGAGGTCGTCTGTTTCCGATTCCGGGGCGTAATTTGAGTCTGGAAATGGAGTTCGATCAATACCCGGGTGGTGAGTTTGCCCTATACTGAGCATAAAGAAACCGATCAGGAACGGAATTTCCGACAGAAAACAGCAACATTCGGGAGAGAACTATGGATTTACCTGTTGCGGTTCAGCAGGCACTGGGTGATTCCGCGGCCGGGGTATCATTGCGCGATGCCGGCCAGGCCAGTCACGGCGAACTGCTTCGAATGGTCCTGCTGAGCGATGGACAGGGCAACCTCCAGGTCATCTGCCGCAAGGACGATATGATTGACCTGGAACAGTTGAACAAGAGGCTGGGTCGGGATTTGCGCCTGATGAAGCGCCGGGAGCAGGTGCGCGTGCGTGAACGCGCGGGGCTCAAGGCGTTGCCGGCGCTGCCGTCCCTGACCGGCTGGCCCACCGTAGTAGACACGCGTGTGGACGATTTGCCGGCGGTGGCCCTGGAGCTGGGCGAGCAGAATCTGGCCATGGTCATGCCGGCTGAGGATTTCCGGCTGCTTACTGCCAAGGCGGACCGTTTCAGCTTTGTGGTGCCGCCGGAGTCCATCGCCGTGAACCTCACCGACCACGGCCGCGACCGGGACCAGCTCCATTCAGCCATCAAGAAATTCACCGGCATGAGAATCCAGCAGCGGCTTGAGGACACGCTCGAACTGCCCCCGTTGCCGGAGACCGCCCAGCGAATCATTCATCTTCGGGTAAACCCGAACGCGGTCATGGGAGACCTGGTGGATATCGTCGAGAGCGACCCCAGCCTGGCGGCCCAGGTGGTCAGTTGGGCCTCGTCCTCGTTCTATGCGGCGGCCGGTCAGGTCCGTTCGGTGCATGACGCGGTGTCCCGTGTTCTCGGCTTTGATCTGGTGATGAACCTCGCCATGGGGTTGTCCCTTGGCCGAGCCCTGAAGCAGCCTCAGGATCATCCCGATGGCTACGTCGACTACTGGCAGCAGGCCATTTGGCAGGCCCAGTCCGCCGGCATCCTGGCCAGCATGATGCCCCGGGGAGAGCGCCCGGTGTTTGGGCTCGCCTACCTGGCCGGGCTGTTGCACAATTTCGGGCACCTGGTGCTGGCGCAGGTGTTTCCACCGCATTTCAAACTGGTGTGTCGATCCCTGGAAGTCAATCCCGACATCGATTCCTCGGTGATCGAGCATTACCTGCTGGGTATTACCCGTGAGCAGATTGCGGCACAGTTGATGGAAAACTGGGGCATGCCCGATGAAGTGACTCTGGCTATCCGGTATCAGAAAAATCCGGATTACAGCGGCGCCCAGAATGTCTACGCCCGACTGTTGTGGCTCGGTCGCCAGCTACTGACGGCCAGGGGCGTGGCGCTGGGTGCCGGAGAAGAGGTGAGTCAGGCCTTCTATGACGAGCTTGGCCTCGACCGTGAGCAGGTGGAGGAGCAATTCGACGAACTGGTCCTGAGCAAGGACAGTGTCATGGCCATGGCCGGCATGATGAGCCAGTAACCCCTGATCGCGCACCTACGCACTCGAGCCAAAATTCCCGCAGTCACAACCCAAAAAAGCCGGCCAAATGGCCGGCAAGCTCACCCGCTTATCGCAGAGTCGTCCAAACGTATCAGGAGAAAACAACGTAGGGCTGCGTCCGCCGCAGAGATCTGGATGCTGCCCTACTTTTTAAGTTAGACCCTGCGGGAGAAAAGAAAAGTCAACAGTTGCTGGCAAAGCACCATGAGCCTGGTGTCATTTTTTTGCGCGTGCGCCAGTGATTTGTTTTTAAAGAAATAAATGTCGGTCCCCGAGGTTTTCGAGTTACAAAAAGTTACAAAATTCCGGTATGACCAGTGGATGTTGGCCCGGTTACGGTTCGGCGGGGAACCGGTGCAGCCTAAGGGCCGTGGCCGCCCTTCGAATCTCGTCGGCGTGCTGCTTCTCCACGGCGAACCGCTCGCGGTCCATCTTCTCCACAAACCGGGTGTCAGTGGCCTGTCGCGCCCGGTGGGTTGGCATGTGCTGGAGCTGGTCATGCACTTGCTGGAACACATGAAACGGTGACTGGTCGAGCAGTGCGGGCTCTATGTGGTCCAGAAGGCCCTTGAGTCTGAGGCACGCCTCCGAGTACTCGACCTGGTCCGCCTCAATGGCCATCGCAATCACCTGAACGCTCTCGATCATCTCCTGGCGGCGCCTGGCCTGGAATGCCCGGGCCTTGTTGTCACGCTTGCGCCCCTCGGAAATCAGCGATGCATGGCGGCGGATAAACACCAGCAGCAGAACGATGGCCACCAGGCCGGCGATGATCAGACTCCATTGCAGCCACTGGGGCATGCTATTCCTCCCGGTTCAGGCGCGTTTGCGTTGACGTTCCGGCCGCCAGACCTTCACGTTCACCGTTTGCCCGTTCAGTACGGACGTACCGGACAGTGGATCAACGTTATCGTCACTGAGTACGTCGTTGATGCTGGCGCCGGCGTGATCGGCAGCAATCCGCTGGCCGGTGCCGTCGCGGTCGTGCCCCCAGCCGTGGGGTATCGATACCACCCCGGGCATGATGTCCTCGGTGATTTCCACAGGCAAGGTGATTGTCCGCGACTCCGCACTTATCTGCGCCGAGTCGGATGCCTGCAGGCCCAGCCGGCTGGCGTCTTTCGGGTGGATCATCAGGGTGCAGCGGTCCTTGCCTTTCACCAGGCGATGGCTGTTGTGCATCCAGGAGTTGTTGCTGCGAACGTGGCGCCGCCCGATCAGCTGCAGCGCCTCGGGGAACGGGGCGGTCAATGCCTCGTGCAGGCGCCCCAGATCCTCCAGATAGCGTCGTGGCGCCAGGTTGATCCTGCCATCGCGGGTGTACAGGCGGTCCGGAAGCGACGGTTGCAGAGGGCCCAGGTCCACGCCGTTGGGATTGTCCTTCAGCGCTTTCAGCGACAGGCCTTTTGGCAGTTCCTGCCAACGACGGTTCAGCGGGCTGAGCTGGGCCAGCCCGCGCAGGGGGTGCCGTTTGGGCAAAATATCCATGGCCAGGTCGACCGCCGGTTGTAAGGCCCCACGGACCCTGCCGACATCTGCACCGTAGGGGCCCGCCCTGAGCAACATGTCCAGGATCGGGTCTGGACCAATCTGTTTGAACGCGCGCCAGCCCAACTCGGAGCGTAGAGGCAGTTGGCCGCCCTTGCGACGTTTCTCCAGGCGATGCGCCAGCTCCAGTAAAATCTGCCAGTCGTGACGGCTGTCGGGGCCGGCATCGAAGAGCGCCTCGCTGTACTTGGCAAAATTGCGAACCGCAAACATGCTGAAAATCAGGTCGTAATGGCTGCGTTCCAGCGCCGCCGTAGGAGGCAATATTACGTCGGCGTGGCACGTGGTTTCGTTCAGGTAGTAGTCCACGGAGACCATGAAATCCAGACCGCCAAGGGCCTCTTCCAGTCGGCGGCCGTTCGGGCTCGACAGCACCGGATTGCCGGCCACGGTCACGAAAGCGCGGATCTGGCCGTCGCCGGGGGCCAGCATTTCATCGGCCATGGTGCTGGCCGGGTATTCGCCGGCGAACTCCGGCAGGCTCCGCACCCGGCTATAACGCTTACCAAAATGGCCGTTCTGGCCAGACATCGCCCCCAGTTCGACGAGGTCGATGGCCGGTTGAGTGAACAGCACGCCGCCCGGGGTGTCCAGCTTGCCGGTAAGAATGTTCAGGCAGTAGGCCAGCCAGGTGGCGACTCCGCCAAAGCGCTGCGTGCTGGTGCCCATGCGGGTGTAGAGGGCTGCCTTGCGGGTTGTGGCCAGATCCCGGACCAGGGTGCGGATATCCTCTGCGGCAAGACCCGTATGCTCGCTGACCGCCTCCGGCGTGTAGGGCAGGCTGGCCAGGCGGAGCAGGTCAACATCCTTTACCAGCCGCTCTGCGGGCCCCAGGTCCACCAGGTCTTCCTCGAACAGGGTGTGAACCATGGCCATCAACATCAGGGCGTCGGAGCCCGGGCGGATGAAGTGGAACTGGTCTGCCAGTTTGGCGGTTTCGGTGCGCCTGGGATCGACCACCACCATGCGACCGCCCCGCTGCTGCAACGCCTTCAACCGGCCCCGGAAATCCGGCACGGTCATCAGGCTGCCATTGGAGGCCATGGGGTTGGCGCCGATGCAAATGAACAGATCGGTGTGGTCGATATCGGGAATGGGGAACAGAATCTGGTGGCCGAACATTTCCAGGCTCGCCAGCATATGTGGCAGTTGATCGTTGGAGGTGGCCGAGAACCGGTTCTGGCTGCCGAGGGCACGCAGGAACGGCATGGTGCTTACCAGAGAGCCGTGGTTGTGAACGTTCGGGTTACCGAGGTACACGCCGATGCTGTTCCGGCCATGGTCTTTCCGGGTCTGGTGAAGCTTGCCTGCCACCAGGTCGAAGGCTTCGTCCCACTCCATTTCCTGCCAGCCGGCCGCGGTTTTGCGGACCGGTTTGCGCAGGCGGTCCGGATCCTCGTGCAGATCCTGCAGGGCAACGGCCTTGGGGCAGATGTGGCCACGACTGAAGGGATCCTTGTCATCACCCTTGATTGAGGCAATACGGCCGTCTTTCACGTCGATTGCTACCCCACACATGGCTTCGCAAAGGTGGCAGGTGCGGTAGTGGGTGCCGTTTTCCATGACGGGTCTCTCCAGGTGGCTTGTTGTTTTGGGTTTGCGGTTTCGTTGTGCAACCAGATTAACAGGAAAACAGGGGAAGGGGGAAACCGGTGTGGCGGGAAGTAGACCTGAACAGGGGCCAGCCCCGAAGGGCTGGCCAAAGAACGGGGTTATTGTTGTTCAGGCAGTTCCTTGATGGGGTTTGAAATGAAGTTCAGATAAACGCCCTGTTGCGGGATGTACAGCGGGATCTTTACTGCCCCGGTCTCGGCTGTGCTCTCGCCGAGAAGCCCTCCGCAGTCCGAGAATAGACTGAACACACAGGTGGCAAGGTTGATGCCTGCTTTGGCCAATGCGTTGTCCGAGGTGACCAGAACATCCAGTGTTGGCACATTCGAATTGCGCTGCTCGATTTGCATACGACCGTCGTCAAAGAACGTGATGGGTCCAGCGAGCTCCAGATCGAACGGGTAGCTGTAAAGATTGTGGCGCAGAGTACCTTCCAGTGGCACGGTCAAGTCGGGTGCGTCCAGGGTCAGTTTCGCGGTGGTCGTGAAAATGGGGCCGCCGTCAGGGCCTTCCTTGATCACGCCTTCCACCAGACCCATCGGATTATCTTCGGTGGGTGTGCCGTAGGTCATCCGCAAGATCTGTGGGCCTGTCCGCTGTTCGCCAAGCCCCTGGAGGAAAACGCTGGCGTTGGTGGTCATCAGCATGGTCGGATACAAAAGAACCCGAACGCCAACGACCTCGCCCGCCGCGTTCTTCTTCGGGCCAATCACTTCGGTATTCAGGGCGTAGGTCTGGTAAATGAACTTGTTTTTGGGGCAAGGGTCGTTCCCCTCATCGCAGCCGACACGTGCAGGCGCTCCTTCCACACCCAATACCGTCGCGGAGTTATCGGTGACCATCAGTTTCGCCGCATTGGCCGACGGCATGTAGCTATCAGGGCTCAGCCGCTCATGGGCGAAAGGTTCGAGACAGTCGGTACCGCCAGCCGTTGCGCAGTCCACTTCATAGTTGGCGTTGGTATCGCGCACCGGAAGATTGCGAAGCGGTGTAAACACGCCGCTCACTGAGGTGGTGCCTTCAAAGTAGATGCTCATGTCCGGACCGCCGTGCTCGATCACGTCGTCCCGGTTGGCGTCCTGGCCCAGCAGCAGGTCAGTGTCGAGCGGGAAGCCGGCAGCCGAGCAGACGTAGTTACCCGATGCACAGTCTCCGTTCGTGGCCGAGCGCAGGGTGTAACGGTACATCTGCCCGACCTGCCAGGGCTCGTCTGGGTAAAAACGCATCTGCTGCTGGCTGAGTTCGAAGCGCCCGGACACCGCGGTGGCGGAACCAACAGCGGCAGGGCTTGCCGGATTTCCGATCTTCTCCACCACCACGTTCTGCGCGTTGAGGGTGGAGAGGTCCATGGACTGGGAGAACTTGATTACGATCGGCCGATCCTGCGGCATGGTGGTGACCGGCAGTTGGTCCCTGGCGAACTCTGGGGAATTGGCCAGTTGGGTTGGCGCTGCGTCGACACAGGTTCCGTGTGTGGCCGGGGTGCTGGTCAGATCCAGACCCTCGGTGACGCACGGGTAGCCGGGATAGGTGGTCAGGGCGAAAGGTGACCGTATGGTTTCAGGTGGTGTAAATGGATCCGTGATCGGCGGCAAAGCGAACGTTAGCGTCTGGCTGGTGGCGGCATTGCCGGCCAAATCTGTCAGCTGACCGCCGATACTCAGGCTGTAATCAACGCCATGTTCGAGACCGCCGGTCGGGTTGATAACAACGGCCGTCCCGTCGACGTAGGCATCAAGGGATCCATCAGAGAGCGTAAGTTCGTTAACGTTCTCGTCGTTCTCGTCGTTCTCGTAAAGTACTAGGCCACCTGCAAGCGAGTCCTCATCAATCGGCTCGTCAAAGTTCAGCACAATCGGATCGCCGGGGCGTTGCATCTGGTCGCGATTACCGGGCGCGGCGCTGTCAGGGCCGGGCATCCAGCTCACCAGCTGTGGGCCGGTGGTGTCCAGCTCGCGCAGCTCGGCGGCATCCAGTACGGAATCGGCGTCGGTGGCTGCCTCAATCCGGAAGGCGATGGTGGAATCGGTGTATTCCTGGCCAAGCAGCTCCGGCTCCACGATGCCAATGGCGTCGATGGTCAGCATGCCGTTCTCGACGATGGCAATACCGCTGAGTTCAACGCCGAGCAGATCCTGGGTCAGCGACGCGTTGGGCTGCGCATTCTCGGTGTTCATGGACACATCCATGAACAGCTTCACGTGGCGCGGGGCGCTGAGATCGTCGGTGTAGGGGTTCGGCAGCAAGTACCCGGTGGCGTCTGAGATCATGGTGACCTTGATGTCGCCCGTGGTTTGCAGCTGGCCCGACTCGGCATTCAGCACGGGCACGGTACCGTTGATCTTGACGTCGAGGCTGCTGCTCGACAGCACGCTGCCCCTGGGTATCCGCAGCGGCAGCGGCTCGCTGGCCTCAAACGCCGGTGCGTAGGCCAGTTCTGCGTACAGGCCCCCGGTCTGCTGGGAGGGGCCGGCATTGCCCTGGAGTACCGAGTTGAGAGTGACACCGTTGATGATCTGGCCGTTGAGCTTGGAGGTTCGTGGTTCCTGGCCCGAGAGGAGGCCAGAGTTCACGACTTCCTGGAACAGCACAACCGTGGGTCCGGTTTCCCGGGCGGTGAAGCTCTTCTCGAAGTTGAGCGTGGTGCCGGGGCTGGTCAGGCTGGGCAGATCCTTCACCTTCAGGGTGTAGGTGGCGCCGGCAGTCAGTTCGTCAGCCTTCGAACCGCAATCGACCGGCTCGTCGGTCAGGCATGGATCGAGGGTGATCCGGCGCTGATCAACAATGACTTCGGCCGGTACCGTAGTGCCGCTGCTGTCCTCCAGCACGATCTGCCCGCCCATGGCCCGCCAGTCCGGGTGCACTGGCTGGGTGAGTTGCAGTCGGAAGGTGGAGAAATCGGTGGGGCGCAGCTCGCCGTCCGGCGCCGGAATCATACGGGCCACAGTGAAGTCCGTGGCCAGGTTGTCGAGCCCTGCGATGCCGCTGAAACCGCCCCGTGTGGTGAACTGGATCCCGTCAGGCCCCTGAGCATTCGGCGTGCCCACCGGGTTGGATCCGGAGGTGACCAGGGGCGAGGTAAATGTAACGGAGTAGCCGGAGCCCACGGTGAGATTGGCTGTAGGTGACAGCTTGAGACTGCGACCGTTATCCACTTTGGTCACGGTGTAATCGACGGCGCCGGCATCGCCAGACAGTCGAATCTTGTCGCGAATGGTCGCTTCGTCATCGGTAATGGCGTGAGAGAATCGGAGCACGACATCGGCGGTCGGGCTGATGCCCTCCTGCCCATCCGACGGGTAGGAGTACACCACCGAGCCGGGCCCCAGGTTCTGTTTCATGGCCTGCTCTTCGCCGCCACAGGCGGCCAGCAGGAGTGCGGGAATCAGTGCCAGTGTCGTGTTGTAATTCATGGCGAACCCTCCTCAAAACTTCAGGGTAATGGAACCGCTGATGACATGGACATCGCCGTCGGCGGTAACCGGCGTCTCGTTGCCTTCGAAATCAACCAGGGTGAAATCACGCTCCTGCAGCTGCTGGTACTGGTAGCCAACGTCCAGCCGCACCGGGTACGCCAGCAGGCGCGTGCGGTTGTAAGTGGCGCTGATGCCAAGGCCAACCACGATCTTGTCGGTGTCCAGGTAGTTGATTTCCGGGTTGCGCGTGGTTTTGAGCGGTGACTCCTCGTAGGCAATGCCGCCGCGAACGGCGAAGTGCTCGCTCAGCGTGTACTCGGCACCAATGCGGGGGATCAGGATGTCGTCAAAGCCGATGCGGTTGGCCGGGGCTGCGGACTGCTGGTCCTTGATGGTGTCCACGGCAAATTCCTTTTCCAGCTCAGACCAGTTCTGCTGCTCAATGCTGCCGCCCACGCGCCAGTTCTCGCCCTTGTACTGGGCGCCAATGCCGATGGTCTCGGGCTGGAAGGAGTCAATGGTGGTCACCGCCAGGCTCAGGCCGGGCTCCGGAATGGTCTGGGTAACGATGATGTTGGAGTTGACCGAAGTAGAGGCCGAAGACTTGGTTCGATAGGTCAGTGCGGTTTCCCAGCCGTTCAGGAAACAGTCGCTGTCGGGGCAGAAGGTGCTGCCGAGATCGATGTTGGTGCCCAGGATGGTTTTCAGCGAGGGCTCTGCGTTGACCGCCAAACGCTCACGGCTGGTTTCGCCGCCAAGGGTGGAGACCGCATCCAACTGGGCCTGCGCGTCCAGGGTCACCCGGACAGACGCCCCGGCGGAAATGCCCCGCCAGATCTGGGTGGCGCCGCCCACGTTCAGGAACAGCGGTTCTTTGCCGTATTGCAGGAACTGTCCACTCTCGGTAGTTCGCGAGTCGAAAGCCAGCATTTCCTTGCCGTACTTTTCAACGCCGGCAATGAACCCCAGATACAGGGGATGCTTAAAACGGGTCAGTGAGCCCAGGTTGGTCTTCATGCCGATCAGCACGTGCTGGCTCGGAGAATTCGAAAGTACATCGCCGTTGGCGTTGGGGTTGGCGGAACGTAGCTCCTGCTCGGCGTGGAGAATGCCGGTGGTCAGCTCGCCGCGCGTGTCTTTGGTCAGGTAGGCCGGATTGTAATAGGTGGCAGACACCTGATCGTTGAACATGGACAGGGATTGGGCGGTCGCGACATCGACAGGCATGACGCCGTAGGTGGTGCCGAGGTTGCCCATGCTGGCGGTGGCTGTAAACGGAAGACCTGCTGCGACTGAAACGATGGCAACGGACAGGGCCCGTACTGAGAACCGGGAAGGCATAGCCATTGATACACTCCTGTACTTCTTTGTTGTTGTACTGACGTCATGCGATGGGTGATTGGCGCATGGCGATTATTGTGGTTCAGGGATAGTGTATTCAGCTTGTCTTTTTAGGACGTTGGCTTTTTTGACATGAAATGGCGTCTGTAAAACCAGCGTGGAGGGGGCCAGAACTGGTTCGTGGCGGAAGCGATATTCCTAAGTTGTTGCGGATGTTGACATTATTGGCATAAAAAAGGTCCCGAGAGCGGGACCTTTGAGAATGTTAAAAATGTGTCAACTTTTTCGACATCACTTGGACGATGAGCGTCTCCGGATTGCAACGAGGCTCATCAGCCCGATGCCGAACAGCGCGATTGTCGACGGTTCCGCCACCTGGACAGGCTCACAGTTACGGCTGGTGCAGTAGGCTGCGTCTTTTGAGAAAGGTGCAAACTCTGTGATCGCTAAGCCTTCCTTCTTGCTATTTTTTTGGCCGTAGGTGTACAGGTCAAAGTGCAGACCGTAACCAAACGCCAGCGATGAAGCATCGATCTGGAATATCTTTTTATAGAGCTCCTCGCCCACGGGACCGTCGGTGCCGTCCTGGACGTTATACGAAGCAATCGTTGGCGAGCCCGCGAAGCTGAACATGAGCTCATAGTAGAACGTGTCGTAGACGCCGTGAGAACCCAGCTCACCGCCATTCGACACCGTCTCAACGGGCGGTGTGCCGTACTCTGACAGCCCGAGTGACGACAGGGTAACTCCATTTACGGTGATGTTGCCCAGGCCTGCAGGATCCCCGACATTTTCGGTCTGTGGCAGCAGAGCGATTGACAGGTAGTAGTCGACAGAGGTGTCGACACCGCCGACGACACCGAGTGCCCACAGGTCAAAGGTCGGCGAGTTTGTCACGGTGCTTTCTTCTGAGCCCCCGACGTAGGTCCCGCCATCAATATCCAGTTGCAGGGTAGGCACCGCCAAGGCAGAGCCAGCCCCCAACATTCCAATTGTCAAAGCCGCCAACGTTTTCATGTTCATAGCGACGTCCCTCGAAGATCTCCATGCTTACCCTGAGCGAAAATGTCAGGTACCGGTGGGATCAAAGCAAAAGCGCGGCCAGAATCCGATTTCCTCAGCTTTTCATGGGTATGGAATTGCGACAGGAGAGGGTGGGCCGACGGAATGTAAAATAAATCGACGGCTACGTAGTGGCGATATGGTGGGCCCAGCTGGACTCGAACCAGCGACCAAGGGATTATGAGTCCCCTGCTCTAACCAACTGAGCTATAGGCCCGTTCAGCGAACGCTGTCTTGAGAGGTGTTTCCGTGGGGAAACAAAGCGGGCGCCATTATACCGGTGAGGTGTGGTGCCCGCTACTGTTGTGGGGTTTATCCGTTGCCCTGGTCGTCAATGAAGCCGCGCAGGTGGTCGGAGCGTGACGGATGGCGCAGTTTGCGCAGGGCCTTGGCTTCGATCTGACGGATCCGTTCCCGGGTTACGTCGAACTGCTTGCCGACTTCTTCCAGGGTGTGGTCGGTGTTCATCTCGATACCGAAACGCATCCGCAGCACCTTGGATTCCCGGGCGGTGAGGCCGGCCAGGACCGAGCGGGTGGCTTCGCGCAGACCTTCGGCGGTGGCGGAATCCACCGGGGAGAGGGCCTGGATGTCCTCGATGAAGTCGCCCAGATGGCTGTCTTCGTCGTCGCCGATCGGGGTTTCCATGGAGATCGGCTCTTTCGCGATCTTCAGCACCTTGCGGATCTTGTCCTCGGGCATCTCCATGCGCTCACCGAGCTCTTCCGGTGTTGGCTCACGGCCCATCTCCTGTAGCATCTGGCGGGAAATCCGGTTGAGCTTGTTGATGGTCTCGATCATGTGCACCGGAATACGAATGGTGCGGGCCTGGTCCGCAATGGAGCGGGTGATGGCCTGGCGAATCCACCAGGTGGCGTAGGTCGAGAACTTGTAACCCCGGCGATACTCGAACTTGTCCACGGCCTTCATGAGGCCGATATTGCCCTCCTGGATCAGGTCCAGGAACTGCAGGCCACGGTTGGTGTACTTTTTAGCGATGGAAATGACCAGACGCAGGTTGGCTTCGACCATTTCCTTCTTGGCGCGACGGGCCTTGGCTTCGCCGATGGACACCCGACGGTTGATTTCCTTGATATCGGCGACGTCCAGGTCCACTTCGGTCTGCACGTTCAGGATGCGCTTTTGCAGACGGACAATTTCGTCAATACGCTCGGCCATGGGGGCGGCATAGGGCTTCTTGCCCTTGGCAATCTTGTCTGCCCAGTCCAGGTTCACTTCGTTGCCCGGGAAAGACTTTATGAAGTCCTTGCGCGGCATCTTGCAGTCGCGAACACAGATCTGCATGATCGCCCGCTCGTTTTCTCGCACCAGGTCGTTGGTGGAGCGAACCACGTTGACCAGTTCATCGAAGGCCTTGTTGGCGAGCTTGAACGGTGCGAACACCTGGCCCAGTTCGTTCAGCGCGTCCTGGGTTTTCTTGTCGGCACGGCCATGCTTGGCCAGGGCCTTGTCGGCGGCATCCAGTTTCTCCCGCAGCAATTCGAAACGCAGGCGGGTTTCTTCCGGATCCGGACCGTTGTCGGTCTCTTCCTCGCTGGAAGAGGAGTCGTCGTCATCGTCGGAGGAGGAATCCGTGTCGTCGGAGCTGTCGCTGGTGTCTTCGCCCATGAACGGCTCGGCGTCGTCCGGGTCGAGGAAGCCGGTCACGATGTCGCTGATCCGGCCTTCGTTCTCGATGATGCGCTCGTAGGCCTGGATGACGGTGCCGGCGGTACCGGGGAAGTGGGCAACCGCAGCCATGACATCGCGGATGCCTTCCTCGATGCGCTTGGCAATGACGATCTCGCCTTCGCGGGTAAGCAGTTCAACGGTACCCATCTCGCGCATGTACATGCGCACCGGGTCAGTGGTGCGGCCAGCGTCGGTTTCCACGGCGGCCAGGGCGGCGGCGGCTTCGGCGGCGGCGGCTTCGTCGGCGGTGGAGTCGCCCTCGGTCATCAGAAGGGTATCGGCGTCCGGCGTTTCTTCGCACACCTGGATACCCATGTCATTAATCATGCGGATGATGTCTTCGACCTGATCCGGGTCGGCGATGTCTTCCGGGAGGTGATCGTTTACCTCGGCGTAAGTCAGGTAACCTTGTTCCTTGCCTCGGGCAATGAGGTCTTTCAAACGTGATTTTTGCGAATTGCCTGACATAGACACCCTGTGAACTCGCTTTTATGAGGAAAAAAGTTAAACAGCCATTATAGCTGTCGCGTGGACGCGCTGCCACCGAATGGTTAGATGGTGATCAGCCCGCCAAGTTTCAAGTGGCATCCTCGGCCCGGTTAAGGGTGAGTTGCCGTTTCAGCGCCTGTCGCTCGTCATCAGACAGGCTCTTCAAATCAATCTCGCCGCTGCGAACCATGGCCAGCTTTCGCTGGATCAGCTTGGTTTCGTTTTCCGGGGCCAGGATCTCCCGGGCGTTTGCCAGGGTCTTGTCCCTTGCCGGAATGTGTTCAATCCCGTCGAACAGGTGAAAGAAACGCTGACGAGCCGCGGCGTCGAGCGCCAGTGCGCGGGTCAGAGCCTTGCGGTCAGCAATGCTGTTGGCCAACACCCAGTCGGCAAAGGCCCTGGACTGCTCAAACTGCCGCGAGCTTCTGGCCAGCTCCACCACTTCCGTGGCCAGCTCCGGCGCCTCCAGCAGGGCTAGGCACAGAATGCTGTCCTTGCTGAGTTTTACATCAATGCGCTCTTCACTGACCCGATCCCGGCGTTGGTCCCGCCAGCGCCCGGGTTGCTGTTCCCGCTGTTGCCACTGATTGCGGCCGCCACACAGGCGGAGCATTTCGTGCCACATGGCGTCCCGAAGCGTGCTGCGGGGCATCTTGTTGAGCAGCGGCTCCACCCTGGCTCTCAGTTCGCCACGATTCTCCGGCAGTTGAAGGTCAAGGCCCTCACTCTGGCGGTCGAACAGAAAGCGGGACAGCGGCGTGGCGCTGTCTATGCGCTGCTGAAACGCGTCCGGGCCCTCTTTGCGCACCAGTGTGTCCGGGTCCTCGCCCTCGGGCAGCATCAGGAACTGAAGGTGCAGGCCATCGGCCATCAACTCCAGCGCGTTTTCCATCGCCTTGTCGGCCGCCCGGAAGCCGGCCTGGTCGCCATCGAAGCAGAACACGATGTGCCTTACCTGTTTCAGCAGCGCCTGCATACTGTCCTGATTGGTGGCCGTGCCGAGGGTTGCCACCGCGTAGTGGATGCCGTGCTGCGCCAGGGCAATCACATCCAGGTAGCCTTCCACCACCAGCAGCTTGTCGAGCTGACGGATGGCCTGTTTGGCTTCGAACAGGCCGTAGATCTCCCGGCTCTTGTGAAACACATCCGACTCCGGAGAGTTGATGTATTTCGCCTTGTCGTCCCCGAGGGTCCGGCCACCGAAGGCTACCGTCCGTCCACGACTGTTCCGGATCGGGAACATGACCCGGTTGCGGAACAGATCCCTGGGCCGGCCGTAGCGGTCGGATACGGTACCGGTTTCGATCAATGGGCTCTTGAGGTCCTTGCTGGCGGCATCGAACAGGGCGGTACCTGCACCGGGCGCAAATCCCACCTGGTATCGTTCGATGATGGCGCTGTCCAGGCCTCGGTCCTTCAGGTAGTCCCTGGCAAAACGGCCCTGCTGCCCCTTGAGGGCGGACTGGTAGAAGCGGCTGGCAAAATCCAGGGCATCGGTCAGTGTTCGTGCTTGCTGGATCTCCTGTTTCGCTGCCCGGTCGTAGGGCACTTCCAGGCCCACCCGCTTGGCCAGCTCCTCCACGGCTTCGGTGAAGCCCAGGCCGTCAAACTCCCGCACGAAGCTGATGGCATCGCCGTGGGCGCCGCAACCAAAGCAGTGATAAAAACCCTTGTCGGGCCGGACATTGAACGAGGGTGTTTTCTCGTCGTGGAACGGGCAGCAGGCTTTGTAGTTGGCGCCGGCCTTTTTGAGGGTGATCCGCGAACCGATCAACTCTGCCAGGTCGATTCGATCCAGCAGGTTCTCAACAAACGGTTGGGGAATCAGTCCGCTCATGGTGGCTCCACATCAGGCCGTCATCGGGGTTGGCCAATAGCCAAAAATGCCGCCGAAGCCAGGCCTCGGCGGCATTTTTGAGTCGCTCTGTGCAGCCTGCGGCTGAACAGGCAATCAGTGCTTTGCAGTCAAGCGGCGTCTGCTGGAACTCAGTACAGACGCTCGAACTTGCGCTGTTCCCGCTGAAGCTTCTTGAGATGACGCTTGACGGCAGCGGCTGCTTTGCGCTTGCGAACAGCGGTGGGCTTCTCGTAGTGCTCACGACGACGTACTTCGGAGAGTACGCCCGCTTTTTCGCAGGAACGCTTGAAGCGACGCAGTGCTACGTCAAACGGTTCATTCTCTTTCACTTTAACAGCTGGCATTCGGAAATCACCTACCTGATAGATTCGGTTTCAATGTTGTCCGCCTGGCCGCGCCAGGACGGTTCTCGATCCCTGGTCAGATTGGCTAAAACTCGACCAGTGCATATTTAGGGCGGCAATAATAGCGCCTGGCAGATGGCGAGGTCAATGTTTGTTCGATGATTCTGCATGCCGGTTTCGGGTTTCTGCTAAACTACGCGCCGTTTTCATTTCTGACGACCGATGTGGCCCGGACTATGCTGATTCTTGGTATTGAAACCTCCTGTGACGAAACCGGCGTGGCGCTGTTTGACACCGAACAGGGGCTGTTGGGCCATGCGCTGTTCAGCCAGATTGACATGCACTCCGACTACGGTGGCGTGGTCCCCGAGTTGGCCTCCCGGGATCACGTACGCAAACTGCTGCCCCTGTGCGATCAGGTGCTCGCCGATGCCGGCCGGCGCCGCTGTGACATCGAGGGAATTGCCTACACCGCGGGTCCGGGCCTGGTCGGCGCGCTGATGGTGGGCGGTTCCGTGGCGCACGCTCTCGGCTTTGCCCTGGGCGTGCCCGTCTTGGGGGTGCATCACATGGAAGGGCATTTGCTGGCGCCCATGCTTGAAGACAACCCGCCAGCGTTTCCTTTCGTGGCTTTGCTGGTGTCGGGCGGCCACACCCAATTGGTGCGGGTGGACGGCATCGGCGAGTATGAAATGCTGGGTGAGTCGGTGGATGATGCCGCCGGCGAGGCCTTTGACAAAACCGCCAAGATGCTCGGCCTGGATTACCCGGGCGGCCCCCGTGTTGCGGCCCTGGCGGAAAAGGGCACCGAGGGCCGCTACCGCTTCCCGAGGCCCATGACCGACAGGCCAGGTCTGGATTTCAGCTTTAGCGGCCTCAAAACGTTCACTCTGAACACCGTTAATGCCGCACGGGAGTCGGGCGAGCTTAACGAGCAAACCCGGGCCGACATCGCGCTGGCCTTCGAGGCGGCGGTTGTGGACACCCTGGTGATCAAATGTCGGCGGGCACTGGAGCACACCGGCTGCAAGCGCCTGGTGATCGCCGGTGGCGTAAGCGCCAACAAACGGCTTCGGGCATCGCTGGAAGCCATGACTGGTAAGTTGAAGGCCCGCGTGTTCTACGCTCGACCGGAATTCTGTACCGATAACGGTGCCATGATTGCCTACGCGGGCGCTCAGCGCATGTTGGCGGGCCAGAAGGACGGTGAGCGTATCGTGGCTGTGCCGCGCTGGCCAATGAATACGCTGCCACCGTTGAGCCAGCCCAGGTCATCCGGCCTGGTGGATTGATTCCGGGTTGCTCAGAGGCCGGCTTCGCGGCCCTGAGCCAGCCGAATCAGGTTGTTCCGGTGGCGAACCACAATCAGGAGGGCGAGCAGGCCGAACAGTGGCAGTGTTTCCGGCTCCAGCAGCGCGCTGATCAGGGGGCCGCTGACCACCGCGATCAGTGACGCCAGCGCCGAGATCCGCCAGCGCCAGATCACCAGCGCCCAGATGGCCGCCATTAACAGGGTGGTGAGGGGCGCCAGGGCGAGACCGGCCCCCAATGCCGTCGCCACGCCTTTTCCACCCTTGAAACGGAAGAACACCGGAATCATATGGCCGGTCACCGCGCACAGGGCCACCACCGCCTGAACCATCACCGACAGCCCCAGCTCGTGGGCCAGCCAGACCGGTAGCCAGCCTTTGGCAGCATCCAGCGCCAGGGTAAGCAATGCGGGCGCCCAGCCTCCCGTTCGGTATACGTTGGTGGCGCCGGGATTTCCCGAGCCCTGGGCCCTCGGGTCTGGCAGGTGCCAGGCCCGGCTCACAGGCAGGGCGAACAGCACCGAACCCGCCAGGTAGGCGGCAGCGCAGAGCAGTACGGTCAATACCGGGTCACTCAGAGTCATGCGGCAGGCTCGGAAGCAAAGACGTCCCTGGTCAAAATGTGCGAAAATGCCGGCCCTGAAAACGCCGGCCAGCAAAGTCACATTATCCGCAGGTTGTGCGTTATTCAATCACCAATCAGTGGAAGAACCGGGGAGTCCCCGTGGCAGATACCGTTTTTATTGAAGGCCTGGTGGTGGAAACCGTGGTTGGCGTCTACGACTGGGAACGGGAAGTCGCCCAGAGCCTCGTTATTGACCTGGAAATGGCCTGGGATAACCGGGTTCCGGGCGCCTCGGATGACGTCGCCGACGCCCTCGATTACGCCGCCGTCAGTGAGCGCGTGGATGTCTGCCTGAAGCGGCTCCAGCCGCAATTGCTTGAGCGGGCCGCCGAAGAGCTTGCCGCGGTTCTGCAGGCCGAGTTTGGTGTGGGCTGGTTACGGCTTGCCATTCGTAAGCCAGGTGCCGTTCCGGGTGCTGTCGCGGTGGGTGTCCGAATTGAACGGGGAGTGCGGTAGTGTCGAACCCAGTCCGTGTTTACCTGAGCATTGGTAGCAATGTGGACCGCGAACATTACGTGACGGCTGCCCTCGAGGCGCTGGACAAGTGGTTCGACGAGCTCGCGATATCGCCGGTGTACGACAGCGAGGCGGTGGGTTTCAACGGTTCGCCCTTCCTTAACCTGGTGGTGGGCGTGGATACCGAACTGTCCGTGGCAGAACTCTCGCGGCGCTTCAAACAATTGGAGGCTGACAATGGCCGGCGTCGTGATGTGCCGAAATTCAGCGCCAGGACCCTGGATCTCGATATTCTGACTTACGGCGATGCGGCCGGACCGATCGATGGCGTGGAGCTGCCCCGGGGCGAGATCCTCAAGAATGCCTTTGTCTTGCGGCCGCTTGCCGACATTGCACCGGATGACGTACATCCGGTGTGTGGCAAAACCTACGGTGAGCTGTGGCGGGAGTACAGCACGGGCCAGAAGCTCTGGCCGGTGGACTTCCACTGGCGCGGCCGGCGAATATCAAGCGCTGCCAGCTGAGCGGAACAGCTCAATCAATTGATCCGTGGAGCTGTCGCTGGCCTGTTGGCCAGCGTCCTCGCCCAGAAGTCGTGGCAGGATTCCCTTGCCGAGCTGCTTGCCCAGTTCCACCCCCCACTGGTCGAAGGAATCGACATCCCAGATAACCCCCTGCACGAAGGTTCGATGTTCATAGAGAGCGATCAAGGCGCCCACCGTGCGCGGCGTTACCTTCGCCATGGTCAGGGTATTACTGGGCTTGTTGCCAGGGATGACCTTGTGCGGGGCCAGCCGCGCCACCTCTGCCTCTGGAATTCCTTCCTCCCGTAATTCCGCGGTGGCTTCCTCCAGGGACTTACCGGCCATCATGGCCCGGGACTGACTCAGGCAGTTGGCGAACAGGTCCGCGTGGTGAGTGGCAACCGGATTGTGAGTCGTGAGGGGAATAATGAAATCGGCCGGAATCAGGCGGGTGCCCTGGTGAATCAGTTGATGGTAGGCATGCTGGCCGTTGGCGCCGACGCCGCCCCAGATCACCGGACCGCTTTGCCAGCCCAGCGCTTCACCGCTCTGCGTCACGCTCTTGCCATTGCTTTCCATGTCCAGCTGCTGGAGGTGGTCCGGCAGGCTGCGCAGATAGTGGTCGTAGGGCAGGATGGCGTGGGTTTCCGCGCCCCAGAAATTGTTGTACCAGATGCCCAACATGGCCATGATCACCGGCAGGTTCTCCCGCGCCGGCGCGTCCCGGAAGTGCTGGTCCATGGCATGGGCGCCGGCCAGCAGTTCCCGGAAATTGTCCATGCCAACGGTCAGGGCGATGGGCAGCCCGATGGCGGACCACAGCGAGTAGCGGCCACCGACCCAATCCCACATGGGAAACACATTGTCCGGGTCGATGCCGAAATCCTGGGCCGCGGGCACATTGGCGGTCACTGCCATGAAATGCCGGGAAATGGCTTCGGAATCCTGGCCATGCTCGAGGAACCACGCCTTGGCCACCTTGCTGTTCTCCAGCGTTTCCTGGGTCCGGAAGGACTTGGACTGGATCAGGAACAGGGTGGTTTCCGGGTTGATCTGGCGAAGCGTCTCGCAGATTTCCGTGCCGTCGATGTTGGCCACATAATGGCATCGCAGGCCGCCCTGGGCGTATGGCTGCAGCGCCTCACCCACCAGCTTGGGGCCAAGGTAGGAGCCACCGATACCAATGCTGACCACATCGGTGAACGGTTTGCCGGTATAGCCGGTACGGCTCTTGTCCAGTACCCCCGACACCAGTGTTTCCATCCGTGCCAGCGTGCGCTGGACTTCCGCCACCACATCCTGGCCGTCCACCAGGATGGACTCGCTGCCGGGGTTGCGCAGGGCGGTGTGCAGGGCGGGACGATCCTCGGTTACGTTGACATGGTCACCCCGCAGCAGGGCGTCGCGACGCTCTGCAAGGCCGCAGCGGTCGGCCAGGGACAGTAGGGCGTCCAGTACCCCGTCGGTGATCCGGTTCTTGGAAAAATCCAGGGACAGACCGGCCCCCTGGATGAAATAGCGCTTTGCCCGCCCGGGATCGTCCCTGAAGAGGTCTTTCATGGCCACGGTATCGAGGCGTTCCCGGAGCTCCCTCAGTGTCTGCCATTCGGGTGTCGAGGTCAGGACGTGAGGCTGTGCGAGCATCAGAGTTTCCTTTTCTGTTGGTCTATCGCGACAGGGACAGATTGTCGATCAGTCGGGTTGTCCCGAGGAAGGCCGCCACCAGAAGCGTGAGGTCTCGGTCATCGGGATTTGCCGGTTTGAGCGTCTGGCTGTTCACGATGTTGAAGTAGTCCGGGCGAAGGCCGGCTTTGGCCAGCCGCGCTTCAGCTTCGCTCTCCAGGGCCTGGAAGTCTGTACGACCATTGGCGATCTCCTCGCCGATCGCCTGCAATGTCTGGAAGACGGCAGGTGCCACCCTCCGCTCCTCGGGGCTGAGGAAACCGTTGCGGGAGCTTTTGGCCAGGCCGTCGTCTTCGCGCACGGTGGGCGAGCCGATCACATCAACGGGTACCATCAGATCCCGCACCATCTTGCGAATCACCGCCAGTTGCTGGAAATCCTTCTCGCCAAACACTGCAAAGTCCGGTTGCACCATGTTGAACAGCATGGTGACTACCGTTGCCACGCCTTCAAAGTGCCCTGGTCGGCTGGCGCCGCAATGGCCATCGCTGACATCCGGGACCACCACCTGGGTCTGCCTGGCGAGTCCCTCCGGGTAGATCTCGGCCACCGTTGGGGCAAACACCAGGGTGTTGCCGGCGGCGGCCAACTGGTCCTGGTCCTCGGCGAGTGTCCTCGGGTAGCGGTCCAGGTCTTCGCCGGCCCCGAATTGCATGGGATTCACGAAAATGCTGGTAACCACTACATCGGCCATTTCGGCGGCTTTGCGTACCAGGGATATATGCCCTTCGTGCAGGTTACCCATGGTTGGTACCAGGCCGATGGTCTTGCCCTGCTGGCGGTAGCCCCGGAGTATGGTTCGCAGTTCTTTGAGGGAATGTACGGTTCTCATGCCTTGAAGGTGTGCTCCTCAGCGGGGAATGTGCGATCTGCCACGGCCTTCACATAGGCCTCGATGGCTTCCTGAACCGAGTCGGTTTCTGCCAGGAAATTCTTCACGAAGCGGGGCTTGCGACCCGTGCTGATGCCCAGCATGTCGTGCAGCACCAGGATCTGGCCATCGGTGTCCGAGCCCGCGCCGATTCCGATGACCGGAGCCTTCACCGCCTGAGCGATGCGGGCGGCCAAGGGAGCGGGCACGCACTCCAGCAGGATGACATCGGCGCCGGCGGCCTCGAGCTCGCAGGCGTGCTCAATCATCATTTCTGCGGCTTTCTCGTCCCGACCCTGCACCTTGTAGCCGCCGAACTTGTTCACGAACTGCGGGGTCAGGCCCAGGTGTGCGCAGACAGGGACCGCCCGCTCGGTGAGTGCGGTAATGGTCTCTTTCATCCAGTCAGTGCCCTCAAGTTTTACCATGTGGGCGCCGGCACGCATCAGTTCCGCAGCGTTCTCCAGGGCAGATTCCACGGTGCCGTAGCTCATGAACGGCATATCCGCCATGATCAGTGAGCCCCGGTTGCCCTTGGCCACGCAGCTTACGTGATAGACCATCTGGTCCATGGTGACGGGGAGGGTACTGTCGTGGCCCTGCAACACCATACCCAGGGAATCGCCAATCAGGATCACGGGGACCCCTGCTTCACTGACCACCTGCGCGAAGGTGGCATCGTAGGAGGTGAGGGCCGCAAAAGCTTCGCCCTTTTGCTTGTATTCACGCAGGGTATTGATGGTAACAGCCATAGAATCCTTGCCTTTTGGGTGGATGGGCCAAGACCGGGCCGGGGTTTCCGGCAATCAGGTGTTAAGGGTAATCCGCTGGCGGAAGCTTGCGCAAGCGGTTGTCGGGGCAGTGCCGCCGCAGTTCGGCGATGGTTTTGCCATCCGGCAGATGCAGGTCCGGCTTCAGATCCAGCAGCGGCTGCAGGGCAAAGTCCCGGTTGGCAAGCTCCCTGTGAGGCACGGTCAGCCGTTCGTCGTTGAGGACCTGGTTGCCGAAGAGCAGGATGTCGAGGTCCAGGGTGCGAGGTCCCCAGTGCCGCAGACGCTCCCGACCATGGGCCCGTTCGATGGCTTGTAACTGGTCCAGAAGCTGGTGGGGGCTGAGCCCGGTGCTGAGCCAGACCGCTCCGTTGACAAAGTCCGGCTGGTCCTGGGGGCCTACCGGACGACTGGCATAGAAAGGCGATTGTGCCACCAGGGTGCAGTCGGGCAGGGACGCCAGTTCGGCGACCGCCCGTGCCAGTTGTGCGGCAGGCTCCTTGAGGTTGCTGCCGAGCCCGATAAAAGCGTCGGTCATCATTGCTGGGCGGGGCGCTTGACCGGCTTGCGGCGGCGACGGCGCTTTTTGGGCGCATCGCTGCTCAGTTCCGACAGCATCCGCTCCTGGCCACGCTCATCCTGTTGTTGGAAGTCGGTCCACCACTGGCCCAGGCCCGGCTCGATTTCACCCGCGGCTTCCCGCACCAGCAGGAAGTCATAGGCAGCGCGGAAGCGGGGCTGGCTCATGGTGGCAAAGGCCCGTTTGCCCTGCCGGCGGGGCAGGCGCATCTGAAGCTCCCAGATCTCTTTCATGGGGCCGGAGAAGCGCTTGGGGATCGAGGTGGCCTGCACCTGGCGCCCGATCACCTTGCCAATCGCGCCGTGCAGTGCAGGTTGTACCGGTTCGCCGTTATCCTGCCGACGGTGCCACTCCGCCTGAAGTGCCGGCCAGAGCATGGCGGCGAACAGGAAGTAGGGGGTCACCGACTTGCCCTGGGCAATCCGGGCGTCGGTGTTGCGAAGCGCCTGGCGAATCAGTTCGTCGGGTTCGCCGGCCTCCAGTGCCCGGGCTGTTTCCGGAAACAGCGGGGCCAGCAAGTCATAGTGCTTCAGAAGATCGTAGGTGGCCTCGCCGTGGCCGGCGGAGAACAGCTTGAGCACTTCATCGAACAGCCGAGCCGGCGGAATATGATTGAGCAGGGGCGCCAGCTCGCGAATGGGGGCCTCGGTTTCCGGTTCAATATCGAAGCCGAGCTTGGCGGCGAACCGTATGGCGCGAAGCATTCGCACCGGGTCCTCCCGGTATCGGGTTTCAGGATCGCCGATCAGGCGCAGCTGACGGTTGCGCAGATCTTCTATGCCGTTGGCAAAGTCAATAACGGTGAAGTCGCGGATGCAGTAGTACAGGGCGTTGACGGTGAAATCCCGGCGCAGGGCATCTTCTTCCTGGGTACCGTAAACGTTATCGCGCAGCAGCAGGCCGTGTTCGTTGGTCCTGCGGTCATCATCCACCGAGTCGTTGTCGGCCTCGTTGGCATTGCCCCGAAAGGTGGTGACCTCGATGACTTCGCGGCCAAACACCACATGCACGATCCGGAACCGGCGGCCAATCAGGCGCGAGTTCCGGAACAGATCGTGGACCTCTTCGGGCGTGGCGTTGGTGGCAATGTCGAAATCCTTGGGCTGCCCGCCCAGGAGGATATCGCGAACGCCACCGCCAACCAGGTAGGCTTCGAAGCCCGACTTGTTCAGTCGGTGCAGAACCTTTTTGGCCGGCTCGCTGATGACAGAGCGAGAGACGGTGTGCTGGTCGCGTGGAATTTCCCGACGCTCGTAGGTATGGGCTTTCTTCTTTCCGTTGCCGGGCATGATGGAACGGAGCTTCTCGACCGATTGCTCGACGAACGTGAAAATTGATTTAGGCATTGAAATCCGTGATTGCGATGAGCAAAAACCGAGAGTTTAACGGTTTGAGCAGGATTTGCACACGCTTGCCTTCGATTCCGGGTTCCCGGGAGAGTGATTTGAGGATTTTCCGGTGGCCAGAAAATCAAAAGGCGGATCCGTTCTCACGAATCCGCCCTGAAAGCGTTGACGATCTGCATTGTTGTTGTTTTTGCCGGGATTTTTCTTGGTTTTTGTACCCCACTGCATGTCCCCAATTTCGGGGCAATGAGCAGTGCAAACGGAAAGCTTTGAATACACAGAGCGGTCAGAGACATCGGGCGGGTCTGGGGTAGCTGCAGTGTCACCTGGAAGGTGATTCTTCTCTACATCTACAACTCGCACGTGCCGTGGGACCACTAAAAAGCAAAGTACCCAAAACACTCAGTTCGCTCACGTTCTATTGTTGTTTTTGTTACTGAACGTCTTCCTGCAGCTTTTTGTTCTTGTTTGGGCGCTGCGTTGTCACTCTTGTTTTTGTTGTTGTGCGCCAAATAGGTTGCAGTCCGTGTGCCAGTTTTTGAATTTCTATGATTAACAGTGCCTTACGATTTTGTAGCCCATAAGTGTTACCCCGTATTCTACCTAAGTGTTACTGAGATCACGTTCTCGCTGTGAAGAGTGTTACCGTGAGGAACATGGGGTAACAACTGAGCGCGGGTTCACACTATGGCTCTTCAGTTGCCCGATGATTTCTTGCGTGGAATGCCCAGACGCTGCCGGCGCTCCCACAGGGATTTGCGGCTGATGCCCAGCTTTTGGGCCAGTTCGGTCTCGCTCATACGGTCCTGGTTCTCGAGCACAAAATGCTGGAAGTAATCTTCCAGGGAGAGGTCGTTGGAGGCGTCCACTTCCCGCGTGCGGGACTGTTCGTTGTTACCTTCGACCAGGGTTTCGGGGATGTGTTCGTCGCCGCCCTCACTGTCCAGATCCAGCAGGGAAGGGGTGATGACATCGCCGTCGCACAGAATGGTGGCCCGCTCGATGGCGTTTTCGAGTTCCCGGACGTTGCCGGGCCAACGATGCCGTTCCAGTGCCCGCATGGCCTCCGGGCTCAGGTTGAGGTCGGGCTTGCCCATGCGCTCCCCCTGGCGCTTCAGGAAGCGTCGGGCCAGGCCAAGTATGTCGCCCTGGCGCTCCCGGAGTGGCGGAATCCGGATCTGCATAACGTTCAGGCGGTAGTAGAGGTCTTCACGAAACTCCCCGGTACGGGTCATTGCCTTGAGGTTGCGGTGGGTGGCGGCAATCATGCGTACGTCTACCTTGCGACTCTGTGTTGAGCCGACTTTGCGGATTTCGTTCTCCTGGAGTACCCGCAGCAGACGGGCCTGCGCTTCGGCCGGCAGTTCGCCAATTTCATCGAGGAACAGGCTGCCACCGTCGGCGGCTTCGATCAGACCGGTACGTGCCGATACGGCGCCGGTAAACGCGCCTTTTTCGTGGCCAAACAGCTCTGACTCGATCAGGCTTTCCGGGATAGCGGCGCAGTTCACCGAGATCAGTGGTTTGGCTGCCCTTGGGCTGAGCAGGTGCAGCGCCCGTGCAGCCAGCTCCTTACCGGTACCGGATTCGCCCTGGATCAGCACCGTGGTTTCGGTTGGGGCGACCTTGCGAATCAGGGTGAACACCCGCTGCATGGGCTCGCACTGGCCAAACATAATGCTTGCCGGGTCGCTGCTTTCCGCACTCTGAGGTGCCACCCCCTGCCCATCGGTACCCGATTCGGGCTGCGATTTGCGGGCCAGAATGTTGGCCACGGCGGCCAGCATTTCATCGTGATCAAACGGCTTGGCAATGTACTCGACCGCACCCATCTTCATGGAGTCCACCGCCGAGCGCAGGCTGGCGTAGCTGGTCATGATCAGTACCGGCGTGTTCGGTGCCCGGTTGATCAGCTCGGTGCCTGCCGCGCCGGGCAGTCGCAGATCAGAAATGATCAGGTCGAACTGTTCCGGGTCATGGTTCTGTTCGGCTTCCTCGACAGACGCCGCATCGGCCACGTCGTAACCGGCGTGCTGCAGCAGTTTGCGCACTGCCGAGCGAATGATGTCTTCGTCTTCCACGATCAGAATGCGAGGCATAGAAATCTCAAGACCTTTGGTTCTGGCTGATGGTGGCGATCTCTTTTTCCGGCTCGTAGGCGGGCAGCCTCAGCCTTACGCAGGTGCCCGTGCCCGTGTGCGGATCGGCGGGGCTTTCCACCTGAATGTTGCCATAGTGCTCTTCAATAATGCTGTACACCAGCGACAAGCCAAGGCCGGTCCCCTGGTTCGGGGCCTTGGTGGTGTAAAACGGCTCGAAGATGTGGTCGAGCTGGTCTCCGGGAATGCCGGAGCCTTCATCAACCACTTCGATAATAGCGGAGTAGCCGTCGCCCTTTCCACTGACCCGGATGGTGCCGCCGTCAGGGGAGGCGTCCCGGGCGTTGGCAAGCAGGTTGATGAACACCTGCACCAGGCGCTGCTCGTCACCGAGGATCTGCAGGGAGGGCGGGCAATCGTTGACATAGCGGATGCCCAGGCCTTTGTCACTCAGGGACAGCAGGTTGATTGATTCATCGACACAGCGGCGGATGGGCACGGGCTCGTACCGGTTTGCCTGGGCATGGTTTCCCGTGCGGGCAAAGTTCATCAGTGACTGCAGGATGGTGGAAATCCGTCGGGTCTGCTGCTGGATCTGGTCGGCGGTGTCGAGAATATCCGGATTGTCGGTTTCAAGCTTCAGGTTCTGGGCCAGTGAGGAGATGCCGGTCACCGGATTGCCAATCTCATGGGCCACGCCTGCCGCAAGCCGGCCGACCGAGGCCAGTCGTTCGCTGTGCATCAGCTCGTCTTCCAGCAACCGGGTTTCGGTCTGGTCTTCCACGAGGATGATGCTGCCGCCTTCCGGATGGTCCGGCCCGCTCAGGGCGGCCTTGTGCAGGTTCAGCCAGTGTGGCTTGCCGCGCAGATCCAGGCGGTGCTTATAGCGGTGCAGTTCCTCGCCACGGTTGAAGTCGTCCAGCAATGCGTGCCAATGCTCCGGCAGGGCCATCAAGCGGGCACCGACCACGTCGTCTGCGGTTATGCCGGTGAGCGCCTCCATCGCCATGTTCCACATCAGAATTTCACCATCCTCGCCCACGGAGCAGGCGGGAATGGGCAGGTTCTGGAGGGTCTGTCGGTAATGCCGGCGCAGGTTGTCCAGCTCGCCGGCGAGGCCTGTCAGCCGGTTCTGGTAATCGCCCAGGGCTCGCTCCACATAGCGGATGTCCTGGGCGGTACCGCCCTGGGCCATGGGTTTGAAGCCGAGGTGGCGTTTCACCATGTCCCGGGCAACTGACGGGCCCAGCAGTCCCGAGAGATTGATTTCCACCTGGTCGCGCAGGCGGCGCAGCTGATAGGGCCGATACTCCACGTTGGGCAGCTTCAACTGGGCCAGCGCCCGCTCCACTTCCCGGCGGGCCACACCATAGCCGAGGGGTTTGGCCAGCTGGCGCACAAAATCGGTGGACGAGGTGGCCAGTAGCTCGCGGCGCTGGGGGCGTGACAGGGCGCCCAGGGAGCAGGCCTGGGCGGCGCTGTTCTCTTCACTGGTGCTGGTGCTGAGAATGGACACCAGGGCAAAGACCGAAATGTTGGCGGTCAGGCTCACAAACGTGAAGATGTGCCAGTTGCTGTAATCCGGCACCAGGGGTGCGCCTAGCCACGCCAGCAGGTTGGCGGTGTGGGAAAATGGCAGCACCAGGGTAACGGCCCAGATGGTCAGCCCCACAATCAGGCCGGCAATCAGCCCGCGCCGGTTGCCCTCGGGCCAGTAGATCACGCCAAGTGCCCCGGGCAGGAGCTGCAACGTGCCTGACAGCGAAATGGCACCCAGGATAGACAGGTCCAGATTGCGGCCCACGGTTTCATGGAACAGCAGCGCCAGGAATATAATGACGGCGATCAGGGCCCGTTTGACCCACTGGAGCCAGCGGTAGATGTCGCCCTGGTCCTTCGGAGTTTTGAGGGGCAGAACCACGTGGTTAAGCGCCATGCCGGCCAGTGCCAGGGTGCTGACAATCATCAGGCCGCTGGCGGCGGACAGGCCGGCGATGTACATCAACAGCGTCAGCATGGGGTTTTCCAGGGCCTGGGCAACGCCAATGGCGAAGAACGCCGGGCCGGTGGTGACCTCCAGTTGCTGGCCACCCCACAGAATCAACGGTACCGGGAGCCCCAGGAGCAACAGGTAAAGGGGCAGGCCCCAGCTGGCCTTGGCCAGGCCCTTGGGTGACGGGTTCTCGCTGAACGTCATGTGGTACATGTGGGGCAGCACCAGTGCGGCGGCGAAGGACATCAGCATCAGCGCACGCCAACTGCCGTCGTCGATGCTCAGGGTCATGGTGGTAGCGGGTGAGGTGCGGGTGGCCAGCCATTGCTCAAGCCCGGCCATGCCATCAAACACGCCGAAGAGAATGACGCCACCAAGCACAAGCAAGGCCACGAGCTTGATCATTGAATCAAAGGCGATGGCCAGCACCAGGCCCTGGTGGTTGCCCGAGTTCTGGCCCCGGCGGGCACCGAACAGCATGGCGAACAGCACCACGATCAGGCTGAACATAACGCCAATAACGTTGGGCGAGGTATCGGGCGCCAAGATGCTGGCCGACGTTACCACCGCCTGTATCTGCATGCTCAGCAGCGCCAGAATGGCGCCACCCGAGCATAGGGTTACCAGGGTGCCGGCCCATTGGCTGCGATAGCGATAGGCGAACAGGTCCGCCAGGGAGGTCAGCTGGTAGGCCCTGCCAATTCGCATCACCGGATTAAGCAGTACCGGCGCCAGCAGAAAGGCGCCGCTGATACCCAGATAATAAGCCAGAAATCCGTAGCCAGACTCGGCGGCCATGCCCACGGCCCCGTAGACGGCCCAGATGCCGGCGTAGACGCCCAGACTCAGGACATAGACCAGCGGGTGGCGCACCCAGCGACCGGGCACCAGGCCACGCTCGGTGACCCACGCAATCCCGAACAGCAATATCAGATAAAGCAGGCTGGCAAGCAGCAGTCCGGAGGCACTAAAACTCATTGGGGTCCCGCCGCCATTCCAGCCAGAAGCCGATAGCTATAAGGCCTGCCCAGATAAGGTAGGGGCTGTACCAGGCGTTTTCCGGAGAGGTCCACCAGTCGAGGATGTTGGGCGAAAAAATATAGATGGCCAGGACCAACAGGAAGACCAGACGGTAGATATACATCAGGCATGCTATCCGCGCTGAGGTGTGAGAAGGGTGTTATACCATGTCCCTCAGCGGGATGTCAGGTGAATGGCGCTTCGCCGCCAGTTGGCGCAACCCCATGTCAGTACCGAGTCCGCGGATGTGTCGGCCAGGGAGGCCGGTGGCTGCTGTCCCAGCGCCTCGAGGGCCTGCACCAGATTGCGGGCGGCCATCGAATCGTCCAGAGCCGGGGCGTGGGTCTGCTTGCTCAGCTTCTGCCCCTGCTCGTTGAGGATCACCGGAATGTGCAGCCAGCGGGGTGGCGTCCGGCCCAGGGCCCGGTAGATCTGCTGTTGTTGTGCCGTCATGTCGAGCAGGTCCGAGCCGCGCACCACTTCGGTAATGCCCTGGTCGATGTCATCCACCACCACCGCGAGCTGGTAGGCAAAGAACCCCTCCTTGCGCAGAATCACGGGGTCGTCGAGTTCTGCCTGTACTGTCTGGCGTTGCGGCCCCAGCAACAGGTCCTGCCAGCGGCAGTCTTCGTCTTCCAGGGCAAAGCGTACCGCCCAGGGGCGATCACCAACACCCGCGCCGCCACGTCGGCAATCGTTGGGATGGCGGCCCTGGTGGGCTTGCAGCTCCTTCCGGGAGCAGGGGCAGCGGTAGGCATGCCCTGATGCCAGTAGTTGCTCGATGGCGCTCTGATAGGCGTGATGCTGCTTTGACTGGAAACGCACGGGTTGGTCGGGGAACAGGCCGTGAGCCTCCAGGCTGGCCAGGATCTGGCCTGTGGCCTCCGGCGGCTCCCGCAGGGGGTCCAGGTCTTCAATTCGGATCAGCCACTGGCCGTTGTGGGTGCGGGCTTCCAGATAGCTGGCGAGGGCGGTGACCAGAGAACCGAAATGCAGCGGGCCTGTAGGTGATGGAGCGAAACGGCCCCGGTACTGAGGATGGGTCATGGTGGTCAGTCAGCCGGCCCGTTCCATCAAGGTGTCAGGCCGGCGGCTGTTCATGGCGTGTCCGGGTCAGATGCCGGTCTGGCGTTCGCGGATCTCGGCCAGGGTTTTGCAGTCGATGCACAAAGTTGCCGTCGGGCGCGCTTCGAGGCGGCGAATACCGATTTCCACACCGCATTGGTCGCAGAAGCCGTAGTCGTCCTTGTCGATGCGATCGATGGTCTGATCGATCTTCTTGATCAGCTTGCGCTCACGATCGCGGGTGCGCAGTTCCAGGCTGAACTCTTCCTCCTGGGTTGCGCGGTCGCTTGGATCGGCGTAGTTTGCAGCGTCTTCCTGCATGTGGTGCATGGTGCGGTCGACCTCTTCCATCAGCTCCTGCTTCCACTGGAGGAGAAGGTCTTTGAAGTGCTGGAGCATTTCCGCACTCATGTACTCTTCACCCTTCTTCATTTCATAGGGGGTGAAGTTGGTAAAACGTTCGCGTGGTTGTTCTGCAGTGTTTGCCATTGAACCCGGCCTCTTGATTGTACTTCACAAGAACGCTTTTGCTTCCCGCCGCGTGAGAGCCCCCGTGGCTGAGCGGATTTACCCTGGATGAAGCAGTCGTCCTGAAAACGGGAATTTGCGGAAAATAGCAGATTAGTTACGGGGGTGCCAGCCTTGTGGCACCGACTTTTGAACGGAGAGCTCATGAAGTTTCCTGAACCTTTGGTTGAAGGCCGTCTTATTCGTCGTTACAAGCGCTTTCTGGCGGATGTGCGACTGGCAGACGGCACCGAAGTGACCGCCCATTGCCCCAACACCGGCTCCATGCTGGGCTGCCAACCGGAGAACGCCCGGGTGTGGCTGAGCCGCAGCGACAATCCCAAACGCAAGCTGCAATACACCTGGGAGCTGGTGGAAGCCGTGCCCGGGCAACTGGCCTGCGTGAATACCGCCAGGCCCAATGGCCAGGCAAGGGAAGCCGTCGAGGCCGGACGGGTGGCAGAGCTGGCCGGTTACACTCAGTGCCGGGCCGAAGTGAAATACGGCACCGAAAAAAGCCGGATTGACCTGTTGCTTTCCGGTCATCCCTCGGAGTCAGACGCCTGGGTGGAAGTCAAAAACGTGACCCTGGCGGAAGACGGTCAGGGGTTTTTCCCGGATGCGGTCACCGAGCGGGGTCAGAAGCACCTGCGCGAACTGATGGCCCAGGTAGAGCAGGGCGAGCGTGGGGTGTTGTTCTTCGTGGTCAATCACACCGGGATCGAAACCGTTCGGCCCGCCGACCATATTGATGCCCGCTACGGTCAGTTACTCAGGGAAGCCTGCGATGCCGGGGTGGAGGTACTGGCTTACCGGGCCAGTCTGGCCAGCGCAGAGGGTGACCCTACCGGTCTTCTCACGTTGACTGAGCCGGTGCCGGTTATTCTGGAAGTCTGACCTCCAGCTGCCCCTCCTGTTCGCGCACTTCCAGCTGCGTGAGGGCGTCGCCCTGGCAGGGCCCGGCAATGCATTCGCCATCCCCGGGTTTGAACAGTGCGCCGTGGGTGGCGCACTGGATAAACAGGTTGTCGCTGTCCATGAAGCGCCCCGGCATCCAGTTCAGTTCAATGCCCAGGTGGGGGCAGATGTTGAGGTAGGCCCGGGGCTCCTCCCCGTCCAGGAACAGAAAGCCGGTGAGCGGCATGCCTTCCGGTTGCCGGGCCTTTTCCCGCAGACGGAACTCCACAAACCGACCGGGCACCAGCTCCGGGGCGGGGCAGACGGTTTGCCACTGGCGGTTACCTGCCGTCATTTTGGCAGTATGGCGTAGCGCATCCGGGTGCCATGGTTCAGGGACATGACAATTTCATCCGCGTGCAGCCGGTGCGGGAAGTAGCAGCCGGAAATCTTGGCGCTGGCGATGCTGGACCCTTCCATGCGCGATTTTGAGAAGTCCACACCGCGCAGATCCGCGCCCCGGAAATAGGCGTGGCGGAAGTCCAGCCCCTGGGCATCCATGCCTCGCAGGTCCAGGCCCCTGAAGTCACCGTGGGCAAAGCTCGGCAACTCCGAGAGCTTGGCTTTCTGGGTATTGAACGCCTTGATGTCTTCGCTCCGGAGCAGTTCATAGAGCGGATGGCTGATCTGTTGTACGTCGTGCTCGCTTTTGTCGTCCATCGTGTGCCTCGCAGTGGCCAGTGCAAACCTTGTTGTTATTTTAGCCGGGATTGATGCCCAGGTGCTGTCGGATCCGGTCCGCCACGGCTTCGGCCACATGTTCCTGATCGGTGTGCAGGTGGACGGTGTGGGTCTTTTCCTCGGCGGTCAGCGGCTCGAACCAGCTCTGCTGGGCATCCAGTAACTCTTCGGTGGCTTCCGAGGCATCGCCCTGGCGCTTGCGGATCCACTCCCGGCGCAGGGCCTCCGGCGCTTCGCAGTGGATCAGCGTAAACGGCAGGCCCTGGGACTCCGCCACGTTGGCCAGCAGGGCGCGCTCCTTCTGTTTCAGGCTGGCGGCGTCGACAATCACCGGGAAGCCGGCCGCCAGAACCTGCCCGGCGAGATCGGTCAGGCGTTGATAGGTTTTTTCGGTAGCCTCTTCAGTATAGAGGTTGCCGCCGGTTGGTGATCGGGAGCTATCCAGCGGGGCCAGTCCGTGCAGGCGCTTGCGCTCGACATCAGAACGAAGGCGAATCAGCCCCAGCTCACCGGCCATGGCCGCGCTGACGCAGGTCTTGCCGCTGGCAGACAGGCCGGTGGTGGCCAGCAGGTAGTGATTGGGGATGCTGCCGTAGTCTTCCGCCAGCTGGGCGTAGGCCCGGTAGCGTTGCATCAGGGCCTCTTTCTCGGAATCGCTCAGTTCCGGGTTGCCCATCGTGAACAGGGCGATCTTGGCCCGCACCATGGCCCGATAGGCTTTGTACAGGGGCAGCAAAGGTAGCGCCTCGAAGTCGTCCCGGTACTCGAGGTAGGTATTCAGCACCAGATTGGCCAGCGCGTTCTCACCCCGGAATTCCAGATCCATAAGCAGGAACGCCAGATCGTTGATCACATCAATCCAACGGAACGGCTCGTTGAACTCGATGCAGTCAAAGACGGTCACCTGGCCTTCAAAGCGGGTAATGTTGGCCAGGTGCAAATCGCCGTGACACTCTCGCACCAGGCCGTTGGCCCGGCGCCGGGCAATCAGATCCCGGTGGCGCTCGAAGGTGGATTCGGTCCAGGCCTGCAGATTGTCGAGCTGCGCGAGCAGTTCGGTGTCGCTGATCAATGGCCGGATCTGGTCGAAGTTTTCCTGCATGGCGGCAAACACCGCCTCCGGTGTGCCCAGCGGCTTGTCTTCGGCAACCGGCGGCAGCTGCTGGTGGAAGGCCGCCACCTGGCGCGCCAGGCTGGTGAGCAGCTCGGGAGCCAGGTTGCCGTTTTCCTGAAGCCGGTCGAACAGTTGGTCCTGGTCAAACTGGCGCATCCGGATGGCGTATTCAAAGGCCTCGCCGTCGCCGCCGAGTACCGGGTTTTCCGGTGTGCCGGTAATGGGCAGAACCTCCAGATACAGTTTCTCCGCGAGCCTGCGGTTCAGCCGCAGCTCTTCCTCACAGAAATGCTTGCGGCGCTCGAGGGTGGAGAAATTCAGAAAGCCGAAATCCATGGGCTTCTTGATCTTGTAGGCGTAGTCGCCGGTCAGGATCACCTGGGAGATGTGAGTTTCGATAACCCGGAACCCGGACACCGGGTGGTCGTACAGCTCCGGATTCTGCAATGCCCGAACCAGATTGCCTGGGGATGTCTCACTCACGTCACTCTCCTCGCGTTCCCTGAACCCATTGATTTTTCTTGCCCTATCATAACGGGCAGATTACAGAAATAACACACAGTTGGCCTGCCTTCCCGCCCGCTCCCTTCGTTATAATCCGAGCCATGAAAAAATCGCGCTCAACACCCAACCCCCGAAAGAAATCGTCCCGAAGGTCCTCTGGCAACGGTCGCCGCCCATGGTTCTGGCGCTTCCTGTTCCGGTTGGGCGCCATCGGCCTGGTATTGCTGGCCGGCTGGATGGTCTACCTGGACGCCGTAGTGACTGACCGCTTCGAGGGGCGTCGCTTTGAAGTGCCGTCCCGCGTGTATGCCCGTCCCCTTGAACTGTTCGACGGCGCCAGCGTAAGCGCCAGTGGTCTGGAGCGCGAACTGGAACTGTCCAGTTACCGCAAGTCGGGCGGTTCCGAAGCGGGCAGTTATCAGCGTAGCGGCGGCCGGTTTGTTATCAACACGCGTGGATTCCTGTTTCCTGATGGCGAAGAACCGAAGCGCAGGCTGTCGCTGACCATTGCCGGCGACCGGGTGCAGCAGTTTTCCGTGGTTCAGGGCGAACCTTCCCCCATCGTGCGCCTGGAGCCGGCGCAGATTGGCGGCATCTACCCGGCTCACCGCGAAGATCGCATACTGGTGCAGCTCGACGAGGTGCCGGCCCTGCTGCCGGCAACTCTGATGGCCATCGAGGACCGGAATTTCTACGACCATCACGGCATCGCCCCCCTGTCCATTGGCCGGGCCATGCTGGCCAACATCCGCGCCGGTCGGATTGTCCAGGGCGGCAGCACCCTGACTCAGCAACTGGTAAAAAACCTGTTTCTCAGCCGCGATCAGACGCTGTTGCGGAAGGGCAATGAGGCGCTGATGTCGCTGCTGCTGGAGCTGCACTACGAAAAGGACGACATCCTCGAAACCTACCTCAACGAGGTGTACCTCGGACAGGCGGGCACCCGCAGCATCCACGGTTTTGGCCTGGCCAGTCAGTTCTTCTTCGGGGAGTCACTCCGGGACCTGGAGGTGCATCAGATTGCACTGCTCGTGGGCATGGTGAAGGGACCCAGCTACTACAATCCGCGCCGGCATCCCGAGCGGGCCACCGAGCGTCGCAACCTGGTGATCTCGGAAATGGAGCAGGCCGGGCTCATCGAGCCGGGGCGGGCGGCCCGGGCCCGGGGTCTGCCATTGGGGGTCAGCGAGCGGCCATCCTATTCCGAGAACCGCTACCCGGCCTACATCGATCTGGTTCGCCGACACCTGGCCCGGGATTACCGGCAGGAAGACCTCCAGAGTGAGGGTCTGAGGATCTTTACCACGCTCAACCCGGCTATCCAGTACGCCGCCGAATTTGCCGTCTCCCGGACCGTACCGCGCCTCGGGTCAGGCGAAGCAGGTAAGTCCCTGGAAGCGGCTCTGGTTGTGACCGCCAAGGATTCCGGTGAGGTGCTGGCACTGGTGGGTGGCAAGGAGCCGCAATACGCGGGCTTCAACCGGGCCCTGGATGCGCAGAGGCCGATAGGGTCACTGATCAAGCCCTTCATCTACCTCGCGGCCCTGCAGCAGCCGGACCGGTATACCCTGATCACGCCGGTGCAGGACAAGAGCTTTACTCTTGAGTTTGATGACGGTCGCCGCTGGCAGCCTAAGAACTACGATGGCGAGGAGCGCGGTGATGTGCCTCTGCACGAGGCGCTGTCACACTCCTACAACCTCCCGGCAGTGCGCGTTGGGCTCGATATTGGCGTTGATGTGGTGCGAGATACCCTGACGGCGTTCGGTGTTGATTCGCCCATCTCGCAATACCCGTCAATGCTGCTCGGGTCGGTATCCATGAGTCCGGTTACCGTTGCCCAGATCTACCAGGGACTGGCAACGTCGGGCTTCAACACGCCTCTTCGCACCATCCGCGAAGTCACCGACGCCCGCGGGCAGGCGCTTTCCCGGTACAGCCTGGAAGTCGAGCAGGTGGCCGATCCGTCGGCCGTGCATCTGGTCCAGTACGCCATGCAGGAGACCATGCAGGAAGGAACCGGGCGTTCGGCTTACTACACAGTGCCCGAGGAACTGACGCTTGCCGGGAAGACCGGCACCACCGACGATGGTCGGGATTCCTGGTTCGCCGGTTTCAGCGGCGATCTGCTTGCGGTTGCCTGGGTGGGGCGTGATGATAATGGGCCAACGTCGTTGACCGGCGCCAGTGGTGCCCTGCCGGTGTGGTCGCGCTTCATGGCGCAGGTGCCCCAGCACGGATTCTCGCCGGTGGTGCCGGACGGTGTTAACTATCACTGGGTAAATTCCCGGCGTCAGGCGCTGACCGACGAATACTGCGACAATGCCCGGCTGCTGCCGTTCATCGCTGGCAGCGAGCCCACTCAGACAATCTCCTGCTCCGGAACCCTTGAGCGCAGAATCCGGGGCTGGTTTGAAGGACTGTTCCAATGATTGAAAGACGCACATCACGCACTCCGCTTATTGCCACGGCGCTGGCGGCTGCCCTCGGCCTGGCCGGCTGCGCCTCCGGACCCGGGGGCGGTATCTACGTGCCGGTAGGCGGAGAACCCGCCAAGGCGCCCGAGCCACCCAGAACCAGCGACGATGGCGCCCGTAAAGAGGCGCCGGTATGGCGCAAGAGCGAACAGCCAGAGGCGGAACCGGTACCCGAACTCAGGGAGCCTGCCGGTAGCGCCGGTCCGAGTTACCGGGAAAGCGGGGACAGCCTTTCTCCCGCCGCCCTGAGCCTGGTACGCGAAGCGGAGCGGTTACTGGCCCAGGGCGATACCCCGGCTGCCATCGCGCGCCTGGAGCGGGCCCAGCGCATTGCCCCGCGCTCGGCGGAAGTGTATTTCAAGCTCTCCGAGGCCTACGTGGCCGGCAATCAGCTGGGTACGGCCGAGCAGTTCACCCTGAAGGGCCTGTCTCTGGCGGGGAACGACGTACGCCTGCAACGGGCGGGATGGTTGTTGTTGGCCGATATCCGCAGGGCCCGAGGGAACGTGGCCGGGGCGGATCAGGCCGAGGCGAGGGCGGCTGCGCTCTAGGATAAATGGGGCGTCAAACGTCCCCTCCAACGCGGGAGGGGACGTTTGGAGGCAATCACTGGAGAGGAATGGTTTCCGCTTCGGTGGTCTCGTTGGCGACAACAGTAACGTTCTGCTCGCCCTCGAACTCGATGGCGTCATCCTGCTCGTTGTCGTCCTCCTGGCAGCTGTAGGCGATGGTGTAGTCGCCTGCCGGAAGGAAAGCCGCTGTGTAGTTGTAGAACACGGAATCCGGGTCCGCCTCTACAGGCACGACCATCAGCGGGTTGCCTTCTTCATTGTTTACGTTCAGATCCGTTGGTGTTACGTCAACACCTTCGTAGACATACACCGACCCTTCATACTGGCAGTCTGCCAACGCGTCTTCAGTGTCTTCGACACCCCGCATAGAGTTGATCTGTGCATAGTCTACCTGCCCGCTGATTGAGCCCACCTCAAGGTTGTTCACCAGTCGGAGAGACGGCTTCAACATGAAGTCGGCGAGCGCATTGCCCTGTGGGTCTACGATGGACTTGCGGACATCGAAGTCGATGGTGAAGTTGGTGGTGGTGTCAGCAGCAACGAGGAAGTCACCTTTCAACTTGAGGCCGCTCTGCTCCCCGGAAGGAACCGCCAGGGTGTACTGCGCATCCGCAGTGGACTCTTTTTTCACGAAGGAGTTCTGGGTGTCGATGATCAGTCGCAACTCGGTGTAGTTGCCTGCCGGCACCTCCTCGTCGGTGATCAGGGGTTCGGTCAGTCCACCCTGCAGGTCCAGCAGGTTTATCTGCTCAAACCCATCCACCGAAAACTCGATCCAGTCGCCGTTCTCGGGCTTCAATCGCAATTCGGTAAAGGCAATGGTGACATTGCTCAGATCGGTGGCAGGAGCATCGGTAACTCCGAAAGAGACGGTCCCGGTTGATCCTGAGCCTGAACCGCCGCCACCACAAGCCGCAACGCCTGCAGCCAGGGCCGAAATCGTGAACAATCGGATGGAACGCTTCATACAAACCTCCATGGCTTTTTCTGTGTGTGCCAGCGCTCAGAACTGGCTGGCTTACTCCCTCAGAACGCTTGCGGGAGGGGAAGCGTTCCGGAAATTTTGTTAACGTTTGCTCATCCGCTGTTAATCTCAGGGAGCCAGTCGGGCCAGTGTGCGTGCTTGAGCAGCTGCATCCACCCGACGGTCTGGTATAGACTCGGCCGCTTGATTCCATCCACGCAGGTAGACCAAGGCTTTGGCAATATTTCCTTTCAGAAGCTCCCGGGCACGCCGCTTTGATGTACTGGTTCAGCCCCATCTGGACGCCATGTACCGGTTTGCCTTCAGGCTGGCGGGGCAGCAGCAGGACGCGGAAGATCTGGTCCAGGATGTTGTGATCAAGCTCTACCCCCGGCTGGAGGAGCTGGAGGCGGTGGAGCAATTGCGGCCGTGGCTCAACCGGGTGCTGTATCGCCAGTTCATCGACCAGGTGCGCCGTAAAGGACGGCAGCTGGACCGACCGCTCACTGAATTTGTTGGGCCGGAAGACCAGTCGGACTGGTTCGATAGCCTTGAAAGCGATCAGTCCGGGCCGGAGCTCCAGCTGGAGCAGGCCCGGCTTGGTCCGATGCTTGATGCCGTTCTGGCCGAGTTGCCGCCGGACCATCGAACCATGTTGTTGCTGCACGACGTCGACGGCTGGCGGGTTGAGGATATTGCAGAGGTGCTGGATGTGCCGGAGGGTACGATCAAATCCCGGTTGCACCGCTGTCGTTCGGCGCTTCGGAATAAACTTCGTCATGAGGTGGAACCGCCGCCCCGTGACGGGCGTGTAGGTCTGGGAGATTGAGGTAAAACGCGATGACCTGTACTGAAATTCAATCCAGCCTGCACGGCTATCTGCACAAGGAACTGTCCCCCGCTGAGGCGCGCCGGGTCGAGCAGCATCTCGACGGGTGTCCTGAGTGCCGTGCTGCCCTGGCCGCCGAGCGCAGCCTCGATGCCGCGTTACAGAACCGCTATGCGGTGCCTGCACCTTCTGAAAACTTCCAGGCCAGAGTCCTGTCGGCGGCCCACGGTGATCCCCGTGGGCGCTCGGCCAGCTGGCGTTCCCCGGAGGTCGGCGGCGCGATAGCTGCGGCCCTGGTGTTTGGTCTGGGCCTTGGCCTGTTTTTCGGTTCAGGCATCCAGCAAACCTCAAACCCTGTTGCCACAACGGCACCGGCTCAGGTGGAAGCGGTCGCCGCTCCGGTGGAGAAAACCGTGCGTCTGGCCTTCCGGTCTGCCGAGGCGCTAGAGAATGTCACCTTGACCCTGGAGTTGCCGCCCAATGTTGAAGTGGCGGCCTGGCCGGGTCGTCGGGAACTGAGCTGGCAGGTTAGCCTCGACAAGGGCGAGAACGTTCTGGCATTGCCCCTCAAGCTGCTATTCCCCGGTAATGGAGAGCTGGTTGCCCGCCTGGATGCAGGGGATCGACAGAAAACCTTCCGGGCGCCGATACCTCGCTACCCGGAGCCTTACCCTGAGGATTCAGGATCATGAAACACTATCGTTATGGTCGGGCCCTTACCCTGGTCGGGGCCTTGACGCTCGCATCCACAATTCCAGCAACGGTGCTCGCCAGCGATGATCTTGATGTTACCATGCGCATGGTGACTGATGACGCGGAACTGAGCGAGTCGGTGGTGCGTGAACTTGAGCTGCCCCGACTTGACAGCAGCCCTGCGGTGGGCGGTAATGCAGACGCAGACTCTCGTGGTCTTGATACTGCAGAGCAGGCCCGTGAGCGAGGGCGAGCCTTCGGACAGGAAATGTCGGAGCGGGCCCGAGAGTCGAGGGATCTGACCCAGGGCGTGCCCGGCAGACCCGAAGCGCCCGACCGACCGCAAAGACCGGAGCTGCCCGAGACCCCGGGAAGGGATCGCTAAGCCCCGGCCAGCGCGTCAGTCGTATTCCCTGATGTTCAATCCGGAGAGTGACGTTGCTGGTGCGTTGGAGAGCCCTGCCGCTTTGGTTTTGCCTGTCGATTCCTCAGGTCCTCTTCGGAGCCGAGCACGAAGTCGGCAAGGATCTCTTTCTCGAGGGTGTCCAGCAGTACCAGAAGGGTAACCCGTCCGCTGCCCGCCAGCTGTTTGAACAAGCGGCGGCAGCCGGTCTTTCCTCTCCTTCCCTGTTCTACAACCTGGGCGTGGCCTGCTACCAGCTGGGCGATCTCGACGCCGCAGATTATGCGTTCCGGCAGCTGCTGTCGGGCCCCGATGATGCGCTTGCCCGCTATAACCTGGGCCTGATTGAGCTGGCCCGCGACAACCCCGAGGCCGCGAGGCGATGGTTCGAGCAGTCGGCCGCAGCGGACAATGCCCCGGAGAAACTCAGGGTGTTGTCACAGACGCAGCTCACCCGGCTGGCTGAACCTCAGGCCGCACCCGCACCCGCACCCAGGCCGGACGGCAGCGGTTATCTCGCGGTTTCCGCCGGTTACGACTCCAATATTGCCGGTTTGCCGGATGCCAGCGCCTCCAGCGAGGGCGGGTTTTTCACGGAGGCTCTCGCGGCGGGGAGTTTGGCATTCCAGGCTGGTGCAGATTCTCTGCTGACGCTCGACGCGGCGGCCTTCGCACGTAGCCATCCTTCCCAGGACAATTACGATTCCCGGGTTCTGCAGGGGCGCCTTGGTTGGTCGGAATACCTCGATACCGGCACGCTGGGTGCCAGGTTCGCGCTAGCCCAGTCCTGGTTCGATGGCGAACGCTTCGAGCGGCGAGTGGGCCTTGAGGGTTTCCGTGACTGGGATGTCTGTTCGGTGACCAGGGCTATAGACCGGTGCGGACTTCTCGTGAGCGCTGCTCAGGTGACGGGTGGGCCGGACTTCGAGGCCTACGACGGCCATGTCTATCGCCTGCGCCTGGACGCTCTGCGTTACCTGGGGCAGTGGCGAATCGAGGGCGACTACCAGCTGGAGGTCAATCGTCGACGGGACATGCAAAACACAAACGGCTTTGTCAGTGTTTCGCCCACCCGGCACGGTTTTGAGATGGTGGCGCTCTACGCAGTGAACCAGCGTATCAATGTTGGGGGGCTGGGGTCTTTCCGGCACAGTCGGTACGCAGATCCTCACAGAATTCCGGAGTCTGGGGGTGAGAGTGGAACGAGACGGGACAATCGGTTCGAGGCCGGCGTTGTAATGGAGCGCTCGCTGGATGCCCGTTGGCTGGTGCGGGCGGAATGGCGGATCCTTGAAAACGAGAGCAGTCTGGCGCAGTACGACTATCAGCGCCAGACGCTCATGTTCACCGTTGAGGGATCGCTTTAGCGGCGAGCCTACAGACCGGCATTTCTCAACCGGTTGGCGTGCTGCTTGAACACGGCTTTTGGATCGGTCTCGAACAGGCTGTGAAGACCCAGCGCCTGGTTCACTTCATCCAGGTGGTTCATGAAGTAGTTGTCCCGGATTACGTCGCCAAAGTGGTTGCTGCAGCGGCCAACGAGGCCGTCGTTCTGGCTGAAGCCGAACGCCAGACTGGTGGTACCGAGCAGGGCATCGGACGGATCCAGTACGTTGGTCAGCACCCCGGTACCACCCCAGGAATAGAAACGCACCCCGTTGGCGGCGTAGGCGCCTTCACCACAGGCGGTCTGAGGAACGCCAGCGGGCGCGAAGCGGTTGAATTCAGCGCTGCCCTCGCTCGTCAGGGAGTACAAACTGGAGCGAAGGTCCTGGTCGTAACCGCCACCAGACAGCAGGTCAATCAACCCTCCCAGCGCATCGCCGAGGCTCGCGGCCAGGCTCTCCGCCGGGGAGCCGTAGATCAGATCCGCCACCGGAGAGCCCTTGTGCGGGGAACCCACTGAAGTAACCGAGGCCACCAGGTCAGGCCGAACGCGGGAAATGTAGCGCGCGGTCGGTCCGCCGTGGCTGTGGCCAATCAGATTCACCTTGCCATGGACGGCAGCGATGGCCTGGATCTGAGGCAGCAGAGCTTCACCGCGGGCGATGGTGCTGTCCAGGGCAGGCACTTGTGTGGTGTAGACATCGGCACCGTATTTACGCAGGTCGCTGGCGATGCCGTACCAGTAGTCGACACCGGCAATGGAGTCGAATCCGAACATGCCGTGCACGAGCACAATGGGGTATCGGGTGTCGGTGTAGTTCAAGGGTGTGGAGTCCCACCACCAGGCGGCAGAGGGCGCGGACCAGGCCACAGTCAGGGCCAGGGCCATTGCTTGGATCCAGAGTTTCATTGTCGTTCCTACAGTTTGATTTTGTGTTTGTTATTCAAACTGCGGCTCAACCTAACGGGTTGCTCCAGAGACTTCGTTCTCAGACTACGCAGGCCACAGGGCCGGCTGAGTGCTTCCTTGCGCTGACTTGGTTCTTGTGTTTGTTAGATTGCGGCCGTCAGAGCATCTCGCGAGAGATGTGTCTAACATTTGTCCAGGTGGCGCGCCAAGTCAACGGTATGCGCGGGAACGGAGGACGTTTCCCTGCCAAAGTGTGACCGTGTTCACTCAGATGGCCCCGCAAGACAGGTGGTGCCCTGCGGGGCCGCCAAACAAGGCCAATGGCCCCACGTGGTCAGAGGGTCGCCATGACTTTCTTCGCCGCCGCGATGGTGTGGGCGATGTCGTCATCGGACAACGCCGCAGTGGTGAATCCCGCCTCGAACGCCGATGGGGCGAGGTACACACCTTCCTTCAGCATGCCCTGGAAGAACTTCTTGAACCGTTCGATATCGCAGGCCATCACCTGATCGAATCGCGTCACGGAGGACTCTTCCGTGAAGAAAAAGCCGAACATGGCACCGGCACCCTGGACCGTCAGCGGAATGCCGTTGGCGTCGGCCGCTTCCTTCAGGCCCTGGGCCACTGCGTTGGTTTTCTCGGTAAGCCGGTCATGGAAGCCCGGCTCGGAAATGGCGTTCAGGGTGGTCAGCCCGGCGCACATGGCCAGCGGGTTGCCACTGAGAGTACCGGCCTGGTACACGGGCCCCAGCGGTGCGATGTGCTCCATGATCGCTCGTTTGCCTCCGAAGGCACCTACGGGCAGGCCGCCACCAATGACTTTGCCCAGTGCCGTGAGGTCGGGTGTTACCCCGTACAGGCCCTGGGCACCGCCGAGGGATACCCGGAAACCGGTCATTACCTCGTCGAAAATCAGCACGGTGCCGTGTTCGTCACACACTTCCCTCAGTCCCTCAAGGAAGCCCGGCACCGGAGGGATGCAGTTCATGTTGCCGGCCACCGGCTCGACAATGATGGCCGCAATCTGGTCGCCCATGGTTTTGAAGGTTTCCCGCACACTGTCGATGTCGTTGTAGGTCAGTGTGATGGTGTGTTCAGCGAGGCTGGCGGGAATGCCGGGAGAGTTCGGTACGCCCAGGGTCAGTGCACCCGAACCGGCTTTCACCAGCAGCGAATCCACGTGTCCGTGATAGCAGCCTTCAAATTTTACGATCTTGTCGCGGCCGGTGTAGCCCCGGGCCAGGCGAATGGTGCTCATGGTGGCCTCGGTGCCGGAATTCACCATCCGAACCAGTTCGATGGAGGGCACCAGCTCACATACCTTCCGGGCCATGTCGGTTTCGATGGCCGTGGGCGCGCCATAGCCAACACCCAGATCCACCTGGGCATGGAGCGCATCCTTGATGCGCTGGTCGCCATGGCCAAGGATCATGGGGCCCCAGGAGCCGATATAGTCGATGTAGCGCTTGTCGTCTTCGTCGTACAGGTAGGCACCCTGGGCGTGCTTGAAGAAAATGGGCGTGCCGCCGACACCACGAAAGGCCCGCACCGGCGAGTTCACACCGCCGGGAATGTATTTCTGGGCCTGTTCGAACAGGGTTTCGGAATGCGTCATGTGTCTGGGCTCCTGTTAGTGCGGGAGTGAAAAAAGTGGATGATGATTCTGGAACAACCGCGCAAAGCTGAGTGCGCGACGCTCGATGTCCTCGTCGCTGCCGCCAAACAAGCCGCCCACCACCGCCAGCATGTCAGCGCCGGCACGAATGAGGTCTTCGCCGTTGTCGGCTGTTACCCCGCCAATGGCGGTCAACGGCCGCTCAAATTGTTTGGCCTCGGTGAGCACCGAAGGAGAGGCCGCCGGTGCCCCGGGCTTGGTGGACGAGTTGAAAAACCGGCCAAAGGCCAGGTAGTCAGCGCCCTGATCCACGCCAGAACGGGCCAGGGCCAGGTCGGCGTGGCAGGTGATGCCGATAATGGCCTGCTCGCCCAGTATCCGGCGAGCTTCCTCGACAGACGTATCGCCCTGGCCAACATGGGCACCCGCTGCGCCCACCCGCTTAGCCAGTTCCGGGTCGTCGTTGATCAACAGCGGCACGCCGGCAGTGTTGCAGAGACTCTGGAGGCTGCGGGCCTGGGCCAGTTTCTCGGCCAGCGGCGCGTGCTTTTCCCGGTATTGTATCATGACCGCCCCGCCGCGCAGGGCGGCTTCCACGGACGCAAGCAGACGATCCGGGGGCGTCAGCGTACTGTCGGTGATGCCGTAGAGCCCGGGTCGAAGCCCTTTGCTCACCGTTCCCACAGGATGCCCCGATCCGGTACCGGCTGCCCTTTGCCAACCTCCAGCGCGTGCAGTATGGCCCGGTGAACGTAATTCTGGGCCTGGGATATGGCGGCTCTCTGGGACAATCCGGAGGCCCTTCCGGCCGCAATGGCTGCAGCCAACGTGCAGCCGGTGCCATGGTATTCGCCGCCAACCCGCTCGATTTCCCAGCGCATGGGTTCCGGCCCATGGTTGTAGAGCGTGTTGATAATGTGAATGCCTTCGCCGTGGCCGCCGGTCGCCAGTACCGAATCACAGCCGCCGGCCAACAGCTCTGCCGCTGCCTCGTCGGGATTGTCGCTGCCACCGAGCATCGCAAGCTCGATGCCGTTCGGGGTGATCATTTCGGCCAGGGGGAACAGCCGGTCTTTCATGGCAGCGATCAGTTCGTCGTCGGCCAGGTCGCCACCGCCGGCGGCCTTGATGACCGGGTCGGTGATCAGCGGTAGTTCACGACGTTCGGCCATAAATTCCACCAGCACGTCGACCACCGCGGCGTTGCCCAGCGCTCCGGTTTTCACCGCGTGAATAGGAGTGTCCTGGGCGAGACACTCCAACTGCTGCCGGATGAGATCTGCCGACACCGCCTCGGCACCATACACGTTGCGGGTGTCCTGTACCGTCAGGCAGGTGAGAACCGGCAGCGGATGGCAGCCCAGGGACGTGACTGCCTGGATGTCTGCCTGGATGCCGGCACCGCCGGAGGGATCAAGGCCGGAGAGGATCAGTACCTGGGGTCGGGTGTAACGTTTGATAGCTCAGCTCCTTAGAAAGGTTTGACAACAGCCAGGATGACCACCGCCAGAAGCACGAGGACCGGCAGTTCATTGAACCACCGGTAGAAGACGTGGCTGCGGGTGTTCCGGTCGTCCCGGAAAACCTTGACCAGGTGGCCGCAGTATAAGTGGTAGATAATCAGCAGGGCCACCAGTGCCAGCTTGGCGTGCAGCCACCCCTGGCTGAAATAGCCGGACACATTGTAGCCGATCAGCCAGGCGCCGAAGACTACGGTGGCCACCATGGAGGGGGTGGTGATGCCGCGGTAAAGCTTGCGCTCCATAATCTTGAAGCGTTCCCGTCCGGGCTGGTCCTCGCAGGCCGCGTGGTAAACGAACAGTCGCGGCAGGTAGAACAGGCCAGCGAACCAGCACACCATCGAAATAATGTGAAAGGCTTTCACCCAAAGCATTCATCAGCTCCGTCGGTATTGGTAGTAGCTTTCAATGTCGGACTTCAACACCACGCCATAGACCCGCTGGATCATGGGGGCCACGGCTCTTTGTACGTAAAGGGCCTCGGCATTGGTTGCATCGAATTCGTCCAGGGCTTCCTCGAGGGTGGCCTGGTATTGCACCGGCGCCACATCGCGACGATTGGCGGGAATTTCCATCAGGTCGATGTCGGTCGGCGCGTCCATTTCCTTTTCGGTGACCAGTTTGTCGGTGTCTTCGAGGTAGCGCGCAAGGTCGACCGCAGGCAGAAGTGCCGTCGGTCCGTTGCTGCCTTCAACCACCAGCCATTTGGGCTCGGATTTCAGCACCTTCCGGGCCTCCTCAACGCTGAGATGGCGCTCGGTGCGCAGGATGCTTCGATCCATGATGGCACCAACGGAGACCCGGCGCAGGGCCTGAATCACCGGGGAGTTCTGGTAGCTGAGCCCCTGGTTCTTGAGGATGGTCAGGAACAATGAGCGCTTGCCGAAGGCTTCGCTGGTCACCAGGCTGGAGATGGTGATGATCAGCATGCCCGGCAGGATGATGTTCGGATTGCGGGTCAGTTCCATCAGGGCCATCAACGCTGCCAGTGGTGCCTGTAATACGGCTCCCATCATCGCGCCCATCCCGAGCATGGCATAGAAGCCGACGGAGGACGCATGTTCCGGGATAATCTGGGCGCCGATAAGCCCCATGGCACCGCCGAGCGTGGCGCCCATGAACAGGGTGGGGCCAATAACCCCGCTTGGCATACCCAGCCCGATCGTCAGGGATGTAATCAACAACTTTGCCACGCCCGCACCGATCAATAGCCAGAAACCAAGCTGGCCGTTGATGGTCGAGTTAACAGTATCGTATCCGATGCCCATGGTTTCCGGAATCAGAATCGCAAAGGGCACCATCAGCAGGCCGGCCACGGCGATCCGCAGCAGTACGGGGCGGTGATGGTGTTTGCCCATGGTGTCGACCAGATGAATAAAGAGGGCAGCGGCAATCCCGACAATCACTGCGATAGCCAGGATCCAGGGAATCTCGAGCAGCGAGTTCATGGTCAGGGCCGGCACACTGAAGGCCGGCTCCGTGCCGTAGACGGCCTGAGTGACAATGGCGGCGCTGACAGCCGCGAGGATGATCGGGGTAAAGCCAGCAATGGTGTATTCCATCATCACCACTTCCATTGCAAAGATGACACCGGATATTGGTGTGTTGAACGAGGCAGAAATGGCGGCGGCACAGCCGCAGGCCACCAGGGTGCGGATACTGTTGTTCGGCAGCCTCATCCATTGCCCCATCAGGCTCGAGAAGGCCGCTCCCAGATGCACCGCGGGGCCCTCCCGACCTGCCGACTGGCCGCTCGTTACGGTGGCCACGCCGGAGATGAACTGCACCATGGCACTGCGGAACGAGATATAGCCCTGGTGGTAGTTGAGCCGCTCCATGACATGGACAATGCCCACTTTGCGGTTGTGGGGCGCCAGCCTGTGCAGTAGCAGCCCGAGCCCCAGGGCGCCGGCCAGCGGCAGGAGTCCCCGGGTAAGCACATCCAGGCTTTCAAAGGATTCCGATCCTTCTCCGGGGAGGAAATGTTCCAGTGGCCACTCGATCGCCAGACGAAATACCAGGATCACCGCGCCGGTGATCAGGCCCGAGAGGAGGCCGAGCACCGCAAGTTGCGGCAGGGCGTCGACACCGGACAGTCTGCGGCGAAAGACAGGGATCAGTTGCTCGGTAATCTGGTGCCAGATTTTGCGCATGAGGCCGGCGTTCCGGTGACGTTTGTAAACGGCAAATGGGTGACAGAAGGTGCGTTTCTGTCAACATTGTAACGGTCGCCCGGAGGGCTGCAATAAGTCGTTGGTTTATCATGATAGACTACGTCCAGAGAGCTTAAATATCCGATACCATGTCGCTGGAGAGTAAGGTGATAAAAGTAGGCATCGTTGGCGGCACCGGCTACACCGGTGTGGAACTGCTCAGAATCCTGGCAGTTCACCCTGAAGTGACAGTGAACTGTATTACCTCGCGGTCGGAAGCCGGCCTGCCGGTTGCAGACATGTATCCGAACCTGCGCGGTCATTATGACCTGGCATTTTCCGAGCCGGACAGCGCAGTATTGAGCGCCTGCGACCTGGTGTTTTTCGCCACCCCCCACGGCGTCGCCATGCGCATGGTGCCGGAACTCATGGCGGCCGGTGTTCGTGTGGTGGATCTGTCTGCGGATTTCCGCCTGAAGGATCTGGATGTCTGGGCGCGCTGGTATGGCATGGCCCATGAAAGCCCCGAGTGGGCAGAAAAAGCCGTGTATGGCCTGCCGGAGGTGGCACGTGAGGCCATCCGCAGCGCGCAGCTGGTGGCCAATCCCGGGTGTTACCCCACGGCAGTGCAGCTCGGTTTTCTGCCGCTGCTTGAGAAGGGGCTGGTGGATCCGGCCCGGCTGATTGCCGATGCAAAATCCGGAGCCAGTGGTGCCGGTCGTCAGGGCAAGATCGGCATGCTGCACGGCGAGATCGGCGAGAGCTTCAAGGCTTACGGGGCGTCCGGCCACCGTCACCTGCCGGAGATTCGACAGGGGCTTGTGGGGGCCGCTGGCGGCGACGTGAGTGTTACCTTCGTGCCGCACCTGATTCCGATGATCCGGGGCATTGAAGCAACGCTGTACGCGGAGCTCAGGGACTCGGCGGATTTTGCTCAACTGCAGTCCATGTTCGAGGATCGTTTCCGGGATGAGCCATTCGTGGATGTGATGCCGTTCGGCAGTCATCCGGAAACCCGGAGTGTGCGGGGCGCCAACATGTGTCGTATGGCGCTGCACAGGCAGGAACAGAGCAATATTGTTATTGTTTCGTCGGTTATCGATAACCTGGTGAAGGGCGCCGCCGGCCAGGCGGTTCAGAACATGAACATCATGTTCGGTCTGGGTGAAACCCTGGGGCTTGATGCCCCGGCACTGCTGCCGTAAACCTTGAAGGCACAACTGTGAGTGAGCAGCGAAAGCCGGCCGAAGAATATGTGGTGGTTCGCCACCGTCCCGGTCACAGGATCCGCCGGACGGCGATTCTGCTGATTTTTACCCTCGTTGCTGCGGCAGCCGGTTACGCAACCGGTCTCGCCCAGGGCGGGTTCCGGTTCTCCAATACCCAGGAATCGAATCGGGCGCTGGAGGACGAATTGGAAACCCTGCGCGAGGACTTCCGCGACGCCCGGCAGCAACTGATCAATCTGGAGCGGGGTAAGGCCATTGATGAGCAGGCGCTGAATCAGGCGCGCCGAACCATCGTGGAACTGGAAACCCGGATCGTTTCCCTGCAGTCAGACCTTACCTTTTACAGGAACATCATGGCTCCCTCGGAGACCAGCAAGGGGTTACAGGTGGACAGCCTGACGCTGGCGTTCGACCGGGCCCAGGATGCCTACGATTTCAAACTGGTACTGACCCAGGTTGGTAACAACAAGAGTTACATCTCCGGTGTGGTGGCGGTGAACGTCATTGGCTTGCGAGATGAGGAAAAAGAGGTCATCGCGTTAAGAGACCTCTCCAAAGATATAGAAGATCTTGGCGTGAAGTTCCGATTCCGGTACTTCCAGGATGTTGAGGGTTCCCTGGTTTTGCCGGAAGACTTCGAGCCGATCGAAATACAGGTGGTGGCCCAGGCGGAGGGGCAAAAATCCTCACAGGCCGAGCGGACCTTTCGCTGGGATCAATTAACGGAGAACTGACATGCTTGGCAAAAAGAAACAGAAACCGCGCCGCCCAGCCGGCCACTTTGACACCCTGATCTCCTCCCGGACCACGGTCGAGGGCGATGTCCACTTTTCCGGTGGTCTGCATGTGGATGGCCGAATTCGGGGCAAGGTGATGGCCGATGAAGGCGCCGATGCGGTCCTGCGAGTATCGGAAGTGGGCGAGGTTACCGGCGACATCAATGCGCCCCACGTGATCATCAACGGTACCGTGCACGGTGATGTCTACGCCTCGGCTCATCTTGAACTGGCGGAGAAGGCCTCCATCAATGGCAGCGTTTATTACAACCTGATTGAAATGGCCATGGGAGCCTCTGTCAATGGCAACCTGGTTCATCAGCGCGAGCCGGTGGGGCTGATCGGCCAGGATCGCTCCAGGGCTGATCGACCAGAGGAGCCGGCTACGGAGAGTTCAGAGCCGGTCGGTGTTGACACTTCATCGGGTGGTGGAAAGTCCGAATAGTTGATTGTTCTGGTCAGGAATACCATAATCGGCCAGACAGTTGGGGAATTTCCGGAGGCAGAGTTGAGTGCAGTCCAGCAACAGATAGCGACACCGCTGTTCTTCAGTGACAGCGCCGTTGCCAAGGTCCGTGAGCTGATCGAGGAGGAAGAGAACACCAACCTCAAGCTCCGGGTGTTCGTAACCGGCGGTGGCTGTTCCGGATTCCAGTATGGCTTTTCGTTTGACGAGGCCCAGGATGAAGAAGACACGGTTGTTGAGCGCGATGGCGTGTCTTTGCTGGTGGACCCGATGAGTTATCAATACCTGGTGGGTGCCACCATCGACTATCAGGAAGGTCTCCAGGGGTCGCAGTTTGTCGTGCAGAACCCCAATGCCAGCTCGACCTGCGGGTGTGGCAGCTCCTTCTCCATCTGATGTTCCCTCGGGTGGCCAGGGCCACCCAACCCTCCCCAAATCGGCAAACTTTGCGAATTCAAGCCGGGTAGATTGCTCCGAGTATTCTTGGCCCTTTTGCTCCGGTCACGTCTGGCAGGTTCCCGGGTTGTCCTTCCAGGGCCTGTTTTGCCAGCCATGCGAAGGCCACCGGCTCAACCAGTTGCGGGTCCAGCCCCAGTTCTGACGTAAGCGTCAAACGGGTGTCAGGCAGCGCTTTGCCAAGCTCTTCCATAAGCACAGGGTTCCGGGTTCCACCTCCGCAGACATACAGTCGGAAGCCCCCCTGTTTGGGTAACTGATTGGCGACGCTTGCAACGGTGAGCTGCAGCAAGGTTCGCTGGATGTCTTCGGCCGGGGTGTCGGGATGTCTGCCTGCGAGGGTTTTCACCCAGTCGAGATTGAAGCGCTCTTTACCTGTGCTTTTCGGTGGTTTACGCGAAAAGTATGCGTCCGACAGCATGTCAGTCAGCAGGTCGCTGTCAACATTTCCCTCTTTCGCCCAGTGCCCTTCCGAATCGAAGGGCAGGCCGGTCTGGTCGAGGCACCAGGCGTCCATCAGGGCATTGGCGGGGCCGGTATCGAAACCGACCACAGGCAATGTCGGGTCTGCCGGTAACCAGGTAATGTTGGCGATACCGCCCAGGTTAAGAAGGCAGCGATCCTCGGAGTCCGAGCTGAAAAAGGCCTTGTGGAACGCGGGTACCAGCGGAGCGCCCTGGCCGCCGGAGGCCATGTCTCTCCTGCGGAAGTCCGCTACGGTGGTAATGCCGGTGGCTTCCGAAATGAGGGCGGGATTGCCAATCTGAATGGTGAAGGGCGAGGCGCCCGAGGGCTGGTGGCGTATGGTCTGGCCGTGGCTGCCAATGGCCCTGACGGATGAGGGTGAAATCTCGCCCTTGCGGATGACCTCGGTTGCCGCCTGGGCGAACAGGCTTCCTGTGAGGGTGTCCAGTTCGCCCAGTTCATCCGGAGCGGCCTGATTCTGGCTGGCCGACAGCAACCGGTGCCTGACAGCGTCCGGATAAGGTTCGGTGTGTGAGCTGATGATATGGCTGTGCCGGCCATTGAAGGACACCAGCACGGCATCAATGCCATCCATGCTGGTGCCGGACATGAGCCCGATCCAGGCCTCCATGATCGTCAGTCGTCTGCCGCAAGGGCCAGCTGCTGGTAGCTCTCCCGGAAAACGTCGAACTGGGCCAGTCGCTGCTCCGTGAACTTTTTGAAGCGGGCCATCTCCGCGGAGGGAATCGGCTTGGCGTCCGGCAGTTTCACGGTTCTGGAGTTACGCGGCGCTCCGTTCAGTCGGAACTCGTAGTGCAGGTGGGGGCCGGTGACCATGCCGGATGAGCCCACGTGGCCAATAGTCTGCCCCTGTTTTACCCGGGTGCCGTTCTTGATGCCTTTGCCCAATCGGCTCATATGGGCATAAAGGGTAGTGATGTTGTCACCATGCTGGAGAATGACGGTGCGACCGTAACCGCCTTTCCACCCGGCAAACTTCACCCGACCTGAGCCAGCGGCCTTGATCGGGGTCCCGGGAGGCGCTGCGTAATCGGTCCCCTCATGAGGGCGAACGACGTCCAGCACCGGGTGGCGGCGCTGAAGGTTAAAGGGGGAGGAAACCCGCGCATTGATAGGCGTGCGCAAAAACGCTTTGCGCATGCTCTTGCCGTTCGGTGCGTAGTAATCGCTATCGCCATTGCTGTCGGTGTAAAGAAGGGCAATGTTCTCCTCGCCACGATTGATGAATCGGGCCGAGAGGATGCGGCCGGTGTCGAACTTCTCGCCGTCGAGGTAGAGCTCCTCGTACACCACTTCAAACTGGTCGCCTTTGCGCACGTCGTATACGAAGTCGATATCCCAACCGAAAATGCCGGCCAGTTCCATCGTGAGGCGATCGTTCAGGCCTGCTTCCCGGGCAGCAAGATAAAGCGAGCCATCGATGGTGCCGGACGCGAATGCCGGTCTGGCCTCAGGCTTGCGTACCTCTGTTTCACCCGTGTAGGTGTCACCCTCTTTCCGGATTTTCAGGGTTTCAAGCAAATTCCGCTGCAGATCCACGCCAGCCAGTTTGCCGTCTTCTGTGGTGGCGAAGCGAATGGTTTCACCAGCGTAAAGGCGCTGCAGTTTTTCGGCTTCGCCCTTGCCGTGAATGACCGACAGCATGATGCCATCATTGAATCCGGCCTTCTTGAACAGCGACGAGAGCGTATCCCCGGATTTGATGGCGTAGGTTTGCCACTCAAGGCTGGGTGCTGCGGGTACCTCCGGTTCAACGTTTTGTTGCACGGGGGAGGCAACCGCCACTTCGGTTGTCGCGTTTTCGGCAGAGGATGGTTCTGCTTTGGCTTTCCCGGGCAGCGGAGCTGCGGTGGTGTCCTGCTGAACCGGCTCCGGCTGTGTTGAAGATACGGTGCCCTGTTCAAGGTCCAGCGCGTAAGACATCCGCTTGGCTTCGACGTTGCTGCTGGGACTCATTAAAATAGCGGCGGTAACAACAACCGTTACTCCGGCAGCAATGGTGATGTGGGTTTTCGGAAACATTTTCAGCACGTGTCGCACCCGTTTTAATCGGCATTCCGGTAGGTTGTACTACCTAATTAAAGCTGTTGTTCAAGTATAGTCCAACAGATTACCGTATAAAAAGCGCGTGGGACAGCGTCGAACATTACCGTTGCTGCCCTGGCTTCCGGATTTCTGGCGACGGCATTGCTATACTACGCCGCCCTGTCGGATCCGCGTTGATCAAAATCTGGTCATTTTACTGTAACAGGGTGGCAGGTAACTCACAGATTTCTTTTGTTGATCTCTGTAACCAACCGAATCTTTGCAGAACCAAAACGGGGACGTGTTGTTCATGGCATCCATTGATGAAGCGTTGGCGATAATCAAGCGCGGCGTACACGAGCTCATCCCGGAAGAAGAGCTCATCAAGAAGTTGAAGGAAGGTCGTCCACTGCGGATCAAGGCGGGCTTCGATCCGACGGCTCCGGATTTGCACCTTGGCCACACCGTCCTGATCAACAAACTTCGCCAGTTCCAGGATCTGGGGCACGAGGTCATGTTCCTGATTGGTGATTTCACCGGCATGATTGGTGATCCCACTGGTAAAAGCGCCACGCGTCCTCCCCTGACAGAGCAGCAGGTCGCCGAGAACGCGGTGAGCTACAAAGAGCAGGTGTTCAAGATCCTTGATCCCGAGAAAACGCGCGTGATGTTCAACTCCGACTGGATGAGCAAGATGAGCGCCGCCGATATGATCAAGCTGGCCGGCCAGTATACGGTTGCCCGAATGCTTGAGCGGGATGACTTCACCAAGCGCTACCGGGCTGAGCAGGCGATTGCCATTCACGAATTTCTTTACCCCCTCGTCCAGGGGTATGACTCCGTCGCCATGGAAGCGGATGTTGAGCTTGGCGGTACCGACCAGAAATTCAATCTCCTGATGGGGCGTATTCTTCAGAAGCACTATGGCCAGTCGCCTCAGGTAATACTGACGATGCCGATTCTGGAAGGCCTTGATGGTGTCCAGAAGATGTCCAAGTCCCTGGGCAATTATGTAGGCGTCAACGATTCGCCCGGCGAAATGTACACCAAGTTACTGTCCATGCCGGACGATCTCCTGTGGCGCTACTTCGAGCTGCTGAGCTTCCGGCCGCTTGCAGAGGTAGACGAATTCCGCAAGGCCGTGGCTGGCGGCGCCAATCCCCAGGACTACAAAAAGTTGCTCGCGGAAGAAATCATTACCCGCTTCCATGATGAAGAAGCAGCGAGAACCGCTCACAAGTCAGCCGGTAATCGGGTGGCGCTCGGCGAAATACCGGAAAACGTGCCGACCGTTGAGGTGTCGCTGGATGGTCAGTCAGAAATCCCGATGGCCGCGGTGCTTCGTCTGGCTGGTCTGGTAAAGAATGGCGCGGCGGCCAGGGACGTCCTGGGGCGCGGTGCCGTTTTCGTGGATGGCGAGAAGTTCGAAGGTGACCGGATGTTCGCAGAAGGCGATGATTGTGTAATCCAGGCGGGTAAGAAGAAGATCGCCCGGGTGTTGATTACTGCGTGATCGATTTTGGGCGATTTTGAGTTTTTTTCAGGATCGCCGTTGACACCTTTGGGCAGCCCTGTAGAATGCGCATCTCTTTCGAGGGGAGCGCCGCTGAGGCGGTTCGGAAATCGAGAGATAACTGTTTGAATGATCTGAAGAAAATAAGTTTTAAATTCTTCAGGATGCAGTTGACAGGCTAGCGATTCGCTGTAGAATGCGCGCCTCGAATCAAGCAGTAAGCCGGGTGATTTTTCGGCGCTTTCCGGAGACGGAAAACAGCGAAAAAATAAACGGTTGACAAGGCGGCGTAACGATGTAGAATACGCGGCCTTGATTGAGCAGAGGCTCAACGCTCTTTAAAAAGTTAACCAAGTAATTCGTGTGGGCGCTGGCCGAGGTATTTCGGATACGAAATATCAGGACAGTGACTCGTCGAAATTGAGTTTTGTCTTGAGCATGATTTTGGGATCTTCGGATCTCTGTATGATTTAAACTGAAGAGTTTGATCATGGCTCAGATTGAACGCTGGCGGCAGGCTTAACACATGCAAGTCGAGCGGAGATGAGGTGCTTGCACCTTATCTTAGCGGCGGACGGGTGAGTAATGCTTAGGAATCTGCCTATTAGTGGGGGACAACATTCCGAAAGGAATGCTAATACCGCATACGTCCTACGGGAGAAAGCAGGGGATCTT
>NZ_JBHIXV010000011.1:0-100486 GCF_041984545.1 Marinobacter sp. | reverse complement strand
GCTCACGGGAGGACTTGCACCTCCAGGAGTGCGCCCGTGCCGGGCGCACCAAAAAAGCCGGGGCACTTGCCCCGGCTTTGTTCTGCAGGACCGACCGTTATCAGATCTTCAGTTTGAAGCCGATGGCCCTGAAGCTGTCCTGCAGCGATTTGCTGGTGCCCTTCAACTGAATCTTCACGCTCGAGCATTCACGCCGCACCGGGTAGTCCCGGCGGAGCCGGTCAAACGCCGGGCCCCGCTCTGCGGGTGCTCCGTCCATGGCATGCCGAAGCCTGGCATCGTCCCGGCGCGGGTCGTAGCAGGCCCTCAGGGCAATGCGAATGGCATCGTCCTCGTCGGCGGAACTGGTGAACGATAGCTTGCTCAGGGCCGGCTCCGGCAGAAACTGCCCGGCCTTCTTGCGGATGGGCAGACCCAGGAACTGACTCAGGGCCTGGTAGATCATCTCCGTGCCCTGAACCTTGCCCTCCAGGCTGTAACCGGCGATGTGGGGCGTTGCCAGCCAGACACGATCCACCAGCTCGGGGTTGATCCTTGGCTCCTGCTCCCAGACATCAAGGGCGACCGTCGGCGCGTTACCCTGCTCCAGCCGCTCCAGCAATGCAGATGTATCAATCACCTCGCCCCGACCGGCATTGATCAGAAGCTGCCCGGCGTTCAGGTCTGCCAACTCCTGTGGACCGATCATGTGGAACGTGGGGTGGCTGCCATCCCGGGTGAGCGGCGTATGCAGCGAAACCACATCGCATTTGAGCGTCTCGGCCAGCGTGACGAAGTTTTCGCCAGACTCCTGCCCGGACTCTTCCAACTCAGCCCTTGGAGGATCGCAGAGCCGAACCTCAAATCCCAAACGCTCCAGCTTGCGGGCCAGCTCACTGCCAACGTTGCCGACGCCGACAATACCGACACTGAGGTTGGTCCAGTCTTCCAGGCCCTGTTTTTCCGCGTGCAGGGAAATCACCGATAGCACATACTCAGCCACGCTGTTGGCGTTGCAGCCAGGAGCAGCCGAGAACCGGATACCGGCCTCTTCCAGCCATGGCAGGTCCACATGATCGGTGCCGATCGTGGCAGTGCCCACAAAACGTACCCGACTGCCTTCGAGTAGCTCCCGGTTGACCCGGGTAACCGAGCGCACCAGAAGGGCATCGGCGTCCCGGACATCGCTCGCTGTCATGGAGCGGCCGGAGACACGGCGAATCTCGCCAATGTCACCGAAGAAAGAATCCAGCAGGGGTATGTTCTCGTCAGCTACGATCAACATGGTGGTGCCCGGTCCTGTCAGTTCCTGCGCTGTCGCGGATTGCGTCCGCCCTGTCCGCGACCGCCCTGGGGCCGCCGCCCACGTTTACGGGTGATCGGCGGGTTGTCCATGGTCGCCATCAAGGCTTCGTCCGGCACAGCGGTTTTCAGCTTCTGGCTGATGTAGGACTCAATGGCGGGCAAGGCGAAGGAGTCGTCCTCACCGGCGAAACTCACCGATACGCCATGCTTGCCGGCACGACCGGTGCGACCGATACGATGGACATAGTCTTCCGCGTTGTCCGGAAGATTGTAGTTGAAGACGTGGGTAACCCCGTTTACGTGAATCCCCCGGCCAGCCACATCCGTTGCCACCAGCACCTGAATGCTGCCTTTCTTGAACTGATCCAGGGTCTTCAGGCGCTTGTTCTGGGCAATTTCGCCGGACATGAGGGCCACCTTAACGCCCTGGTTCTTCAGGTCTTCCTCAAGGTCCCGGCACTGGTCACGGCGGTTGGCGAAGACGATGGCCTTCTCCACTTCCGGGCGTTTAAGGTAATTGACCAGAACGGTGAGCTTTTCGTCGTCGGCCACCAGATACACCGTCTGATCCACCCGTTCCGCGGTTTTCTGTTCCGGCTCGATTTCCACAAACTCCGCGTTCTGCGTCCACATGGATGCCAGGTTCAGGACATCCTGATTGAAGGTGGCGCTGAACAGCAGGGTCTGGCGCTCGTCCTTGGGGGTGCACTTGCGGATGATCCGCTTCACATCGGGTATGAACCCCATGTCCAGCATGCGGTCCGCTTCGTCCAGGATGAGAATATCCAGCTGATCCAGAAACACGTCCTGGGAACCGAGAAAATCGATCAGCCGCCCCGGGGTGGCCACCAGAATATCCACGATCTCGTTCTGCAGCTGGTCCCGCTGCTTGTCGTAGTTCATACCACCCACCACCGTGACCACATTATGGCCGGTATACTGGCACAGCTGCTCGGCATCCTTGGCAATCTGCATGGCCAACTCGCGGGTCGGGGCCAGCGCCAGCACGCGAGGCTCGGAGGCAAACCGGTCCTTCTCCGGTACCGGAGTTTCCAGCAGGCTCTGGATGGCGGTGATCAGGAACGCGGCGGTCTTGCCGGTACCGGTCTGGGCCTGACCGATCAGGTCCTCGCAGGCCAGAGTCCAGGGCAGGGTTTCTGCCTGAATGGGGGTACAATACTCGAAACCAATGGCGGTTATGGCATCCAGCAGTCGCTTGTCGAGGTTCAGGTCGCTGAATCTCAGATCGCCGGTATGTTTTGGGTCAGATGTCATAGAGTCCTAGTTTTCCTGGGGTAATGCTGGTTCAGAAGTCGATGGTGCAATCCGCCGGACATCCTCGTGCCAACGGGCTTTCAGGGTAGCTCCGGTCCCATAGAACGCTGCCAACGCTTCCAGAAAGCGTTGTGCCCGGTCGGGAAGCCCGCGTTCAAGGTACCTGCCAGCCTGGGTGCAGACGTTCTGCCGAAAACGCGTTTCCTGGGCTGCCCCGGCACCGGAGAGGTTGTCCAGGCTTATGTGGAACCGAAACCCGGCGGCCAGGGCGAACAGCCACTCGATTGCCTGCGGCTTGACCTCCACCGTCTCAAAAGCCTGCTGCTGCTCCGGCGTGCGGCCATCCGGACAGTACCAGTAACCGTAATCGTGGAGTGTGCGCCGATGCTCTCCAGCAATACACCAGTGGCTGATTTCATGCAAAGCACTGGCATAATAGCCATGGGCAAAAACCACCCTGGCGAAGCCATCCGGTTCGCTGGCGGGCACATATTCAGGTTCATCGCTGCCTCTGACCAGCACTGTCCGGTAGGCTTCCCGGAACAGGTCATTGAACAGCATGATAAGATCATTCGGGCTGTGATTCATTGGTGGGCTATTGTGCGACTTTACGGCCCCCAATACCAGAGGGAACTTTGACCCGGCCCTTGTGTCCACTGCACGATTCACCGTGGCCCTGCGCCCCGATCAGACACCAACAGGAAAACCGTTCAACGATGATGTCCAATCCCCTGTCCCTGATACTCCTGCTCACTGTCATGTTATCCGCAACGAGTCCCGCCTGGGCTCTCGGCAGCAGCGGTGGCAGCCTGTTCGGAGGCCAGGGCGGAGAATTCCTGCCGGTCGACGAGGCCCTGCCCTTCGACTTCACGTCAACGACTGATGGCGTGGTTCTGGAGTGGAACATAACCCCGGGCCACTACCTCTACCAGGAGCGGATCAGTATTGCCACCGACAAAAAGGGGGTTGTGCTGGGTGAGCCTGCCTTTTCGGTAACCGGTACCGAAACCGAGGATGAATATTTCGGTAAGAGCACGGTCTTCTACGAACCGGTGCAAGCCCGCGTGCCCGTCACCCTGCCCGAGGGCGCCAAGGAAGCCGTGCTTCAGGTAACCTACCAGGGCTGCGCCGAAGCCGGTCTCTGCTACCCGCCGCAAACGCGAGAGGTGCTCTTCTACCCCGGCAGCGGTAACAGCGCCGACAGTGGCGCAACCACCACCCAGAATGACAGCGGTAACAGTTCGACCGTCGACACCGAGACCGCCACCGGTCTTGCCGGCTTTCTCTCTCGCCAGTCCACAGCGGTGATCGCGGGCGTGTTTCTGCTGCTCGGCCTGGGCCTGACCTTCACGCCCTGCGTACTGCCGATGGTGCCCATTATCTCTTCCCTTGTTTCCGGCCGAAACACCCGGACCACTGGTCAGGCCCTGATGCTGTCCGGCAGTTACGTGATGGGCATGGCGCTGACCTACGCCGCCGCTGGTGTTCTCACCGGACTGCTGGGCGCGAGCTTCAATCTGCAGGCTCAATTACAGTCTCCCTGGGTTCTGGGCACCTTCGCCCTGCTGTTCGTAATATTCGCGCTCTCAATGTTCGATCTTTTTGAAATCCAGTTGCCGCGGTTCATCCGGGAGCCACTGAACGATGCCAGCCATCGCCTGACCGGAGGCCGGGTGGCCAGCCTGTTTGGCATTGGCGCTCTGTCGGCACTGATCGTGTCGCCGTGTGTATCTGCGCCCCTGGCCGGCAGCCTGCTCTATATCTCGACAACCCAGGATGCTGTCATCGGCGGCATCGCGCTGTTCTCACTGGGCCTGGGCATGGGTATACCCCTGATCCTCGTGGCGGTGGGAGGCCGGAAGCTGCTGCCAACCACCGGGCACTGGATGACAGCGGTAAAGCATTTCTACGGAGTAATGCTGCTCGCCGTCGCTATCTGGCTGGTTGAACGGCTGGTGCCGGGTTGGGTGGCACTGGTGTTGTGGGGCCTGCTGGTGGCCATCACCGGCGTGCAACTGGGCGCATTCGATGCTGCCAGGGCCGGCTGGGAAAGAACACGAAAAGGGCTGGGACTGGTGCTGTTCGCCTATGGCCTGGCGCTGCTGGCAGGCGCTGTGGGTGGCGCCAGCGATCCCCTCAGGCCTCTTGCGCCGTTTACCGTGGCAAGCACGGCAAGTGGCTCAGTGGCCCCTGCCGCGGCCGACCATGCGCCCTTCCGCCGCGTGGAAGATCCCGCACAGGTCCGGGCCATGCTCCAGCAGGCCAGTCTTGAGGGACAGCCGGTGATGCTCGATTTCTACGCCGACTGGTGTATTTCGTGCAAGGTGATGGAACGCAACGTATTCAGCAAGCCCGAGGTCATTCAGGCCCTGGCCCCTTATACGCTGTTGCAAATCGACATGACCGACAACACGCCTGCTCAGCAGGCACTTCTCGACGAGCTGGGCCTGTTCGGTCCTCCGGCCATTCTGTTCTACAACCAGAGCGGGGATGAACTGGCCGAGCACCGGGTGCTGGGTGAAATGGACCGCGAACAGTTCCTCAACCACCTCAGGAAGGTAGGCAGAGACGCCTAACTGCCCCTGCGAATCAGGTAGATAAAGAGGTCCTCGTCCTCCAGCTGCTGAACCAGTTCGTGCCCGAGGAACTGGCAGAACCTGGGTATGTCCCGCGTGGTGGAAGGATCCGTAGCCACCACCCGCAGGATGCCGCCCGGCTGCACATCGTTAATTCGGTTATGCAGCATCATCACAGGCTCGGGACAGAACAGCCCCCGGGCGTCCAACTCTGCGTCAAATTCCGATGCTTCCACTCTCGATCTCCTGTTAATCAACCTGATTTTTCTGAGTTTTCTGCTAGATTCGTTAATAAGACCGTTAACATGCTTGGAGGTTTGCCATGATTCGGGTATTGATCGAGCGCCACATTGCCGAGTCACTGGAGTCAGCATACGAGGAACGTTCGCGCAAGGTTCTTCAACAAGCAGTCAGTGCACCCGGATTCATTTCTGGCGAAACCCTGATCGACGCCCACGACGAGAACCATCGCATAACCCTGGCCAACTGGCGCTCCGAAGCCGACTGGGACCGCTGGCTGCACTCCGAAGAACGCCGGGAGCTGATGCTGGAACTGGCCCCGATGATGGATCGGGAAGAACACATCACCGTTCTTGAGCAGAGCGCATTCTAACCAACCCGCTCTATAAAGCAGGTGATCTCCTCGCGATCATGATACAGGTGTCGCGCCCTCAGGCGTGCATGCACCCCGGCCGCTTCCAGGCCACTCTCGAGTATGTCGCGGCAAATCAGCCATTCTTCATAGCGCTTTTTCATCGGTAATTTCAGATTGAACAGAGCGTAGCGGCACAACCCCTCGCCCAGCCAGGTGACCGCCAGCCGGGCGGTTTTCCGGGGTTGATCGACGATGTCACAGACCATCCAGTCGATGCCCCGTTTCGGCCGCCAGGCAAAGCCGTCCGCCTCCACATGCTCAACCTGCCCGCTGGCCATAAGCTCATCGTTCATCGGGCCGTTATCCACCGCGGTCACCAGCATGCCCTGCCGGACCAGTTGCCAGGTCCAGCCACCGGGCGCGGCGCCCAGGTCAGCCGCCTTCTTGCCGCCGCCCAGGTAGTCGAGCTCCCGACCCTCGGGCAGGAACACCTTCCACGCCTCCTCCAGTTTCAGCGCGGAACGGCTCGGTGCCGAAGCGGGTAACCGCAGTCGGGGAATTCCGCCCACATAACGGGCCCGGTTTTCTGAAAGACTGTAGCCCAGCAACGCGGTTTCAAAATCGGGAAGAAACACTTCCAGGCGGGCTGGGGCCGGCGCATTCTGGTCGGGTTTAAGAAGGCCCGCACCTCGCAACCCCCGCGACAGCGGCGAAACCCATTTACGGGCAAAATTGCCGAGATCCCGATCGGCATTGTTCTCCGGCACCCGGATTTCGAGCCGGGCGCAGCCAGGCCAGCCAAGATCCAGGGACCGCAATCCCGCAATAACGGCGCCGACCCGATCACTCGCCGGCAGTGGCAGTGCACCCAACACAACCATCCAATCTCTCACGAATACCAGCTCGTCCAGCGGCAGGATGGCCATGATGTCCTCGGCCCTGGCCGGCGCCGATATGAGGAACCGCACCCGCCCCTGGTTTGCTTCTGGCTCGAAATAGCCAAACATCCCCTTCTCGGAGGCCCTGTCGGTCATTTCCCTGCCGGCCTCGGTTTCGAAACCGGGCCGACAGAACAGAAGTATCTGGTCCATGCCTCACCTTTTCTACGGGGCTGCGCCAACCCACGAAATTTCAAACTGTTTAACAGCGTCGTTTGTATTCTCTGGCTACACTTGCCGACTTACACTGCCCAGGAATCCCTGAATGCCCCGCTCCGCACGCCTGATCGCCCTTTTCAGCCTCTGGCTGCTTCCCGCCCTGGCCCTGGCGGATTCCGGGTCTGCCCAGTCGGGCTGTGCGACGCTGGACGCCAGTAATCCGAACGCCCGCGCCGCGCTGATGCAGTACATTTGTTACCACAGCGCGCCGCCCGGCACACCCAGTCACGACGCTTCCGAACCCGGCCAGTTACCGGCCGACATGGACTGGACACCGGCCAACGGTCGGGATCTGGTGTTCAGCCACACCCGCTCCATTTATTGGGTTCACCTGCACATTGCCAATCTCGGAAGCGAGCGGGCCGCCTGGTACCTGAAACTGGGGTATCCGCTGCTGGACGAGGTCACCCTCTGGCAGGAGGGGGATGATACTACAGAGCGACTGGTGACCGGAGATCAGCGCCCGTTCAGTGACCGGCCCGTAGACTACCGCCATTTCCTGTTCCCCGTCACGCTGGATGCCGGCGAGACGCGGTCACTGACTTTGCGGGTACACAGCAACGGCGCGCTCAATGTACCCCTGAGCCTGGAAACCGCCGAAGAGGTGATTGCCGATAGCAACCACTTAACCCTCACCCACGGGCTCTTCTACGGTGCCCTGCTGGTTTTTGCGGTATTCAATCTGCTGCTGTTTTTCAGTGCCGGCACCACCTACTACTTCTACAACGCGTTTTATCTGGCAGCGCTCGGGCTCTTCCTCTTTGCCATGGGCGGGTTCGCCAACCAGTATTTCTGGCCGGACAGTCCCGGCTTCGCCAATATGTCGATCCCGCTGTCACTGGCGCTGTGCGCCCTGGCGATGCTCATGTTCGGGCGGTCCTTTCTGGAAGTGGAGAGGGGCACGGTATCGGCCAAGATTCTGAGTGGCGAGGCCTGGTTGTGTATCGGCCTGCTGGTTCTGTCCGTGGTACTGCCCTATAACAAGAGCATTCTGCTCAATACCACGCTGGCACTTGCAGTGATCGCTTCATTGTTCGTGATTGCCGCCGTGCGCTGGCGGCAGGGTTACCAACCGGCCACCTGGTATCTACTGGCCTGGCTGATCATGCTGGTTGGCGGGCTGATTTACGCAATGGCCGCGTTTGGCTACCTGACTGATTTCCTGGCACGGGAGGCCATGATGCAGGTGGCGGTGGGCGGCCAGGTCATTCTGCTCAACTACGCCATGGTGCAGCGCTGGCGCCTCCTGAACCAGAAACTTCTCGACGTGGAGCACAATGCCCGCACCGAACTGGAATTCAAGGTGCACGAGCGCACGGCACAGCTGCGCAACACCATGAGAGAGCTCGAGAAAGCCAACCGCAAACTGTCATCACTCAGCCTGAATGATGCTCTCACCGGACTCCATAACCGACGCTACCTCGACAACATACTGCCTGAACTCTGTGGCGAAGCCCGCCGAAGCGGACAGCCTCTGGCGTTGGCACTGGTGGACGCTGATCATTTCAAATCCATCAACGACACCTGGGGCCATGGATTCGGCGATACCTGCCTGCAGTTCATCGCCGAGGTACTGACCCGGCATGTGAAGCGCCCGAGGGATGTGGCCATTCGTTTCGGCGGCGAAGAGTTTGCCCTGCTGCTACCGGGAACCGATGCCGCCGGCGCCCTCAAGGTCTGCATCGCCCTGCTGGAGGACCTCGCCGAAACCCCCATCCCTGCCCCCGACGGCTCCGACGTGAGAATCACGCTGAGCGCCGGCATTGCCACCCTCGAGAGTGGCGAGGATCAGGGCCACCTGTTCGACCGGGCCGATCAGGCGCTTTACCGGGCCAAGCACGCCGGACGTAATCGGGTGATGATGTCCGGCACAGACCAGGAGCAGAGCGCTCAGGCTCCCAGGCATTCGTCGACAAACTGACGGGTGGCGGAAGCCGCCGAAGCCAGCAGGGTTTCCTGGGTGTCCGGTTGGCTTTTCAGCGGCTGAAAGTCGTGGTTGCCACCCTCGAGCCAGTGAATCCGTACATTGCCCAGTGCTTCACTACGACCCTCAACTTCCTCCCTGCGTCCGAACGGGTCCCGGGTTCCCTGCACCACAAGAGCCGGCACCGTGAGCGCGGCGAAATGCTCGATGCGCCATCGATCGGGCTTGCCGGGCGGGTGAAACGGATAACCAAAACACACCACGCCATCCACGCCCTGGCCCTCGCTGGCCAGCACACTGGCCATCCGGCCGCCCATGGATTTTCCGCCGACCAGAATCCGGCACTGTTCGCCCACCTCCTGGCGAACCCGGTCCAGAACCTCGGAAAAATGCGACAGTAAAACCGGCTGTCGGTCTGGCGGGCGTTTCTTGCCGTCGGTCCGGCGCTTCTGCATGTAAGGAAACTCGAAACGTACAACGTCAATACCCTGGCCAAAGAGCTTGTCGGACAGACCCTCCATGAACGGGGAATCCGCTGGCGCACCGGCGCCATGGGCAAGAATCAGTACTACGTCCGGCGTATTTTCATAGCCTTTGGTCGTAATCAACGGCACAAAATTCACCTCGTTCGTTCAAGCGACTATCATTGCAGTTCCAGCAACACATTTTCCAACCGCTGAAACAACTCCAACGAACGCAGTATAAAGGAAGCCATGTTGCTGATTTGGGCGCATTTGACGGATGTCAGGAGTTGACCTGAGTCATTGCAAACCGCTAATCGTTTCTCCATACTTGCGCCCGCATAATTCCCCACTCTAAACCCATTGGTAAGGCTATGAGCACAGTAAATGCAAACCTGACTTACAACTACAAGGTGGTGAGACAATTCGCCATCATGACGTTGGTCTGGGGCATTGTTGGCATGGGCATGGGCGTGTTGATCGCATCCCAGCTCGTGTGGCCCTCAATGAACCTGGATTTGCCCTGGACGCACTTTGGCCGTCTTCGTCCCTTGCATACCAACCTGGTTATCTTCGGCTTCGGGGGCTCGGCACTGTTTGCCACGTCCTATTATGTTGTCCAGAGGACCTGTCAGGCGAGGCTGATTTCTGACAGCCTGGCCGCATTTACGTTCTGGGGCTGGCAGGCCATCATGATTGCCGCCATCCTCACCTTGCCTCAGGGTTTGACCTCCTCCAAGGAGTACGCCGAACTCGAATGGCCCATCGACATCGCCATCGCGGTTGTCTGGGTAACCTACGCGCTGGTGTTCTTCGGCACCGTCATGAAGCGCAGCAGCCCGCACATCTACGTTGCCAACTGGTTCTACGGTGGTTTCATCATTACCGTGGCGGTTCTGCATATCGGCAACAACCTGGCGCTGCCAGCTGGTGCGTTCAAGTCTTACTCCGCCTATGCCGGCGTCACCGACGCCATGATGCAGTGGTGGTGGGGTCACAACGCAGTGGGCTTCTTCCTGACTGCCGGCTTCCTGGGCATGATGTACTACTTCGTGCCAAAGCAGGCCAACCGTCCCATTTACTCCTACCGCCTGTCCATCGTTCACTTCTGGGCGTTGATTGCCACCTACGTGTGGGCCGGTGGCCACCACCTGCACTACTCCGCGCTTCCTGACTGGGCTCAGACCGCCGGTATGGTGATGTCACTGATCCTGCTTGCGCCGTCCTGGGGCGGTATGATCAACGGCATGATGACCCTCTCGGGCGCCTGGCACAAACTGCGCACCGATCCGATTCTGCGCTTCCTGGTGGTTTCCCTGTCGTTCTACGGCATGTCCACCTTCGAAGGCCCGATGATGGCTATCAAGACCGTGAATGCGCTGTCGCACAACACCGACTGGACCATTGGTCACGTTCATTCCGGTGCTCTTGGCTGGGTTGCCATGATCAGCATCGGGGCGGTCTACCACCTCATTCCCAAACTCTGGGGCCTGCAGGCCATGTACAGCACCAGCCTGATCAACGTGCACTTCTGGCTGGCCACCGTGGGCACGGTCCTGTACATCGTTGCCATGTGGGTAAATGGAATTATGCAGGGCCTGATGTGGCGTGCAGTCAACGAAGACGGCACCCTGACCTACAGCTTTGTTGAGGCACTTGAAGCCTCCTACCCCGGCTACCTCGTGCGGTTTATCGGTGGCGCGATCTTCCTGAGCGGCATGCTTGTTATGGCCTACAACGTGTACATGACCGTACGCCAGAAAGAAGCAGTAGCGCAGGACAACGCGGCGACCCAGCCGGCGTAACGGGAGAGAGATCAGATGAAACATGAAGTAGTCGAGAAAAACCTCGGTCTGATGATCGTTCTGATCATCCTGACCATCAGTGGTGGCTTCCTGGTGGAGGTTGTCCCCCTGTTCTTCCTGAAAGAAACCAACGAACCGGTGGAAGGCCTTGAGCCCCTCTCCGCCCTCGAACTGGAAGGCCGGGACATTTACATCCGCGAAGGCTGCCACGTGTGTCATACCCAGCAGATCCGTCCCTTCCGGGCCGAGACCGAGCGGTATGGCCACTACTCCGTTGCGGGCGAGTTCGTTTATGACCGCCCGTTCCTGTGGGGCTCCAAGCGTACCGGTCCGGATCTGGCCCGTGTAGGCGGTCGATACTCCGATGCCTGGCAACGCCAGCACCTGTACGATCCGCGCAGTGTCGTCCCCGAGTCCAACATGCCGGCATTCCCCTGGCTGTTCGAAGACCGGGTAGATCACACCAAGACCGCTGCCAAGATGGAAACGCTGCAGACCCTGGGCGTTCCCTACACCGACGAGCAGATCGCAGAGGCCTCTGCTCAGGTGGAAGGCAAGTTTGAAATCGAGGCTCTGGTCGCGTACCTGCAACAGTTGGGTACAGTGATTTCAGAAAAACGGTGAACCGATGGATATCAATGAGTTACGCGGAATTCACACGCTTCTCGTAATGGCGGCTTTTCTCGGTATCGTCTGGTGGGCGTACAGCGCCCGCCGCAAGAAAGCCAACGACGAGGCGGCTCACCTGCCCTTCGACGATGACGAAGTGGAAAAGCGTACGCTCGAACAGGAAAAAACGGAGAAGAAACAATGAGTACCTTTTGGAGCCTCTGGATCAGTGTGATCGTGCTCGGTACCATATTCGGCTGCATGTGGCTTCTGTGGGCAACCCGCAAGAGCCAGTCCACCGATGTCGAGACCGAACGCACAACGGGCCACTCGTTTGATGGCATCGAAGAATACGATAACCCTCTGCCCAAGTGGTGGTTCTACCTGTTCCTCGCCACCTGTATTTTCTCACTCGGGTATCTGGTTCTGTACCCGGGCCTCGGGAACTTCCAGGGTATTCTGGGCTGGTCTTCGGCCAACCAGTGGGAGGCAGAGGTTGCAGAGGCAGAGGAAAAGTACGGGGAAATTTACGCCCAGTACGGTGAGACACCGGTTCCACAGCTTGCCGAAAACGGCGATGCCATGAAAATCGGCCAGCGCCTGTTCGCCAACAACTGCGCGGTGTGCCATGGCTCGGCTGCACGCGGCCAGGTGGGCTTTCCCAACCTGACAGATGACGACTGGCTGTACGGCGGAACGCCAGACGCCATCCTGGAAACCCTGCACAACGGTCGCATGGGCAACATGCCGGCCAAGGGCACCATGCCCAGCATGACCAACGAGCAGGTGGACCAGGTGGTCAACTACGTGCTGAGCTTCAGTGGTCGTGAGAAGGATGCCGAGGCCGCCAAGGCCGGTGAAGCCGTGTTTGCCCAGGCTTGTGTTGCCTGCCACGGGGCTGACGGCAAGGGTAACCAGGCCATGGGCGCACCCAATCTGACCGATAACACCTGGCTCTACGGCTCCACCTACGAGTGGATCAAGGAAACCGTCATGAACGGTCGTCAGAACCAGATGCCGGCGCAGAGTGGCCGCCTCTCGGACGACCAGATTCAGATTCTGGCAGCGTACGTGTACAGCCTGTCAAACTGAATCTACCGGCCGGGCTTGCCCCGGCCCGGTCTTTTCAACCCTGTGCCTGCCTGGCGGGTACAGGCTTGAAAGGATCAGCACGCCAATGGCCTGCCGCCTCGTAACACCCTTCCCCTGGAGGTAACGATGAGCAGTGAGATTCCGGTCAAGCAGATTGACCCATCCTCTGACCCCTCCGACAAAAACAAGAAATCCGGAACCGTCGAACTTTACGCAAGTCGCAAGAAGATCTACGTCAAAGAGGTCAAGGGCTTTTTCCAGCGCATCCGCAACGTAAGCCTCACGCTGCTGATGGGCATGTATTTCCTGTTTGTCTGGTTGACCCTGGACGGCCAGCCGCTCATCCATTTCGACCTCCCGGCCCGGGAATTTCACCTGTACGGCATGACCTTCTTTCCGAAGGACTTTTTCCTGTTGTCTGGCATGCTCATCATCTGCGCCTTCGGGCTGTTTTTTATCACCACCCTTTTTGGCCGGGTCTGGTGCGGCTACACCTGTCCGCAAACGGTCTGGACCTTTATTTTCATGTGGGTGGAAGAGCGTATTGAAGGCAGCCGCAACAAACGCATGAAGCTGGACAAATCACCCAGCTCCAGCGCCAAGATCTTCAAGAAATCCGCCAAGCACACGGTCTGGCTTTTGATCGCCCTGGCAACCGGCCTGACCTTCGTTGGCTACTTCTACCCCATCCGTGAGTTGCTTGCGGATCTGTTCACGCTCCGGGCCAACGGCTGGGCCTACTTCTGGGTCGCTTTCTTTACCGCGGCCACCTACCTGAACGCCGGCTGGATGCGCGAGCAGGTATGCCTGTACATGTGCCCCTACGCCCGCTTCCAGTCGGTCATGTTCGACCCCAACACCCGGGTGGTTTCCTACGATCCCAATCGGGGTGAGCCCCGTGGCGGCCGCAAAAAAGGCACGGCTCCCTCAGAGTTGGGCCTTGGAGACTGCATCGACTGCGGGCAATGCGTGCAGGTGTGCCCCACCGGCATCGATATTCGCGATGGGCTTCAGTACGAATGCATCGGCTGTGCCCTGTGCATCGATGCCTGTGACGAAATCATGGACAAGATGGAGTACCCACGGGGGCTGATTCGCTACACCACCGAAAACGAGCTTGAGGGCAAGCCCTCGAGGCTGCTGCGGCCAAGAACCTTCGGCTACGGTGCCGTTCTGCTGCTGATGATCGGCGCGATTATCTTCACCATCGCAACCCGGGTACCTGCCCAGCTGGACGCGCTCAGGGACCGTGGTGCGCTGTACAGCTTTAACGGTGAAGGTCGAATCGAGAACTCCTACACGCTCAAGATCGCCAACATGACCGAAGTCCCGCAGACCTTTAATGTGTCGGTCAGCGGGCTTCCGGACATACGCATTCTGACCAATACCTCGGTCACCGTTGAAAGTGGAGAGAACCGGTCGTTGCCCACCGTTGTGGATGTCCCGCCGGAGTCCATCAACCAATCGAACAACGAGATCCGATTCAGGGCGCAATCCGAGACGGATGCCTCCCTGGTTGTTGAAACTGAAAGCCGATTCGTTGGTCCAACCCGCTGACACCAGCCACGGCCTGGACCAGAAACGACATGAGATGCTGATTTATGACTGAAGAAACACCGGTAAGTCCCTGGTACCGCCAGCCCTGGTTCTGGTTTTTGCTGATCTTTCCTGGCGCCTCGATCATTTACTGCGCCATTGCCATCACCATCGCTATCAACACAGAAAATGCGATGGTCACTGATGACTGGTCGAAAGAAGGTCGGGGTATCAACATGTCCATCGCCCGTGACCAGAAGGCTGCGGATCTGGGCATGACCGCCCACATCGATTTCCGGGACCGGAATGTCATCGTTGACCTGGACACCACCAACGGACCGGCGGACTTTCCCTATCTGATTCTCAACCTGTTCCACCCGACCCTGTCGGACAAGGACCGCACCATCCAGTTTCAGCGAATCGAACCGGGCCGCTTTGCCGGCAAACTGCTGGAAGACATTGATGGGCGCTGGTACTACGACCTTCGCGGCCCCGCCAATGAGTGGCGTCTGAAGGGCGAAGCCCTGTTGCCTGCGGCAAATGGAATTACGGTCAAGGCCGGGGAGTCGGCCCAAGGTTGACCAGCCCGGATTGCTTCCATTGCGGTGAGCCGGCAGACGGCGAGCCCCCGATTACCCTTGAGCTTGACGGCAGTACGCGGCATTTCTGCTGTCAGGGCTGCAAGGCGGTGTGTCAGACCATTCATCAGGAAGGTCTTACCGGCTTCTACGATATCCGGACCCGCAACGCGGTCACTCCCAGGACGCTGACGACAGCCGAGGTAAACCGACTGCGGGAACTGGACCATCCGCTGGTTCAGGAGTCCTTCGTGTCGCCGGTAAAAGGCGGCCAGGAAGCCCAGCTTCTGATTGGTGGCATCACCTGCGCGGCGTGCATCTGGCTGCTTGAAAACCACATGGCCCAGCAGCCAGGTGTGGTGTCGTTTTCAGTCAACCACACCACGCAACGGGCGAGGCTGGTGTGGGCTCCGGACCAGGCCCGTCTCAGTGACCTGCTGATCGCCGTCCAGCAATTGGGGTACTCCGCCCGGCCCTACCAGGCCGATGAGGCGGAACAGGCCCTGAAGGCAGAACATCGTTCCATGCTGATTCGCGTTGCGGTTGCCGGTATTGGCTCGTTCCAGAGCATGATGCTGGCCTTCCCGCTGTACTTCGAACTGGTCAACGACCTCTCGCCAGGTTTTGTCAGCTTCTTCCGGTGGTTCAGCCTGCTGGTGGCAACACCTGTGGTGTTCTACAGCGCCCGACCATTTTTCCGGAATGCCAGGCGGGACATCCTCAGCCGCCACCTGACCATGGATGTTCCTGTGGCCATTGCCATCGGGCTCGCCTACCTGGCGAGCGCCTGGGTTACCGTTGTGGGGGGCGACGAAGTCTACTTCGAGTCCGTTTGCATGTTCACCTTCTTCCTGCTGCTGGGCCGCTACATTGAGCTCCAGGCAAGATACCGGGCCGGTCTGACGGGCAATGCTCTGGCCGGGTTCCAGCCTTCGGTGGCCACCCTGGTCATCGGCGATTCCACCGATGTGGTGCCAGTGCACAACGTGCGACCCGGCGACATTATCCGCGTACGCCCCGGCGAGACGCTCCCGGTGGACGGGGAAATCCTGAGCGGACAGTCCACCCTCAACGAAGCGGCACTGACCGGCGAGTACCTTCCAGAAACGCGTTACCCGGGCGATCCGGTCCATGCTGGCAGCATCAATGGTGAGCATCCCCTGGACATCCGGGTGGAGAAAGCCGGCGCCCAGACCCGGCTTTCGGGCATTCTGCGCATACTCGACCGGGTACAGTCGGAAAAACCCCGCGTTGCCCGGATGGCCGACCGGATGGCGGGCAAGTTCGTTGGTCGCGTGCTGATCCTGGCGCCGGTGGTCTGGATTGGCTGGTGGTGGGCCGGCGCCGACAACGCCTTCGACATCACCCTGTCGGTGTTGGTGGTGACCTGCCCCTGCGCGCTTTCACTGGCCACACCAACGGCCATCACCTCGGCCACAGTGAGGCTCCGGCGACTCGGATTTCTGCCGACACGGGGACACACCCTCGAGTCCATGAACAATATCGATACCGTGGTATTCGATAAAACCGGAACCCTGACCCAGGGCGAACTGACCCTGGTGGCCACCCGGATCACCGGCAGCCTGGATGAGAAGACCTGTCTGGCGCTGGCCGCCGGACTGGAAGCCCATTCAGAGCACCCGATTGCGAAGGTTTTCCGGCATCGGCAAGCAGCGAGCGTCGGCAACGTGCAGAATCACCTGGGTGGAGGTCTCTCCGGCCATTTCGGTGACACCGAGGTATTCATCGGGCACCGGGAGTTTGTTGCCGAACGTGTCTCGGCACCCGCGCCCGACACTGATCAACAACAAGGTATGACGGTGTGGCTGGCATCGAACCGGGAATGGCTCGCCTGCTTCACGCTTGACGACCAGCCCAGGGACGATGCCCGCACGGCCATCGAAACCTTGCAGGCAACCGGTATCCGGACCCTGTTGCTGAGCGGCGACCGCTCCGGGCACGTGGCATCGATCGCCGAGCGACTGGGCATTGATGAAGCGATCGGCCAGGCATCGCCGGAGGACAAGCTCTCCGTCCTGGAAAAACTCAAGGCCGAAGGCCGACAGATCATGATGGTGGGGGATGGCCTGAACGATCTGCCCTCCATGGCCGGAGCGGGCATTTCCGTTGCGATGGGCTCGGCGTCGGACCTGACCCAGCTCAAAGCCGACGCTGTGCTCCTCAACGGACAGCTGCTGCAGCTGGTGGAAGCCCTGCAGACCAGCCGTCAGACCCGCGCTATCATCCGGCAGAATCTCTGGTGGGCCCTGGGTTACAACGTCTGTGCGCTGCCGCTGGCCGCCGCCGGCATGGTGCCGCCCTGGCTGGCAGCCATTGGCATGTCACTGAGTTCTCTGGTGGTGGTGCTGAATGCGCTCAGGCTTGGCAAGAGACCGGCGCGGTCGCATCCGGACAATCCCCCGGTTGGCGTCGAGGCGCTGTCCTGATACCGTAAATTGGAAATCTGTTCCTCGGGAGTTCACCGTGCAAATCGTCATGTTCCTGGTTCCGCTGATGCTCATTCTGGTAACCGTGGGCATCGTGCTTTTCTCCTGGGCGGTCAAGAACGGCCAGTACGACGATCTGGAAGGTCCTGCCCACCGCATCCTGTACGACGATGACAAGGACAAGATTCCGCCGGAAGCAAGGACGGACGTCAAAGCTGACAATAATGAGGAGCTCGACACCGACGAGCCCTCTGGACAGGAAGCGCCGGACAGGAACAGCCACCGCACAGGATGAACCCGGACCTCTACCTCAGTTATCCAAGCGCCTTCATGATCGGCCTGCTTGGCAGCACCCATTGCCTGGGCATGTGCGGCGGTATCAGTGCGTCTCTGTCCATGGCATTGCCCGTGGGGCGGGGTTTCCGGTTTCGCCAGACGATGATGCTACTGGCGTTCAACGCCGGCAGGATTGGCAGTTACTGCCTGATTGCGGCCCTTGTGGCTGTGGCCAGCACGTCGGCCGCGAATCAGTGGCAGGAGGCCGGTCTGGTACTGCGCACCCTGGCGGGCGCGCTGCTGATTTTCATGGGGCTGTCCATGGGCCAGTGGTGGCAAGGCATTCGCTATGTAGAGCGGGTTGGCGCACCGATCTGGGCCCGGCTTTCTCCCCTGACCCGTCGGCTGCTGCCGGTGAATCACGGCGGCCAGGCTCTCTTGCTGGGTGCCCTGTGGGGCTGGCTGCCCTGCGGACTGATCTACAGCACCCTGGGCTGGGCCGCCCTGCAGCCAACCGTGGGTTCGGCGGCCCTGACCATGCTGTTCTTCGGCCTGGGGACCCTGCCGTCGATGCTCGCAACGGGCTACGCAGCCAGCCGGGTCAAGGCCTTGCAGGGCAACGGGCTGTTCCGGAAAGTGACCGGTGGCCTGCTTATCCTGTTCGGCCTGTGGACGCTGCCGTTCTCAGGGCTGGGTAGCCACTGATTGACTAGATGTTCAGAACGTCCAGCCGTCCGAAATCCGGAGCCGCCTCGGGCTCGGCGGTCTGAACCGCCTGGCGCTTGCCGCCAAGCCGCTTGCCCTCCCGGAAATCGTAGAGATCGGTATCAGCCAGATGGGACGGTTCCACATTGCACATGGCCCGGAACATGGTTTCGAGCCGACCCGGGTGCTGCTTGTCCCAGGACTTGAACATGTCCTTTATTACCTGTCGCTGCAGGTTTTCCTGAGAACCGCACAGGTTGCACGGAATGATCGGGAATTCACGCAACGCCGCATACCGGGCAATGTCTTTCTCCCGGCTGTAGGCCAGCGGCCGGATTACCGTGTTGCGACCATCGTCGCTGTGCAGCACCGGCGGCATGGATTTGAGCTTGCCACCGTAGAACATGTTCAGGAACAGGGTTTCCAGGAGGTCATCCCGGTGATGGCCGAGTGCAATCTTGGTGACCCCGTGCTCTTCTGCAAAATTGTAAAGAATTCCGCGACGTAGGCGAGAGCACAAACCGCAGGTAGTCTTCCCTTCCGGCACTTTTTCCTTAACAATGCTGTAGGTGTCTTTCTCGATGATGTGATACTCGATGCCCATCGATGACAGATACTCCGGCAGAACCTCCTCCGGAAACCCCGGTTGCTTCTGGTCGAGGTTGACGGCGATCAGCTCGAAGTCCACCGGCGCGCTCTTCTGCAGATTCAGCAGAATATCGAGCATGGCGTAGGAGTCCTTGCCGCCGCTGAGGCAGCACATGACCTTGTCGCCGGCTTCAATCATCGAGAAATCAGCTATCGCCTGACCGACTTCGCGGCGCAGACGTTTCTGCAGCTTGTTCAACTCCAGTTTCTGGCGGCGGTCGCGCTCAGAAGCAGGATCAGAGTTGAGGGATGGTTCGGAACTGGCGATTATAGCTTCGGACATACCAACGTCGTTCACAGGGAAAATGGAGCGACGATTATACGCGTCACATGGATCAAGGGACAGGTTACCAACATGGATAGGTTAGAAGCGAACGACGGAGCCTCCGGCAAACGGGAACGGAACCGCATACGCAACCGCAGGGCCATTCTGCATGCAGCCAGGGAATGTTTCCGGGAACAGGGCTACGAGCAGACCACCATCCGGGATATTGTGCGCAGAACCCACCTGGCCGCCGGCACCTTCTACAACTATTTCTCGAGCAAGCAGGATATCTTCGCCGCCCTGCTGACCGATTTCCTGACCCGGCTCAACAGCAACCTGACCCGGCACCGGCGGGCCGCAGCATCAACCGAGGATTTCATTCACTTCGCCTACCTGGCACTCTACCAGGCCACCGCCCGGGATCCTCTGGTCTACGAACTGGCACACCGTAATGAGCGGGCGCTGCAGGAGCTCTTCGGGGCAGATATCGTGGGCCTGACCATGCAATCCCTGGAGGACGATGTGCGGAACGCCATGGATCGGGGCCTGCTTCCTTCCATCGATCGGGAGTACCTGTGTGCTGCGTTCTTTGGCGTGGCCTGGGAAACCAGCCTGGCCCTTGCCCGACGGGCCCAGGGTGATCCCGGGTCCGCCGACGACGAGGCGGTAAACGCCACTCGATTCTCAACCCGCCTGTTCCTGGGGGGCCTGCCGGAGCTGGCCGGACTTTCCTGAACGGCGAGACTTCCCTACCATGAACCCCATGACCAAGCCCGCCCCTAATCAGATCTCTGCCGGCCCGGGGCCGGCGGCAACCGACCACCATCTGGAACAGCAGATTGCTCACCTGCTGGTGGCGGTTGAACACGAGCTCAGGGCCACGCCCTCGGGCATCAGCGAATTGTCCCTGATCAAGGCGCTGCAACGGCCGCCCTGGGAACTGCTGGGAGAGGTTGTGTTCAACGAGCCAGAGCGGCTTTATCCCGTTCATTTCCTGCTGTTCCACGTACTTTACCGACTCCGGGATCAGCTGGCGGAGAGCGGCGAGTCACTTCACATCTCGCCCCTCAATATCCGCCTTGAGCAACAGTCCGTGGTGGACGGTGGTGGACCTCCGGGCGATATCGACAGTCTCCGGGCGTTCTACCTGGACCTCTCGCAGTACCGGCTGCCCGAGGAAGCAATCCACCAGATGATGGATGACTTCTGGGCCGGCGTTCCCGGCCAATGCCCGGCGCCCTCGGAAACCAGGGCGGCAGCCGAGACCCTGGGCTTCGAATCGGTGCCGGCGGACTTCCCGACGGTTAAACAACGGTTTCGCCGTGCGGTGATGCGCGCGCACCCCGATCGGGGCGGCAACACCGAGACCATCCAGCACCTGAACCAGGCGTTTGCGGTTCTTAAGGCTCACTTTCGTAACAGCGCCTGAGCCACCGCCAGCCATACGAGACCTGAAAAATCATGATGAAAAACAGGAGATCCATGCCAATGAAAGCCTTGTTGAGCCCGCTTGCGGCTGCGGCCATCCTTATTACCGTCAGCGCGGCCGCGAGGGCCGATCTCGTGGTCCTCCAGTATCACCATGTGAGTGACAGCACGCCGCCGGCGACAACCACGTCGGTGTCGCTGTTTCGCAAACAGCTGGAAATGATCGACGACCTTGGCCTAGAGGTGGTGCCCCTCCTGGAAGGCACCCGCAACACCCGGAACGGCAATCAGCCCGAGGAAAACCGGATCGCCATTACCTTCGACGATGCCTACGACTCTGTTTTCCACCAGGCTGCCCCCATGCTCGCCGAGCGGGATTATCCCTACACCGTTTTCGTCAATACCGATGCCGTTGGCGGTCGGGGCTACATGACCTGGGATCAGATTCGGGAACTGGCCGCCCGACCAGGGGTCACCATCGCCAACCACAGCGCCGACCACGGACACCTGGCCCGCAAGCCCGGTGAATCCCCCGAGGCCTGGCAGAAGCGGATTACACAGAGCCTGGATGAGGCCCAGGAAGCCCTGGAAAGCCAGCTCGAAGACCCCGCCCCGATGTTTGCCTATCCCTACGGCGAATTCGATGAGGGCCTTGAGCGCGAGATTGAAAAGCGCGGCTGGTACGGTTTCGGCCAACAATCCGGCGCCATTGGCCCGAAAACCGCAACGACCCGCCTGCCACGCTTTCCGATGGCGAACGCCTATGGCCAGCTGGGCAGCCTGGAAACCAAACTCACCAGCAAGGCGTTTCCGATTGACACCGGTAAGCTGCCCGATGGTGTGATTCCGAAGAACCCGCCCACGCTCGAATTCCCGCTGGTGGATGCGATGGATGCGAGCCGCCTGACCTGTTTTGCCTCAGGAAAAGGGCGGATAGATTTTGAGGTGATCAATGACACCGTACGGGTGACGGCACCCGGCGGCTTTGACAGCCGGCGCTTTCGCTACAACTGTACCCACCCCGCCGGCAACGGGCGTTATTACTGGCTTTCCCAGCAATGGCTGGACCTGAGCCAACCGGAAGACTGAGCCCTCAGGGCTCCAGTTCCTCCAAACCGATTTCGCCCACCGGAACATGGGGAATTTTCTTGGGGCCGGAGCCGGTCTCGATCACTGTCTGGCCGGCCAGGTCCTCCGACCTGGTCAGTACCAGCAGCCATCGTTCTCCCCGTCCCGGAAAGGCCGGAATGACGGCTTCCAGATAACCCCGGCGGTGCCAGTTCTCGGGTGTGAATGCCATCACCAGATCGGTAACCAGACGCAGAGGTTGCCGCTGGTCATCCAGAAATACTACCGAAGGCACGAACACGCCGTTCCTGACGTAAGAGCGCAGGCGGAACAGGAACGCGTCTCCACCTGCCCCGGGCTCCGGTAGCTGGATCAACTGGTACCGGCTGTTTCCGGTGAGAAAGTCATGTCTGGGCGAATCCTGATCCAGACTGATGCCGAACTCCCGATCCGGCTGCCATTGCTCATAGCCCGCGTCCAGCGAGTCGCAGCAAGTGTCGGTAAAACGCTGGAGAAAACCCGGGCCACCGGAGTCGATACCGAGAATGGCAAAGGCCTCGGGGTCACCTGCGGGTGGGGACTGCGTAGCTGTTGTTTCCGATGGCCGGTGGTAAACGCTGGCCTCGGTAAGCTGCACCGGCGGCTCGACCCGGCCTTTCTCACCCTCCGGGCGGGTATCCGGCCGGTAGTAGCTGACCCGGACATTGCCCTGGGCATCCCGCCAGGTAAAATAAGGTTGGCGCTCACCCGGGCGAACATAGCCGTCACGGGCCAGCTGCTCGGCATCCGGGTAATTCTCCAGGGTGTATTCGGTTTCCTCTTCAAGCGCCGGAGACGGGGTTCTGTTTTTCCCCGAACCCGGTTCGGCGGCATCCGGCCTGTTGGCAGTTTGCGCCGGTTTTTCGGCCTCTCCGGAGCTGCCATCCACGATGGGCGAGTAACGGACCCTGCCCTGCTCATCCACCCAGGTGAAATAACCTTCCCGTTCCGAGACCGTCGACCCGCCCAGCTGGCAGCCGGCCAGAACAGCAGCCAACAGGATGCATAGCGGTTTCAGTCTCGCGGCTTCGGTCACGACAGTTTGCATCTCCCCGGACGGTAACGGACCTCAGAATTTGGTTCGAAAACTGAGCCCCGCCATGACAACCCTCAACGACGTCTTGATATCCAGCCCGGCGTAGGGGTTGTAGATGATGTTGGTGATATTGTCGCAGTTTACGTTACAGCTGGTGTCGGCAGGAATGGATTCGATGGAATGCAGGTAACTCAGGTTCATGTCGATCTCGGTGTCCTTGTCCCACTTGTAACCCATGCCGACACTGTACAGGTTGGCGCCACCGAAGGGCGCCATGACCTGCCGCTGATCGTCCGGAATGACCGAGTCACGGATCTCGACACCAGCCCGCAGATCCAGTCGGGAGGAGGCGTGGAATTCCATGCCGAAGGCCCAGTTCCACTGGCTCTTGAAGCCCAGGGGCAGCCTGAGGGTATTGGGAGTTGCGTTATCCGGTGACAGGATACGGGCCGCATTGAGGAATTCCAGGTTGCGGTCGAAACGGAACACGAAGGCGTCCCACTGTTTGTAGTCGGTCCAGCCAATGTCCGCATTCAGGGTGAGCTTGGGATGCACATCGACACTAATACCAGTCTGGAAATGCTGCGGGTACACCAGATCCATGCTGACGTTCCCGGCCTCCCTCGGCGCGCCGGACGGCAGACTGAGGATGGCCGAGGTGATGGCACCCAGAACGGAGCCGTTGACGCTCTGCCAGAAGCCGGACCAGTCATCGGTGTACTGGATCTCGAAGGTGCCCTTCATGTTCATATCGGCTTCGGAGGTGTAGCTCGCCCCCCAGCTGAACCAGTCCGTTGGCTCCCACATCACGCCCAGGGCATAGGTGGGCGACAGGGTCTCCTGCACGTTGATGTTCAGGGCGCCAATGTCGTCCCAGGGGCCAACGTTGCCCCCACACAGCGCCAGCCACGGCTGCAGCGGCTCATCACCGCTTTCGCAGTTAAAGGCATCCTGCAGAATCTCCGCCACGCCCAGCAGCATATTCGGGGCCCGCATGTACTGATCGGCGGCAATACCCATGTGAGACAGGTGAATCCCCGCCCCCACGGACCATTCGTCGTTGATCTCGTACCCGACGGTGGGCGACAGATAGGTGGTCCTCTGCAGGGCAGTAGCCTGCGGCTGATAGCGACCGGGATCGTCCTTGTCCCGATAGAAGCCGGCCGCAAGCGGCAGGTAAAAGGCGTTACCAAAGGTGAGCTTGGATCCGGGGGGATTGATGCTGACTCCCGCCGATGGTGCCACGGCCGGACCCGGCGGAGCGCGCAGAATGCCGTAGCCGGGGATGTACAGGGCTACATTGTTGGTGTGGCTGTGGGTATTGGCTACCGGATCCCGCTGCTTTCCGGTCAGCGGATCAATCTCAAGACCGTCGATTCCGAAAATTTCATAGCCTTCCGGAGCGGTGAAATCGGCGTCGATATCGAGGTAGACGCTCATCAGGTTGACTTCAAGCTGACGACCCTCGAGCTTGGTCAGACCGGCAGGGTTATAATGGATGGCCATCAGCCCTGGCGGATCGGCCGTCACCGCGTTCCCGAGGGCCAGTGCCTTGGGATGGATGGTCAGGTTCTGAGCCAGCTGAGCCTGGGCACCACACGAGATGGTGGTGGCGATCAGGGCCGCGAGAATCTGCCGGTTGTGGCTGTTCTGTGCCATGAAATGCTTCCCTTCCCGTTGATCGCGAACGACACCAATCACTCTTTGAGTCCGGAGAAATTGATGGGCAGGGAGACGCCCAGCGAGAAGTCCGGCGCGTCTTCGGTGAGGCCGATTCCCAGGCTGGTATTAATGATGGTCGTGTCACTCACCCGCGTACCCAGAGACATGCTCAGGAAACCGGTCATCTGGTCCTGCGCCACCGCCTGGTCGCCGTTGGAGAAGGTCAGCACGGTTTCATCGCTGTAACTCAGCTGGGCCGAAATACTCAGCGAAATATCGTAGGACAGGGAGTAGGCAAAGCCGGCAGAGCCAGAGAGGCCGAAGCCGGGATCCACTTCTTCCAGAAGGCGAGCTCCGCGTACCTGCTGGAGATCCTCCGCCGGGAGGTTATAGGTAGCGCTGACCGAACCGAACACCACCACCGGATCCAGCACTTTCGACAGGCTTGCGCCGCCGCCGATGGAGTAGTAACCGCTGCCGGTGGACAGCTGCTCCTGAATGTCAATTTCGTAGGGGCTGACACCGGTCTTGGTCGTCAGGGTGCCAAACAGCGTTGTCGACATCTTGCCAGGGACATAGGCGAAGGGCTGCCAGCGCCCGGTGAAGGAAATGTCGCCGAAATCGTAAACCGTCAACTCATCCTGGGTATCGTACTTCACCACCAGCGGAATCCGGGTGCCCACGGTCAGGTTATCCAGCAGACCGTAATCGTAGGAGAACGCGTTGGTGAAGTTGTGGGTCGCCGACGGGACCACATCCAGATTGCGCACCGAACCATTGGTAATGGCCAGATCAAGACGCTGGTCTGCGGTGTAGGAGTAATCGAACGAGTAGTTCAGCGAATGGGAGCCTTTCTTCTGCAGCGAGTAATTCTTCTCGGCTGCCTGGAACACTTCCTCAAGCTGCTGGGACGCATCTTCGTCGCCCTCTTGCTTGGCCAGTGCCTCGCGGGCCTGGTCTACACTGCCTTCCTGCGCCAGGGTCATACCCGGAAGCAGACCTGCCGTGGAAACAAGGATAAAACCTCGCACAAACCAACGATTCATCCTGACTCCCTTATTTTATTTGTCTCAGTCCTGACCCGGGGTAGCCCCGGAAGATTAGTTCCGGCGGTAGTGCAGTTGTTTTCGGGTGTTCTCGACACTGCCGTCGGGGTTGTTCTTCTGCCGTTCCAGCAGATTCTGGATGCGCCTTTCGGTGGCCTCGTGAAATGCCGGTATCCGCTCCAGCGCCAGGAGGGTCATTGTCTGGTCATCCACAAAGCGAAGGTCCTCTTCCTTGAGCTCGAGGTTATCAAGCGGTTTGTCACTGCCCGGGAACACGATGAACAGAACGTTGTCGTCCCACTTCTCTTCAAACTGCGCCAGCGTGAAGGAAATGTTTCCGACCGAGGGATCAGCCACATAGGCCCGACCGTCGCGAATGGTGCGAAGCACCACGAAATGCTTGAACCCGGCGTGGTGAATGGGAACGATGGCTGGATGGTCCAGGTCCTTGAGATCATCGATGGTGGCGCGGAATCCACCAGACGGATAGCCGAGGGCCGTCACCAACCGTTTCATGTCGAGCATCGAAAAGGCCCGACGCTCGACAATGCGCTCGCTCTCGCCGTAATGCAGCAAGCCTTCCATAACCTGACGTTCCGACAGGGTTCGCCCCAGGTAGAAATTCAGCACCGTCGTCAGCGCGGCACTGCCACAGCTGTAGTCGTAGGCCTGGCGAACGATGTTCCGATACTTCTGTTCCACCAGAGGCTCTACCCGCGCATCCAGTCTCAGTTCTACCGGACTGGCGTCGACATCCTGCTCGATAACAATGGTGTTCTTCTCGAACGGCTCCACAACGGTGGCTTCCTGCACCATGGTGAATGTGAGAAGGGATCCAGCGAGCACCAGCAGCATGTCAGTCGAACGTCCTGTTTTTATTGGCCCCGACCAGCGCCGGGTTACACGTTGTTACGGTAAGATACCGAAATCACCAGCGCCTGAAAGATAACTGTGCCTCAAATCTGTGGCAGCAACCGCCGGGATGCACACCGCTTTTGAGAACTGGTTCAAGACACCGTTCGGGCAATTGGCAACAGTTGACGATAGGACCCAAAGCCGGTATCAACACTTATCCAGACCCTTCACTTCCTGATGTAGATCCTGATGACAACAACACTGAATCCGGGACAGATCACCTTTATTGCCGCCAAGAACCAGAGCCCGGTACCGCCTCCTGCCCTGTTGCCCAGAGAGAAGTTCAACGACCTGCTCCACGGCCTGGAACCGGTCAGCCTGCTTCTGGTGCATGCACCGGCCGGCTACGGCAAGACCACCACTATTGCCGAACGATTGGCGACGCTTGAGGCCCGCTCGGCGTGGTTCCGGCTGGAATCTGGCGACAACGACCCGGGTCGGTTTGCCGGCTACCTGGCCAACGCTCTGAACGAGGCCACGGGCGGCGCCTGTGAAGGCGTGCTGGCCAGCCTGCAGACCCGTGGCTACGCAAACCTCGAATCGTTTCTCACGGACCTGCTGGCAGCGCTGCCCCAGGACGACCAGCCACTGTATCTGGTGCTGGATGATTACCACCTGATCAGCAATCCAGACATCCATGACTCACTGCGTTTCCTGCTCCGACACCTTCCGGGCTACCTCACCCTGGTTCTGGTCAGCCGCACCGTTCCGCCGGTCGGGGTGGCTCAATTGAGGATGCAGGGCAGGCTCACGGAGATCACCAGCCGCCATCTCGGATTCACCCCGGACGAGGCCCAGCACTATCTGCAGGCCAGACTGCCGTTCGAGGCCTCGAGGGAGGACATAGAACGTGCGGTGCGCAGGGTCGAGGGATGGATCTCCGCTCTCCAGTTGTTGTCGGCCTCTTCCGCCACCAGCATCGAGTTCAGTGAGTTCGTGGATCAGCTGGAACAGGGCAATCAGAACATTTTTGATTATTTCGACGAACTGCTCGGCAGTGATCTGACCGATCAGCAGCGGCGGTTCCTGATGCGAACCAGTATTCTGGACCGGTTCAACGCCGGCATGGTGATGCGGGTTATGGACGACACCGACGGTCAGGCGCTACTGAGCAGCCTGCTCTCCATGGGTCTGTTCATTACTCCGGTGGACAACTCCGCCCTCTGGTTCCGGTACCACCCTCTCTTTTCAGTGTATCTGCGCCATCTGCTTACCTGTACCACCCGCGAGAACCAGCGCGACCTTCACCAACGGGCAACCGATGCCTGGCTGGAGCTCAACCACGCGGAAGAAGCAGCCAAGCACGCCATTGCGGCAGAAGATCCGGAGCGCATCACCCGGGTACTGACTCTTCACGGTCGCAAGTTCTTCACCGAGGGCCAGTTCAGCCTGCTGCAACGCTGCCTGGACACCCTGCCCCAGGAGATTATTGCCGATGATCCCACGCTGACCCTGCTGCGAGCCTGGGTGGCCCAGGGCCAGTACAAGTTCGATGAAGTGGAGAACTGGCTGTCGGCAGCGGAGGCCCGGCTGCAGGCCTCCATGAGCCAGGACACCCAGCGAGCTGTGCACGGTGAATTCAGCGCGATCCGGGCGCAGGTGGCCATGAACTACGGCGACGGCGACCGGGCCCTCGTTCTCGCCCGCGAAGCAATAGAGCAGGAGGCCCGCTTCCTGCCAACCTCGCGGGTGGCCGCCGCCTCGGTGATTGGCGAGGCGCTGTTTGTGAAGGGCGAACTGGAAGAGGCGCTGGCCAGGATGCAGGACACCGAGCACCTGGCCCGCGCACACCAGGCGCACCAGAACGTGCTCTGGGCCCTGTGCCAGCAGAGCGAGATCAGCGTGGCCATGGGGCTGCTGCAGAAGGCCTACAATATCCAGGAACGCGCTTTCCAGTACGCCGAGGAAAACCACCTGAACCATTTGCCGATCCTGGAATTCCTGTTCCGGATCCGCAGCCAGATCATGTGGGAGTGGCACCACCTGGAGAGCGCTGAGCGCTGCGCCCTTCAGGGCATCGAAATTCTCGAGGCCCAGGGCGAACGCTGGTACGTGCAGAGCTACACCTCCCTCGCCAAGGTGGCCCAGGCCCGTGGCAGGCAGAGTCTGTGCGCCGATTACATTGCCAAGATCCAGAAGATGCTGGCCTCCAGTGACTATCACCTGGACTGGGTCGCCAATGCCCACGCCACCATGCTTTCCTACTGGGACGCAGTGCGCGATCACGACGCCATCCAGCGCTGGCTGACCATCGCCCCGCCCTGCGATCCGGTGTCGGCAACCAACCATTTCAACCAGTGCAATGGCCGCAACCAGGCCCGGGCATTGATCAGTCTTGGCCAGTACGAGCTTGCCCGGCCCCTGCTGGAGGCGCTGACATCGGTGGCCGGCGAGTTCGGTCTGAAAACCGACCTGAACCGCAACCACATTGCCCTGGCTTATCTGTATTGGCAGCTCGATGATCGCGACACGGCCTTGAGCCACATGAAAACCGCACTGGAGCTGGCCAGCACCACAGGTGCGGTGGGCAGTTTTCTGCGCCTCGGCAAGGAGCTGATTGTTCTGCTCAAGGCGCTGATCAACGAACAGGCTATTGAAGGAATGGAGCTCCAACGGGCCGAACGCCTGATCCAGCTGGCGCAGCAGCAACGGGATTTCAGCCGGGCGATCCGGATTTCTCTGGACGAGGCCATCATTCAGGACATCATTGACCGCCCGGATGTGCCCGAGCTGATCCGGACCTCGCCGCTTACCCGCCGGGAATGGCAAATTCTCAGCCTGATTCACGCCGGCCTCTCCAACGACCAGATTGCCGAACACCTGAAGGTGGCCTCGACTACGGTCAAGACCCACATCCGCAGCCTGTATCAGAAGCAGAACATCAGTCATCGCTCGGAGGCGATCGAACTGGCCAAGGACCTGCTGAGCAAGATTCAGGGGGATTAGTGTCCCGTCACCGGGCGGTTGCAGGGCCTCCCCGGGGTAGCAGTTGGAGCTGCCGATCATGCAGCCGACCCAGCAGCATCAGAGCAAGAATGGCACCGGACAACGCCCAGGCCATGTCGGACTGGGTGTCCCAGACATAACCCTGAGTGCCAAGGAACGACTCTGCAGCCTCTTCGCTCAGCAGTGCCACCCACCATTCGATGAGTTCGTAGAAAGCACTCAGGGCCAGGCAGAAACACACGATAAAGAAAGACGGCCAGCCCCGGCGCGCAAACACCCCGAAACGGATCACCAGTTCGCGGGCGATCAAGGCCGGAACGAAGCCCTGGGCAAAGTGCCCGAGCTTGTCGTAATTGTTGCGCTGCCAGCCGAACCAGTCCCGGAACCAGTCAAAGGCCGGCACCTCGGCATAGGTGTAGTGACCGCCGACCATCAGGATAACCGCATGCACAAGGATCAGCTGATACACCAGCGGGGTCAGCGGGTAGCGAAAATAACACCAGATCACCAGGCCAAAACCGATGACCGCGGGCAACACTTCCAACACCCAGGTCATCCTGTCCCTCGGATCTATGGCAGACCACAAAAACACCGCGAGAAAGGCGATAACCCATGCCAGGGGGGCCAGTCTGTCAGTCATTCACGCTCCTTCCGTTACTGTCTGCTCCCTTGCGCCAGCCCTGAGGAAGCGACCGAACCCCCTGTCGCGGCCAAGATCCGGTTCGACCTTACCCTCGGTGACCGCCTTGCGCCCGTTGATCAACACATGTTTAACACAACCGGGCACCCGGTTGACCATGCGCTCAAGACCGAAATTCTGCATTTCCGCCCATTCCACTCGCTCCAGATCCTGGTCCAGCCCGCGGGGGTCCAGCACGACGACATCGGCCCGGTCACCCACCCTCAGATGGCCCGCGTCGATACCCAGCCAGTCGGCCTGTTCACCGGTGAGGCGGTGAACCGCTCGCTCCAGTGACATGATCGGAGCACCTTCCTCGTGGCTGTCGCGCACCAGCTTGAGAAACCGCAGAGGCAGGTTGTAGAAAGCCATGTTGCGGATGTGGGCACCGGCGTCGGAGAAGGTGATCAACGCGCCGGGATGCGTCACCATCTTCCGGAGGCGGTCCTGCCGGTGATTGCCCACGGTGGTGAACCAGCGTAATGCTCGGCCATGGGCCACGACCATGTCCAGGAAGAAGTCCACCACGTGAACACCCCGTTCCGCCGCAAGATCCGCAAAGTTGCGACCAACGACGGACGGATCGGGGCAATCAAGGATCACCGCATCGCCAAAATCCCGCTGCCAGACCCGGGGCGAGAGCTTCTCCTTGTAGAACTTGCGAAACTTGCGCCGGTACTGCTCGTCTTTGAGCAGTTCGTTGCGCTCCAGCTGGTCGCGGATATCCAGCGCCATCTCGCCGGCACCGAACTCCTCGAACAGGACGGTGTCCATGCCATCGGCGTAGACGGTAAAGGGTGTCGGCAACAACTGCCAGCGGAAGTTTCCGCCCAGGGTATTGGCCAGCCAGCCCACCAGGCTGGCCATAGGCCGCACGGTGGGGTTGCCCTTGAGGTCGATCATGGCAATCAGGGTGGTCTTCAGGGGGCGGCGCAGCCAGCCCAGGGTTTCCCTCAGGTACTGGGTTACCTGGAGAGGGTTGGCGGCGTTGGGTGCACCCTGATGCACCCGGCCGTAGCGCCGCAGGATGCGGTTCAGGCGGCTCACCTCCCGCCAGCGGGCATAGGTGCTCGGCAGGCTCTTGGACCATTCCCGATCGCCGTCCACCTTGTCCCACTTCAGGCACATGGTCGACAGGCCGAGAAAGCCTTCCTGCAGGGCCTCCTCCAGCAAACCCTCCATTCGTGCCTGCTCCGCTCCGGTAGGGGTGACCGCCCGGTCGGTTGCACGGTGCAGCCCCATCACAGCCGTGCGCAAGTCGCTGTGCCCCAGGAAACTGATGACGTTGGGGCCCAGGGGATGGCGATCCACAAACTCGACCCACTCCCGGGGCGAGCGCCAGGATTTGTACTCTTGGAGTATGGGCAGGACCTTTTCCCGGGGTACGGTCTCTACCCGGGTGAAAATGTCCGAGGCATCCTCGGCCTCGGAGCAGACCATGCTGAGCGAACAGCTGCCAATGAGCACCGTCGTTACGCCGTGTCGCACAGACTCCGAGAGCGAAGGCGACACCAGCAACTCGGCATCGTAATGAGTGTGGGTGTCCAGAAAACCCGGTGTGACCCAGCAACCTCGGGCATCAATCACCTCGCCCGCCAGGGCGTGATCGGGTTCCTCGTCAAGCAGGCGGGTAACTTTCCCATCTTTGATACCCACATGGGTCATTCGGGAGGGTTGGCCGGTTCCATCGAAGTAGCGGCCGCCAACAATAAGGGTATCGAGCAGGTCCACGGTGTCGGGCTTCCTTGTTATTGGTCTGATGCTGTTGTTGTTCTGAAGCTTCAGTCTAGCCAGACCAGGACAACATTTCCTGCCGTTCCCGTTGGCGAAAACGCTCAGGACTGCGGTTTAACGAATTCACATCTGACTGTGGCCGTCGATGCGGAGCGCAGCGGATATCTGTATCAGATCAGCTCGCAGTTGCCACCGTCCCTGCCAGTTTTGAACGGCCTCAGTCGTCCGCGCAATCCACACAGACAGTGGTATAGGGCAGCACCTGCAGACGGCGCGGATCAATCGGCTCACCGCAAGACTCACACTCGTCGCCCACGCCGTTTTCAATGCGCTCCAGGGCCCGCTCGATCTGGGCGAGCTCGGCCCGGGTCTCGGTTTCCAGGGAATCCACCACTTCGTCATTCTGGGTCTGGGTGGCCTGCTCCTCGAAGTCCTTGTCCAGGGCGCCGTCGGTGCGATGCTGGTGCGCCTCATAGCGGGACAGCCGGGCGGTAAGGTCTGCCCGCAGCGTTTCCAGTTCCGATTTCCGGTTCGTCATAGTGCCTCTCCTGCCCGTGCGGGGATCACATGTGCCTACAGTAAAGCATAAGCTGAACCTTGAATTGATGCCTGTCAAAAACGGGACACCGGTGTGAACCTCGCCCGAATAACGCCGTTATGGCACTATTGCGCCAGCGCTATTTCCATTCCCGGCGGAGAATCACCTGATGTTGTACACCACATTCGCGGCCATTGCGGCTGCCATGATCCTGTTTGCCTGGCTGGGGCTTCGGGCCCGGTTCGCTGACGGCGGCCTCGATGACTATGTCACCGCCCGGAACAGCCAGGGCGCCAGGGCACTGGGGCTGTCGTTTCTGGCCTCGGGAATGGGCGGCTGGATCCTGTTTGCGCCGCCCGAGGTAGGCGCCCTGGTAGGCCCGGTGGCGCTAGCCGGCTATGCCCTCGGGGCGGCACTGCCGTTCATCGTTTTCGCGTTCTGCGGTCCCGCCATCCGGCGCTTCCTGCCGCAGGGCCGAAGTATCGGAGAGTTTGCAGATGCCTGTTACGGGCGAGGCGTTCGCCACTACGTTTCCCTGATTTCCGTGCTTTACATGCTCTGTTTCCTGACCGCTGAACTCACCGCCATCGGTGCCATTACATCACTGCTGTCCGGCGTGGATGGTCGCATTGTGGTGATTGGCGTGGCGGTTACCACCCTGCTCTACACGGCGATCGGGGGGCTTCGGGCCAGCATCGTGACCGATCAGTGGCAGGCCGTGCTGTTGATTGGCCTGCTGGCTATCGTCAGTTTTGTGGCTCTGGGCAAACTGCCGGAGACTGCACCGGCGGCGCTTCCGGATATCCCGACCTCGTCTGCCCTGAGCGTGGCCCTCACCCTGATCATCGCGGTAACCGCTGCCAACCTGTTCCACCAGGGCTACTGGCAGCGGCTGTGGTCGGCCCGGGATACTGATGCACTCAGCCGGGGTGCATTGCTCGGCGGTGTGGTAACCATTGGCGTGGTGGCGGTGGTCGGTGGCCTCGGCATTATGGCCGCGATGAGCGGCGCCGATCTTGGCAGCCCGCCCATTCCCTTTTTTGCACTGCTGTCCGATGCGCCGGCCTGGCTGGCACTGCCGGCCCTGATCCTGGCGATCACATTGGTGGCCTCATCCGTGGACACCCTTCAGAATGCCCTCGCCTCCCTGGCGGTAACGGAGAAACGGGGGCTGTCCATCGTCAGCGCTCGCTGGTTTATCGTGCTGTTGATGATTCCGGTGGTTCTGGTGGCCTTGCAGGGCATTTCGGTGCTTCGCCTGTTCCTGATTGCCGACCTGCTGTGTGCCACCGCCATCCTGCCGGTGCTGATGGGCCTGTGGGGCCGGATGACCACCCGAGCCGCGATCCTGGGCTGCCTGGCAGGCGTGATTGGCGCCATTCTGCCCGGCTGGCTGGCCGGCGGCAGCCTCATAGCCGGCCTGGAAGCCGCCAGCTTCCCGGGCGGCATCCCGACGCTGATGCCTTTCGTCGGTGCTCTGGCGGGCTCCGGTCTGGTGAGCCTCCTCTGGGCCGGTGTGTCTTCGAAAACAAGGAAAGCAGCGTAACCACGCTCGGTATCGCCTGCCAGGGCCCACTCACACTGCCCTGACAATCAAAACGGTGACGCCCCCGCCCGGGGGCGTCTCCCGGTCTCACCCCTACTACGCCCCCCTCCTCCCCCCAACTACGCCAACAAAAAGTAGCGCAGGAGGATGAATGGCAGCGCCGCCGGCCGCAGTATGACTCAAGTCTAGTTGGGTAGTTCTTCTCCCACTCTCAACAATAAGAATGTTTACCGCCGGTTTAACAAGCGAGGCTACATGATCAAGAACCCGGACTGGTGGCGTGGCGCCGTCATCTACCAAGTTTATCCACGCAGTTTTTACGACTCCAACGGCGACGGCATTGGCGACCTGCCGGGCGTCACCGCGAAGCTCGACTACATTGCCAGCCTGAACGTAGACGCCATCTGGCTGTCGCCGTTCTTCACCTCGCCGATGAAGGACTTCGGCTACGATGTCTCCGATTACCGCAACGTGGACCCGATTTTCGGCACCCTTGAGGACTTCGACGAACTGATCGCGGAGGCCCACAAGCGCGACTTGAAGATCATGATAGACCAGGTATTAAGCCATTCCTCAGACCAGCACCCCTGGTTTGTTGAAAGTCGCGCCAGCCGGGACAACCCGAAAGCCGATTGGTACGTGTGGGCCGATCCGAAAGCCGACGGCACGCCTCCCAACAACTGGCTGTCGGTGTTCGGCGGTTCCGCCTGGGCCTGGGACAGCCGTCGCAGGCAGTATTATCTGCACAACTTCCTGACCAGCCAGCCGGACCTGAATTTCCACAACCCGGCGGTGCAGGCACAGGTACTGTCGGATGTGAAGTTCTGGCTGGATCGCGGCGTGGACGGCTTTCGCCTGGACGCCATCAACTTCTGCTTCCACGACACCAGGCTTCGGGACAATCCGGCCAGCAACGCGGTGGCTGAAGGCTCCATAGGCGTGCGCAAGGAAAACCCCTACGCCTACCAGTTCCACAAGTTCGACAAGACCCGGCCTGAGAACATCGAGTTCCTGAAACGCCTGCGGGCCCTGCTCGATCAGTACCCCGGCACCACTACCGTGGGTGAAATCGGCGACGATAATTCGCTACAGACCATGGCCGACTACACCAGCGGCGGCGACAAGCTGCACATGGCCTATTCCTTCGACCTGCTTACCGAGCAGCACGGTGCCGACTTCTTCCACAAGACCGTCAACACCATTGAAGGCAAGCTCACCGACGGCTGGCCCTGCTGGGCCATCGGCAACCACGACGTTGCCCGGGTTGCTACCCGCTGGAACGCGCAATCCGAGCAGCAGCTAAAGGCCTACATGGCCATGCTGCTCACCCTGCGTGGCAGCGTCTGCATTTACCAGGGCGAGGAACTGGGGCTTACCGAAGCCGAACTGCGCTACGAAGACCTTGTGGACCCTTACGGCATCAACTTCTGGCCCGAATACAAGGGCCGCGATGGCTGCCGCACTCCCATGGTCTGGCATCACCAGGAGTCCCACGCCGGCTTCTCCGATGCGCGGCCATGGCTGCCGGTTTATGATGATCATTACAACGCCGCGGTGGCGATCCAGCACGCCGAAGACAATTCGGTACTGGCGGCCTACCGGGCATTCCTGGGATGGCGCAAACACCAGCCGGTGCTGCTAACGGGCGACATCGAGTTCAGAAAGAGCCCCAGTAACACACTGGTCTATACCCGAAGCCTGGATGGCAAAACCCTGATGGTCGCCCTGAACCTCAGTGACACCCCGACCACCATTGCCATGGCCGATGCCGGCATCTCCGAACCGGACACCCCGGATTTCGTGGGTGGCCAATGGCACGGCAAAGAACTGACCCTCGGACCCTGGGGCGTGGATATCGCCCGGATCTGAGACCTCACTGAACCAACAAGAAGACGAGACTTATGGCCAGCGTCACTTTACGCAATATCTGCAAAAGCTACGACGAAGCCCAGGTAACCCGAAACGTGAACCTGGACATCCAGGACGGCGAATTTGTGGTGTTTGTCGGGCCTTCGGGCTGCGGTAAATCCACACTGCTGCGCATGATCGCGGGGCTGGAAGACATTACCTCAGGCGACATGTACATCGGCAACGATCGGGTCAATGACCTGCCCCCGAAAGAGCGGGAAGTGGGCATGGTGTTCCAGTCCTATGCCCTGTATCCGCATATGGATGTGGCCGAGAACATGGCCTTCGGCCTGAAACTGGCAAAAACCAACAAGGCCGAGATCAACCGTCGGGTCCAGGACGCTGCCAACCTGCTGCAGCTGGACAAGCTGCTTGAGCGCAAGCCAAAAGATCTCTCCGGCGGCCAGCGTCAGCGGGTGGCCATTGGCCGGACCATCGTCCGCGAGCCCGAGGTGTTCCTGTTTGATGAACCCCTGTCCAACCTGGACGCCTCCCTGCGTGTGCAGATGCGCATCGAGATCTCGCGTCTGCACAAACGGCTGGGAGCCACCATGATTTACGTGACCCACGACCAGGTGGAAGCCATGACCATGGCCGACAAGATTGTCGCTCTGGACAACGGCGCCATCGCCCAGGTGGGCAAGCCCATGGAACTCTACCACTACCCGGCAACCCGGTTCGTGGCAGGCTTCATTGGCTCCCCGAAGATGAACTTCATCGACTGTACTGTGGCCGCTGCCAGTGCCCAGGCGGTCACCGTGGTACTTCCCGGCAACCACAAACTGGAGCTACCGGTAAACGGCAACGGGCTTACAGAAGGTGAAACCGTCACCCTTGGCATCCGCCCCGAGCACCTCACCGAGGGCCAGGAGGCGGACATGTACCTGGAAGGCGAAGTGCACGTGGTTGAACGCCTGGGTTACCAGACCCTGGTGCACCTGGATGTGAACAACGTAGAGGGCGTGCTTACCATGCGCACCGATGGCAGCAATCCGGTTCAGGAAGGCACCCGCGTGACCCTGGGCATGAACGCCAACAAATGCCACCTGTTCCGGCAGGACGGTACCGCCTGCCCCCGCCTCTACCGCGAACCCTGCATCGACTTCTGACCCACCCCCGAGGGGCCGCTGGCCCCTCATTTTTTCGATCTGTCGTCGCCCCTTGAGGGCTTACTCCTTTGGCCGGTTCTGTCACGTACCGGCCTTTTTTTATGGGCACAAAAAAAGCCCGGTCAGCAGGGGGGAAAGTAACCTGACCGGGTCGCGAAAGTTAACGCTGGAAGACGCGATACTCGCGTAAGGGCCGCACGGGATCTTCCGTGCCGGCCCGGGAGAGACTTCAGGGAAGTCGGGGGAACAACAACGGCATCATCCCTTGACGCCACCGGCGGTCAAGCCGCCGACAATCCATTTCTGGCAATAGAGGAAGATCACGGTAATGGGCAGGCCCGAGAGCACCGCCGCGGCCGCGAAGTCGCCCCACAGATAGTTCTGCTCATAGAGGTACTGCTGGGCACCCACCGCGAGAGTCAGCTTTTCCGTGTCAACCAGCAGTATCGACGCCATCGGGTACTCCATGATGGTCATGATGAACGCCAGGATGAACACCACCACCAGGATCGGTACTGACAGCGGCAGCAGAATGTACCGGAATGCCTGCCAGGTCGTGGCGCCATCCACAATGGCCGCCTCTTCCAGGGAGCGGTCGATGGAGTCGAAATAGCCCTTGATGGTCCAGATGTGCAGCGCCATGCCCCCCAGCGAAGCCACAATCACCGCCCCATGGGTATTCAGGCCCAGCCAGCTCACGTGGTTGCCGATCTGGTCGAACAGCGCATAGAGGGCCACCAGCGACAGCACCGGTGGGAACATCTGGAAAATCAGCATGGATTTGAGCACAAAGCCCTTGCCGGCAAACCGCATACGCGCAAAGGCGTAGGCGCTGGTGGTGGACAGCGCGAGAATCAGTACGGCGGATATGACGGCTATCTTGATGGAATTCCACAGCCACAGCAGCACCGGAAACGGCGGCTGGGTAGTGACACCGTCTTCCCCGGTGTAAGGAATACCCAGCGCCAGGTACCAATGCTCCAGCGAGGGGTTTTCCGGCAGCAAGCTGCCGGAGGCGAAGTTACCACTGCGGAACGAGATGGAAATCACCATCAGCAGTGGAAACAGGATGATCGCGATGAACGCCAGCATCCCGAGGTGGGACGCCAGCACGCGGTATTTGGTGGAGCGGGGTTCAACCATGGCCATAAAAAGCTCCTTACACCTTGATCTTGGACAGCTTGAGATTGATCAGAGACAACGCGCCAACCACCAGGAAGATTGCGGTGGCAATGGCGGCGGCCAGACCAAAGTTCTGCCCGGAGTCCTGGAACGCAATGCGGTAGGTGTAGCTGACCAGCAGGTCGGTGGTACCGGCCGGGGTGCTGGCACCGATGATATCCGGAGCACCCCCGGTGAGCAGCGCAATCAGGACAAAGTTGTTGAAATTGAACGCGAAGCTGGCGATCAGCAACGGCATCAGCGGCTTGATGATCAGTGGCAGGGTGATATTGAACAGGTTGTTCACCGGCCCTGCGCCGTCCATGGCCGAGGCCTCGTACAGGTCCCGGGGGATCGCCTGCAGCAGGCCCATGCACAGCAGCATCATGTAGGGGTAGCCCAGCCAGGTATTCACGATCAGGATCATGGTGCGGGCCAGGGCCGGATCGCTGAACCAGTCGGGACGAACGCCGAAGAGGTTTTCCAGTACCAGGTTGATCTCGCCGAAGTTCTGGTTGAACAGCCCCTTGAACACCAGTATCGAAATAAAGGCCGGAACCGCGTACGGCAGAATCAGCATGGTGCGGTAGAAGCCCTTGCCCCGGATCTGGTCCCACTGCAGCAGGTTGGCCAGAAGCAGGCCGAGCGCCAGCGTGAACACCACCGTCGCCACCGCAAACGTCAGCGTCCAGACGAAGATCTGGAAAAACGGCCCGCGAATCGACGGATCGGTAACAACCTTGACGTAGTTGTCCCAACCAATATTCACGGTCCAGCCGGGCACCAGTTTCTCACCTTCCGGGCTGACATAGAATCCGATGTCATGGTCGGGGAAATAGGTCACGCCGGTCTGCTGGTTGGTCAGGGTGCCGTTGTCGTGCAGGGTGAACTGCGGATGAATCGCGGCGAAGGATCGCAGCGACGCCTGGCTGAGTTCCCGGTTGTCATCGGTAATCAGCTTGAGACCGGCCAATTCCTGGCGGAGTTTGATCACATCCCGTATCTGCAGCGGCTCGCCGTCGGGAACCGAGGTGGCCGGGAACAGAGGAGCCCGGGTTTCACCGGCCGCCAGATTGATGGGCGGGGTTACCAGATCCTGATGCTTGCCCTCAAGGTAAAGAACATAGCCATCCGGCGTCTTGTAGGCATCGAAATCATAGCGCACGGAATCGGACTGATAACTGCGGCTGAGGAGGTTTTCTTTTACCTGCTCGAAGCTCAGCAGATTGCTGGCGCTGTAGTTGGTAAAGCCGATGCCCACCGTGTACATCAGCGGAAAAATCACGAACAGGCCCATGCCGGCAATGGCCGGAAAGATATAGCGATGCGCGTAGAGCTTCCTGCTCACAAAAACCGCCACTGCAGAGGCAGTCAGCACCAGGAACAGCATGGCGAATACGAACTCACGCTGAACGTAGAGCGCCAGGATCAGGTAGAGCGCAGCGGCGACAAGTACCGCCAGTGCACCCCACTTAAGAAAGACTCGGGTCATGGTAGGTCTGCTTTCAAAACCGGAGGAGGACAGGGTATCGGTTATCATTGTAGTCAGCCCGCAGAAGACCGTTGCCCGTTTGGCAACGGTCGGGTGTCACACAGGTCCCAACATCCGCCAACCGGTCCGCGTACGGCCGGTCGGCGGTCAAGGGCCTATCAGCGGGTAATCCGCTGGGCCGCCGCGTTCAGTGCGTCTTCAACAGGCTGGCGGCCAGAGGTAATGTTCTGCAACGCCGGCCCCATGGACGACCAGAACGCTCCCATGGCGGGAACGTTTGGCATGGGCTCACCCAGCTTGGCGTTCTCGAAAGTGGCCTTGATGTGAGGATTCGACGACAGCTCCTCCATAAATTCCTTGTTGGCCACCGCACCCAGGGGAACGTCGCTGTTGACCATTTTCAGGCCCTTCACGGAGAGCGCGTAATTCTCGAGGAATTCCACGGCCAGGTCCTTGTTGGGGCTGGCGGAATTCAGGGTCGCCGCCATCACACCCACCATCGGCTTGCTGGGCTCTCCAGCCACTTTCGGAAGTGTGGTAACGCCAAAGTCGATACCGCTTTTCTCCAGGTTGCCCCAGGCCCAGGGGCCGTTGATCATCATCGCGGTCTCGCCCTTGTTGAAGCTGGCCTCCATGGCGCTGTAATCGGCACCGCGGGGCATCACACCTTCTTCAATGAGCATTTTCAGGGTTTTCGCGCCCTTGATAGCGCCCTCGGTGTTCACACCGGTGTCGGAAACGTCCACCGTGCCGTCAGCATTTTCGCCGAAGATGTAGCCGCCGGCAGCGGCCAGCATTGGCCAGGTAAAGTAGGTGTTGTTGTAGTCCCACAGAATCGCCCGCTTGCCGTCTTTGGCCAGCTCCTTGTGAATGGCGGGGATTTCCTCGAAGGACGCCGGGGGCTCCGGCAGCAGGTCCTTGTTGTAGATCAGACCGATGGATTCCACGGCCATCGGGTAACCGTACTTCTTGCCGTCCACGGTGACGGCGTCCCAGGTGAAATCGTAGTTGGCGTCAATGACCTCCTGGGAAGGCTTGATCTCGGAGATGATGCCACTCTGGGCCCACTCGCCGAATCGGTCATGGGCCCAGATAAAGATGTCGGGGCCGTTGCCGGTGGCGGCGGACTGCTGGAACTTGTCGGTTGCGCTGTCGGGATGGGCAACTTCGACAGGGATTCCGGTTTCCTCGGTGAACCAGTCACCGACCTGCTGCAGGCCATCGTACCCCTTGTCACCATTAATCCAGACAACCAGCTTGCCTTCCTCAATTTCAGCGTAAGCGGGCGCGGAAACACCGAAGGTGGCAGCAATAACGGACGCGGCGAGGGTACTGCGGATAAAAGTTCGACGATTCATCAGGTCATTCCTCTGTGTGTTCTTGCCTTATTGTTGTTTTCCGGCCAGTCGCGAGGTGGTTGGGCCGGACCGAACGCAAAGGTTTCTTTTGCGAGTCTTGGCACTGTGTGACAAATGTCGCGACTACGCATCACCCCTTATTTCATTCACCGAGGCGTAGTAGAGGGGAGTAGTCAGGCGTAGAAAATTCCGTCTACCACCCCTCGGCGGAGTCTGTTCTTATGGCACCCACAAGAATGAAAAACCGAACAGGAGCGCCTCTTATGCCACGCCTCGTCCCACGGAGCCCGAAACTTTGTCCGGGCCGCTGCCCGCTGTTCGCCGGTATCGCGACCACCCTGCTTTTAACTGGTTGTGCCTCCGGTCCGGGCACGGACCCACAAACACCGATGGCGGTGGCAGGACCACCATCGGTCAATGATACCAAGGGATTCTGTGAGGCGACGTCAGCCGAAATGACGATTCCGGTGGGCTCCGCCTTCCCGGACGGCACCCTGGTTCGGGATTTCTACACCGGAAAAACCGCGAGGGTAAGCGATGGCACCGTGACCATGAGCCCGGGCACCGATTCCGAGGGTCTGGTTCTGCTTGAAGAAGCCGACGCCGCCACCGGCCAATTTACCTGGGCCGGCGCCACCGTTTACTTTGCGGTAACCGACCGTTTTGCCAACGGCACTTCCAGCAACGATCTGAACTATGGCCGCAAACCCGACGGCAAGGACGAGATCGGCACCTTCCATGGCGGCGACTTCGTCGGCCTCACCGAGAAGCTGGACTACCTCAAGTCCCTGGGCGTGAACGCTCTCTGGATTACCCCGCCCTTCGAACAGATTCACGGCTGGGTTGGCGGCGGCGACCGGGGCGACTTCCAGCACTACGCCTACCATGGCTACTATGCCCTCGATTTCACCGTGCCGGACGCCAACTTCGGCACCCGGGGGGAGTTTCGGGCACTGGTGAACGAGGCCCATGAGCGCGGCATACGCGTGGTGATGGACGTGGTGATGAATCATCCGGGCTACAGCACCCTGCAGGACATGCGGACCTTTGACTTTGGTTCCCTGTATGAGGGCTTCGAGAAGCATCTGCCGGAGCGCTGGGGCGACTGGCAGCCGGAGTCCTGGGAGAATTTCCATGCCTACCACGCCTTTATCGACTACGACCATCCGGACTGGCGCCGCTGGTGGGGCAAAGACTGGGTTCGAGCCGGCATTGCCGATTACGATACGCCCCCCAACGCCTCCATTGACGAAAAGCGCGGCTCCCTGGCCTTCCTGCCCGACTTCAAGACCGAAGCCAGCGAATCCGTGGATCTGCCAATCTTCCTGCAGAACAAGGAGACCTCACGCAGCACCCAGCTGGAGAACGCCACGGTCCGGGACTACCTGATTTCCTGGCTGACCGACTGGGTGCGGGAATTCGGCGTGGACGGCTTCCGGGTAGACACCGCCAAGCACGTGGAGCCCGAGGCCTGGCTGGAACTCAAGCTGGCCGCCCAGGCGGCGTTGGACGATTATCGCCGACGGAACCCGCAGGTCGCCCTGCCTGCAGAAGACTTCTGGATGGTGGCCGAAGTGTTCCCCCATTCCGTGCGCAAGAGCGCCTACTTCGATGCAGGATTCGACGCCGTCATCAACTTCGACCTGCAGGAGGAAGCCAGGGCCGGTGCCGCCTGTCTGCCGGCCATGGAATCCATCTACAGCGACTACGCTCAGCGCCTGAACGGGCCGGACCCATTCAACGTGCTAAGCTATATCTCCTCCCACGATACGAAACTGTTCAGCCAGATTGCCGACAACGACCCGATACTGCAGAAGCGGGCTGCCGGCGCGCTGATGCTCACCCCCGGCGCGGTACAGGTATTCTACGGCGACGAATCCGGGCGGCCGTTCGGTGCGACCGGTTCCGACCCTCACCAGGGCACCCGTTCCGACATGAACTGGGCGGCCATCGAGGGTAATGAGGTGAGCGACATCCTTCAGCACTGGCGAAAACTTGGACAGTTCCGGGAGCGTCACCCGGCCGTGGGCGCCGGCAAGCACAAGCTGATCAGCCAGCAACCCTATGTGTTTTCAAGAACTCAGGGTGATGACACGGTGGTCATCGCCTTCGGACAGAAGTGAACAATCATGAGCTATTCGGATTTTCTCGGGGAAACCCCACTGATTGCCGGCATGATGCGCCTGCAGGACCATCCCGACCTGTGCCACCCCGCCAACCTCGCGGCCTGGATTGAACAGCGCCTGGACGAAGGCGTGGATACCTTCGATCATGCCGACATCTACGGCGACGGTGAGTGCGAACGACGGTTCGGTGATGCGCTGGCAGCCGCGCCGGAGTTGCGAAACCACCTTCGCATCATTACCAAGACCGGCATTGTGCCCGCCCACCGCGACCCAGCCGGCTGGCGCACCAAGCACTATCGGGCCGAAGCCGACCACGTGGCCGAGGCCATCGACGCTTCCCTGGCCCGCTTGAGAGTTGAGCAGATTGATACGTTCCTGATTCACCGCCCTGACCCGCTGCTTGAGGCGGATTCGCTGATGGCCTGTCTGGAGCGGGCGGTCAGCGCCGGGAAGATCCGCCACATTGGCGTCTCCAATTTCTTGCCTGAGCAATGGCGATGGCTCAAACAGCACACGGGATTGCCCCTGGTGTGCAACCAGAGTGAACTTTCCCTGAGCCACACCGCTGCCCTGTTCGACGGCACCCTGGAAGCCCACCTGAGCGACGGCCTGCGCTGGCTGGCCTGGTCGCCGCTGGCCGGCGGCAGCTTGCCGAATGCCCTGCCTGCGCCCCTGCTGGAAGCCGCCCGGGCTGAAACCGGGCTGTGCGAAACCGGGCTTGCCATCGCCTGGCTGCGTCAGATTCCCGGCGCGCCCATTCCGGTGCTGGGCTCACTTCGCGCAGACCGGATTCAGGCAGCGCTTCGTGGCAGCCGGGCCCGACTGTCACGGCCCCTGTGGTTTGCACTGCTCGAAGCCATGCGCAAGATGCCGGTCGCGTGAACGCTGGGACGGCGTTCACCAACCTACAAATTGTTACCCAAACTTCCACTTTAGTCCCATTGTTGCGGTCCTCCCCAGTGCCGACACTTAGGCGGTCAACAAATAATCAAAAAAAGACGCGCACTTCCCCAGTGGCGCGGAATACCTGGAGGCCAACCCGAATGACTATCAGAAAAGTGCTCTTTTCTGCGTTCCTGCTATTGCTCGTTACCACCACGGTGTCTGCCGAAACCCTGAAAATCGGACTCAATTACCCGCAAACCGGCCGCTACAAGGATCAGGGACTGCAGCAGCGCCTGGGTGCTTTCCTCGCAGTGGACGAGATCAACAAGGCGGGCGGCATCCTGGGTCGCCAGGTGGAACTGGTTATCCGCAATACCCGGGGCGAACCCGCCCGTGGCGCAGAGAACACCGCCCAACTGATTGATGGCGAAGGGGTCCAGATGGTCTTCGGCGGTGTCTCGAGCGCTGTCGCCATTGCCTCCGGCAAGGCCGCCCGGGATCGGGACCGGATCTATTTCGGCACCCTCACCTACTCCAACGCCACCACCGGTGCCGAGGGCCACTCCCATATGTTCCGGGAGCCCTACAACGCCTGGATGGCCGCCAAGGCGCTCAGCCAGTACCTGACCACCAACCACGCCAACGACGACTATTTCTACATCACCGCCGACTACACCTGGGGCTGGTCGGTTGAGGAATCCGTGCGGAAATTCTCCGGCACGGAAGACACCACCCGCCACCAGGGTGTGAAAACCCCCTTCCCACGGGCCCTGATTACCGACTTCCGGGAGGCCCTGGAAAAAGCCGACGCCAGCGGCGCCAAGGTGCTGATGATGGTGTTGTTTGGCGATGACATGGTCCGCGCCCTGAACGTTGCCTATGAAATGGGGCTGACCGAGAAGATGCAGATTGTGGTGCCCAACCTGACTCTGGGCATGGCCAGACAGGTGGGCCCCACCATCATGGAGGGCATCGTGGGTGGTTCGCCCTGGGTATGGAACCTGCCCTATGAGCGTAACTACCCCCGCGGCAAGGCGTTTGTGGAAGCCTTCTCGGAGCGCTACGAGATGCGCCCGTCCACCGCGGCGGCCTCCGCCTACAGCATTGTGTACCAGTACAAGGACGCCGTAGAGCGGGCCGGCACCACCAACACCGCCAGCGTGATCCGTGCGCTCGAAGGCCACCGCTACAGCTTCCTGAAAGACGAGCAGTACTGGCGTGCCTTTGACCATCAGAACGTGCAGACGGTCTACGTGGTCAAGATCAAGCCCCGGAATACCGTGGTTGCAGACGAGTACAGCTCTGACTACTTCAGTATCATCGACTCCATGTCGGGCGACGAAGCCGCCCAGACACGGGAAGAATGGGAAGCCAGACGCCGGGAGGCCGGCAAGCCGCTTCAGCTCTGAGATCCCGATACCGGCGCCGCCCGGTGTTCTCGAAGGACTGACCGCCGATTCGGTCAGTCTGTTTCACACTCCCCCTCGAGAACGCCGGACGCTTCTGCCAGAGCTCCCGCAATGGTTCCGAACTCATCGGCGTGCAGGGATGCCCCGCCAATCAGCCCGCCATCCACATCCGACAGGCTGAACAGCTCATAGGCATTGCCTGCCTTCACACTGCCCCCGTAGACAATCCGAACCGTCTCGCTGATGTCCTCTGCGGCCTCCGGCGCGCTCCGGGCGAAGAACCGCCGGATCTGCTGGTGCACCGCCGACACCTGCTCCGGTGTGGCGGTGCGACCGGTGCCGATGGCCCAGACCGGCTCATAGGCGACGATTCCGCTGGCCATGGCGGCCAAACCTACTTCATCGATCACCGCCTGCAACTGCTGTTCAATGACCAGCGCAGTCTGGTCGGACTCCCGTTCCTCCAGGGTTTCGCCCACACACAGCACCGGCGTCAGTCCCACCGACTGCACCGAACGATAGCGGGCGGCCACCTCCTGGTTACTCTCACCAAACAGGGCCCGCCGCTCGGAATGCCCCACCAGCACATAGCGACAGCCCATCTCCTGAAGCATGGTGGCGCTTACCTCGCCGGTGTAGGCGCCGGAGACAAAGCTGGAGGCGTTCTGGGCACCCAGCATGATGCCGGTGTAGCCCAACAGATCCCTCACCTGGAACAGATAGGGAAACGGCGGGCACACGGCCAGATCAATCGATTTCCGGAACAGTCGTAGCCGGGGCAGTACCCGCACCATCAGTGCCTGGTTCGCCTGCAGGCTGCCGTTCATCTTCCAGTTTCCGATCAGGATGGGTTTTCTCATGATGTCTCTCCGGGAAGCGGTATCAGGTATCGAGGGCACAGCGGATGGCACCAACGCCGGGGTAGAACGCGTGTGCGCCCAGGTCCTGCTCGATGCGCAACAGGCGGTTGTACTTGGCCACCCGGTCTGATCGGCACAGCGAGCCTGTCTTGATCTGACCGGACCTCGTGGCCACCGCCAGGTCGGAGATGAAGGTATCTTCGGTTTCCCCACTGCGGTGGGAGATCACGGTGGTGTAACCGGCGTCCTGGGCCATGCCGATGGCGTCGAAGGTTTCCGTGAGCGTGCCAATCTGGTTGAACTTGATCAGCACAGAGTTGGCGATGCCCATGCGAATGCCTTCCGAGATGATCGCGGTGTTGGTCACAAAGAGGTCGTCACCCACCAGTTGCACCCGCTCCCCGAGTTTTTCGGTCAGCAGTTTCCAGCCGTCCCAATCACTCTCATCCATGCCGTCCTCAATAGAGGCAATGGGGTAGCGCATGGCCAGGTCCAGCAGATAATCCGAGAAACCTTCGGAGGTGTACTGCTGACCCGCGCCCTTGAGATGGTAATGGCCGTTCTCGAAAAACTCCGAGGCAGCGCAGTCCAGAGCCAGAACCACGTCTGACCCGGGGCGGTATCCGGCCTTTTCCACGGCGGCCAGAATCAGGTCGAGGGCTTCCTCGCTGGAGCGAAGATCCGGTGCGAATCCGCCCTCATCGCCCACCGCGGTAGACAACCCGTTCTTGCGCAGCAGGGATTTCAGGGCGTGGAAAGTCTCAACCCCCATCCGGAGCGCTTCGCTGTAGCTTGGTGCACCCACCGGCTGGATCATGAACTCCTGAATATCCACGTTATTGTCGGCGTGGGCGCCGCCGTTGATGATGTTCATCATGGGCACCGGCAGGATGCCTGGCCCGTTGCAGCCGTAGAGTTCTGCCAGGTAACGGTAGAGCGGCTGCTGGCGGTAATTCGCCCCGGCATTGGCAATAGCCAGCGATACCGCCAGGATAGCGTTTGCCCCGAATCGCGCCTTGTTGGGGGTGCCATCCATTTCGCACATCAGCCGATCCATCACCAGCTGATCAAAGATCACACGGCCAGTCAGTGCCGGCGCGATCGTCTCGTTGACTGCCTGCACCGCCTGCAGAACTCCCTTGCCATTGTAGCGGCCGGCATCACCGTCACGCTTCTCCAGGGCCTCCCGGGTTCCCGTGGAGGCTCCAGAGGGCACACGGCCCTGGCCGAGGACGCCGTTTCTCAGTTCAACGTCCACTTCCACTGTGGGAAATCCCCGGGAGTCCAGAATTTCCCGGGCCCTGATTGATTGAATGCGTTCCATAGTCATTCCTGCTACATCATTGTTGTTTTCGAACCAGTTATTTGTTTTTCGAACATTTAAAACGATATTAATATTCGCAAACGAACATTATCAACCCAAAAAAGCCGCCGCTTCAGACGAGTTTGTTATATGCAAACAAACAATCCTTAGCGACGGTTTAACGCTCAGTGAATCCGGAATCGGGCCATCAGTGTTTCAATACTGGTAACCGAATCCTCCAGGCGATCACAGGTGGTGACCAGCTCATCGATACTTTCCAGGCTCTGGGCCGCCTCGCTGCTAATGTCACCAACCTGCTGTGCCACAGACTGACTGACACTTTCCTGCTCATCCATACCATGGCGAATGTGCTCCGCGCCCTGCTGGATCTGGGCCATGGCCACGCCGATACGGTCGGCGTTTTCGGAGACGCTCTCCATCACTTCCCGGACCGATCGCAACTGTTCCACGCTGTGGTCCATCGACTGCACCGATTCCGACGCTTCACGCTGCAGATCCTCTACCAGGCCTCGAATGGTGTCCGTGCTTTCGGTTGTCTTCTGTGCCAGGCCCCGCACCTCATCGGCCACCACGGCAAACCCCCGCCCGGCCTCTCCCGCGCGGGCCGATTCGATGGCCGCGTTCAGCGCCAACAGATTGGTCTGGTTGGCAATGTCGTCGATGGCCTGGGTAATCCGGCCAATATCCAGCGACGCCTGCTCAAGCTGGCGCAGCTTTCTGGCCGTCTGTTCGGCCTGGTTTTCCAGACCGGCGACACAGTCCATGCCACGCTCAGCCGCTGACCGGTTATCGGCTACCTGCCCGTTGACCTCACCCACCAGCCCGTGGGTTTCTCGCACCGAGCCGGCCACCTCCCGTGCCGACGCCTCCATCTGGGTCATGGCAGCGGCGATGGCACCGAGCTCGTCGGACTGCGAGCGGATGCGCTCGTTGAAGTCCCGGGCAAAACGCGCATTGCCGGAGGCAATGATGGAAATGTCCGATCCCGCCTGCTGGAGGCTTCCCAGTACGGTAGCCATGGCCTCTGATAGCTGATTGACGGACCCTTTAAGGTGGATGAACTCTCCGCGTGCGGGGAAATCCAGGGTTTGTGAATAGTCTCCCTCTGCCATGGCAGCCAGGTGCTCACGGGTAGCCTGAAGAGGCCGGCTGATCATCCGTCCCAGCAGAAACGAAGTGATAACGGCAAGCACCAGAACAGCCGGCAGCAGGGCGTACACCAGCGCCTCGGAGCTGCGGGCCGTTTCATCGAGGGCGAATACCGAGGCGCTGGCGCGCTCGGCAACATTCATCCCGGCCTCGTCCAGCACAGAGGCCAGGGTCGACAGGCGGCCTTCCGCCTGCATGGCCGCCTGGTCCAGTTCAAGGCGGGTCTGTCGATAGCCAGAGAACTGGCTGATGATGCCACGCTCGTCGTTAACCGCGGACAGGAAAGACTGCACCAACGCCGGCAACGCTTCCAGCCGGGGCACCTCTTCCACCAGTGCCGAGATATCCTGCTCGATGGTCTGGGTGTTGAATCGGAGATTCTCGACGATGGCGCCGAGCTTGCGGGCATCTTCCGTGCTGACCATCTGCATGATGAGCAGTTCAATGTTCGCCAGGTTTTCCATCACCGTCGTGAACAGATCGCGAATGTATATATCACTGCCTGCCGGCTCAGTTCCTTCCCGGACCAGCAATCGCTTGATCTCCGCATTATTGGCAAGAAACTCGCTCAGGCCACTGTTTACCGATTCAGAAACCGCCAGAACCTCTCCCCGCAGTGACACCAGATCTTCCGAGACCCGTCTCAGGCCAGACAATTCGGCGTCTGCAGCCTGTTTTGCCTGGCTAAACTGTGGTTGCCTGTCCGGCATTTCTGCAAGGCGCGTATCCAGCGCGCCCAGTACAGCATTCAGCTTTGTGGATGTCGCGTCCAGAGACATCTGATCTTCGGCCGCCACAATCTCGACCACAATCTTGCCGGCCTCTGACCGGTGGGCCTCCATGTCCTGAACCAATCGGCTAAGTGGAAACACGTCCGTTGTGAGTTTGTCCGTCGTGTCCGAGAAGGACGACATGATGCCGATATTGAATGCACCCCAGCACACAATAATCAGGCACAGCAGGCCAAAGCCCGCGTACAAACGGTGAATAACGGAAATTCCTGTCATTGTCAGACCCCTTCCCGCCGGCGGGACGCTCAGGCGGGCAAAACGGAGGAAAAAAGGGCCGGCAGGGTCACCCCGGGAGGGGTTTCCTTGAAATGCTTTAAAGGGGGGGAACTATAAGCAACCGGCCAAAACCCACCGTGACAACGGTGCTCTGCCTGCCGTAACCAACGGGTCCTGTTACGGCAGGCATTGCTCTTCAGGGAACCTGCGCCTTAGCGGGCCTGTTCCCAGGTTTTCAACAGCTCGTCATAGGCAACGGTCTTGCCCTGGGGCTTTTCATTGGCCAGCTTGGGCTTGGGAGCGCCCGGCTGGTCCAGCCAGTATTGCGGATCGCGCGGCTCGTTCAGCTTGGGACCACAGGTTTCCTGAACGTTGGCCCGCTGCAGACGTTCCATCACGCGGTCCTGTGCTTCAGCCAGACCGTCGAGAGCCTTCTGCGGGGTAGCCTCACCACTGGCTGCCTGGGCAATGTACTGCCACCACAGCTGTGCCAGCTTGGGGTAGTCCGGCACGTTGGTACCGGTCGGCGACCACTGCACCCGGGCCGGGCTGCGGTAGAACTCAACCAGACCACCGAGTTTCGGCGCCATTTCGGTCATGGCATCCGATTCGATATCAGACTCGCGAATCGGGGTCAGGCCAGCGATGGTTTTCTCCAGGGATACTGTCTTGGACACGGTGAACTGGGCGTAGAGCCAGGCGGCCAGACGACGCTTCTGCGGCGTGGACTTCATGAAGGTCCAGGAACCCACGTCCTGATAACCCAGCTTCATGCCCTCTTCCCAGTAGGGTCCACGGGGAGATGGCGCCATCCGCCACTTGGGCGTACCGTCCTCGTTCACTACCGGCAGGCCGTCTTTGATCATGCTTGCGGTAAAGGCGGTGTACCAGAAGATCTGCTGGGCGATGTTGCCCTGGGCGGGCACTGGGCCGGCCTCGGAGAAGGTCATACCCTGGGCTTCGGGCGGCGCATACTTCTCCAGCCAGTCAACATACTTGGTGGTTGCGTACACGGCGGCCGGGCCGTTGGTGGCGCCACCCCGGCTTACGCTGGCACCAACCGGATGACATTCCTCAACCCGAATGCCCCACTCGTCCACCGGCAAACCGTTGGGCAGGCCCTTGTCACCGGCACCGGCCATGGAGAACCAGGCGTCAGTGAAACGCCAACCGAGGGACGGATCCTTCTTGCCGTAATCCATGTGACCGTAGACGCGCTTGCCATCGATTTCCTTCACGTGCACGGAGAAGAATTCGGCAATGTCCTCATAGGCGGACCAGTTCACCGGCACACCCAGCTCATAGCCGTAGATGTCCTTGAACTGCTTTTTCAGGTCTTCGCGCTCGAACCAGTCGGCGCGGAACCAGTAGAGGTTGGCAAACTGCTGATCCGGCAGTTGATAGAGCTTGCCATCCGGGCCTGTGGTGAAGTCGAGGCCAATGAAATCGTCCAGGTCCAGGGTCGGAAGCGTGAGGTCCTTGCCTTCACCCTTCATGATGTCTTCAACCGGGAAGACCTTTCCGTACCGGAAGTGGGTACCGATCAGGTCAGAGTCGTTCACCCAGCCGTCGTAGATATTCCGGCCTGACTGCATCTGGGTCTGCAGCTTCTCGATCACGTCACCTTCCTGGATCAGCGTGTGCGTCAGGTTGATGCCGGTGATCTCGGAAAACGCCTTGGCCAGAACGTTGGACTCGTACTCATGGGTTGCGATGGTTTCAGAAACAACATTGATATCCATGCCGCGGAACTCTTTCGCGGCTTCGATAAACCACTTCATTTCCTCCATCTGCTGTTCTTTGGTCAGGGTTGACCGCTTGAACTCCTGATTCACCCACTTTTCAGCCGCCTCAGTGTACTGATCCGCACTGACCTGCAGGCTCAAACCCAGTCCTGCCGCACCGATCGCGGCGCTCAGAAACAGGGTTCGGGGATATTTATTGTTCTTGAACATATCCAACCTCGTTCGTCTTGTTTTGAGTGGAACGAATCACCGGGTGTTCCGTTCCGGTTTCATAGCGCTTTCGGGTCGCTATCCGTTGAGTCCGGAACCGATCAATGATCGATTCCGATCATTCCATAAAAAATAGTTCGTTTTCGAAATCATTACAAGCAGTTTTGTCGGTTTTTTTGCGGCCGGATGTTCGATTTAACACAACCTCCAGCCGCCCTCTCCAATCACCCCCACCGCAGCAGCACCAGGAGCCAGACCACCGAGACGGCCAGGGCAATCCAGAGCGTGATGTCACTCACCGCCAGGAAGGTCAGGTGGATATAAGCGGCCGACAACAGACCAATAAACAGGCGGTCACCACGGGTGGTGGATATCGGCAGAAAGCCTTTGCGTTCCACACAGGGCGACACAATTTCGTAAACGGTCATGACGGCAAGAATGGTGGCAATGACAGCGAAGAAGATCGCCACCGACGGAGTCCAGTTCATCCACGCAAGCATGTTGTTTCTCCTTTAAACGCGTCCGAGGGCGAACCCGGTGGCAACATGGTTGCGAACGAACCAGATCACCAGAATGCCGGGAATAATGGTCAGCACGCCGGCCGCAGCCAGAACGCCCCAGTCAATACCACTGGCACCGACGGTCCGTGTCATGATCGCGCCGATGGGCTGGGCATCCACCGACGTCAGGGTCCGCGCCAGCAGAAGCTCAACCCAGGAAAACATGAAGGCAAAGAAAGCCGTCACCCCGATGCCTGACCGGATCATCGGCAGGAAAATCTTCACGAAAAAGCGCGGGAAGCTGTACCCATCAATGTAGGCCATCTCATCGTATTCGCGAGGCACACCGGACATAAACCCTTCCAGGATCCACACCGCCAGCGGCACATTGAACAGACAGTGCGCGAGGGCAACCGCAATGTGGGTGTCAAACAGGCCAATGGACGAATACAGCTGGAAGAAAGGCAGCAGGAACACCGCCGGCGGTGCCATCCGGTTACTCAGCAGCCAGAAGAACAGGTGCTTGTCGCCGATGAACTTGTACCGACTGAAGGCGTAGGCCGCCGGCAAAGCCACCAACAGGGTGATCACCACGTTCATGGACACGTAGATCATCGAATTGATGTAGCCGTTGTACCAGCTAGGGTCGGTGAAGATGACCGCGTAGTTGTCGAAGGTGAACTTTTCCGGCCACAGAGTCAGGCCGCTCAGGATCTCCTGGTTGGTTTTGAACGACATGTTCAGGAGCCAGTAGATCGGGGTCAGCAGAAGCACGATAAAGATCGTGATTCCCAGGTTCTTGGATCGTGTCTGTTTCATCACAGTCTCCTTATTTTTCTTTGTCGGCGGCGGTGATGGCGGTAAAGAACAGCCATGAAATCAGCAGCACGATCAGGAAGTAGATCAGTGAAAACGCGGCTGCGCGCCCCAGGTCGAACTGGCCGATGGCCATGGTGGTCAGGGTCTGGCTCAAAAAGGTGGTAGAGCTGCCCGGACCGCCCCCGGTCAGTACAAAGGGCTCGGTGTAGATCATGAAACTGTCCATGAACCGCAGCAGCACGGCGATGATCAGCACGTTCTTGAGGCGCGGGAGCTGGATGTAACGGAATACCGCCCACCGGGAGGCGCGGTCTATCTCCGCAGCCTGGTAGAACGCCTCCGGAATGGCCCGAAGCCCGGAGTAACAGAGCAGCGCCACCAGCGGGGTCCAGTGCCAGACATCCATCAGCAATACCGTGAGCCATGCATCGAGGGTGTCCCCGGTGTAGTTGTAGTCAAAACCCAGGGAGTTCAGTGCCCAACCAAACAGGCCAATGTCGCCACGACCGAAGATCTGCCAGATAGTGCCCACCACGTTCCACGGAATCAGCAGCGGAATCGCCAGCAGGATCAGCGCCAGGGACGCCTTGATGCCGGACTTGGGCATCATCAGCGCAACACCGATGCCAAGCGGGATCTGGATCAGCAGAACGGCGCCGGAGAAAATGAACTGCCGGATCAGCGATTCCTGCAGTCGCTCGTCATGGAGAATGATTTCGAACCACTCGGTGCCTACGTAGTAGGCGCTGCCGGGTCCGAAGATGTCCTGAACCGAATAGTTCACAACAGTCATCAGAGGAATCAGGGCCGAAAAGGCCACCAGCAAGAAGACCGGCAGCACCAGCCACCAGGCGCGATTATTGGGAGTCTTGGTCATTATTCCTGCTCCTTGATCAGAAACTCGTCCACGTAAAGCATCAGCCACTGACTGGGGAATGACAGATGCACCCGGGAGCCGATGTCGGCCGAGAAGTCCTCGTTCTGGCGGACTTTCAGGGTCTCCGGTCCCAGTTGAACAGTCACGATCTTGTAGGTGCCCAGGTCTTCAACGTCCCGGACTTCGGCTTCGAAGGTTTCATCGGAGGGCTGCGCCGAGATTTCCACAAACTCCGGGCGGATACCGATCTTGATATTGCCGGACTTGAGGCGCTGGAGCGCCTCCACCTTCCAGCTGTCCAGGGGCACCACGATGCTGCCGAAGCAGACTCCGCGGGGGCAGCGCTGGACCTCAATGAGGTTCATGCCCGGACTGCCAATGAAAAAGCCAACAAAGGTGTGGTTCGGCCGCTCGAACAGCTCCGTGGGCGTGCCAAACTGAACAATCTGGCCGCCGTACATCACCGCGATCTTGTCGGCGAAGGTAGACGCCTCCAGCTGGTCGTGGGTCACGTACACCATGGTGATGTCGAACTGCTCGTGAATCTGCTTGAGCTTGCGCCGCAGCTTCCACTTCAGCTGCGGATCAATGACCGTAAGAGGCTCGTCGAACAGGATGGCGGACACGTCCTCCCGTACCAGCCCCCGCCCCATCGACACCTTCTGCTTTTCGTCGGCGGTGAGGTTCTTGGCTTTCTTGTAGAGCTTGTCCTGGATTTCCAGAACCTCGGCGATCTCGTGCACCCGGGCCTTGATCTTGGACGCCGGTATCTTGTTGTTCTTCAGGGGGAACGCGAGGTTATCGAAGACTGTCATCGAGTCGTAGATAACCGGGAACTGGAACACCTGGGCGATGTTGCGGTCCCGGGGCGACAGCTCATTCACGCGCTTGCCGTCGAACAGGACATCCCCCTCCGAGGGCTGAACCAGACCGGAAATGATGTTCAGCATGGTGCTTTTACCACAGCCGGAGGGCCCGAGAAGGGCGTAGGCGCCGCCCTTGTGCCAGACATGGTCAAGCTGGCGGATGGCGTAATCGTCCGGTCCCGTTGGCGCGCTCACATAGCTGTGGGCAAGTGATTTCAACTGAATTTCAGCCATTACTGAGACCCTCCTGCAACCCGGGCCGGCGTGTGCACCAGTTGCTCGTTGCTATCAAACACAAACAGCTTGTTGATGGGCAGGTACACCTTGATGGGCGCGCCCGTGTGGTACTGGTGCACGCCCATGAGCTGGAGCACCATCTCGAAATGGCTGTTCTCCACGTGCATGAAGGTTTCCGAGCCACTGATATCACTCAGTTCCACCTCCATGGACATTTCCAGATCGTCGTCTCCGGTGGGCACCAGGCCAATGTGGCTGGGACGGATACCGAACCAGTAATCACCCGGGGCGAGCTTCGACAGTTCCTTGGTAAGAGCGTGGTGGGAATACTCGTCGAAGGTCACTTCGGTTTCTGAAACCCGACCGCGGATCATGTTCATGGGCGGCTCGCTGAACAACTGCGCAGCGAGTGTGTTCACCGGCGCGCGGTAAACGTCCATGACCGGCCCGGTCTGTACCACTCCACCCTCGTGCAGGAGCGTGGTGGTGCCGCCCAGGGCCAGCGCTTCATTCGCTTCCGTGGTCGCGTACACCGCAATGCACTGGCGCTCCCGGAACAGATCCCGCAGTTCGGCCCGCAGTTCTTCCCGGAGTTTGTAGTCCAGGTTCACCAGGGGCTCGTCGAACAACACGAGGGTGGCGTCTTTCACCAGGGCCCGGGCCATGGCCGTGCGCTGCTGCTGGCCGCCGGACAGTTCCAGCGGGTAACGTTTGAGCAGCGGATCGATCCGGAGCATGGCGGCCGTCTCCTTGACCCGCCGATCGATCTCCGATTCCGCCATCTTTGCCAGACGCAGTGGCGAGGCGATGTTCTCGTACACCGTGAGATTGGGATAATTGATGAACTGCTGGTAGATCATCGAGATATTGCGGTCCTGAACGCTCTGCCCTGTTACGTCTGTGCCGTTGTAGATCAGCCGGCCGGTGTCGGGCTTGTCCAGACCGGCCATCAGACGCATCAGTGAGGTTTTTCCGGCCAGTGTGCGGCCGAGCAGAACATTAAAGGAACCTGCCTCGAAGGTGAGGCTGGCATCCCGTATGTAGTCGACACCGTCGACAGCACGGGAAATATTTTCCAGTGTTAAGGACATAGGTTTTCCTTTTTGTTCTTGTGGAAACGCACTCCGGGCCCACTCAACGGGGCCCTGGAAATTCGATTTCGAATCTTTGTACGCAAAGCCCGTACCAGATCCACACGTGACATAGGTACTCTTACCTATAACACTGAAATGCATGCCTTTTTCTGAAACCGATTATTTCTTATTCGAAAATACGAATGTTCGTTTAGCAATACTTTGTTCAAATTGAACATTGACGTGAACACCAATTGCACAGATCATTGAGCAACCATCCAGGGCCGTTGGGCCTGTTTTTTTCGCAGGGACGTGACCCAGAACAACAAACGAACAGTCGAGTGTTTGCTGATGGATAGAAACGAATATTCGGACGATCGAGACGTTATCGCCAATTCCTGGAATCGCTGCATTGCCTGGGGGCTCGACCAGGATCACGAGCCCACCCCACTCTGCCCGGAACCGGTTCGTCTGGAGGAAATCACACGAAAATACGAGGAACTGCTCTCGGTAACCGAGGCCGAAGTGCTGCCCTACTACCGGAACGTTCTGTCCAACAGCCGCTGCCTGATATTGCTGGCAGATCAGCACGCCACGGTGCTGAACAGCTGGGGCGATGAGCGTATTACCGAGGCGCGACTGAAACCCTGGTTCCGGCCGGGCGCGAACTGGCAGGAACAGAATTGCGGCACCAACGCCATCGGCACCGCCATCGCCATCGGTGCTCCCGTCCAGATCCAGCGCAACGAGCACTTTCTGAAATCCAATCGCAGTATCATCGGGTCTGCCGCCCCGATTTTTGACGCCCACAAACAGATTGCCGGCGTGCTGAGTGTGTTCAGTGACGCCTATCTGCCACAGGCTCACACCCTGGGCATGGTCCGGCTGCTCTCGCAGTCGGTGGAAAACCGATTGATCAGTCGGCAGTTCGGAGCGGACCATTTCCAGATTACGCTCAACACAACAGCCGATAACTTCGATAGTCCCTGGTCGGGCATTCTCGTTTGCGATGATGCCGGCTATGTGATTGCCGGCAATCAGCGGGCGGACCAGCTGCTCGCCACCGCGACCGCCAATACCCGGCTCGATGAGCTGTTCACAACACACCGCAATCACATTCTCGGCCATCCGGAAACCGACCCCCTTCAGCTGACCACCCGCAGCAGGGTCAGGCTGTACGCCCGGGTCCGGCGACCCGCCAACGTGCCCGGCACCAAACCCCAGGGCGCTCCGGCGCCGCTGCCAACGGATCAGCCCGGCAGCCAGCCGCTCGATATTAATCACCTGGAATACGGAGATTCGGCGGTTAAACGCTGTGCCAGCCAGAGCCTGAAGGTTCTTCAGCGGGGGGTTCCGGTGCTGATCACCGGAGAGACCGGCGTCGGCAAAGAGGTTCTGGTGAAAGCCCTGCATCATGCCTCACAGCGACGAGATCAGCCTCTGGTGGCCGTGAACTGTGCGGCGATACCGCCAGAACTGGTGGAATCGGAGTTGTTCGGGTACGAAGCCGGCGCCTTTACCGGCGCCCGGGCCCAGGGTTCCGTCGGCTTCATCCGCAAAGCGCACAAGGGCATTCTGTTTCTGGATGAGATCGGCGAGATGCCGCTATCGGCACAGTCGCGGCTACTGCGGGTGTTGCAGGAAAGGGTGGTGACACCCGTTGGCTCCACCGAGAGCGTCCCGGTAGACATTCTGCTGGTTACGGCGACCAACCGACCGCTTGCCACCCGCATCGACCACGGCGAGTTCCGGGCCGATCTGTATTACCGGATCAACGGCCTGTGCGTGGAACTCCCCGCCCTCCGGCACCGTGCCGACCGACGGCAGCTGATTCAGGCGATCTACGATCGGCATCGGGACCCTGGCCAGAGTGACACGTTATCGCCACGTGTGCTTTCCGCTCTCGAGAACCATCCCTGGCCCGGCAACATCCGGCAACTGGTCAACGTTCTGCGGGTTGCGATCGCGATTGCAGACGGAGAGGATTTGCAGATCTGGCACCTGCCAGAAGATTTCCTGGCCGAATTTGAAGCCAGTGCTGTTGAAGTAACGCAGGAGCCCGTCCCTGACACGGTGGATCCTGCGAACGGCATGCAGCCAGCGGACCCGTTGGCGCGGACTCTTCAGGTTTACCACAAGTGCACCGGCAACATTTCGCAGGCGGCCCGCGAACTGGCCATCAGTCGCAATACGCTCTACAAGCGCCTGCGGGAACTGGGCGTTCGCTAACCCTGGTTCCCGCGGGGCGGGATAAACCGCAGGCCGTTGTTACAGTTTCTGGACCGCCTGAATCCAACCCTCGTAAAGGCTGTCCCGATGCTCCTTGGTCATGACCGGCTCAAAACTCCGGTTGCACCGCCACAGGTCGGAGAGTTGTTCCAGAGAGCTGTAGACACCAGCTTTCAGGCCGGCCAGGTAGGCAGCACCCAGGGCGGTGGTCTCCACCAGCGAAGGCCGGTCTACCCGCGCGCCCAGGATGTCGGCCAGGAACTGCAGTACCCAGTTGTTGGCCACCATGCCTCCATCAACTCTCAGGGTAACGGGACGAATGCCGTCCTTCTCCATGGCCTTCTGCAGATCCTTGGTCTGGTAGCACACCGACTGCAAACCGGCGGTCACGATTTCCTTGATCCCGGTATCCCGCGTGAGCCCGAAAATGGCCCCGCGCGCGTTGGGGTCCCAGTAGGGCGCACCCAGGCCGGTGAACGCCGGTACGAGATAGACACCGTGATCCACCGGCGTCCCCTCCGCCAGCGGCTCGGTCTCACAGGCGTCACGGATGAGCTGAAGACCGTCACGCAGCCACTGAATGGTGGCACCGGCAATAAAGATGCTGCCCTCCAGGGCGTAGGTCGGCTTGCCGTTCACCCGATAGGCCACGGTGGTCAGTAACCGGTGTTTGGACTGCAGGGCTTTATCGCCGGTGTTCAGCATCAGGAAACAGCCGGTACCGTAGGTGCTCTTTGCCATGCCGATCCCGAAACAGGTCTGTCCGAACAGCGCGGCCTGCTGGTCGCCGGCAATGCCCAGGACCGAGGTGCCGTTGAGAGCACCGCCGTGGGTGATCTGGCCAAAATCGTCCGCCGAGTCCATAACTTCAGGCAGCAGGGACTCGGGTATGCCGAAAAGCTCCAGCAACTCCGGGTCCCATTTCTGGGTGTGGATATTGAACAGCAGGGTACGGCTGGCGTTGGTGGCATCCGTGCGGTGCTCCCGGCCTCCAGTCAGCCGCCAGAGCAGGAAGCTGTCTACGGTTCCAAAAGCCAGCTCGCCGCGCTCCGCTCGTTCGCGCACGCCGGCAACGTTCTCCAGGATCCAACGGATCTTGGTTGCCGAGAAATAGGGATCGATCAGCAGACCGGTTTTGCCGTTGACCCAGGATTCCAGGCCCTCGGCCTTCAGGGATTCGCAGTAGGAGGCGGTACGCCGATCCTGCCAGACAATGGCGTTGTAGACCGGTTCGCCGGTCTTGCGGTCCCAGATCAGGGTGGTTTCCCGCTGGTTGGTAATGCCCACAGCCACCACCTCGCCCCGCTCGCCGCATTCTTCCGACATCACCGCATCACAGGTCTGCGTTACCGAGGACCAGATGGCTTCCGGGTCGTGCTCAACCCAGCCGCTGGCGGGGAACTGCTGGGGGAATTCCTGCTGACGGGTGGCGTGAATGTTGCCCTGCAGGTCAAAAAGGATAGCTCGGGAACTGGTGGTGCCCTGATCGATGGAAAGTATGTATTGGCTCATGGTTTGTTCGACCTCGCTTTCTTATTTTTTCGCATTTTTACCTTTTTGAACATCAAAGCCAAGTCATTTTCACGACAATCGCGCACTGACGGGCCAGAGCGCACCAAAAGAGCTGCATAAGCCGCTGAAAACAACTAAACTTCAGAATATTTTCGCCAATGCAGCATTTCGAATGAGAACGATCACTCAGGCACAGGGGGTTTGAATGGCACAGCGTCGTCGACAGGATCTGATCATGGAGCTGATCCAGCAGAATGGATTTGTGACCACTGAACAGCTGGTGGACCAGTTCAAGGTCACGCCTCAGACGATCCGCCGAGACCTCAACGAGCTGGCCAAACAGAAAAAACTCCGCCGACACCATGGCGGCGCGGGCATTGACTCGAGCACGGTCAATACCGCCTACCAGGCGCGCAAGATCATGGACCTGGAGGCCAAGGAACGCATTGCCGAAGCTCTGGTGGAGATGATCCCCGACAACTCCTCCATGTTTATCAACATTGGCACCACCACCGAAACCATCGCCAAGGCGTTACTGGAAAAGAACAATCTGCAGGTGGTTACCAACAACCTGCACGTTGCCTCCATACTCTCCGCCAAGGAAGACTTCCATGTCATCATCGCCGGCGGGGAGGTGCGCAACCGGGACGGCGGTATCGTTGGCGAAGCTACCCGGGATTTCATCAACCAGTTCAAAATGGACTTCGGCATCATTGGCATCAGCGGCATCCACAACGACGGCTCGCTGCTGGATTTCGACTACCGCGAAGTGCGGGTAGCCCAGGCCATCATCGCCAACTCTCAGCAGGTGCTGCTCGCGGCGGACCACTCCAAGTTCGGCCGCAACGCCATGGTCCGGCTGGGCAGCATCACCCAGGCCGACCACGTGTTTACCGACCAGCAGCCGCCAGTGGAAATTCGTCAGCTCCTCACCGAACACAACGTTCAGCTGCACCTCGTCTGATCTGACAGCGTTTTTTCGATTCCCTCCCTTTTCGAAAATGTGATCGCCCACATATTTTCGCTTTTTTTCTAATTTTTCCTTTACGAAGATGCATGCCTTTCGCATAATGATAGGCAGACCGCGTTAAGAACTTTGAGATGCGCGCGAAAGAACCGTGCGTCTTATCCAAATTGGCGTCAGGAGATGACCAACAATGACTATGGAGCACGACCAGTTTGACGTTGTTGTCGTTGGCGGTGGGGTCAACGGCACCGGCATTGCCATGGATGCAGCAGGACGGGGACTGAAAGTCCTACTGTGCGAAATGAATGACCTCGCATCGGCGACCTCATCGAGCAGCAGCAAGCTGATACACGGCGGCCTCCGGTATCTGGAGCACTACGAATTCCGTCTGGTGCGTGAAGCCCTGGCCGAGCGGGAATCATTGTTGCGGAACTCACCACACATTATGTGGCCCATGCGCTTCCGTCTGCCCCACCGCCCTCACCTGCGCCCGGCCTGGATGATCCGCACCGGCCTGTTCCTGTACGACCACCTGGCCAAGCGGGAAATTCTCCCGGGCTCCCGTTCGATCCGTTTTGACAGTTCCGACCCCCTGAAGCCGGATATCACCAAAGGCTTCGAATACTCGGATGGCTGGGTAGACGACGCCCGGCTGGTGGTGTTAACCGCGAAAAAAGCCCAGCAGTTCGGCGCGCAGATCCGCACCCGCACCAAGTGCGTCAAGGCCGAACAGGGCAACACACACTGGAAGATCACCCTGCGTGACATGACCAGTGAGCGCGAAACCACCGTCACGGCCAAGGCAATCGTCAATGCGTCGGGCCCCTGGGTCAGCAAACTGTTCGGCGAGACGCTGTCCATGCCGGCGCCCAAGATGATCCGCATGGTCAAGGGCAGCCACATTGTGGTGCCACGACTGAACAAGGGGGATGAGGCCTACATTCTCCAGAACGAGGATGAGCGGATTGTGTTCGTAATTCCCTACGAGGACGAATTCTCCCTGGTGGGCACCACAGACGTGGATTACGAGGGTGATCCGAAGAAGGCAAAAATCTCCCCGGAGGAAACAGACTACCTGCTGGACATCGTGAACTCCCACTTCAAGCGTCAACTGGCGCCGTCGGATGTGGTCTGGTCCTACAGCGGGGTCCGCCCCCTTATGGATGACGAGGAAGAGAATGCCCAGAAAGCGTCGAGGGACTACTCCTTCGAGGTGAACAGCGAGAAAGGCAAGGCGCCGCTGATTTCGGTATTCGGCGGCAAGATCACGACCTATCGAAAACTGGCCGAGGCCGCCACCGACAAGCTTTGCCAGTTCTTCCCGGAAGCCGGTGGGCGCTGGACCAAGACCGGCGTGCTGCCGGGTGGTGACTTCTCCAACCACGAGGAACTCGAGGCTACTCTGAAGCGGGATTTTCCGTGGCTGGAGCAGAAGGTGATCGAACGCTACGTTCGCACTTACGGTACCAGCAGCTACGAGATCCTCAGGGATTGCAACGCCATGGAGGACCTGGGCAAGCACTTCGCGGGCACGCTCTATGAACGGGAGGTTGGCTACCTGGTCTGCAACGAGTGGGCGATGACCTCCGAGGATATCCTCTGGCGCCGGACCAAGCAGGGACTGTACGCCTTGGAGTCCGATGTCGAAGCCCTGGACCGTTACCTGATGAAAACGGTCACGCCACAGACTCACAGAACCGCTCTCCACCACAGCGCCTGACGCTCTCTCAGGCATCTTTGCTCCGGCCGGATGATCTCCGCCCGGAGCTTTTTTGGTGCCAAAACCGTAGATTCCGGGCTGTGGAGAAGTCGGGCAGGCAGAGGCTCCTCCCAGACATCCCCGGAATCTGAAAAAAAAGGTTGAGGCGTTAACCCCAACCTTTTTTGCTTCGAGTTATCAGGGTACTGGCCCCAGAACGCACCAATCAGAACGTCAGCTGCGAACCGAAGATGATTGCGTCGTACTCTCCCTGGCCGTTACCGGTACCAAGGGTGGTGTATTCGGCCATCAGGGTCAGGTTGTCGGTTGCCGCGTAGCGGGCGAACAGCATAGTCAGATCGGTATCGTCGCCATCACCGGCAACAAAATCGTCCTCCCCTTCACCGTAGCTGACACCCAGGGTGGTGCGGTTGAGCTTGTACGTGGTTTCGACGTACCACTGGCTGGCTTCTTCTTCGTTCGGGTCAAGGCGTGCAGCGAACACGTAGTTGCCGGTGCCTTTGGTTATGCCGTAGTTGCCGCGAACCGTCAGATCGCCCAGGGAGACCGAGCCACCGAAGTCGACACCGGACATGGTGTAGTCATCAAAGGCTCCGGTTTTGGAATCCACGTCCTGGGTGAAACCGCTGGACCAGAGAGAGAAGTTGCTGCCGGAATAAACCACGTTGGCTTCGATCCGGGGCATGGTGTACTCCGCGTCGGCCACGCCGTCCACCTTGGAGGGGCTGAACAGACCCACCTTGAACTGAAGGCCACCCAGGTCGTTGGAGGTGTACATTACCCGCGGGGTGAAGTTGGCATAGAAGTAACCGTTGCCAATTCGGCCAGCCGTCGCGGCAACCTGGTCCGGCCCGCCGATCAGGCCCACACCCAGGGCGCTGCCATTGTCGCCGATGGCAGGCACGCCATAGATACCAAAGCCCTTACCGATGTTCACCGTACCAAAACCACCAGCAACGGCAATTTCGGACACCCGGCTGCGGAAATTGGCCTCCGCGTCTCCGGGGGCAATGTCAGCGTTCATCTGGAAGTGACCGGAGACCTGCAGGCCGTTCTGGGTCGGTGCGTAGATGTTGGTCTGAAGAGTCGCCGGGTTGAAGCCGGTTGTGATTGTGAAGGAGTCTTCGTCGGTCGGCTCATCATAGTTTCCGAATACGGCAAAGATCGGAATGTGGCCGTTGAAACCTACCTTCCAACCATTGTCGGATTCGAGGGAAACCTCGGCCATGGCCGGCGTGGCAACGCCAGCAGCCAGAAGCAGCGCGGCTGCCAGGGGCGCCTTGCGGAAAGAGCGGGAGTTGGACGACATGGGAACTTTGTTGTTTTCGATCATGGTAGCTTCCTGTTTTTGTTAGCGCTTGAGTCGCACTGACCACCGACACCGGGGCCGCTTGTCAGCACCGTTAACGAACTGCGATTCGCTTTCGTTCGAAGATCAGACAGTTCGAAACAGAACAAATCTAGCGCCGAAAACTTTAAATGAAAAGTTTATGATCGAAAAAATTTTCGTTTAGTGAGATTTCAGTATTGCTGGAATCCACAAAAATACACGTAAATACCTGTTTTATTTATTTTTAACACCTACGAATCGACTATGAATTATTTTCGTTGACGAACCTTTTCGCGAACTCTATGATCGGTTTTTGTACGAAAACCAACAAAAACAAGAGGCGATCATGAAAACATTCACCGCTCTGGTTATCCTGACGCTCCTGCTCGGTCGCACCACTCTGGCCGGTCCCCTGTTCGACGGACTGTCACCGGAAAAACAATCGCTTATTCGCGCACTGATTGCGGACCACTTCCCGGACTCCACTCTGTCGCCGGAAGAACAGGCCGAGGAACTGGCGTGGTTTGTTCATGCCGCCAGCGGCCTGCAGAACCGGGAGATATCGGTTCTTTCCGAGCAACTACCTACCCACGATTACGAAGCCGAGGTACTGGCCCCGGCCTTCTCCCAACTGACCGGTATTGCCGTTACCCATGACCGCAAGCCCGAGGGTGAAGTGATCCGGCAGATCAACCTGCAGCGCATCATGGCGGCCAAGGGTCGCTATGATGCGTTCGTGAATGACTCCGACATGATCGGAACACACGCTCGCAGCGGCTGGGCGCTCGCGCTGAGCGATTACATGGAGGGCGAGGGCAAGGCGTTCACACTGCCGAGTCTGGCGCTTGAGGATTTTATCGGCCTGGACTTTGTGACCGGCCCGGATGGCAAACTCTATCAACTGCCCGACCAGCAGTTCGCCAACCTTTACTGGTTCCGCTACGACTGGTTCCAGCGTCCGGAATTACGGGCGCAGTTCCGGGATCGCTACGGTTATGAGCTCGGCGTACCGGTGAACTGGTCCGCTTATGAGGACATCGCCGAGTTTTTCAGCGTTCACGTCAGGGAAATCGACGGGCAACGCGTCTACGGCCATATGGACTACGGCAAACGGGATCCTTCCCTTGGCTGGCGCTTCACCGATGCCTGGTTCTCCATGGCAGGCGCTGGCGACAGGGGCATTCCCAACGGGCTGCCCGTGGACGAATGGGGCATTCGCATGGAAGGGTGCCATCCGGTCGGATCATCGGTCAGTCGTGGTGGCGCCACCAATAGTCCGGCTGCGGTCTATGCCCTCGAGAAATACATTGACTGGCTTGATCGCTTTGCCCCGCCTGAAGCCCGTGACATGACTTTCTCCGAGGCCGGCCCCGTTCCGGCACAGGGCCAGGTTGCACAACAGATCTTCTGGTACACGGCATTTACCTCCGATATGACCCGTGAGGGACTGCCAGTGGTTAACGAGGATGGCACGCCGAAATGGCGTATGGCACCCTCTCCGCGCGGTGCCTACTGGGAGGACGGCATGAAGCTGGGCTACCAGGACGTTGGCGCCTGGACCATACCTCGCGCCATGGGCGCAGAGCGCCAGAAAGCGGCCTGGTTGTATGCCCAGTTCACAGTTGCAAGAACGGTCTCGCTGCAGAAAACGCTTTACGGACTGACTCCGATCCGTCTGTCTGACCTGGAGTCTCCACAAATGCAGCAGAAGGCGCCGGCCCTGGGCGGGCTGGTAGAGTTTTACCGCAGCCCGGCGCGACTTGCCTGGTCTCCAACCGGGGTTAATGTGCCGGACTACCCGCGCCTCGCCAAGCTCTGGTGGCCCAACATCGCAGACGCAGTAACCGGCAGGGTGAGCCCTCAGCAGGCGCTAGACAACCTGGCTGCCGCCCAGGACCGTACACTCTCGGTTATCGAGCGAAACTTTCTGGCCGGTGACTGTGGGCCGAAGATGGCGGAAGGCGCCGACGTTCGGGGAGCCGAGTGGTGGCTGGCTCAACCTGGCGCCCCTAAACCAAGGCTTGCCAACGAAAAGCCAAAAGGCGTCACCATTCGCTACGAGGACCTGCTGAGGCAGTGGGAAGTGGCAGGCGGTTAGTCCTCTTCGCCGGGCCCCAGTAATCGCGCCACCCGCTTCTGCAGTGCGGGGATTACGTCGGCCTCAAACCAGGGATTACGTCGCAACCACAGATTGTTTCGGGGGCTTGGGTGCGGCATGGGCAGCACGGCGGGCCAATGCTCCCGCCACTGCCGAACCGACTCTGTGACCGATCGCCGCGGTCCGGGCAGGTGCCAGGCGTGGGCGTACTGGCCGATGACCAGGGTCAGCTCAATATGGGGCAAGCGATCCAGCAGCACCTGTCGCCAGGCCGGGGCACACTCGGGCCTGGGAGGCAGATCGCCGGACTTGCCGGTGCCCGGATAACAGAAGCCCATGGGCAGGATGGCCATTTTCTGTTCGTCGTAAAAGGTGTCCCGGGTAACGCCCATCCATTGCCGGAGCCGGTCGCCGCTGGGGTCGTTGAACGGCAGCCCGGTCTCATGTACGCGTCGGCCTGGGGCCTGCCCTACCACCAGAATACGGGCGCTTTCGGCCATCTGGATGACCGGCCTCGGGCCCAGGGGCAGATAGTCCGCGCAGATCGTACAGGCCCGCACCCGGCGGACCAGTTGACCAAAACTAAGGTGTGCAAGCTCGTCAGTCATCGGTTATTGGCTTCCCCGGCGATTGCATCATCTCGCGAATCCCGTAACGATAGGAGCACTTCTCACTCGTAACAAGTACCCGAGGACGCACCATGAACGCAAAAGCCGGCCCGACCAGCCTTCCGGAGATCGACGTTGAAGAATTCCGCAAAGTCGTCCGTTCGCGCCGATCCATCCGCCGGTTTACCGATGAGCCCATTCCCGGGCAGGTGCTAGAGGACTGCCTGGAGCTTGCGACATTGGCGCCCAACTCCAGCAACCTCCAGCCCTGGGCGTTTTACGTGGTGCAAACACCGGAGTTGAAGGCCAAGGTAGCCCACGCCTGTCTGGGCCAGAACGCCGCAAAATCCGCCCCGGTGCTGATTGTGGTAGTGGCACGGCCCGATTCCTGGCGCGACCACGCCCGCCAGGCTCTCGAAGACTGGCCTGAAGAGGCCATGCCACCTATCGTCGAGAAGTATTACCGCAAGGTCGCCCCGATTCATTACAACCAGGGCCCGCTGGGCGTACTGGGTCTGGCCAAGAAGGCGGCGGGCCTGGCTGTTGGACTCACTCGGCCGGTGCCGCGGGGCCCCTACTCACCCTGCGAGATGAAAATCTGGGCCACCAAGTCAACCGCCCTGGCGGCCCAGAATCTCATGCTGGCGTTGCGGGCTCACGGCTTCGATTCCTGCCCGATGGAGGGATTCGACGAATGCCGGGTGCGCAAACTGCTCAAATTGCCCGCCAAGAACCTGGTTACCATGGTGGTCGCCGCCGGTCGTCGTGCCGAAAATGGCGTGTACAACCGCCAGTACCGGTTTGATCAACGCCAACTGGTGCACTACCTGTAACAGGCACTCACACTTCGGGGTTGGCCAGCGCCTCGGCAGCCCCTAGCAGGCCTGTGTATGGCTCAGTGACCACATAAACGGGCGTGAATTCCAGCAACGGGCGCATTCGGCCCTTGTCCTCGAACCCGCTCTGGAACGGACTCTCCAGGAAGAAATCCAGGAATCTGGGCAGAATGCCCCCGCACAGGTAAACACCGCCGGTGCTACCCAGGGTCAGAACGCCATTTCCGGCCACCCGGCCGAGCAGCTCGCAGAAATGACGAAGCGTGTGGCGAGCCAACGCGTCAGTATTCTCTACCGCCGCGGCGGTGATCTTTTCCGGTGCATCCAGAGGCGCTGCCACACCCTGGATCTCCGCGTGGGCCTGATAGAGGTTCAACAGACCCTGGCCGCACAGGATCCGCTCCACCGACACCCGTCCGAACCTGGCCTTGAGAATTCTCAGCACCGCCATTTCGGTGTCGTCGGTGGGTGCAAAATCCACATGACCGCCTTCGGTCATCAGGGGCACCCAGCCGTTCTTGATCGGTACCAACCCTGAGACGCCGAGGCCCGTGCCGGGACCAATCACCAGCCTGGGCCGGTGTCCGTCGCCCGGGCCACCACACACATGGACCAGGCGGTCCTCTGCCACATGGGGAACACCCAGGGCCATGGCGGTGAAATCGTTGATCACCTTGAACGCAGACCAGCCGAACTGTGCGCGCACCTCTTCGGTATCAAATCGCCAGTGGTTGTTGGTCATGCGCACCTGGGTACCACGGACCGGCGAGGCCACCGCCAGGCAGGCCTCACCCACCTCGGTAACGCCAACCCGGGCGAGATAATCCCGAACAGCGTCGTCCAGATTGTCGTAATCGCCACAGGGCAGAATCTCGATGGCCTGCGGCTGCACGCTGCCCTGCTCTACCAGGGCCAGCCGGGCGTTGGTACCGCCGATGTCGCCCACCAGCGAGTAATGAGTTGTGGTCATGCGTCGTGATTCCAGAAAAAGCTGGCACCTTCCTCGGGGTTGCTGGCGGCACGGCGCATCCAGCCGAACAGCTCCCGACCGTAACCGTGATGATACCCGTTCAGATCGGCTTTTTCCGACTCGCGGCTGGCAAATTCCTGCTCATCCACCTGCACCGATAGTTCACCGGACCCGGCATCCAGACGCACCAGGTCACCGTTGCGAACCCGGGCTAGCGGGCCGCCATCGAGCGCTTCCGGATAGACGTGGATGGCAGCCGGCACCTTGCCGGAGGCCCCGGACATTCGACCGTCGGTTACCAGCCCCACCTTGAAGCCGCGATCCTGCAGCACACCAAGATAAGGCGTGAGCTTGTGCAGCTCGGGCATGCCATTGCTCTTGGGCCCCTGGAAGCGCACGATCACGATACAGTCCCGGTCCAGATCCCCGGATTCAAAGGCCGCCTTGAGCTCGTTCTGGTCGTTGAATACCACCGCCGGCGCCTCAACGGTGCGATGCTCCGGAGCCACGGCAGAGACCTTGATCACACCGCGACCCAGATTGCCGTCCAGCACCCGCAGCCCACCGTCAGGCGCGAAAGGCTCGGCCACCGTACTCAATACATCCGGGCGCAGGCTTTTCTCGGGCGCCGGCTTCCAGACCAGCCGGTCGCCCTCCAGCTCCGGCATTTCGGTGTAGCGTTCCAGCCCGTAACCGGCCACGGTATTCACATCGTTGTGCAGGAAGCCGCCATTGAGCAGTTCCCGGATCAGGAAGGGCGTGCCGCCGGCCTCATGGAATGCATTCACATCTTCCTGACCGTTGGGGTAGATGCGGGTCATCGAGGGCACCACGGAAGACAGCTCGGCGTAGTCATTCCAGTCGATAATAATGCCGGCCGCCCGGGCGATCGCGATCCAGTGAATGGTGTGGTTGGTGGAACCACCGGTCACCAGCAGCGCCACCAGGGCGTTAACAATGCTCTTCTCATCCACCATGTCCCCCAGACCCAGCTCGCCGCCGTGGGGCTTGGAGAGCTTGATGACCTGCTCGGTGGCTGCCTGGGTCAGCTTGTCACGCAGCGGGGTGCCGGGGTTCACAAATGCCGCACCCGGCAGATGGAGGCCCATCACCTCCACGAGCAGCTGGTTACTGTTCGCGGTGCCATAGAAGGTGCAGGTGCCCGGGCTGTGGTAGGACTTGCTCTCGGCCTCCAGCAGCTCCTCCTTGCCCACCTTGCCCTCGGCGTACAGCTGGCGAATCCGCTGCTTTTCCTTGTTCGGCAGGCCCGATGGCATGGGCCCTGCCGGCACCAGGATCGTAGGCAGGTAGCCGAAGCTCAGGGAACCAATCAGCAGGCCGGGAACGATCTTGTCACAGATGCCCAGCAGCAGCGTGGCATCAAACATGTTGTGGCTGAGTGCCACGGCAGTGCTCATGGCAATGGTGTCCCTGGAAAACAGCGACAGCTCCATGCCGGGCTGGCCCTGAGTGACACCGTCGCACATGGCCGGCGTACCGCCCGCCACCTGCGCCACCGACCCCATACCCCGGGCCGCTTCGCGAATCTGATCCGGGAACTTTTCATAGGGCTGGTGGGCCGAAAGCATATCGTTGTATGCGGTCACGATGGCCACATTGGCCTTGTTCATAAACTTCAGGGCGTCTTTGTCGCCCTGGTTACAGGCCGCAAAGCCATGGGCCAGATTGCCGCAGGACAGCGAGCTGCGATGGGGAGACTGGGCCTTCAGGGCATTCATCCGGTTCAGGTAGTCCTGCCGGGTGGAGCGACTACGCTCGATAATTCGCTGGGTAACCTTGTCAACGGTCGGGTGCATGGTGGGCTCCATTGCGTACATTATTAGAGTGATCGCTTTTAGACGTAATTTTACCTCCTTTTTTTGGTATTTCCACCGTTATATCGTTCATTTCTTCTTTTTTTGTTGTTATATTTACTACATTGCACAGACATATCGAACAAAAAACAACCAAACAAGGAGTCGAACGATGACTATCCGTATCGCAATTAACGGTTTTGGCCGTATCGGCCGCAATGTGCTCCGGGCGTTGTATGAAAATAACTACCGGAACCAGCTTCAAGTCGTGGCCATCAACGACCTGGGCGATGCCGAAACCAACGCTCACCTGCTCAAGTATGACAGTGTTCACGGCCGATTTGATGCCGACGTCAGCCACGACGCCGAATCCCTGACCGTTAACGGTGACCGCATTGCCATAACCGCCCTGCGCAATCCCGAGGAACTGCCCTGGAAAGACCACAAGGTGGATGTGGTGTTCGAATGCACCGGCCTGTTCACCAAGCGCGACAAGGCCGCAGCGCACCTGACCGCCGGCGCCCACAAGGTGATCATTTCGGCACCAAGCCCGGATGCCGATGCCATGGTGGTTTATGGCGTAAACCACGACACCCTGACCGCTGACCATCAGATCATCTCCAACGCCTCCTGTACCACCAACTGCCTGGCACCGGTAGTGGAAGCGCTGCATAACGCGATCGGCATCGAAAGCGGCCTGATGACCACCATCCACTCCTACACCAACGACCAGAAGCTCAGCGACGTTTACCACTCCGACCTCTATCGCGCCCGTTCCGCCACCCAGTCGATGATCCCCACCAAGACCGGCGCTGCTGCTGCCATTGGCAAGGTGATTCCGGAGCTGAACGGCAAGCTTGATGGCCTGGCCGTCCGGGTACCCACCATCAATGTGTCCCTGGTGGATTTCGGTTTTATTGCCAAGCGCGACACCACCGTGGAGGAGGTGAACCAGGCGGTGAAAGCGGCGGCCGAAGGCAACCCGGTTCTGGGCTACAATATCGAAAAGCTGGTCAGCGTGGATTTCAACCACAACGCGCTTTCAAGCGTATTCGATGCCAATCACACCCGCGTTCTGGGCCGTCACGTAAAGGTCATGGCCTGGTACGACAATGAGTGGGGCTTCTCGAACCGCATGCTGGACAACGCCATCGCCCTGATCCAGGCCGGTCAGTGATCATTTTGAAGAACCAAAGGACAACAACCATGCTCAGGCGTACCAAAATTGTCGCCACCCTCGGCCCCGCTACCGACTCGCCAGAGTCCCTGGCCGCCATCATCGGCGCGGGCGTTGATGTTACCCGGCTGAATTTTTCCCACGGCAGCGCGGAGGAGCACATTGGCCGCGCCCAACGGGTACGGGAGGCTGCAGCCGCCCAGGGCCGCTTTGTTGCCCTGCTGGCCGACCTTCAGGGCCCGAAGCTGCGGATCGCCCGCTTCGCCGACAACAAGGTCACCCTCAATGCCGGCCAGACCTTCGTGCTGGATGCCGCGATGGACAAGGAAGCCGGCACCCAAGAGCGTGTCGGCATCGACTACGAGCAGTTGATTGACGACGTCAAACCCGGCGACATTCTGGTACTGGACGACGGCCGCATTGAAATGGAAGTGCAGTCGGTAGACGACCACAGCATCACCTCCACCGTGCTGATCGGCGGCCCCCTGTCCAACAACAAGGGCCTGAACAAGCGCGGGGGCGGTCTTTCCGCCGAGGCGCTGACTGAAAAGGACAAACAGGACATCGTGACCGCCGCCAAACTGGGCGCGGACTACGTGGCCGTGTCTTTCGTTCGCACCGCCGAGGACATGCACATCGCCCGACGCCTGTTGAGGGATGCCGGCTCCAACGCGGGCCTCGTGGCCAAGATCGAGCGGGCCGAACTGGCTCACGACGTGGAAGCTCTCGATGCCGTGATCGAAGCCTCCGACGCGGTCATGGTGGCTCGCGGTGACCTGGCGGTGGAAATCGGCGACGCCGAGCTGGTGGGCGTGCAGAAGCACATCATCTCCCGGGCCCGGGTACTCAATCGGGCGGTGATCACGGCTACCCAGATGATGGAATCCATGATCACCAGCCCCATGCCCACCCGTGCCGAGGTGTCGGACGTGGCCAACGCGGTGATGGATTACACGGACGCGGTGATGCTCTCTGCCGAAACTGCCGTGGGCGATTACCCGAAAGAGGCGGTGGAGGCCATGGTGCGCATCTGCCTGGGCGCGGAGAAACACCCGTCCATGCACCAGTCCAAGCACCGCATTCACGAGAGCATGGAAGCCGTGGACGAGGCGATTGCCCTGTCAGCCATGTACGCGGCCAACCACCTGGAAGGTGTCTCCGCGATCATCTGTATGACCGAAACCGGCGCCACGCCCCGGTTGATGTCCCGCATCAAGTCCAGCCTGCCGATCTTCGCCTTCTCCCGGCACCACACCACACAGCACCGGGTAGCTCTGTTCCGGGGCGTGCAGACGGTGCCGTTCGATTCCGCGAAGATTCCCAATGAGCGGACCAACTCACTGGCGGTCTCGGAGTTGGTGAGCCGTGGTGCGGTGAAGGATGGCGATCTGGTGGTGATCACCAAGGGCGATTATGTGAATGCCCAGGGTGGGACCAATACCATGAAGATTGTTCGCGTTGGGTCGGATATTCGCTGATTCTTTTTTTGTTAGCCCGCTGCCTGTCGTGCATGGCCGTGTAGCCTGAGGCTATGTGCAGGGCGGCAGTGGGGTTCCCCTTTCCAAAAAACGCTACGAGCACCCCTGCGGGGTCCAGCCAGCAATCACAGATTGCTGTCGTTCGCCTGTCGCATGAAGCTTCGCTTCATAAACGCTCCGTCTCACCCATGTGCGCTTGGCTGTGGCCATCCTTGGCCACAGACATTTTTGGAAAGGGGAACCCCACTCCCTCCTTCAAGATCTTTCAGTTATTCCGATGTGACAGCTTTTCGAATGCCAGAGATGGAATGGAGCAACCGGATTCGTTACCCCAAACACTTAAACAACACATTCAGGCCTGGAAAAAGGGCCGTCAGTTCATGATTAAGGGCTTCAGGTCTAACCAAACGACAGCGTGACGACATCTCAACGCGAACTGGCGATATCGTGAGATTTAACAAGCCCTTTGGGGCGCGGCTTCCGGGAATGTCGCTGGCCAGGGATGGCCAGCGCCAAGCGCACAGGGATGTGCTCGTAGCGTTTCCCGGAAGCCGTGCCCCAAAGGGCGAAAACTCCCAGAAATCAGGCTACACGGACAATCAACCGAAGTCAGAGATCAGCAAGACTGCCGCGGGCGATCTCGGCAATCTGGGCCCAGTCTTTGGCGGCTACCACCTCAGGTGGCGTCAGCCAGGTGCCGCCGACGGCCTGCACGTTGCTCAAGGCCAGGTAGTCTGCGGCGGTGTTGCGGCGGATGCCGCCGGTTGGGCAGAAGGTGACGTCCGGGAAGGGGCCGTTGAAGGCCTTGAGGGCCGGGATGCCGCCAGCAACTTCGGCCGGGAAGAACTTGAATTCCCGGTAGCCCAGATTATAGCCCACCATCATCTCGGAAATGGTGGCAATGCCCGGCAGCAGCGGCGCCTCGGAGGTCACGCCGAACTGGAGGATGGACTCGGTGACGCCCGGGGTGATCACAAACTGGGCGCCGGCCGCTTCCACCTGGCGGTACTGGGCAATGCTGGTAACCGTTCCGGCACCTACCCAGGCTTCGGGAATGGCTTCGCGAACCTTTTCGATGGCCTTTACGCCGTGTTCGGTGCGCAGGGTGATTTCCAGAACGTTGATGCCGCCATCTACGAGGGCGCGACACAGGGGAACGGCGTCTGCAAGATCGTGAATAGCAATCACCGGCACCAGGGGGGAAGCATTCAGTACTGCCCTGACGCGCTCGCGATGGAAGTCGGATAACTGGTTCATGGTTTTCTCCGTAGCAAAAGTCGGGCGAATTCAGGGGCTCCAGAACACCTGCAGGCCGGGCTTGAGGAACGCGCGGATCGGCATCTCCAGAACCTGGTCCGGATCGGAAAGTGCCTTATCCAGGGTATGCAGCTTGTCCTCGCCCTTCAGGTGCAGGGCTGTGAAACGGGCATCGCGCAGCGGTGGCCAGGTCAGAGTGATGCGCTTCTGGGGCTGCGATGCCGGTGTTGTTGCCGCCACGATGTCCTGGCATTGGGGGCTCATAGCCGCCTCGAGCTCCGGCGCATCCGGGAACAGCGAGGCCGTGTGGCCATCATTGCCCATACCGAGAATCAGCACATCAATAGGCAGCCCTAAGTCCGCCAGCTCCGCCCTCACCCGATCAAGACCCTCGGCCGGTGTCGCCCCCGGCTGCTTGAGCGACAGAAATCGGGCTGCCGCGGCATTGTTCTGCAACAGGTGTTCCCGCACGAGACGGGTATTGCTGGCATCGCTGGCTTCATCAACCCAGCGTTCGTCCGCCAGCAGCACGTCCACCCGGCTCCAGTCCAGTGCCTTGCCGGAGAGCGCCTGAAAGAACGGCAGGGGCGTCGAGCCCCCCGAAACCACCAGGCTCGCCCTCGGCGCCTCCTTCAGACGGGCATCGAGGAAACCGGCAACCGCGTCGGCCAGCGCCAGGGCGACGTCATTGGCGGTCTCGCCGGAGCGGTCGGCAACGCCGTCAGGCAATCGCAGGTCAGACATCTTCATACCAGCTCCTTCCATCCCGGGTAATCATGGCGATGGAGGCAACCGGGCCCCAGGTGCCGGCGGCGTAGCGCTTGGGGGGCTCGCCGCCGTCTTTCCAGTTCTGGATGACCTGGTCGACCCAGCGCCAGGCATATTCCACCTCATCCCGGCGCACAAACAGGTACTGGTTGCCTTTCATTACCTCCCACAGCAGACGCTCGTAGGCGTCGGGTATGCGGTCGGTGGCAAACGTCTCGGAAAACGTCAGCTCCAGCGGGCCCTGCCGCAGGCGCATGCCCTTGTCCAGGCCCTGGTCCTTGGTCAGGATTTTCAGGGCCATGCCTTCATCCGGCTGCAGGCGGATGATCAGCTTGTTATTGGCCAGATGCTTCTGGTCCGGATCAAAGATGTAGTGGGGCGCCGGCTTGAAGTGAATAATGATCTGCGACAGCTTCTCGGGCAGACGCTTGCCGGTCCGGATGTAGAACGGGACCCCGGACCAGCGCCAGTTGTCGATTTCCGCCTTCAGGGCCACAAAGGTTTCGGTGGCACTGCCCTTGTTGGCGCCCTCTTCTTCCAGATAGCCGGGCACCGGCTTGCCGTTGCTGGTGCCGGCGGTGTACTGGCCGCGCACCACGTAGCTGTCCATCATGTCCGGCGTGATTCGCTTGAGGGCCTTGAGCACCTTCACCTTCTCATCCCGAATGCTGTCGGCGGACAGGTCCGACGGCGGGTCCATCGCAATCAGGCACAGCAGTTGCAACAGGTGGTTCTGAATCATGTCGCGAATCTGGCCGGCTTTGTCGAAATAGCCCCAGCGGCCCTCGATGCCAACGCTCTCGGCCACCGTGATCTCCACGTGGGAGATGTGGTTCTGGTCCCACTGGGAGGCAAACAGGTTATTGGCAAAGCGCAGGGCAATCAGGTTCTGGACGGTTTCCTTACCAAGGTAGTGATCGATCCGGAACAGCTGGTTCTCGTTGTAGACTTCGCCCAGCTCGTCATTGATCACCTTCGAGGATTCGAGGTCGTGGCCGATGGGCTTTTCCACCACCACCCGAGTCTGTTCGGTACAGCAACTGGCCGCTCGCAGGTTACGGGCAATCACCCCGTACATGGAGGGGGGCGTGGCCATGTAGACGATCAGTTCGTTGTTGGCGTCGTCCCGCCACTCGTTCAGCACACCGAACTTGTCCGGGTCGTTGAAGTCGAGGATCTGATAATCGACCCGGGACAGAAAGGCGTCTGCCACCTGCTTGTCGAACTCCTCCGGCTTCACGTACTGTTTGAGCTTCTCCAGAAGCTGCTTGCGCACAGCGGCAGTGTCGGCGTCGGTACGGGCGATGGCCAGGATTCGGCTGCCGTCGGCCAGCAGTTTGGCGCGCTCAAGCTGGTACAGGGCGGGAAACAGTTTACGCTGGGCCAAATCGCCCAGGGCTCCGAATAGCATCAGGTCACAACGGGTATTGATCTTGTTGACCATTGGTTCCTTCTCTCTGGTGGGCAAGCCCTCGAACGTGCCGAGGACCGGACTGATGTAGTAATTTTAAACAAATAATGACATCCAAAAATCAATATTCCAAGAAAAAACTCCTCTTAATGATACTTTTACTACCCCAAAACCGGCAAAAAAGCGGTATAATCAGCGCGTTTTACAACAATGACCGCCCAAGATTCAGGGAGTAGCATTAATGGCCGCGAACCAGGCGCACCGTGACGACAACCTGCTTGAGGACATCCAGTCCCGGCTGGACAGTCTCAACAAATCCGAACGGAAAGTGGCCGAGGCGATTCTTCGGGACCCAACCGCGGCTACCCGATACAGCATAGCCGCCCTGGCCCGGGCCGCGGACGTCAGCGAACCGACCGTCAACCGCTTTTGCCGGGGCTTCTCGGCGACCGGCTTCCCGGATTTCAAGATTCGTCTGGCCCAGAGTATTGCCACCGGCACGCCCTACATCGGTCAGAACGTAGAGCCGGATGACACCGTTGCCGAATTCGCCGACAAGATCATGCTCAGCACCATTGCCAGCCTCGACAAAGCGCGCCAGGCGCTGGACCCCAAGGCCCTGGCGACTGCCATTGACTACCTGATCCAGGCCAAGCAGATCAATTTCTTTGGCATGGGTGGTTCGGCCTCCGTGGCCCTCGACGCGCAGCACAAGTTCTTCCGCTTCAATATCCCGGTGATGTCCTATGACGACGCCCTGATGCAGCGGATGGTGGCAGCAGGCTCCAACGTTGGCGACGTGATCGTGCTTATCTCCTACACCGGGCGTACGCGCGAAACCGTCGATATTGCCCAGCTTGCCCGCGCCAATGGCGCCACGGTCATCGGCATCACCAACCCGGACTCGCCCCTGGCGGAGATCTGTACCGTTGTACTCGGCGTCACCGCTCCGGAGGACACCGAGGTGTACATGCCGATGTCGTCGCGCATCATTCATCTGACCGTCATCGACATACTAGCCACCGGAGTCACCCTCAAGCGGGGCGCGGATTTTCTCGGGCACCTGAAAAAAATCAAGGAAAGCCTCAAACCGACCCGATTCCCCAATAGCTGAACCAGCGGGAAAACGATAGCAGAGCGATCTACCCCGGGGACTCCTCCTCCTACGCCCCTCCTCCCCCTGAAAACTCACCCGCCAAAATTTTCAGGGCGGAGGATGTACGAACCCCTACGTTACAACACTATGAAATCCGGTTTCCCAATGTCTGATTGGCAGAAGCTGCTATCGCGGGAACCGGAAGCCTGATCCGGCAGTCGCTGAACCCCGTTCAGTGATCGGAGATCCCGCTTCCCTGGCATTAAAAATCACAAGAAGCACAGGACACAGATGATGCAAAACAATAAGCGCTTTACCCTGAACAAGCTTCCACTGGCCGCAGCCGTCACTGCCGCCGTGCTGGCAACCCCGACACTGGCCGTGGACTTTCACGGTTACGCACGGGCCGGCGTATCCACCAACATTGGCAGCGGTGGTGAGCAGACCTGTTTCGGCAGTGGCGCCACCGGCCACTACGTGGGACGGCTGGCCGATGAGTGCGACACCTACGCCGAACTTGCCCTGGGTGATGAACTGTTCAGCCAGGACGGCAAGACCTTCCGCTTCGATTCCATGCTCGCCTACAGTGCCAATCGCCAGGGCAACAACTACCAGGCCCTGAACGGCTTCAACAATATCAACAACGTGGATTTCACCAACCAGGAAACCACTGCCAACGGCTCTGACCCCTACGGCGGTGGCGACATCGCGTTGCGCCAGCTGTATGTATCTGCCAACAACGTGATTGAATCACTGCCGGGTGCCACGCTCTGGGCAGGCAAGCGATTCTATAAGCGGAAAGACATCCACCAGCTCGACCTCTTTTATGTCAGCAATGCCGGCTACGGCGCAGGCATCGAGAACATCACTGCCGGCTCCGGTCAGCTGTCCCTGGCCTACACCAACTCAGACACCAGTGACGGTGAAGACTTTGTGCAGAACAACAAGGTCGATGTCCGCTACTCCTTTCCCCTGGCAGGCGGCAACAACCTTGAGCTGATCGGCATCTACGCCATGGCGGATCTGACCGACGCCCAGGAAGCAGCAGGCATTGAGGATGAGAACGGCTATTTCTTCACTGCAGAGCTTTCCTCAGGCGTTATGGGTGGCTTTAACAAGTTTGCCGTTCAGTACGGTGCCGATTCCATGGGCTTCGCCCTGGCGGAGAATGCCAGTGGCGGCCGTGTCGACAATGGTAATGTGGCCGGTTATTTCGAATCCAGCTGGCGCGTGCTGAACCACGGTGTCATCAAACTGGGTAAAGGCTGGGATCTCGGCCACTCTGTGGTCTACGAGCAGGCGGAATCCCACGATCCATCTGCAAAGGACGGCGAGCGCCTGAGCATCGTTGCCCGACCGATCTATAACTGGTCGCCGGTGATGAGCACGGCCATCGAAGTCGGCTACAGCGATACCGACCGCCCCTGGTTCACTGAATCCCAGGACCTCGGCAAGTTTGCCATCGCCCAGCAATGGCAGGCCGGTCCTGGCTACTGGGCCCGCCCGGTTATTCGCGCCTATGCCGCCACTTTCTTCGGAGACGAAGCTGAGTCTGCTCGCGGCGGTGAAGGCATTGATGGCGATATCCAGATCGGTGCCCAGATCGAAGCCTGGTGGTAAGGCTCTAAACGCCACACTCTCGTTGGACCTCCTGGGCCGGCCTTTGCCGGCCCTTTTTTTCCATTCCTGCGCCATTTCTACTACCCCTCCGACCGCTGCGCCTACGCCCCGAAAAATTCCTCGCTGAAGGATGTCCTTGCGACCCCGTCGAGCAACCATGAAGTTGCCCGAAAAGGGCTCAAAGCCAACAAAAACAATGGAAAAGAGGATTTCCCATGCCTGAGCAACGATTGGTTGCAGGCGGCCTGATGCTGGCCTTATCGCTGGCATTGACTGGCTGCAACTCCGCAAGCGACGACCCGGTAACCGGCGGAGGCGGCCAGGCCGAGCCGCTGCTCGAACCCGGTGAGAATGAAGCCCTGCTTTACTACAAACGCACCGATGAGAACTACAGTGGCTGGGGCCTGCATCTGTGGAACACTCCCGCCGATGGCTGTGATGGACTGGCCGAGGGCGTTGCCACCGAATGGAGCACCCCGCGCCTCCCCGACGGCATCAACGACACCTACGGTGCCTATTACCGGATCCCCATGCGCGAGGCGGGCGAATGCCTGAACTTCATCATGCACAAAGGGGATGAGAAAGATCTGGGTGGCGTGGACCACCGCTGGCATTTCGGTGCCCTTGGCAACCGGATCTTCACACTGAGCGGCAGTCAGCTGCTCTCCCAAAGCCCGATTGAGGCCGAGGCCGTTACTATTGCCGGAGCCAGCGCCCACTGGCTGGACGAACGCACCCTGGTGGTCAAGAACGGCGACAACCTGGCTCGCCTAGAATTACGCCATGATGCCCAGGCCGACATCCGGGTAACACCGGAGGAAACCATGGCGGGAGGAGAGTCGATCGCCCTGTCCGCCACCACCCTGGCACCGGCACTGGCTGAAGCGTTTCCCCATCTGGCCGGTTGGCCCGCTTTCGAAGTTCAGGCCGCCACCGGCGACATCCGCTCGGCCCTGAAAGAGCAAATCATCGTGGCCGGGTATAACGGCAGCGATGAGCTGGTGATGGCGACTCGGGTGCAGATTCCAGGCGTACTGGATGATCTCTACGCCTATGAGGGCGAACTGGGCGCGGTGATTAACGGCACCGACGTCGATTTTGCCGTCTGGGCACCCACAGCCCAGAATGTCAGACTTCACGCCTTTGACGCCACCGGTACCCTGCTGCCCGGTTATCCGGCCGCCATGTCGGAGTCCGATGGGGTCTGGCGCTTCGCCGGCAACCTCGCCGAACTGAACGAGCAGTTCTACCAGTACGAGGTCACCGTCTATCACCCGCGGACGGACGCCATCGAAACCACGATGGTATCGGACCCCTATGCCCTGAGCCTCTCTACCAATGGTCAGTATGCCCAGGTGGTCGACCTGGACTCCGGCTACAAGCCGGCGGGCTGGGATTCGGTTGAGCCACCCACGGTAGAGGCGCCCGAGAACGTGGTTGTCTATGAAGTCCATATCCGTGACTTCAGCGCCACCGACGAAACCCAGGATCCTGCCGTACGCGGCAAGTACCGCGCCTTCGCGGCACCGTCCGACGGCAGTGTGGATGGCGTGGCACACCTGAAGTCCCTGGCGGATGCCGGAATCACTCACCTGCACCTGCTGCCGGCGTTCGACATGGCCACCGTCAATGAGGACCCGTCGGAAGTCGTCGATATCGACGATCCGTTCAGTCGCCTGTGTGACCTCTCGTCCGAGGCCGCCGACACCTACGCCTCGTACTGCAACAGTGGCCAACCCATACGCGACGTTCTGGCAAGCTTCGATCCGCTCACCGGCGATGCCCAGGCCCTCTATAGCACCTTCCGGAGCCTGGACAGCTTTAACTGGGGCTATGACCCGGTTCACTACACCGTCCCGGAAGGCAGCTATGCCTCTGATGCCAATGGCACGCAACGGATTCTGGAGTTCCGGGAGATGGTGCAGGCAGCCACCAACCTGGGCCTGAACGTGGTCATGGACGTGGTGTACAACCACACCAATGCCTCTGGCCTCGCCGCCAATTCGGTACTCGACAAGCTGGTGCCGGGCTACTACCACCGACAGAATCCGGAAACCGGCGCGGTGGAGCAGTCCACCTGCTGCGAGAACACCGCCAGCGAACACGCCATGATGGAGAAGCTGATGGTGGACTCGCTGGTGACCTGGGCCGACCAGTACAAGATTTCCGGTTTCCGTTTCGACCTCATGGGTCATCACATGCTGGCCAACATGGACAAGGCACTGACGGCAGTGCAGGCGGTCGATCCGGACACCTACTTCTACGGCGAGGCCTGGAACTTCGGCGAGGTGGCTAACAACGCCCGGGGTGTAAACGCCATCCAGCCCAATATGGCCGGCACCGGAATTGGCTCGTTCAATGATCGGCTGCGGGACGCTGTACGCGGCGGCGGGCCCTTCGACGGAGGCGATGCCATCCGTGCCAACCAGGGCTTCGGCAACGGCTTGTTCACCTTTCCCAATGATCGAAACAGCGGCAGCGCCGGGGAAAAAGCCCGTCTACTGCAGGTGAGCGACTGGATCCGCGTAGGCATTGCCGGAAGCCTGAAGGACTACAGCTTTGTTGCGGTCAACGACCAGCTCACCACGGGTGCTGAGATCGACTACAACGGGCAAAGCGCCGGCTACACCGCCGATCCCCAGGAAATCATCAACTACGTGTCCAAGCACGACAACCAGACCCTGTGGGACAACAACCAGTACAAGACCGACTATGCGGCAACCACCCAGCAGCGAGCGCAGATGCAGGTGGTCAGCCTGGCGGTGCCCATCCTGAGCCAAGGCATTCCGTTCCTGCACATGGGCTCGGAGCTGCTGCGTTCGAAGTCCATGGAACGCGACAGTTACGATTCCGGGGACTGGTACAACGAAGTGGATTTCAGCTACCAGACATCGGCCTGGAACCGCGGCCTGCCCCGCCAGGACAAGGATGGCGCCAACTGGGACCTGATCACTGAAGTCATCCAGTCGGCCGGAGCCAACGCCAATCCGACTCCGGCCGCCATTGCCTACACCGATGCCCAGATCAAGGAGCTCCTGGCGCTTCGCCGCAGCAGCCCCCTGTTCCGACTGCAAACGGCAAAGGACGTCCAGGACCGCCTCAGCTTCCTGAACACTGGCTCAGACCAGATTCCCGGCCTGATCGCATTCAGCCTGCTCGATGATGGCAGCGGCAACCTGGCAGAGCTGGATGCCGCCAACGATGAACTCGTTGTCGTGATCAATGCCAGCAACACCGAACAGACACTGGGCACCTCACTGGCCGGCCCGTTCCTCGTCGCCGCCGACACTTCTCCGGGCACCACCGCAAACGTTTCGGGAGGCGACTTCACGGTGCCTGCGCTGTCTGTCGCGGTCTTTGCCCGGTGATCTGGCCATTCATTGAGTAACACCCCGACATCGGCCATGCCGATGGCTCTAACAACAACCAAGGAGAACACCATGAACATGAAATTCACCACCCTGGCCCTTGCCTCTGTGCTCGCCATCTCTGGCTGCGCTTCTATGGGCGGCGGCAGGGACTACAGTGACTCTCTCTACCTCAGAGGCCAGTTTGCCTGGTGGGATGCCCTGCCAGAATACAAGGTCAAGAAGGTGGAAGCCGGCCTGTACCGGACGCAGGTAGAGCTGAAAGCCGACGGCCAGCCCTACGAATTCAAGTTTGGGGACGCCAACTGGAGCAGCGGCACCAATTGCGGCTACCTTTCCGAAAAGGAGGACGAGGTGGTGGAACTGAACCAACCGGTGAACGCCAACTGTTCGGCGGTGTTCGAGAACTTCCGATTCACGCCACCGGAAACGGCGGTGTACGGATTCTACTTTGACACCCGAGGTGAAGTACCCCAGGTGTATATCCAGAAGGCCGAATAACAAAAAGCCCGGGCATTCGCACCGGGCTTTTGTCGATCCTTCACTCAGCTCAGGGCCGCTCTATCTCGGCGCGGTTCCTGAGGTATTGCTGATAGGCCGCGTATTCACGCTGACCTTCGAGAGACGCCAGGAACTGCTGCAGCTGCTCCAGCTCGGTGCTGTCCTCGGCAACCTCGCCATCGGTGACCTGCTCAAGCGCAATGACCGACGCCGTAGTGTCAGAAACGGCCTTGGCGTAAGCGGTCTGGCCCTCGTTCGGGCGCGCCATCGAGAACACCTGCTGCATAACAGCCGGAGCTACGTCCGACGCATTGCGTGACAGCGATTCGTAGCGGGTCCACTCGCCCTCGCCTTCAAGCTTTCCGTCGGCCTCGAGATCGGCAATCAGGGCATCCGCCCGCTCGGCCAAAGCCTCCCGGGTCTTACGGGCCATCAGTGTACCCCGGATATCTTCGCGCACCTCGTCCAGGGGCAGTTGCTCGGCCGGATGGTACTCACGCACCCGCGCCACCACCGACACATTGTCGCCCACGTCAATCAGCTCGGTGTTGTAGCCGGCCTCCAGTACGTCTTCAGAGAACAGCTGGCGCACCAGACCGGCATGATCAAAGGGCGCCTGGCCGCCGTCGCGGGTAATACCGGTCGCCTCGCGTACCTCAAGGCCAAGCTCTTCAGCAGGCCCCGTCAGATCATCGGCGGCATACGCCGAGTCGGCGAGCTGTGAGCGAATCTCGGCAAACTTCTCCCGAGCCCGGTCACGGGCCAGCTCGCGACGCAGCTGGTCTTCCATTTCCGCCAGTGCCGGCACTTCTGACTGCCGGATGTCCTCCAGACGAATCAGATGGACACCGAACGAGCTGCGCACCGGCTCGGAGATTTCACCCTCTTCCAGGGCGAACAGGGCCTCCTCAAAGGCCTCATCGTAAATCCCGCGACCGGCATAGCCAAGATCGCCACCCTCTTCTGCGGATACAGTATCAATGGAGTATTCACGGGCCAGATCTTCGAAGGACTCGCCAGCTTCGAGGCGTTCCTGAATGGTCGCCATGGTCTCGTCCGCGTCACTGCCTTCTTCTATGAGGATGTGGGATGCGCGTCGCTCTTCACTGGCGAGGTCCGCCGCCCGTTCCTCGTAGTAGGCCCGGACTTCCTCGTCGGTGATGTCGATGGTTTCTGCCAGGGCACCAAGTGACTGGGTAATGTACGCCGCATCGACCCGCTCCGGTTGCTGGAACAGCCCGGAGTTCTCCTGGTAGAAGGTTTCGACTTCGTTGGCGGATACCTCAACACTGTCGGCAACCTCGGCCGCCGGAATGCCCAGCACCCGGAAGGTACGGGTCTGGTTCTGGATCTGCAGCAACTGCCGGGCGTTCTGATCGGCAACCACACCGCTCTGGGCGATGCCGGCCCGTATCTGATTGACCACATACTGCTTGCGCATGGCTTCACGGAACTCACCCACGCCCATGCCCATGTTGCGGACGGTAGCCAAAAACCGGTCCCGATTGAACTGACCGTCTACCTGGAACTGGGGCATCTGGGTAATCAGAGAATCGATATCCGCGTCGTTGAGCTCAAGGCCCTGGGCGTTGGCATCCTGGATCAGCACCTGTTGCTGAATCAGGGAATCCAGAACGTCCGCACGAATCTGGTCCTCGTTAAGCATCGACGGGTCCGGGGTTTCCATGCTGGACAGCCTGCGCTGGCTCTCCATCTGGACCAGTCGGAGGAATTCCCGCTCGGTAATGTCCTCTCCGTTTACCGTGGCCACTTCCGGCTCACCGGAGAAACCGCCAACAATGGCGTCCATTCCCCAGATAGAAAGCGACACGATGAGCAGGCCGATGATGATCTTGGCGATCGTGCCCTGGGCATTTTCCCGAATGTCTTGAAGCATGTGTCTCCCGAATCCCTGTTCAAGGTCGTTCAGTGTAATTCGTTTCAGCGCGCTGGCATGGACGGGCCTAACGTAAAAAGGCGCACCCTGTTCGGAATGCGCCTTGAATTCTTCTTGGGTGGCCCCCGTCAAGGGGAACCACCTGAGAAAGAACCGTTACTTAACGGCGTCTTTCAGGGCCTTGCCTGCCTTGAAGCCAGGCACTTTGGAGGCCGGAATCTTGATCTCGGCACCAGTCTGCGGGTTGCGACCGGTACGAGCGGCACGCTCTTTAACGGAGAAGGTACCGAAACCGATCAGAGTAACCTGATCGCCTTTCTTGAGGGCACCGGTGATGGAGTTGGTCATGGCATCCAGAGCACGGCCAGCGGCGGCTTTGGAGATATCTGCGGACTCTGCAATTGCATCGATAAGTTCGGACTTGTTCACACTAAACCCCTTCGATTTCAGGTTGAAGATGTTATAGGTTGGTTTGTTTTTTCTCGGACGTTCTCGACTATCGCATAAGCGGTCAGAGAATTCCATTCTTCAGTTTTCTTATTCCTTGCGGCTTTATACCGGTGATCGGAATAGGCACTAACTGCGCGGGAGCCCTTGGTATTGGCTGCTTCACGGCGAAACAGTTATACCAATGGGCTCTCTGGCATGTCAACAACTCATCAAGTGTTTAATGTGTATTTATGCGTTCCGAGGCATCACCCTCGTCGTCACGAGGTTTGCCCGATCCGGTCTCGGTGGCCGGCTCTTCGGTCCGCGGTTCCGGCGGATACGCCAGGGCAATGTCCAGCACTTCGTCGATCCACTTCACCGGACGGATCTCCAGAGACTCCTTGATATTCTCGGGTATCTCCTTGAGATCCCTGACATTATCGTCTGGAATCAGAACCGTCTTGATGCCGCCGCGGTGCGCCGCCAGCAGCTTTTCCTTGAGCCCGCCAATGGCAAGAACACGACCACGCAGAGTGATTTCACCGGTCATGGCGACATCGGCCCGCACCGGAATCTTGGTGAGTGCCGATACCAGCGCCGTGCACATCCCGATACCCGCACTGGGACCGTCCTTGGGCGTGGCGCCCTCCGGAACGTGAATGTGCAGATCGTGTTTTTCGTGAAAATCGTCCGCCAGGCCCAGGCCCGGAGCACGACTGCGAACGACCGTCAGGGCGGTCTGGATGGATTCCTGCATGACATCACCCAGGGACCCGGTTTTCACCACCCGGCCCTTGCCGGGGGTCAGGGCGCATTCGATGGTCAGCAATTCACCACCGACCTGAGTCCAGGCCAGCCCGGTCACCTGACCGATCTGGTTGGTTTCCTCGGCGAGGCCGTACTTGAACTTCTTCACGCCGGAATAGTCTTCGAGCATGTCTGGCTTGAGCACCACAGAGGCCTTGTCACCGCTCTCGACGTGGTCCCGAACGACCTTACGGCAGATCTTGGCAATCTCGCGCTCCAGGCCACGCACACCCGCCTCACGGGTGTAGTAGCGAATCAGATCCCGCAGGGTTTCCTCGGGCAGCTCCAGCTCGTCCTTGCGCAGGCCGTTGGCCTTGATCTGCTTCGGCAGCAGATAACGCAGGGCGATGTTTACCTTCTCGTCCTCGGTGTACCCGGGAATCCGTATGATCTCCATCCGGTCCAGCAGCGCCGGCGGAATATCCATGGAGTTGGAGGTGCACACGAACATCACGTCGGACAGGTCGTAATCAACCTCCAGGTAATGGTCGTTGAAGGTGTGGTTCTGCTCCGGGTCAAGCACTTCCAGAAGCGCAGAGGCCGGATCGCCACGGTGGTCCATGCCCATCTTGTCGATTTCGTCGAACAGGAACAGGGGGTTTTTCACGCCCACCTTGGACAGCTTCTGCAGCAGCTTGCCGGGCAGTGCGCCAATGTAGGTTTTGCGATGGCCGCGGATCTCGGCTTCGTCACGAACGCCGCCCAGGGCCATGCGTGTGTACTTGCGGTTGGTGGCCCGGGCAATGGACTGCCCCAGGGAAGTCTTACCCACCCCAGGGGGCCCTACCAGGCAAAGCACCGGACCCTTCACCTTCTTCACCCGGCTCTGAACTGCCAGGTATTCCAGGATCCGCTTCTTGACCTCATCCAGGCCATAATGATCCCGGTCGAGGATCTCACGGGCCTTCTCGATGTCGTGACGCACACGGCTGCGCTTTTTCCAGGGCACCGCCAGCATCCAGTCGATGTACCCGCGCACCACGGTGGCTTCTGCCGACATGGGCGACATCATCTTGAGCTTGTTAAGCTCTGTTTCGGTTTTCTTGCGGGCTTCTTCCGGCAATCCGGCTTCCTCGAGCTTCTGCTCAAGCTCCTCGAAGTCGTTGTTGCCTTCGCCCAGGTTACCCATTTCCTTCTGGATAGCCTTCATCTGTTCGTTCAGGTAGTACTCGCGCTGGCTGCGCTCCATCTGCTTTTTGACGCGGCCGCGGATACGCTTCTCCACCTCGATCAGGTCGATCTCGCCATCCAGCTTGCCAAGCAACAGGTCGACACGCTTGCGGATATCCAGGGCTTCCAGCAACTCCTGTTTCTCGGGGATGCGCATTTCCAGGTGCGCCGCCATGGTGTCCGCCAGTCGCTCCAGCTCTTCGATACCGGTCAGGGCATTGGAGACTTCCGAGGGCACCTTCTTGGAGAGCTTCACATACTTCTCGAACTCGTCCATCAGGGTCTTCACGAGAACGTCTTTCTCGCGATCCGGCAGAGACTCCTCGTCCATCAGCATGGCGCTGCCAGACAGGTATTCACCCTCGGTGATATCACTGATTGTGGCGCGTGCGTTGCCCTCCACCAGCACCTTGACTGTGCCATCAGGCAAACGGAGCATCTGCAGAACCGTTGCCAGCGTTCCCATGCCAAACACGTCCTTTGGGCCCGGCTCATCGGTGGAAGCGTCCTTCTGGGCTACCAGAAGAATCTCCTTGCTTCCTTCCATCGCGGCTTCCAGCGCCTGGATGGATTTTTCACGGCCCACAAACAGCGGGACCACCATGTGCGGGAACACCACCACGTCACGCAGTGGAAGCAGCGGGTATTCTTGCACGGTATTTTCGGATATCCGGGTCATAGGGAGTCCTCTGACGGTATTTCTTTCAGCATATCACCCTTCATTGGGGCGCCCGTAAAAATTGCAATCTTTTTACCAAACGAAACAAGGTAGGAATATCGGGATACAGGAAAGCAAAAAAGGGGCGTTGCCGCCCCTTTTTTTGTGTGACCGGAAACCGCCGGCTCAATCTTCCGGCACGGCCTTGGCGTGATCGCTGCTCGCGTAGATCTTGAAGGGCTCGGAGTCCCCGCTGATCACGCTCTCATCAATCACCACCTTGGTCACATCATGCTCAGACGGTATCTGGTACATGGTGTCCAGCAGGGTCGCCTCCATGATGGAACGCAGGCCGCGAGCACCGGTTTTCCGGTCCATGGCTTTCCGGGCAACGGCACGCAACGCGTCATCCCGGAAATCAAGCTCCACACCTTCCATGTCAAACAGCTTCTGGTACTGCTTGGTCAGGGAGTTCTTGGGCTCGGTCAGGATCTGAACCAGTGCTTCCTCGTCCAGTTCGTTGAGGGTCGCAACCACAGGCAGACGACCCACGAACTCCGGAATCAGACCGTACTTCACCAGATCTTCGGTTTCCACATCCTTGATGATGTCGCCGGTGTTCTTCGAATCATCCTGGCTGGCAACCGAGGCCGAAAAGCCGATGCTGTTCTTTTCCGTGCGCTCGCGGATGACCTTGTCCAGACCGGCAAAGGCACCGCCACAGATGAACAGCATATTGCCGGTGTCCACCTGCAGGAACTCCTGCTGGGGGTGCTTGCGCCCGCCCTGGGGCGGCACCGAAGCCACCGTGCCCTCGATCAGTTTCAGCAACGCCTGCTGCACGCCCTCACCGGAGACATCCCGGGTGATGGACGGGTTGTCCGATTTGCGGGAGATCTTGTCGATCTCGTCGATGTAAACGATGCCCCGCTGGGCCTTGTCGACATCGTAATCGCATTTCTGCAGCAGCTTCTGGATGATATTCTCGACGTCCTCACCCACGTAGCCCGCTTCGGTCAGCGTGGTGGCATCGGCGATGGTAAAGGGCACGTTGAGCATGCGCGCCAGGGTTTCCGCCAGCAGGGTCTTGCCGCTGCCGGTGGGCCCGATGAGCAGGATGTTGCTCTTGCCTAGCTCGACATCGCCCTTGCCTTCACCATAGCGCAGACGCTTGTAATGGTTGTAAACCGCGACCGACAAAACGACCTTGGCGCGATCCTGGCCGATCACATACTCGTCCAGCGTGTGCCGGATTTCGGACGGCGTCGGGAGGCGATCGCTCGGCTCCTCCTGGGCATTTTCCTGGATTTCTTCCCGGATAATATCGTTGCACAGGTCGACGCACTCGTCGCAGATGAACACCGAGGGCCCTGCAATGAGCTTACGGACTTCATGCTGGCTCTTTCCGCAAAACGAGCAGTAGAGCAACTTGCCGTTATCGTCGCCCCTGCCGTTTCTTTCATCTGCCATTGAAATACCTCTGATCTCGTTCTGCCGGCGTCATACCTGCATTACGCCGGCCATATATGATGCGATTACTTCCAGTATTATTTATTCGGTACGCGCTTATCAAGTATTGAATCGATCAGCCCGTACTCTTTCGCCTGGGCCGGATCCATGAAGTTATCCCGATCCGTATCCTTGGCGATGGTGTCCAGATCCTGCCCGGTGTGGTGGGCCAGGATGGAGTTCAGGGTGTGACGGATCTTAAGGATCTCACGGGTGTGGATCTCGATATCCGTGGCCTGCCCCTGATAGCCGCCCAGCGGCTGATGAATCATCACCCGTGAATTGGGTAGACACGCCCGCTTGCCGGCAGCGCCACCAGCCAGAAGGAAGGCGCCCATACTGGCGGCCTGGCCAACACACAGGGTAGCCACGTCAGGCTTGATGAACTGCATGGTGTCGTAGATCGACATGCCGGCCGTCACCGAACCGCCCGGACTATTGATGTACAGGTGAATGTCCTTGTCCGGGTTCTCTGATTCCAGGAACAGGAGCTGCGCCACGATCAGGTTCGCCATGTGGTCCTCAACCGGGCCCACCAGAAAGATTACCCGCTCCTTGAGCAGGCGGGAGTAGATGTCAAAAGACCGCTCACCACGGGCCGTCTGCTCGATAACGATCGGTACCAGCCCGGAATTGGTAACCATTGCGGGACCATCAATTGGTTTCTGCGTCATGATGCGCCTGAACTCCTTATGGACAATGGGTCGTGGCCATGGGCCACGGCAGTTTCATTGGTGTTGCACCCGTTACTTTGCCAGCAGCGGCCCCAGATGAAAACAGCCGGACATGCCGGCTGTTTCGTGGGACGGCGCTCGGGGGCGGAAAATCTGCCCCCGCGGCAAATCAGCGCTGCGGCTGACCAGCCTGTACGGCCTCTTCGTACTTGACCTTCTTTTCCTTGACCTTGGCCTGGGCCAGCACGTGGTCAACCACCGCATCTTCCAGCACCGAGGACTCGATCTGGGCCTTCTGCTCGGGGTTGCTGTTGAAGTGCGCGATCACTTCCTCCGGCTGTTCATACGTAGACGCGATTTCCTGGATCTTCTCATCTACCTTCGCCGGGTCGGCCTTCAGGTCGTTCTGCTTGACCACTTCCTGGAACAGCAGGCCTGTCTTCACGCGGCGCTTGGCCTGCTCTTCGAAGATCTCCTTGGGCAGCTGCTGGAAGTCAACCTGGCCACCGAAGCGCTGAACCGCATCCTGGCGCAGACGATCAATTTCCTGGTCGACCAGAGCGGCCGGTACGTCCAGCTCGGTGTTCTCCACCAGCCCGTCGACCACGTCGTTCTTGACCTTGTTGGAGATGGCCTGCTTGAGCTCACGCTCCATGTTCTTCTTCACTTCTTCGCGGAAAGCGGCTTCGTCTTCGGCGTCGATTCCGAACTTCTTGAAGAACTCGGAATCCAGTTCCGGCAACTGCGGCTCTTCCACCTTGTGGATCTTGATCTCGAACTTGGCCGGCTTACCCGCCAGTTCTTCGTTGTGGTAATCCTCCGGGAAGGTTACCTCGATTTCCATGTCCTCGCCGGCCTTGCCGCCCTGAATGGCCTTCTCAAAGCCCGGAATCATCTGGCCGGAACCGAGGGTCAGACGATGGCCTTCGGCGGCACCGCCCTCGAACTCCTCACCATCGATGAAGCCTTTGAAGTCAATGGTCAGCACGTCCTTGTTCTTGGACTTGCGCTTGACTTCCTTCATGGTGGCCTGCTGCCGACGCAGGTTGTCGATCATGTTGTCGACGTCTTTGTCGGTGATCTCGGAGGTCAGTTTCTCAACGGAGATCTTGCTCAGGTCGCCCAGCTCGATTTCCGGCAGCACTTCGAAAGTGGCAACGAACTCCAGATCCTTGCCCTCTTCCATGGTTTTCGGCTCGAACTTCGGCCAGCCCGCCGGGCTGATGTCCTGCTCCTGCAGTGCCTTGATGTAGTTGTCGCGCATGACCTCGCCCACAACTTCCTGACGAACACTGTCACCGAAACGACGCTTCACCACGCTCATGGGCACCTTACCCGGACGGAAACCGTTAAGACGAACGGTACGCGCGGTTTCCTGCAGGCGTTTCTGAACCGCCTGGTCGATTTCCTGGGCGGGCACACCAATCGTCATGCGACGCTCGATGTTGGAGGTCGTTTCAACAGACACTTGCATGGAAGATCCTCAAATTACAGATTCTGTAGGTGAATGAAATTAATACTAAAAGTCCGGTTACGGGAGCCTGCCCGCAAAAGGACCGAAAATTAAAAGCCGGTAGTTTATCATGCTTTGACCCGCCGAGAGAATCACTCTACGCGGCATTGGCCAACGTCAGCGACGACCCTGAGGTCTGGTGTGATTTATGGGGGCATAACATGGAAAAGAAAGGGGTGGTGCGCGAGGAGAGACTCGAACTCTCACGGGTTGCCCCACTGGAACCTAAATCCAGCGCGTCTACCAGTTCCGCCACTCGCGCACAACAGGATGAAGAGTGCCTGATGACCAGCCTGCCATCAATGGATTCATCACACGCGGAATCAAACAAGAGGGAAAAGTGGGGTGGACGAAGGGGTTCGAACCCTCGACCGCAGGAGTCACAATCCTGAGCTCTACCAACTGAGCTACGTCCACCACATAGGGACTTGCCTTTCCTCAAGCACCACGCAACAGCGTGAAGCTTTCAACTTTGCTGGTTACGGTCGCTCCGGCGCGGGTGCCAGCGTTTAATGGCGCGCCCGGCAGGACTCGAACCTGCGACCATCCGCTTAGAAGGCGGATGCTCTATCCAGCTGAGCTACGGGCGCTTGACCGTTCGCCCACCTGGCTGTCCACCACTCCTGCTCGAACGTGTCCGGAATCCGGACTCGTACAGTAAGTGGTCGGGGTAGAGAGATTCGAACTCCCGACATCCTGCTCCCAAAGCAGGCGCGCTACCAGACTGCGCTATACCCCGTTGCAACTGAACAACAAGTGCCTCAGCAAAGTTGGCGCGCATATTACCGGCGCCGGCGTGCTCCGTCAACACGGATTTCCAATTTCCCCCTATGCGGGCATGTAAGCTGACCGGTCGGGGCGAGGAAAGTTCCGGCGCTGGCCCCGGCCTGCGAATTGGAGTTACGCCGGAAGCATGAGACAATGCCCGGCCTTCATTTTTTGATGTCCAACCGAAAAGACGAGACATGACCGCCAAACTGATCAACGGAAAAGAGATTGCCGCCGAGGTGAGACAGCAGGTTGCCGCCGGCGTGGAAGCCCGTCGGCAGCAGGGGCTGCGCGCGCCCGGCCTGGCTGTGGTACTGGTCGGCAACGATCCCGCCTCACAGGTATACGTGGGCAACAAGCGCAAGGCCTGCGAGCAGGCCGGAATCCTGTCCCTGTCCTACGACCTGCCGGAAGACACCTCCCAGGAGGCACTGGAAGCACTGATTGATGAACTGAACGAGAATCCCTCCGTCGACGGCATTCTGGTTCAGTTGCCCCTGCCCCACCATCTGGATGCCGACCCCATTCTGGTCAAGATACGGCCCGACAAGGACGTGGACGGATTCCACCCCTACAACATTGGCCGGCTGATGCAGCGCAAACCAACGCTGAGGCCCTGCACACCGGCGGGTATCATCACCCTGCTCGACAGCATCGGTACGCCCTACAAGGGCCAGCACGCGGTCATTGTCGGCGCCTCCAACATCGTCGGCCGCCCCATGAGCATGGAGCTGCTGCTCAAGGGGGCTACCACGACCGTCTGCCATCGCTTTACTCCGGACCTGCCAAAGTTCGTATCAGAAGCGGACATTCTTGTGGCGGCTGCGGGCAAACCGGGACTGATCAGGGGAGAATGGGTCAAGCCCGGGGCCACGGTGATTGATGTCGGCATCAACCGGATGGACGACGGCAAACTGCACGGCGACGTGGATTTCGCAACGGCGTCGGAACGAGCGGCCTACATCACGCCGGTGCCCGGCGGCGTGGGTCCGATGACCATTGCCACCCTGCTGCAGAATACCCTGTACGCCGCTGACGTATTGCACAAAGACTGAACTCACCGAGTGTTGGATTACGGCTTCGCCTAATCCAACCTACGAGAGAGTGCAGGTTTTCCGGTAGGTCGGATTAGGCAAAGCCGTAATCCGACAAGCATAAAAAACCCCGCCGAAGCGGGGTTTTTTATGTGTCCGGTTTACTGCCCGAACTTAGCCTTGGCCTTCAGGCGGTAGGCGTGCAGCAGCGGCTCGGTGTAGCCATTTGGCTGCTCGCAGCCCTTCAGGACCAGCGCCATGGCAGCTTCGAAGGCAACGCTGTCATCGAAGTTCGGCGCCATGTTGCGGTAGGCCGGATCGCCGGCGTTCTGCTTGTCCACAACGGCGGCCATGCGCTTCATGGTCTCTTCAATCTGCGCCTCGGTGCAGATGCCATGACGCAGCCAGTTGGCCAGCAACTGGGAGGAGATCCGCAGGGTGGCGCGGTCTTCCATCAGGCCAACGTTGTTGATATCCGGAACCTTGGAACAACCAACGCCCTGGTCGATCCAGCGCACCACGTAGCCCAGGATGCCCTGCGCGTTGTTGTCCAGCTCCTGCTGGATATCCTCAGCGCTCAGGGAAGAGGGATCGTCCATCACCGGCACGGTCAGGATGTCCTCAAGGGCCGCACGCTGACGCTTGGACAGCTCTTTCTGGACATCAAACACGTTCACCTGGTGGTAATGGGTGGCGTGCAGCGTAGCCGCAGTCGGAGACGGAACCCAGGCGGTGTTGGCGCCGGATTTCGGATGACCGATCTTGGCTTCCAGCATGCCGGCCATCAGGTCGGGCATGGCCCACATGCCCTTACCAATCTGGGCAACACCGGAGAAACCGGTCTCAAGGCCGATATCCACGTTCCACTGCTCGTAAGCGTTGATCCAGGTCGCCTGCTTCATCGGGCCCTTGCGGATGAACGGCCCGAGCTCCATGGAGGTGTGGATTTCGTCGCCGGTACGATCGAGGAAGCCGGTGTTGATAAATACCGCCCGCTCTTTCGCGGCATGGATGCACGCCTTCAGGTTGACCGTGGTACGACGCTCCTCGTCCATGATGCCGACCTTCAGGGTGAAGCGCGGCAGACCAAGAGCATCCTCAACACGTCCGAAGAACTCGTTGGTGAAGGCCACTTCCTCCGGACCGTGCTGCTTGGGCTTAACGATATACATTGAACCCTTGGTGCTGTTCTGGAACTGGCTGTTGCCCTTGAGATCGTGGATGGCAATCAGGGAGGTGATCAGGCCGTCCATCAAACCTTCCGGGATCTCGTTGCCGTCTTTCAGCAGGATGGCCGGGTTGGTCATCAGGTGACCAACGTTACGGATGAACATCAGGCTGCGACCCTTGAGCGCCAGTTCGCTGCCGTCAGCGGCCGTGTAGATGCGGTCGGCGTTCATCTTGCGGGTCAGCTGCTTGCCGCCCTTCTCGAAGGTCTCTTCCAGGTCGCCCTTCATCAGGCCGAGCCAGTTGCGGTAGGCCAGTGCCTTGTCGTCGGCATCGACCGCTGCAACCGAGTCTTCGCAGTCCATGATGGTGGTCAGGGCAGACTCCATCAGCACGTCCTTGACGTTGGCGCCGTCACTCTTCCCGATGGGATGGCTGGCGTCGATCTGGATCTCGAAATGCATGCCGTTTTTGACCAGCAGCACACCGGTGGGGGCGTCGGCGGCGCCGGTATAGCCCACAAAACCGGCTTCATCTTTCAGGCCGGTGGTCTCACCGTTCTGCAGCTTGACCACGAGCTTGCCGCCCTCAACCAGGTATTTGGCGGCATCCTTGTGGCTTCCGGACGCCAGCGGCGCGGAGCTGTCCAGCAGGTTGCGGGCCCACTCGATGACCTTGGCGCCACGAACCGGGTTGTAGCCCGGGCCTTTGTCAGCGCCGCCTTCTTCAGAGATGGCATCGGTGCCGTAGAGCGCATCGTACAGGCTACCCCAGCGGGCGTTGGCCGCGTTCAGCGCGAAGCGCGCGTTCATAATCGGCACCACCAGCTGCGGACCGGCCTGGGTGGCCACTTCCGGATCCACGTTCGACGTGGAGATCTTGAACTCCGCAGGCTCATCCACCAGGTAGCCGATTTCCTTGAGGAACGCCTTGTATTCGGCCATGTCGATCTTCTGGCCCTTGTGATCGCGGTTCCAGCTGTCCATCTTTTCCTGGATCGCGTCGCGCTTGGCCAGCAGTTCGCGGTTACGCGGCGCCAGCTCGTTCACGATCTTGTCGAACTCGGCCCAGAATTTGTCGGCATCGACTCCGGTGCCCGGAATCGCCTCGTTGTTCACGAAATCATACAGATTCTTGGCGACCTGAATGCCGCCGATTTGTACGCGTTCTGTCATCGTTGTCTGCCTCAGTGGGTTGTTTCCCGACTCCCTCTTCTCACGAACGAGAGGGCATTCTAATTTGAGCGCCGCATTGTAAGGGAAAATCCTTACAAGATCATGCCCGCGAGCATAAAACTGGTCAGACCAAGCGCTCTGGCATGCCAGTCAGGCCTTGCGCCAGCTCGTGCCTTGCCGGGAGTCATCCAGGATGATGCCCTTTTCCGCAAGTGCATCCCGAATGCGATCCGCCTCGGCAAAATCTTTTGCCTTGCGGGCGTCGGCCCGGGCCTGGATCATCGCCTCGATCTCCTCCGCGGAGAGTTCAGCACTGCCGCCGGCCTTGAAGAATGCCTCCGGGTCCTGCTGCAGCAGCCCGAGCACACCACCGAGGCGCACGAGCACCGCGGCGCTGCGCTTGGCGTCTTCTTCCCGACCATCACGACGGAACTGGTTGATCTCATTGGCCACGGCATGGAGCACGGCAATGGCGCCGGCGGTGTTGAAATCGTCGTCCATGGCCTCGGCGAAACGCACATCGTGCTCGCCTTCGGGCACGTCGCCCGCCTTTGCCGGCACGATACCCCGCAGCGCATGGTAGAGCCGGGTCAGGGTGCGACCCGCTTCGGCCAGGTTGTCCTCGGAATAATCCACCTGGCTGCGGTAATGGCTCGACACCAGGAAGTAGCGAACCACCTCCGCCGGATAGGTCTCCATGATCTCCCGGATGGTGAAGAAATTACCCAGGGACTTGGACATCTTCTCCTTGTTCACGCGAATGGCGCCGGCGTGCATCCAGGTATTCACAAAGGTATGGCCGGTGGCGCACTCGGATTGCGCAATCTCGTTCTCATGGTGCGGAAACAGCAGGTCCGGACCGCCGCCATGGATGTCGAAGGTGTCGCCCAGGCAGCAGGTGGACATGGCAGAGCACTCGATGTGCCAACCGGGACGACCGTCGCCCCAGGGAGAGGGCCAGCTGACCTCCCCTTCCTTCGCCGCCTTCCACAACGCAAAGTCCGCAGGACTGCGCTTGGCTTCCTGCACATCGACCCGGGCACCGGCCAGCAGGTCTTCCAGCTTTTTCTTGCTGAGCTTGCCATAGCCCTCGAAGGAATCCACGGCAAAATACACGTCGCCGTTGTCCGCCGCATAGGCATGGCCGGTGGCGATCAGCTTGTGGATCATGGCGATGATTTCGTCGATATACGCGGTTGCCCGCGGCTCCTCATCAGGCGACAGCACACCAAGGCGTGCCTCATCCTCATGCATGGCGCGAATCATGCGCTCGGTAAGCTCGGTGTAGGGTTCGCCGTTTTCGTCGGCCCGGCGCAGGATCTTGTCGTCAATATCGGTGATGTTGCGAACGTAGTGCACCTCGTACCCGCGATGACGCAGGTAACGGGTGATCACATCGAACGCCACCAGCACCCGGGCATGGCCCAGGTGGCAGTAGTCGTACACGGTCATGCCGCACACGTACATCCGTACCTTGCCAGGCTCGATGGGTCGGAATTCTTCCTTCTGCTGGGTCAGGGTGTTGTGGATACGGATCATTTGCCCCCCTTGCCCCAGGAGTCACGCAGCGTCACCGTGCGATTGAACACCGGCCGACCTGCAGCCGCCGTCTGCTCCTGATCGCAGAAGAAATAGCCTTCCCGCTCGAACTGATACGGCAGATCCGTGCGGGGCTGGGCCAGACTCTTCTCCACCCGGGCGCCACGCAGGACAACCAGGGATTCCGGGTTCAGGTGGTCCATGAAATCCCCGTCCTTGTCGCTGTCCGGGGATTCGTGGTTGAACAGACGGTCGTAGACGTTGATATCGGTCTCAACGCTGTCGGTCGCGGATACCCAGTGAATCACACCGTTGGGCTTGTAGCCCTCCGGGTTCACGCCCAGGGTGGCCGGATCGTATTCGCACTTGAGCTCCACGATCTCGCCGCTGTCGTCCCGGATGATTTCCCGACAGGTCATTACATAGCCGCCCCGCAGACGCACCGCCTGATCCGGCGCCAGCCGCTTCCATTTCCGGGGAGGATCTACTTCAAAGTCTTCCCGATCGATGAACAGGGTCTGGCTCCAGGTGACTTCCCGCTCGCCCATGTCCGGGTTTTGAGGATGTACCGGCAGGCTCAGGGTTTCGGTCTGGCCCTCGGGGTAGTTGGTGAGCGTGACCTTGAGCGGACGCATCACGCACATGGCACGGGGCGCCCGGTTGTTCAGGTCCTCACGGATGGCGTGTTCGAGCATACCCACGTCAACCGTGCCGCCGGCCTTGTTCACACCAATCATGTCGCAGAAATTGCGGATCGATTCAGGCGTGTAGCCGCGACGGCGCATACCGGAGATGGTGGGCATACGCGGATCGTTCCAGCCATCCACAAAGCCCTCATCCACCAGGCGCTTGAGCTTGCGCTTGGAGGTGATGGTGTAGTTGAGGTTAAGGCGCGCGAACTCGATCTGCCTGGGGTGACAGGGCACCGAAATGTTGTCCAGAACCCAGTCGTAGAGTGGTCGATGATCCTCAAACTCAAGCGTACACAGGGAGTGGGTGATCCCCTCCAGCGCGTCCGAAATCGGATGGGTGTAGTCGTACATCGGGTAGATGCACCACTTGTTGCCGGTCTGATGGTGGTCGGCGTAGCGAATCCGGTAGAGAATCGGATCGCGCAGGTTGATGTTCGGGGATGCCATGTCAATCTTTGCCCGCAGCACCAGCTCACCGTTCTGGAACTTGCCATCGCGCATGTCCCGGAACAGTTTCAGGCTCTCCTCCACCGGACGATCCCGGTAGGGACTGTTCCGGCCCGGCTCCTTGAGGCTGCCGCGGTATTCAGCCATCTCGTCGGCAGACAGGGCACAAACATAGGCCTTGTCCCGCTCGATCAGCTCCTCAGCAAAATCGTAGAGGGCGTCAAAGTAGTCAGAGGCGTAGCGCGCATCGCCGGCCCACTCGTAGCCGAGCCACTCCACGTCCTGCTTGATCGCATCGATGTATTCCTGGTTTTCCTTCTCGGGGTTGGTGTCGTCGAAGCGCAGGTTGCACTCGCCCGAAAAGGTTTCAGCAATTCCGAAATTGAGGCAGATCGATTTGGCATGGCCAATGTGCAGATAGCCGTTGGGCTCTGGTGGGAAGCGGGTCACCACCTTGCCGGTATGTTCACCGCCGGCGATGGCGTCCTCGATCAGGCTCTGGATGAAGTTATGGGCTTTCTTCGACTCGGCGCTCATACAATCTCTGTTAAAAGGGGTGAATCTTAAACCGCCTATTATACTCACAAATCCTTTCCGGACTCATGCATCGGGGCAAACTCTTCAGTACAATACGGGTTTTGACACAACCCATCTTTCCAAACACCTCTGAACAGGAAACCCTGATGATTCTGCTGACGACCAATCTTGGCGACATCAAGCTGGAACTGGATTACGACAAGGCTCCGGAAACCGCGAAAAACTTTGAACAGTACGTCCGCGACGGCTTTTACGACGGCCTCATTTTCCATCGCGTCATCAGCAACTTCATGATTCAGGGCGGCGGCTTCGAGCCGGGCATGACCCCACGTAAAACCCGCGAGCCCATCCAGAACGAGGCCGACAACGGCCTGAGCAACATGCAGGGCACCATCGCCATGGCCCGGACCATGGATCCGCACTCCGCCACGGCGCAGTTCTTCATCAATGTCGAGAACAATGGTTTCCTGGACCACACCGCCAAGAACGCCGAAGGCTGGGGCTACTGCGTATTCGGCAAAGTGGTGGAAGGCATGGATACGGTCAACGCCATTCGCGCAGTCCGTACCACCATGCGCGCCGGCCACCAGGACGTACCGGCAGACGATGTGGTCATCGAGAAAGCCGAGGTTCTGGAGGACGCGTGACCACGCTGTTTATTTCCGACCTGCACCTGGAAGAATCGCGCCCTGACATTACCCGGGCCTTCCTGGCCTTTCTGGAAGAGAAAGCGACAGGCGTTGAAAGCCTCTACATCCTGGGCGATTTCTTCGAGGCCTGGATTGGCGATGATGAACGTACCCCTCTTCAGGAGCAGGTGGCGGGCGCCCTGCGCCAGCTCAGCGACAGCGGTACCCGCGTGTTCCTCATGCATGGCAACCGGGATTTTCTGATTGGCGAGGATTTCTGTGCCCGTGCCGGTGCCACCCTGTTGGACGACCCGACCGTTATCGACCTTTATGGCTCCCCCACCCTGCTGATGCACGGTGACAGCCTGTGCACCGCCGATGTGGAATACCAGAAGTTCCGGGCCAACATGCGCAATCCGCAGTGGCAGCAGATGATTCTGCAGCGCCCTCTGAAGGACCGCCAGCAGATGGCCCGTCAGCTTCGGGAAATCAGCATGGCCAAGAACCAGGGCAAGGAAGAATTCATCATGGATGTCACGCCCGAAGAGGTGGTCAAAGACATGGAGCACCATGGTGTTCAACGAATGATCCACGGCCACACCCACCGGCCGGCGGTGCACGAACTCATCGCCAACGGGCAGCCTGCACAACGGATTGTCCTGGGTGACTGGGATCAGAATGTCTGGTGGCTGGAAGCTCGCCCTGACGAAGAGCCGGCATTGAAAAAGCAGCCGCTGAAATGAAAAAAGCCGGGATAGGGAGGCTGTGTGAAAACAGCCTCCGAAGTTGGCAAAATAACCGCGACATGGCTCGCGGTTATTTTTTATGAGACATCTGGAAGGTACTCCTCGCAATCAGACGCTGCTGCTCCCACCCAGCGTTGAAGATTATGTTCCCGAAGATCACCCGGTGCGCGTAATTGATGCCTTTGTGGATTCACTGGATCTGTCGGACATGGGATTCAGGAAAGCGCAGACCGCTCACACAGGCCGCCGTCCTTATCATCCCGGCGACCTGCTCAAGCTCTATATCTACGCCTACCTTAATCAGACCAGCAGCACCCGGCGACTGGAGAAGGAATGCCATCGCAATCTGG
>NZ_JBHIXV010000010.1:0-111402 GCF_041984545.1 Marinobacter sp. | reverse complement strand
TCATCGTCAAGGGATTCCGCGACGTGCAGTATGGTCACAAGATTAACCTGAGCAGTGAAGCGGGGGGCTTTATCACCGCCCTCACCATCGAAGAGGGTAACCCCGGTGACAAGACCCTGTTCTTGCCGGTTCTGGATTACCACCAGTCCGTTCTGGGCAAACTGCCCCGCTCCGTGGTGGCCGATGGCGGCTACGCCAGCCAGGCGAACGTCGCGGCCGGACGTGCCATGGGGCTTAAGCACGTGGTGTTTCACAAACCCGTTGGCGTATCGCTCACTGCAATGGGCGTGAAGTCGAAGACCTTTACAGCCTTGCGCCATTTTCGAGCCGGTATCGAAGGCAACATCTCGGAGCTGAAACGGGCCTTCGGAGCCGCGAAAGCGAAGTGGAAAGGTCACGATGGTTTCAAAGCGTTTGTCTGGGCCTCAGTTCTGAGCTACAACCTGGTGCGGTTGGCGCGACTCGGTCCGGATTAGCCGACCGGTTCCGACTGAACATCTGTAAACAGGTCGCATGAGCAGTCGTGCGGTGCCCGCCCGTGGCTTGAATGCGAGCCAATCGATCAAATAATAATCACATTTGCCAATATTTAGCTGCTTTCATTTTTTGAAGGCAATCAGCTCAGCCTCCACTCCTGGAGGTGAGCTAAACTGACTGAAAATGCGGGTTTCTGGATGGGCACCAGTTAGTTGCATATTGCGTTTCTTGTGTTGCTGGCACTTTGCTCGTCCGGAGCTTTTGCCATCGAAATTCCGGACAACCATCCCGTTGTACTCGATCGTGATAGCGGGCGACTCGACATTTCCCGTTATCTGACCTATTACGAAGACGCCTCGTCTGATCTCTCCATAAACCGCGTCATTCGCCAGTGGCACCGTCTGGGCTCCACCGGCATGCCAGATCAGGCCTACAACTTCGGCTTCACAGATTCCACCTACTGGTTTCATACCCGTGTGGCTAACCGCTCCAGCCCGAACAATCGCTGGGTTCTGGAAGGGCTATACCCCATTATCGACGAGATGGAACTGTTCGTGGTGCGGCCAGATGGCACCATCAACCGGCAGATTGCCGGCGATTCGGTGCCTTTCCATCTGAGACCCAGGGATCATCACAACATCAACTTTTACCTGGATCTGGCCACTGGCGAGCAGGTGGATCTGTTTTTCCGGGTGAAGACCACCGGGGCCGTGCAGATGCGCATGTTGCTCTGGCATTCCGATGAATTCAGTGCCGCGGATCACCAGGAGCGATTTCTGCTCGGCCTCTACTACGGCCTGCTGGTGTGCATGTTGATCTTCAACTTCCTGATTTTCGTGTCCATTCGGGACACCAACTACCTGTGGTACGTTTCCTATATCCTGTCCTACTGTCTGTTGCAGCTCAGCCTGAACGGGCTGGCGTTTGAGCATCTGTGGCCGGAGTCACCCTGGTGGAACAACCGGGCCGTGGCCTTCCTGATTGCCACCGGCATGTTCTGCGTGCTGGGTTTTTCCCGTTCATTCCTTGCGCTCCGCGACAACGCCCCACGGCTCGAGAAAATCTTTGTGGGCCTGATGGCGTTTTTCCTGGTGATGGGCGCCGCGGCGCTGCTCTGGCCCGCATATGGAACGGTTATCCGGATCAATACATTTATGGCGGCGGTGGCCGTCGGCTTCGTCATTCTTGCCGGTGGCCTTTGTCTCTACCGGCGGTTCCGGCCGGCCCGCTATTTCATGCTGGCCTGGACGGCGCTGCTGTCGGGCATGTTGTTATACACGTTCAAAACCTTTGCAGTTGTGCCGGCCAACTTCGTTACCGAGTTTGGCATCCAGATCGGTTCCGCGTTCGAGGTTATCCTGCTGTCCATAGCCCTGGCCGACCGCTTGCGGCACATGACCCTGGAGACCCAGAGAATACAGCAGGAAATGACCGAAAAGCTGGAGTCCAGGGTGGCCGAGCGAACCGCGGAACTGGAAGCCGCCAACCGACAGCTCGAGGCGCTCAGTTCAACCGATGGGTTGACGGGTGTATTCAATCGCCGTTTCTTTGATGTCCGGTTATCGGAAGAAGCCGCTCGCTGCCGGCGCAACGGGCCCCTGGCTCTGGTCATGATCGACGTTGACCACTTCAAGGCGCTCAACGACAACCTCGGCCACCAGGCGGGTGACGCCTGTCTGCGAAAGCTGGCCGATGTGCTGACCACCGTGGTGCGCCGGGGAACCGATCTGGTTGCCCGCTACGGCGGTGAAGAGTTCGCCATTATTCTGCCTTACACCGATATGGCCGGCGCCGAGGCCCTCGCCAACAAGGTGCGTGCGGCGGTGGAGCGGGATCTGAATTTCCGCTGGGAAGGTCAGTTGGTGCCGGTGACTGTGAGTCTGGGTGCCGCCACTGCGCCGGGTGGCACTTCCGTTGAGCCCGGCGATCTTATCGCAGCAGCCGACGCCGCCCTGTACGCCTCCAAGCAGGCCGGGCGCAACCGGGTAACGGTGCGCCCGCCCGGGCATCTGCGCGCTGGCGGTACCGAGCCGGCTACGCGGTAGCGGCCCGGTTTGCCTGCCCCAGCGGCAGGGAGAAGCGGGCAATGCGCTTGAGTACCGTGCCGTACTGGCGGGCAAAGCTACCGGTGTTGTAGTGAATGCCGTGTTTGCGGCAAACCGCCTGCACCTTCGGCGAGATTTCCGGATAGCGATGGGCCGGCAGGTCCGGGAACACGTGATGCTCAATCTGGTAGCTCAGGTGCCCGCTCAGTACGTGCAACCAACGGCCACCGGTGAAGTTGGAGGAGCCGGTCAACTGACGAAGGTACCAGTGGCCCTTGCTCTCACCCTCGCACTCTTCCTCGGTAAAGGTTTCTGCATCCTGGGTGAAGTGGCCACAGAAAATCACCGTGGATGACCACAGGTTGCGGATCAGGTTGGCGCTGATATTACCCGCCAGCACAATCGGGGCCACCGGGAAGGTCAGCAGGGGGAAGAACAGGTAATCCTTGAACGCCTGGCGCCCGCCCTTGCGCGCAAAGTCCTTCAGAAACGGCAGCTTCTCGCGCCAGCTGATCTCCCGCCGCCGCAGTTTCTCGGTCTCAAGTTCGTGCAGCCCCACGCCCCACTGGAAAAACACGCTCAGCAGGATGTAGTTGATGAACTGCAACGCGTGCCACGGCTTCCAGGGGTCATCGTCGGTCAGGCGCAACACGGCGTAGCCGTAGTCCCGGTCCTTGCCGATGATGTTGGTGTAGGTGTGGTGCTCGTAATTATGGGTGCGTCGCCAGGAGTCGCTGGTACAGACGGTGTCCCACTCATAGGTTTGTGAATGCAGGGCCGGGTCGTTCATCCAGTCGTACTGGCCGTGCATGACGTTGTGGCCAATCTCCATGTTTTCGATGATCTTGGCCACGCCCAGGCTTGCCGTGGCGGCCACGAACACGGGCGGAATGAAACCGAAGGGCATCATGATCCGGCCGCCGGCCTCCAGTGCCCGGTGCAGGCGAACCATGCGCCGGATATACCGGGCATCCCGCTCGCCAAGGTCTGCGATAACCTCGTCGCGGATGGCGTTGAGGTCCTGTTCGAGTTCTGCCAGTTGCGCTTCGTTCAATTTCTTCATGGTCTTACTCCTCGCGGACGTTGATGGCTCTTTCAAAGGCTCAAGGTGCCGCAATCAGAATTGGGTTCTCAAAGGTCCAGGGATACCGGGCCCCGGGGTACGGAGATACAAAGCTGGATGGTTTCCTCGCCGGGGCCCGAGGCTTTTCCGGTCAGCCGGTTGATCACGGTGCCGCTGGTTTTTCGACAGCTGCACTGGTGGCAGATACCCATCCGGCAGCCGTGCCGTGGGTTCAGGCCAGAGGCCTCGGCAATGTCCAGCAGCGAGGCGTCGCCTTCCGAGCTGGCAGCAAGATCGCTGTTCGAGAACTGCACCTCGCCGCCCAGGGGCGCGTCGCCCAGATCCGCTGCGGGCGCGGAAAAGAAGGTGCTGTGAATGTCGTTCTCGGCAATACCCCGGGCCGCCAGCAGATCGCCGGCCAGATCCATCAATCCCTTGGGGCCGCAAAGGTACACCTGGCGGGCCTTCAGCCCGGGCACGCTGTCCAGATCCCGTTCGTTCAGGAAGCGGGGTGTCGTGCCCTCATGGGTTGGGATGATCTCAAGGGTCAGTGCGCTGAAGCGGCGTGCCAGGGCTTCAAGCTTCTCCCGGGCGATGATGTCCTGCGACGTGCGCACGTAATAGAGCAGGGTGACCGGAGCCCGGTAATCCTGTGCTGCCATGGTTTCCAGCTGGCTGAGTATTGGCGTGATACCACTGCCGCCGGCAATGAACAGCACCGGCTGCACCGGCTCGGGAATCCGGAATTCGCCAAAGGCGTCGCCCAGGCCAATCACTGCACCGGTTTCCAGATGATCGTGTAGCCAGTTGGTAACAAGGCCTCCGGGCAAGCGTTTGATGGTCAGGCTGATCCTTCCGGTTTCCTGCCAGAGGATTGGTGAACTGGACAGGCTGAAGGTGCGCTGGCGGCGAACGCCGTCGATTTCAATACAGATGTTCACATGCTGGCCCGCCTCGAAGCCGGGCCAGCGCCCGGCGGGCTTCAAGACCAGGGTTTTGGTATCTGACGTTTCCTGGATGATCTGTTCCACCCGTGCTGGTGTGTACTCTTGTACCCACATGGGGTTGATCTGCTCCACCAGCGGGTCCAGGAAGGTTTCCGGTTTGTTGCTGTTGAACAGCTGCCTGCCAAGCCAGTGCAGAGCTTTGGACTGTGTTTGTTTCGCTAACATGCTTGGGCCTCCCTGAGGCTTTTCAATATCGTGTGTACGACTGTTCACTAATGTGTACGAATGTACACACCGGTATTCAGGGAGGCAACAGATCCCGTATGCTTGGCATGAAATGACAAGCATCCGCTGCCTTTTACGGTGTGGATGTGTACACTTGTAGCCCATCAATGGGTGGTGGTCAGAGCACAGAAGAGATGGCGGACAAGCAGCGCAGAAAACCCGGGGAGACCCGCGAGAAACTGATGAACGCGGCCCTGACCCTGGTGGGTAAAGGCCGGCATTTTGCCAGTCTGGGTATCCGGGAAGTCACCCGGCAGGCTGGCGTGGTACCCACGTCCTTCTATCGGCATTTCCGCAACATGGACGATCTGGGCCTGCAACTGGTGGATGAGCTGGGGCTGGTGCTGCGACGGATGATGCGGGAGGCGCGGGGCAATGTACTGCAGGCGGATAAGCTGATCGACGAGTCCGTGGCCATTTTCATCAGCCATGCCCGCGCCAACCGCAGCTTTTTCATGTTCATGGCCCAGGGGCTGGCCGGCGAGAGTCGGGCTGTGCAGGAGGGGATTCGCAGCGAGATGCGGTTTTTTGCCAGCGAGCTGGCCAACGACCTGCGCCGTCTGCGGCTGGTGGATCACCTGAGTGATCAGGATCTGGACGTAACCTGCGATCTGGTGGTTCGTAGCGTGGCGTTCAGCCTGACGGATCTGCTCGGGGTGTCACCGGATGACGATTACCAGATTGACCAGATCCGGAAGCGGACCACCCGCTTCCTTCAACTGATCTTCGTGGGTGCGGCCCACTGGAAGAGCAACGGCTGAGGCGCCGCTGGCTCTACCAGAAGACCTCAGCTGCCGGCCGCCGGAGTTTTCCGGCTGCGTGCTGTCCGCTTTTTCGGTGCTGCCGCCGGTTTGGTGCTGGCGGGTTTAGCCGCTGCACTGGCTTTGGCCGGCGGCGGCAGGATCAGGCTTTCCAGCTCGTCCAGGGCCTCGCCTGTGTATACCGCCAGCTTCTGCATGCTCGGCAGGGTGTCCCGGCAGCCGGTGTAGCCAAAGTTCAGGGAGCCGTCGTAGCTCAGGCAGGTGATGTTCAGGGCGCCACCGTGGGCGATCAACGACACCGGGTACATGGCCTCAAGTTTGGCACCTTCATAGTAGAGCGTCCGCTGCGGCCCGGGCACGTTCGAGATGGTCACATTGAATACCGGCCGCATGCGCCCGCCAAGCCCGGACATCAACTGCAGGATATAGGGCGACATCAGCAGCATGGTGTACTGGGTCAGCGCGCTCTTGGGCAGCTTTTGCAGGTGCTCCTTGGCGCGACGGGTGGACGTCTTGATGTTCTGCAGCCGGATCAGCGGATCCGGCTCATCGGTCGCGAGGGACGCGATCATGAAGCTGATCTGGGTGCCGGTGCCCTGGTCGTCGGCGGGGCGGATGTTCACCGGAATGCCCGCAGTCAGCGGGGTTTCCGGCAGCTCGTCCTGTTCCACCAGGAAACGACGCAGCGCGGTACCGCAAAGGTACAGCACGATATCATTCAGGGAACCGCCGGAGACGTTGGCCAACTCCTTGATGCGGTCCAGCTGATAGTGCTGGGTGGCAAATCGGCGCTGGCCGGTAACCCTGTGATTGATCTTGGAAACAGGGCCGGTGAAGGGCGCCGTCAGGCCATCGTCCGGGTGACGCACGGAATGAATCAGTCGGTTGCCAGCCTGCCAGAGCCTTGGCGCCATATCCGCCTGCAGCTTGAGGGCGTCCATGGCCTGGGAAATAGCCGCCGGCACGCTGGCTTCGGAATCGGTCTTGCTACCGCGACGGCGCTCGGGGCGCACGGACCAGGGCGGTGGCATGTCCCGCTTGTCGGGGTCGGTGGTGAGCACCCGTTGCATCAGTCGCACGCCGCTGATGCCATCAATCATTGAGTGATGCATCTTGGTGTAGAGCGCGAACCGGTTGTTTTCCAGGCCCTCGATAACATGGCACTCCCAGAGGGGGCGGGCAAAATCCAGCGGATTGGAGTGCAGGCGCGATACCAGCACACCCAACTCCCGCTCACCGCCCGGGCGGGGCAGTGCCGAGTGACGCACGTGGTAGTCCAGATCGATGTCCTTATCAACCTTCCAGGCCGGTGCCACCAGCCGGCCCAGCAGGCCGGACCAGGCGAGTTTGTAGCACCAGGGCGGGGCTACATCGCCGGTTTCCTTCATGCGGGCTACCATGTCCCTCAGGAAGGTGTCAGGGGCGCCCTCCGGCAGTGAGAAAATCTGCAGATTGCCCACATGCATGGGGGTGTCTTCAGATTCCACGGCCAGCCAGGAGGCATCCAGTGTTGCGAGGCGTTTCATTCCTTGTGTCTCTCCCCTTGTGTTTCGCCACGTGTGTCCGGGTAAATACGTGTGTGTTGCAAGTATACGTGTAACGCCCCCCAGACACGATGCCCGCGGCCAGAAAGTTCCTTTTTTTGCCAACCTTTTGCCAAGGCTTTGCCAAGGGTTCCGGTTACACGCTGTTGCCGTTTGCAGGCTCCCGCAAATGGGCGGCGTGTGCTACTTTGCATCGATTGGTTCCTACTAAAAACAAAAACCTTCGGAGGCATCGTGGAATCCAGTCCGCTTATCTCGGCAGGCCTGCCGGTTGCACTGTTCATCATCATGATCGGCATTGGCATGACCCTCACCGTCCGGGATTTCCGCCAGGTTGCGGTCTATCCGAAAGGCATGATCGTGGGCACTGTCGCCCAGATACTGATCATGCCGCTGGTGGCTTTCCTGCTGGCCACACTATTGTCTGTTCCACCGGCCATTGCCGTTGGCCTGGTGATCATCGCCGCCTGTCCGGGAGGTACCACGTCCAACCTGTTTGTCCTGCTGGCCCGGGGCAATATCGCCCTTTCCATCGTGCTGACCGTTTCCGCCAGTCTGATCACCATTCTCACCTTGCCCCTGTTCACCAATCTGGCTCTTGCACATTACATGGGTACCGAGGAAGACATTGTGCTGCCGGTCTGGAAAACCGTGGGCATGCTGGTGGGGATTGTGCTGGTGCCGGTGGCGATCGGCATGGCCGTTCGTACCCGTAATCCGGAGGCCGCACGAAAAGCCGAGAGTGTTGTCAGCCTGTTCGGCGGGGTGGTGCTGGCGGTGCTGATTGTGGTGATTATTTACGGTGTGCGGGACCAGATCTGGGATCTGCTCCGGCAGGCGGGGCCGGCAACCATCCTCCTGAATCTGGCGGGCATTCTCCTTGGGCTGCTGGCCGGCCGGGCCACCGGGCTGACCCAGCGCGAGTCCCTGGCGGTGGCGGTGGAGCTGGGCGTGAAAAACGGCACCATTGCGCTTATGGTTACCCTGACGCTGCTGGAATCCAGCGCCATGTCGATACCGGCGGCGGTGTATGGCGTGCTGATGTTCCCCATCGGATTTGTACTGGCCATGTATGGCCGGCGCATTATCCCCGCGTCCACGGTTCACGTGGCGAACTGATCGGAGTCTCCAGTCATGCAGTTTCTCAATGGCATTACCCTGCTTCTGGTATACCAGCTGGTCGGCGAGGTCACCGTTCGTCTGGTCGGGTTACCCATTCCGGGGCCGGTACTGGGCATGGTGATGCTGTTTATTACCCTGATGATCCGCGGCCACACTCCTGCGTCGGTGGATCAGGCGTCGTCGGCGCTGCTCAGCCATCTGTCACTGCTGTTTGTGCCGGCGGGCGTGGGCATGATGGCGCACTTTGGCCGGATTGCCGACGAGTGGCTGCCGATAACGCTGGCCCTGCTCCTGAGTACCGTCATCACCATGGTAGCCACGGCCCTGATCATGCAGCTGACCAGTCGCTGGTTAGTGAAGGACGCGCCAATAGAGGAGGGCAGCGATGAGTGAGCCGGGTCTGAAGGATATCTGGGTCTATCTCTCCACGTCTCCGCTGCTGGGATTGACCATCACCCTGGTTGCCTACGGGCTGGCCTACCGGCTGTACCTGAGAACCAACTCCAATCCGCTGGCCAACCCCGTGGTTACCTCCGTGGCCATGCTCATTGTGCTGCTGCTGGCAACCGGAACGCCCTACAGTGATTATTTCGAGGGTGGGCAGTTTGTTCACTTTCTGCTGGGGCCGGCAACCGTGGCCCTGGCCGTGCCCCTGTACCAGCAGTTTTCAAGACTCCGACAGCTGTGGTTGCCGGTGACTATCTCGCTGGTTTGTGGCGTGGTGATCGCCGCCGGCAGCTCTATCGGTCTGGCACGATTGCTGGGTGGCTCCATGGAAATCCAGATGTCCCTGGCGCCGAAGTCGGCCACGGCGCCGGTGGCCATGGGCATTTCGGAAAAAATCGGCGGTCTGCCTTCGCTGACCGCGGTGCTGGTGGTACTGACCGGGATTACCGGTGCGGTGCTGGGCACCAAGCTGTTCGAGTGGGTCCGGGTGCGGGACGATACCGCCAAAGGCATCGCCATGGGTGTGGCGGCCCACGGCATCGGAACCGCGAGAGCCTTCCAGGTTAGTTCCCAGATGGGCGCGTTTTCAGGCCTGGCCATGGCGCTCTCCGCCTTTGCCACGGCGCTGTTCGTGCCCTGGCTGGTGGATCTTCTGGCGCAGTGGCTGCCGGCTTGAGCGTAACCGGTAGCAGTACCAAAGTTGCATAAGATACAAAACAAATGATTATTTAAAGTCTGGCAGTCTCCCGCTGCAATGAGGTGACACCATTTTCCGGTCACTGCGTACCGTTAATGGGCGAGCAAACCCGGTCATGAGTGCGAGGAGACCACATGAACAAGAAGCAGATTATTCTTCCCCGAGTTCTGGTATTGGCGTCTGGTTGCCTCGCCAGCGTTTCCGCCGTGGGGCAGGCGACGACGGACAGCGATGAACAACTGGTACTCGAAGTGACGGCCTCGCGCCTGGTTCGAGACCTTTACGAAACCCCGGCGGCGGTTTCGGTTATTGATGCTCCGGACATACAGGAGGGTCAGCAGCGCCTGCAGCTGGATGAGTCACTGAGCACAGTCCCCGGCCTGTTCTTCCAGAACCGCTACAATTTCGCACAGAACCTGCGCTTGTCCACCCGGGGCTTTGGGGCCCGGGCTCCGTTTGGCATTCGCGGGATCCGCGTCCAGGTGGACGGCATTCCCTACACCCTGCCGGATGGCCAGTCCCAGATCGACGCCATAGACCTGGACTCCGCCCAGCGGATCGAGGTCATCCGTGGTCCGGCATCGGTGCAGTATGGCAATGCGGCGGGTGGTGTCATTGACATTACCACGGCGCTGGGCGACGAGCTTCCCGAAGGCGGGCGCCTGCGACTGGATGGCGCCAGTGACGAGTACCGGAAAGCCGCCGTTCAGACCAATAGCGTTCGTGGCGATACCAGTGGAATCGCTACGCTTTCCTGGATGACCGTGGACGGACACCGGGAGCAGAGCGAGGCCGAGAAAGGCATCTTCAATGCCCGCGTCGGCCATAAGCTGGCCCCCGGCAGACGCGTGATCACCACCCTCAATCTGTTGCACAATCCCAGGTCCGAAGACCCGGGCGGCCTCACCCTGGCCCAGGCGCAGGCCGATCCGACCCAGGCAACTGCCCTGGCCAAACGCCTGGATAGCAGCCAGACGGTTAACCAGCAGACCCTCGGTGTGCGCTATGAAGACGCCGTCGCCTTGCCCGGCCGAGTGACGGTGGATACCTTTTACACCCACCGGGATTTTGCCCAGCAACTGCCCTTCCCGGGCGCCAGCCGGGTTGCTTACGACCGCCATTTCTATGGCGTCAGTTCGCAATACCAGCAAAACTCCTTCCCCGGCGGCCTGCCACTGACCTGGGTCACCGGGCTGGATCTGCACCACCAGTCAGATGACCGTCGCCGTTACTCGGTATCAATCGATGGGGACATCACCGGGCAAACCCAGGCCGAAAACCAGAGTGCTACCAATACGGCGGTGTTCGGGCAGGGCGATCTGGCGCTCACCGACGCCCTGAATCTGTCCCTGGGCGTACGCTTTGACCACCTCAGACTGGCCATTGATGACGAACGGCGGGTAGATGGCGACGATTCCGGTAGCCGCACTTTCAGGGAGTGGAGCGGCGTGGCCGGCATCAGCTACCAGTGGGCCGCCAGACAACAGGTGTACGCAACGGTGGGCACGGCGTTCGAATCGCCCACGTTCACCGAGTTCGCCAACCCCGGCGGTGGTGGTTTCAATCCGGCGCTGGAGCCCCAGCAGGCACTCAATCGTGAGGTCGGGATGCGGGGACTGCTGGGAGAGGGCGTGAGCTACGAGCTGGCGCTGTTCTCGATCCGGGTTGAAGACGAGATCCTGCCTTACAACGTGGGCGACCAGACCTTCTACGAAAACGCCGGCGAAACCCGTCGCGATGGCCTGGAGTTGGGGCTGGGCTGGGATATCTCCTACGCGTGGCGGATCACCAGTGCCCTGACCCTGGCGGACTACGAGCTCAAGGAGTTCACCGACGAGCAGGGCAACAATGCCAACGGTAACGAGATCCCGGGGTTGCCCGGAACCCTGTGGGTCAATGAGCTGGAATGGCGGGATGTCGGAGGCCGGTTTGCTGCCCTTGAGTGGCAGTACGTGGGTGAATTCTACGCCGAGAACAGCAACCAGACCCGGGTTCCGGATTACTGGCTGGTTGGTGTCCGCGCAGGCGACTCCCTGCGGTTGGCCGATCAGACCCTCAACCTGTACGCCGGCATCCGCAACCTGCTGGATGAAGACTATTTCAGCAACGTGCGCATTAACGCCAACGCCAACCGGCCGGTGGCGGAGCGGGGCTACTTTGAGCCCGGGCCGGGCAGAACCTTCTATGCGGGGTTGGAGTGGGCGTTCTGATGTTGGGGTGAACCCCGATCAATCCGGTTCCCGTTGCCGGAAAATCGTCCCGTCGCCCTCGGCATTGAGTTGGCGGATGGCGGTGGGTGCGCCCGTTTCATCCAGCCGGAGGTCGCCGATGCCAGCGTGGTTCCAGAGCCGCTCGCCGGCGTCCCGGCCTTCTGGCAGTCGGGGAGAAATCCACATCCGGCGCCGTTTGGTGAACCAGTTCAGGGGGGACCAGGGCGCGAACAGCCAGCGGTTCAGCCGATCGAGCCATTCCAGCAGGTTGTTGGGGAATTCGTTCTTGATGCCGCTGCTTGTGATCTGCCAGATTCTCGGGCCGCGGCTCTTGTGTCTCAGGCGAATATCGTAGGCAAAGGAATAGTGCACATCCCCGGACAGGATCACGAAGTGGCGGGGCGTTCGGGGATGCCGGAAGATGTTCAGCAGCACGCTGGCGGCACCCCGGTGGGCCATCCAGTTCTCCGCATCTACCAGCAGTGGTTTGCCGAAGAAGGTGAATACCCGCTGGATGAGCTCGATCAGCTTCACCCCGAACATGGGCGCCGGTGATACCACAACCACGGCGTCTTCGCCCATGACTTCCTGCTGAAAGTCAGTCAGCGATTCCCAGTCCATAAGGCCAGATGGATGGCTCCGGCGCCTTTCGCTGCGCCAACGGTGGGTACGGGTGTCCAGCACCACGAGTCTGGGCGAGGTTGGCAGGCTGTAGTGCCATTGTCCGAAGTGGAATAGCCGGTCGATCAGCTCGTTCTGACAGACCCTGTCCAGTTCGTCCTGGTTGTTTGTTTCCGGAAACAGCGTCTGGCACTGCTCGATCAGATCTTCAAAACCCTCAGGCCGGTTGCCCCAGCCCTGGCAAAGCAGGTAACCGAGCAGGGCATTACCGATGATCCTGCGGGAAAACGGGTGCTCGTAGGCCGTGGTTTCCCACAGCGCCGAGAGGTTCCAGTCGTCGGTGACATCGTGGTCGTCGAAGATCATGTACACCGGCACATTGGCCAGGGCCCGGGCCGCCCGGGGCAGGGTATTTCGGAAATCGTCAATGGCCCGCTGTTCCCTGCGGTAGCGCTCCAGTTCGTCCGGCCGGTTTACGGGCTCGGCGTCGGTGACCAGTTGCCAGGGCACCGGCGACCACACCAGCAGGTACATGGCCATCACCTCGGCAAAGGAGATCAAGTGGTTGCCTGCGTTGGCGGTGGTGAACACCGGTTTGCGCACGCCGCCGAAGAAGCGCTCGGTCAGGTCCTCGTTGAATTCCGATTTCGGCAGCAAGGCGTCCCGATGATAATAGGCGTTGGCCACCGAACCCAGCTCACGGCTGTGGCTCAGGGAAGCGCCCTCCAGGTGTTCCTGGTATAGGCCCAGACGGTGAATCACACATTGGATGGCGTGCAGCATGGGCCCGGCCACGTCATCGGCGTAGATCTGGTCGCCGGTCATCAGTAGCAGCGAGGGTACTTCCTCGAGCTGCCGTGCCTGTTGCAGTTCTTTGTCAACCCGCACCAGGCCATCGGCGGCAGGATGATGGGGGCGGCGGCAGGAGCCGTGAAGAATCCGGTCCAGGCGGGATTTCAGGGTGAAGCCTGGTTGGCCCTGGCCATCGGGGCACAGATGGGGTGCCCAGTTACGGATCCAGAGCGTTTCGGCAACCTCGGTATCCAGCAGGCCCAGGTCGTATTCGAGTCGGGCATTGTGGGGCAGTGGTGAGTCCGGTGTGATCGCCAGCAGGTTCAGCCAGGCATGGGCTCCAACCCGAAGCCGGGTTATCTCGGTGTCGCTGACCGGTCTGTCCACGAGCGTTTCGTCGCCCATGGCAATATGCACACGAAAGCCCTGCTTCTGCCGGGTAACCAGCCAGAAGCAGACAAATTCCGGGGCAGCATGGCGAAGTAGCGGCCCGGCCAGAACCGGGCTCAGAGTACCTTCGGGGTCCAGCTCAGTCCTCCTCAAGCTCCCTGGGCGGGCAGTGATGCTCCTCGACCACCGCGCCATCGTCCACGCTTTCCAGGTGCACATCAAAGCCCCACAGGCGATGTACGTGCTTGAGCACTTCGTCGGTCTCGCCGCCCAGCGGCACCCGATCCACCGGGATGTGACGCAATGTCAGTGAGCGGTCGCCGCGAACGTCCACGTTCCAAACCTGGATGTTGGGCTCCCGATAGCTGAGGTTGTACTGGCGGGCGAGTTTCTCCCGCAATTCCCGATAACCAGGTTCGTCGTGGATGGCGGTTACCCGGTACACGTCTTCCTGGTCGTCGTTCTGGATGGCGAACAGTTTCAGATCGCGCATTACCTTGGGCGAGAGGAACTGCTGGATAAAGCTCTCATCCTTGAAATTCTTCATGGCGAAGTGGAGGGTCTCCAGCCAGTTGCTGCCGGCAATGTCCGGGAACCAGTGGCGATCCTCCTCGGTGGGGTTCTCGCAGATCCGCCGCAGGTCTGTGAAGATCGAGAAGCCCAGGGTGTAGGGGTTGATGCCGGAATACCAGGGGCTGTTGAACGGCGGCTGGTACACCACCGCCGAGTGGCTCTGCAGGAATTCCAGCATGAAGCCGTCGTTCACCAGTCCTTTGTCGTACATGCGGTGCAGCAGGGTGTAGTGCCAGAAGGTGGCCCACCCCTCGTTCATCACCTGGGTCTGGCGCTGGGGGTAGAAGTATTGGCCAAGCTTGCGGACGATGCGGATGATCTCCCGCTGCCAGGTCTCCAGCAAAGGTGCATTCTTCTCGATAAAGTAGAGAATGTTCTCCTGGGGCTCTTCCGGATAGCGCTTGCGACGCCTCTCTGAATTCTCATCCTCGTCGAGCTTCGGAATCGTGCGCCAAAGATCGTTGATGCGTCGCTGCTGATACTCTTCCCGTTCTTTCTGGCGCCGGGCTTCCTCCGAAGCGGAAATCGGCGCCGGACGCTTGTAGCGGTCCACGCCGTAGTTCATCAGCGCGTGGCAGGAGTCCAGGATCTCCTCCACCGCGTCCACACCGTAGCGCTCCTCGCACTCGGCCACGTAGTGGCGGGCAAACACCAGGTAGTCGATGATGGCGCTGGCGTCGGTCCAGGTGCGGAACAGGTAGTTGCCCTTGAAGAAGGAGTTGTGCCCGTAGGAGGCGTGGGCGATCACCAGCGCCTGCATGGGCAGGGTGTTTTCCTCCATCAGGTAGGCAATGCAGGGGTTGGAGTTGATCACGATCTCGTAGGCCAACCCCATCTGGCCGCGCTGGTAGCCCTTGGAAGTACTCAGGAACTGTTTGCCGAACGACCAGTGATGGTAGCCTACGGGCATGCCCACGGAGCTGTAGGCGTCCATCATCTGCTCGGCGCTGATGACTTCAACCTGGTTGGGATAGGTGTCCAGCCCGAACTCGGCGGCGCACTTGGCGATCTCCTCGTCGTACTGCCGGATCAGCTCGAAGGTCCACTCCGAGCTGGTGGAAATCGGCTCCCTGGCTCTGGGCTGGTCGTTTTCCGGCGCATTCGGGCGGTCCATGATTCCAGTCATGCGGCTTTCCTCTCGAACAGCTGGCGGAATACCGGATAGATTTCGCCCGGGTCTGCAATCTGCTGCAGGGCAAAACTCTGGGGGTATTGCTCGTGAATTTTCTCGTACTCGTACCAGAGCATCTGGTGGTCCTGGGGCGTGATCTCCACGTAGGCGAAGTACTGCACCAGCGGCAGCAGATTCTCCGACAGGATCTTGCCGCACACCGGCGAATCATCGTTCCAGTTGTCACCGTCAGACGCCTGCGCCGCGTAGATGTTCCACTCGGCCGGTGAGTAGCGGGACTCGATGATCTTGTGCATCAGCTTGAGGGCACTGGAAACGATGGTGCCGCCGGTTTCCCGGGAGTAGAAGAACTCTTCCTCGTCCACTTCCTTGGCGCTGGTGTGGTGGCGAATGAATACCACCTCGATTTTCTTGTAGTTCTTCTTCAGGAACAGATACAGCAGGATGAAGAAGCGCTTGGCAATGTCCTTGTGCATCTGGGTCATGGACCCGGACACGTCCATCAGGCAGAACATCACCGCGCTGGTGGCCGGTTTTGGCTGTTTCACATGCTGCCGGTAGCGCAGATCGATCTCGTCAATAAACGGGATGCGACGCACGTTGGCCTTCAGGCGCGCAATCTCGTCTTCCAGCGCCTTGATCTGGTCGTCGTGGCTGAACGCCGGGTCCAGATCATCGGGCGCGGATTTCAGCGCTTCCAGCTGCTTTTCCAGGTCCCGGATCTTCTTCTTGCGGGCACCGCCCAGGCCCAGGCGCCGGGCGTGGGCCCCGCGCAGCGAGCGCACCACATCCAGCTTGGCAGGGACGCCCTGGTTGGTGAAGCCGGCCCGCACGTATTTGAAGGCTTCGGTGTCCTTGAGCTTCTTGCGGGCCAGGTTGGGCAGCTCCAGGTCATCAAACAGGAAGTCGAGGAATTCTTCCTGGGTGATCTGGAAGGCGAACTCGTCCATCCCCTCACCGTCGGGGCTGGCCTTGCCCTGGCCGGAACCCTGGCCTCCGCCGCCCTGGGGCTTGGGGATGGTGTCGCCGGCCACGAACTCCTGGTTGCCGGGGTGCACCACCTCCCGTTTGCCGCCCTGGCCGTGGTGGAAGATGGGTTCGTCGATGTCCCGGGATGGAATGCTGACATTCTCGCCCCGTTCAATGTCGGTGATCGAGCGCTTCTGTACCGCGTCCGCCACCGCCTTCTTGATGTGGTGGCGGTAGCGGCGCAGGAACCGTTCCCGGTTCACCGCGCTCTTGTTCTTACCGTTCAGTCGCCGGTCGACTATGTGGGTCATTCCCATGGCGTTACTCCAGCTCAGTGAATGGTCACTGACTCAGTGAGACTTGCGAACGCGCAGATACCATTCGGCCAACAGCCGAACCTGCTTCTCCGTGTAGCCTCGATCGACCATACGCTCGACGAACTGCTTGTGCTTCTTCTGATCTTCCTGGCTCGCTTTCGGGTTGAAGGAAATCACCGGCAGCAGGTCCTCGGTGTTCGAGAACATCTTCTTCTCGATCACGCTGCGCAGCTTTTCATAGCTGAGCCAGGACGGGTTGCGGCCCTGATTATTGGCCCGGGCCCGCAGTACGAAGTTGACCACCTCGTTGCGGAAGTCCTTCGGGTTGGAGATGCCGGCCGGCTTCTCGATCTTCTCCAGCTCGTCGTTGATGGAGGAGCGGTCGAGGATCTCGCCGGTTTCCGGATCCCGGTACTCCTGATCCTGTATCCAGAAGTCGGCATAGGTCACGTAGCGGTCGAACAGGTTCTGACCGTACTCGCTGTAACTCTCCAGATAGGCGGTCTGGATTTCCTTGCCGATAAACTGCACATAGTGCGGTGCCAGGAATTCCTTGATGAACCGCAGGTACTTCTCGTGGGTTTCCGGCGGGAACTGCTCCTGTTCGATCTGCTTCTCCAGCACGTACAGCAGGTGAACCGGGTTGGCGGCCACCTCGGTGGTGTCGAAGTTGAAGACCTTGGAGAGGATCTTGAACGCGAAACGGGTCGAGAGCCCGTCCATGCCTTCCATCACCCCGGCAGTGTCACGATACTCCTGGATCGACTTGGCCTTGGGATCGGTGTCCTTGATGTTCTGGCCGTCGTACACCCGCATCTTGGAGAAGATGCTTGAGTTTTCCGGCTCCTTGATGCGCGAGAGCACCGAGAACTGGGCCAGCATGTCGAGGGTATCCGGCGCGCAGGGGGCACCATCAAGGGAGCTGTTGCTGAGCAGCTTGCGGTAGATCTGGATTTCCTCGGTGACCCGCACACAATAGGGCACCTTGACGATGTATACCCGGTCGAGGAAGGCCTCGTTGTGTTTGTTGTTGCGGAAGGTTTGCCACTCGGATTCGTTGGAGTGGGCCAGAATCACGCCATCAAAGGGCACCGAGCCCATGCCTTCGGTGGTGTTGTAGTTGCCTTCCTGGGTGGCGGTCAGCAGCGGATGCAGCACCTTGATCGGCGCCTTGAACATTTCCACGAATTCCATCAGGCCCTGGTTGGCCTTGCACAGGCCGCCGCTGAAGCTGTAGGCATCCGGATCGTCCTGGGAGAAGTCCTCCAGCATGCGGATGTTGACCTTGCCCACCAAAGCGGAGATGTCCTGGTTGTTGTCGTCGCCCGGCTCGGTCTTGGACACGCCCACCTGGTCCAGTACCGAGGGGTACTTTTTCACCACGCGGAACTGGCTGATGTCGCCGCCAAACTCGTGCAGGCGTTTCACCGCCCAGGGCGACATGATGTTCTTCAGGTAGCGGGCCGGTATTCCGTACTCCTCTTCCAGAATATGCGCGTCTTCGGCCGGATCGAACAGGCCCAGGGGCGATTCGTTCACCGGTGAGCCCTTGATGGCGTAGAAGGGTACCTTCTGCATGAGGGACTTGAGTTTCTCGGCCAGGGAGGATTTACCACCGCCCACCGGGCCGAGCAGGTACAGGATCTGTTTCTTTTCCTCCAGGCCCTGGGCGGCGTGGCGGAAGAAGGAGACGATGTTTTCCACGGCATCTTCCATACCGTAGAACTCGGAGAATTCGGGGTAGCGCTTGATGACCTTGTTGGAAAATATCCGTGAAAGCCTCGGATCTTTGGAGGTATCGACGAGTTCGGGCTCGCCGATGGCAATTAACATTCTCTCGGCGGCCGTGGCGTAAGCCGTTGGGTCCTTTTTGCAGATCTCCAGGTATTCCTCCAGGCTGTATTCTTCTTCCTGGGTACTCTCATACCGGTCTTTGAAGTGCTGCAGTATGCTCATAGATTGCCCTCGCTCGCTGTATCTTCAGCTTTCAGTTCACGCAATATCCCCGTTGCAGTCGGTGCCGCCCGCCCGGGCGGTTGGTCTAGTTATGGGTGGAAGGAATGGATACTTGCAAGCCTGTGCGCGAATGACTCGTGGCCGGCTTGCTTAACTTGAGCTTAGTTCACGGTTGGGAAGTTGGACAGTGGGCGTGTGGTTAAGGTTCATTAAATTATGTTAGAGGGCTGTGGGGTTTTTGTAGCCCGGCACATTCCGGCCGGGCTGCGAGGGCGAGGGCCTGTGGGCGCTATAGTTTGGTGAGACGAAACACGCTTTCCGAGGCGTTTTCCAGGCCTTTTCGCTTGGTGAACGGATGGTCCTTCGCCAGGGTGTTGGTCAGGATGTGCTCGATTTTGTAGTCATCCTGGTAGAGTTCGCGCACTTCCTCATCGCTCACGTTGAACGGCGGGCCCTTGATCTCGGTGTCGTAGTCCAGGGTGATCAGCAGGATTTTTGTGCCGTCCGGTATGATGGCGGTCAGGTGGTCGACATAGCTCTTGCGCATGCCGGGCGGCAGCGCGATGAGGGCGGCGCGGTCGTAGACCAGGCGGATATGCTTGAGGTCGTCGGGCACCAGCTGGAAAAAGTCGCCACACCAGAGCTGCAGATCGTCGTGCCGGAACGTGGTGAACGGCTCGCCCGGATGAACCCTGGCTTTCTCGCCGGCCTCTTCAAAAAAGTCCTTGCAGGCAATGTCACTCAGTTCCACACCAATAACCGGGTGCCCCCGGTCGTGCAGCCACCACATATCGTGAGCTTTGCCGCAGAGGGGTACGAAAACGGCATCGGTGCCTTTTCCGGCGAGCTCTGGCCAGTGGTCATAGAGGTACTGGTTGACCGTGCCCTCATGGAAGCCGATTTCCTTTTTTGCCCAGCGTTCATGCCAGAATTCATGTTCCATAGTGTTTACTCCGTCTTCACTCGGTATTCACTCTTTATTCACCCCGTGCTCACCCGATTCACCCCGGGTGCCTGCCCGGAAATGCTGAGTTTTGGACGTTTGTTCCAGTCTAACTTAATCTGTCGCTATCTGAACTCAGGAGAAAAGTATGAAAGCGGTGTTTCTGGATGCCAATACCCTCGGCGATGATGTGGATCTGTCACCCATCGAATCGGTGACCGGCGAGCTGACCAAGTACCCGCACACAGCGCCGGGTGAGGTGCTGGAGCGGATCCGTGGGTTCGATACGGTGCTGGTGAACAAGGTGGTGCTGGGGCGTGAGCATTTCCAGGTCTGCCCGGAGCTCAAAACCATCGCGGTGGTCGCCACCGGGCTGAACAACATCGACCAGGCCGCAGCGAAGGAACATGGCGTCCAGGTAATGAACGTGACCAATTATGGCCGGGCCACCGTGGCCCAGCACACCGTGGCGCTGATGCTGGCCCTGGCCACCCGGCTGCTGGATTACGACCGGGATGTCCGTGCCGGCCGCTGGGGCCGGAGCGACATGTTCTGCCTGATGGATCATCCGATCATGGAGTTGGAGGGCCGGACCCTCGGGATCGTTGGTTACGGCGACCTGGGCCAGGGCGTGGCCGAGCGTGCCGCGGCGTTTGGCATGAAAGTTCTGCTGGGCGCCCGACCGGGGCAGGGCCCGGGCGAGCTGGATGGTTATGCCCGGGTTCCGCTGGACGAACTGCTCCCTCAGGCAGACGTGCTCTCGCTGCATTGCCTGCTGACCGATGAAACCCGGGACCTGATCGGCGCGCGGGAGCTCAAGATGATGAAGCGGGACGCGCTGCTGATCAACACCAGCCGGGGAGGCCTGGTGAACGAGCAGGCACTGGCCGATGCCCTGCGCGCGGGCGAGATCGGCGGGGCGGGATTCGACGTGCTCACTGAGGAGCCGCCCCGCAACGGCAACCCGCTGCTCGCCGACGATATTCCCAACCTCATCATCACGCCGCACTCGGCCTGGGCAAGCCGTGAGGCTCGGCAGCGCATTGTTGGAATCACAGCGAAAAACCTGGCGTCGGTGTCCGGCAGCACCAAATAATACCGGCCCGGGTTGTTTACTGTCAGTTGCCTGATAAGCTTAGGAAAACACTGACCGGCAGGATGATGCGTGGCTGCATTCCAATTGAAGGACAGGCTCCAGGCTGCTGAAAACTGGATTCTGTTCAATTCCAACCCGCCCCAGCACTGGCCGTGGACCTGGCTTTACAAGGTCGGGCGCACGGCCTATGCCATGGTGCGAGATGTCATCAGCGGCCAGCTCACCCTCCACGCGATGAGCCTGGTCTATACCACGCTGCTAAGCATTGTGCCGCTGCTGGCCCTGAGTTTTTCGGTGCTCAAGGCCCTGGGCGTGCATCAGCGGATGGAACCCTTCCTTTACCAGTTTCTGCAGCCCCTGGGGCCCCAGGGCGTGGAGCTGGCGGAGCGCATTCTCGGGTTTGTTGACAACATGAAGGTGGGGGTGCTGGGTTCTGTAGGCCTGGCCCTGCTGGTGTACACCGTGATCGCCCTGGTCCAGAAAATCGAGCGGTCGTTCAACATGATCTGGCGGGTGCCGGACATGCGTTCCATGGCGCAGCGGTTCAGCAACTACCTGAGCGTGATCATGGTGGGACCGCTGCTGATGGTTTCGGCCATCGGTGTCAGCGCCACGATCTTTTCATCGACCATTGTCCAGACACTCATGGAAATCGAGCCGTTTGGCTCGCTGATTCTGGTGGTCAGCCGCTTTACCCCGTTCTTCCTGGTGGTGGGGGCGTTCACCTTCGTGTATGTGTTCATGCCCAACACCCGGGTGAAACTGCGCTACGCCTTTATTGGCGGTCTGGTGGCGGGTGTGTCCTGGCAGGCAGCCGGTATGCTGTTTGCCTCGTTCGTGGCCGGTTCGGCCAAGTACGCGGCCATCTACTCGAGTTTCGCCATTGGTATCATTCTGCTGATCTGGATCTATCTCAACTGGATGATCCTGCTGCTTGGCGCAAGTCTCGCGTTTTACCTGCAGAATCCGGGCTCGGTGGCCAAGCGGCAGCAGGTGCAACTGGCGCCGGAGCTGCAGGAACGTGTGGCCCTGGCGATGATGTGGCTGGTTGCCAAGCCGTTCAGCGAGGGCGGGCCGCCGCCGCAGCAGGAAGTCCTGGAGCAGTCTCTCAATGTGCCCGGAGAAGTGACCCGGGCCCTCAGCGACAAGCTGATCCGCTCAGGCCTGCTGATCCTGGCCGGGCGCAACGGGGATCGACTTGCCCCGGGACGCTCGCTGGATCTGATTACGGTGGGTGAGGTGTTGCGGGTGGTGCGTAACGATGAGGACCGGGTCGTGGACCGGCTGCCCCGGGTGATTCCCGAGGAACTGGTCAGCATCCGGCGCGGCGACGAGAGCCGCAGCTTCGCTGATCTCCTGCGCGGCCACCGTGCCGAACGGCCAGACAATACCGAGGCTCGAACAGAAGCGGCCTCAACTTCGGACGTTTGACCGACCACCTTCCCGCAGCATGACCTGCAGTGCCCGCCGCACGTTACTGATCTGTTCGGGGGTCAGGCGCAATACGGTGGGCAGATCCTCTTCGGCGAGGTTCCGCTGGTGGGCATGCCTGAGTACCTCACGGGTTCCGATCACCATGCCATCGGTCAGAGGGGTGTGCCGCGACAGGGGAACAGGGCGCTCGGCGGCCAGCAGATAGGCGTGGTACTTCGGCGGCAGATTCCATTCATTGGCAATGGTCTGGCAGGTGGCCCACTGGTACCGCGCCAGGGCATGGCGAATCAGCGCCGGCTCCGGCTCTCTGTTGCCTGTATTGGTGCGGCAGATACGCTGCAGCTCCCGCCGGACGGTAATGTAAGCCAGAGAAGGCAGTAGCCCCACCATGAAGTGGGCGCTGGTGTCTTCATGCTGGATCTTGGCGATGAGCTCCGCAGCCCGGGCGCAGGTCAGTCCCCAGCGCCAGGAACGTTGGCCGAAAAGCGCTTCCCGGCTGTTTCTGGCAGCCATCATCGGGCGCATAACGGCGGCCGATATGACGTTACGGATGCCCTCCACACCCAGCACAAACACCGCCTGGTCGACCGATTCAATGACGTGGTCGCCAGGCCGGAAATACGGGCTGTTGGCAATCTGCAGGAGCTGGTCGGTCAGGGACGGGTCCCGGAGAATGATGTCGGTGAGTTTATGGCGGTCGGTGGAGTCGTCCGACAGGGCCCGCATCAGCATCGGCAGGCTCATGGGTTGTCTTGGCAGCTCTTCCATGGCCTGGCTGTGCAAGCGGCGCCCGAGTTCTGCCAGAACCTCTTCCAGCCCGGCAGGGTCGGCCTGCAAGGCGGTGGGTTCGCAGTCGAGCAGCCAGCAGAAAAGGTGGTCTTCCAGTTGTCGGGTGAGGTCGGCCGCCCGGTCTGGGGAATCGATTTCCGGATTCAGTGGAGAGGGGTTGAACAGGCGCACTTCCGGTGTGGGTGGTGCGGGCTGGGGTGATGAAAATAATCCTGAAATCCAGGAGAGAAAACCTGGCATCCGTTGCCTCCGGGTCAAGCCTGCTCGAAGTTGTGAACCTCCGTTTTCATGAGTATAGAGGTACGACGCATTCTTGCACAGGCTCAACCCGGGAATCCGGTGTCAAAAATCTAGAAGAAGGACTCGCCGAAGACGAACACCAGCTGGCAGACACCGGCGGCAAAACCGAGGAAAGCGCCCACCAGGATCAGTTTGATCTCGTCTTCCTGGAAACAGGGCCGGAGCAGGTCCTGAAACTCTTCAGAAGAGAGCGCGATCATGCGCTCCACCATGATCGACTCGACCGCCTGGGCCCGGTCCTTTTCGAACACAGGGTTGTTGAAGGAGGTCTGCGAGATCTCGATGGCCTTTTCCCCGACCTGATTCTTCAAAGTGGCAAATCCTGTGGGCCCGAAGGCCATCTGGGTCAGGGCCTTGCCCATGCCCGCGGTCTCGTCCACCAGGGGCTTGATGTGCTTCTTCACCATGTTGCGGGCCCGGTCGCCCCTGGGCCCGCCAAGTATGGCGTTGATAATGTTGCCCACGGTGAGGATTTCGTGGGTCACAATGTGGCAGAAGGATTCGGCCACTGCTGGCTGGCGCTTCAGAAACAGGCCCTGCACCTTGAAAGGGCCGACCTTTTTCGGATGCAGCGGGCGGAAGATCACGTTCAGGGCAATCCAGTTGGTGGCCCAGCCCACCAGCAGGCCGAAGAACGGCAGCACCCACCAGCTCGGGTACACATACCAGACCGCCATCTGGATCAGGCCGAACAGGAACCCGAAATACAGGCCGGAGTTGATGATGAAGCGAAACTCCACCTCGCCGCATTCGATGAAAATCCGGTTCAGCAGCTGTTTGTCACTGGCCAGGCGCTCGATGACCATACCTTTGATGTCGAGCAGGTCTTCGATGTTGTCAGAAATGTCCTCAACGAGGTTGTCCACCAGTTGCGGCGTGGACTTGCGGACCCGGTCGTAGACCATGTTGCGGGCAGACGAGGGCAGGTTCTCCCAGAACGTGGGGTATTCCCGCAGCATCATTTCGTCCACGTATTCCTCAATGCGCGGATCGACGTTGTGGACGATGTGCGCCGCCAGTACTTTTGGGTCGATCTGCTGGAAGATCTCGCGCACGGTACCGATCTTGGAGATGGTGGCATCAACGCTGATGGCGGCCATTTTCCGGGCCTTGGAGGGGATGATGCCCTGCCAGCCCAGCAGGGGCGGCTTGCCGATAAATTCCAGCGGGTAGAAGGTCATCTTGATCGCGAGCCAGTTAGTGGTCCAGCCGATCAGGGCGGCAATCAGCGGGATGCTGAGGTATTGCCAGAATTCTTGGGTACTTAGCAGGCTTGTCATCCTGATACTCGCAGTTTCAATGTTGTTTTGTCTTCTGGAGTCTGAGCGGACGGGCAGGTTCTTGTGAAACACGCTGTGAATACATCCGTGTACGCTCGGCTCCGCCCTTTGGCGCTAATTGCTCCTGCGTCGCGCCAAAGGTCCTGGGCAAGCCATCCTTGGCTTGCCCGTGCAGTGCTTCGCACTCCACCCATGGCTCCGCACGGTTTCACAAGAACCTGCCCGTCCGCTCGAGCAAACTTCAGCGCAGGCCCTCTTCGGGGCGGTTGAAATCGCTAGCTGCCACGTTTTGGTTGAACAGGATGATGTTGTGGGGCCCCCGTTATGTCAATGACTTGGGTGCCGGCGTGAGACGGCGGTACGGTCGTTGTGGGTCAGCCGCCGATGTCGCCCCAGAGGTACTGGCACAGGGCCATGGCGGCCACCGGGGCGGTTTCGGTTCGCAGGACGCGGGGGCCGAGGGCAACGGGGAGGAAGCCTTCCTGTTCGGCCTGGGTGATTTCCTCCGGGGTCAGGCCGCCCTCGGGGCCGATCATCAGGGCCAGGCGCTGGGGTGGGATGATGGCTTTCAGGGCGTGTTCGGTGCGGTGGTGCAGCACCAGGCGTACGTCGCAGTCACGGGTGTGTTCCAGCCATTCGGAGACGCTCATGACCGGCAGGATATCCGGCACCCGGGCCCGGCCGCACTGTTCAGCGGCGCTGACGGCCACCGATTGCCAGTGACGCAGGCGTTTGTCCTCGCGGTCGCCCTTGAGTTTTACGTCGCAGCGTTCGGTGGTGAGGGGCACGATGCGGGTGACACCCATTTCCACGGCCTTCTGTACCGCGTAGTCCATGCGGTCGCCCTTGGAGAGGGTCTGGCCCAGCACAATCTCCAGATGGGACTCGGTGGGATTGGCCCGGGGGCTGCCCACCCGGACTTCCACGTGCTTTTTGCTGGCGGCGGTGATGGTGGCCGGGTAGTCGTTGCCATCGCCGTTGAACAGCTGTAGTTCCTGCCCCGGCTGCATGCGCAGGACCCGACCGACATGCTGGGCAGCGTTGTCGTCCAGGTCGGCAGTGGCGCCCTCGGCGAGGGCAGTGTCGGTGTAAATCCGGGGTACGCGCATGGGCGGTTCTCTCGACGCGGTGAGGGCTGACGTTCCGGCGGCCCTCAGTCGCGGACCGCGATCTCGATGCCTTCCGTTGCTACCTGGGCCAGGTGGCGGATCTGCTCCTCGGTGATCACGTAAGGCGGCATGAAGTAAACCACATTACCCAGGGGGCGAAGCAAGGCCTGGCGGGTGAGGGCGTGCTGATACACGCGGATACCGCGGCGTTCCTGCCAGGGGAACAGCGTTTTCGAGGCTTTGTCTTTCACCATTTCCACGGCCAGGGTCATGCCGTGCTGGCGGATGTCGCCCACGTGCGGATGATCGGCCAGGTGGGCAACGGACTCGGCCATGCAGGCGGAGAGTTGCCGGTTGCTCTCGATCACGTTGTCGTCCCGAAAGATGTCCAGGGTGGCCAGGGCCACCGCACAGCCGATGGGATTGCCGGTGTAGCTGTGGCTGTGGAGGAAAGCCTTGAGGGTTTCGTAGTCGTCGTAGAAGGCGTCGTACACCTGGTCGGTGGTCAGCACCACCGACAGCGGCAGGTAGCCGGCGGTCAGACCCTTGGACAGGCACATGAAGTCCGGGGTAATGCCGGACTGCTCGCAGGCGAACAGGGTGCCTGTGCGGCCGAATCCGACCGCGATTTCGTCGGCGATCAGATGCACGCCGTAGCGGTCGCAGGCCTCACGAAGTTTGGTGTGGTAGATCGGGTGGTGCATGCGCATTCCACCTGCGCACTGGATCAGGGGCTCCACCACCACGGCACAGATTTCGTCGTGTTTCTCGGCCAGCAGCTTGTCCATCGCCTCGAACTGGCGCAGGGCGTAGGCCTCGTCGGTTTCGCCGGTTTCTTTGTTGAAGGCGTCGGGGGAGGGCGCGGTGAGCACCTCCATCAGCAGGGGCTGGTAGGTGTCCTTGTACAGGGAGACATCGCCCAGGGCCAGGGCGCCCAGGGTTTCTCCGTGGTAGCTGTTGCTCAGATTCACGAAGTTCTTCTTGCCGGGTTTGCCCTGGTTCTTCCAGTAGTGAAAGCTCATTTTCAGGGCCGCTTCGATGGCCGAGGAGCCGTTGTCGGCGTAGAAGCATTTGTTGAGGCCGTCCGGCGTCACTTCAATCAGGCGCTCGGACAGGCTTACCACCGGTTCGTGGGTGAATCCGGCGAGTATGACGTGCTCCAGCTCGCCGATCTGCTTCTGGATGGCAGCGTTGATTCTCGGGTTGGCATGGCCGAAGAGGTTGACCCACCAGGAGCTGACCGCGTCGATAAACCGGTTACCCTCGAAATCCTCCAGCCAGACGCCCTCGCCCCGTTTGATCGGCACCAGGGGCAGGGTTTTTTCGTGGTCTTTCATCTGGGTGCAGGGGTGCCACACGGACTTGAGGCCACGTGCCACAAGGTCGGCATTGCGCATGTTAAATCTCCGTCAGACGGTCGGTTCTGGAAAATCGGCGGTTAACCTATGCGGATATTACAGTTAACAGCGCGTGCTGGCCACCGTGCCATCCGGGTGCGACCGGGCGGCCAATGCCGCTGGAGGCAGGCCATCGCAGAATTCCCTGAAAACAACGAGGAGTCGCTGATGGAACTGGAGTTTGAACACCCCTACAACGCCCGGCTGGACCGGGTGCTCGGCGCATTTTTTGATGAATCTCACATCCACGAAAAGAATGCGCAGCTGGGGGCCCGCAACGTGCGTGTCGCTGAACGGGCCCGTGATGAATCCTCAGGCAAACTGGTGATCGAGCGGGAAGTGACCAGCTCACTGGCGGTTCCGGGCGTACTGGCCAGTTTCCATCGTGAGTGGAACCAGGTGCGTCAGGAAGAGCACTGGTTTCGCAAGAGCGACGGCGAATGGCACTGCGAGTTCCGGGTACGCATCGAGGGCGTGCCTGCGAAGATCCAGGGCATGATGCAACTGCGGGAGCAGGGCGAGACCTGTACCAATCGGGTAACCCTGAACGTGCGTTGTGATGTGCCCCTGCTGGGCAAGAAGATTGCGAGGTTTCTGGCGGATGACTCTCACGCCAAGATTGAGCGTGAATACGAGGCCACCCGCCAGTTGCTATAGAACGGAAGGGCGATATTTTTTGAAGTTCTCCGCCTGCTCAAAGATTTCCTTGTAGACCTCGTCCCGGTCCACGGGTGGATAGCCATGCTTTCCTAACAGAAGGATGAGGTCTACTTTCAGTTCCGCCTTGATGTCATCACGCTGGTTCCAGTCGGTGTACTTCACTTTGTCGTCCACCACGGATTTGACCGCCTCGGCGAGGGGAACCAGTTTCTCTTCCGGGTAGGTGAAGTCGTATTTTGTGGCAAGGTCTTTGAGGATGTCGTAGAAGGCTTTGACCTCCAGGTCTATGCCAATATCGGCAAACGACCCCACCTCCTGCTTCAAGTTCTGGATCATTACCAGATACCGATCGATGATCTCATTGGTAAAATCTTCGACCACCTCTCCGCGTAGCACATCGACTTCTTTGCGCTCATTGTACTTTTCCACCAGGCTCTGCAACTGCTTGCTGAAATCCACGCCCCGGGCCTTGTTCACCCGTTTGAAATCCTCGATGGCTTTCGCCAGCAGTTGCTGAAGCAGCTTGATCTTGGTGTTGGGCAGTTTGATCTTCTCGATCTTGGCCAGGTAGTCATCGTCGAAAATGTTGCGCGCCTCGGCACCGTCCTCACCCAGCTTGAACACTTCCTCCACGCCGTCGGCTTTCAGGGCTTCGGTCATCATCTCCCTCACTTTCGCGTTTATCTGGGCGGTGTCCGGGGCGTGGCCCCGGGTCAGTTTGAACACTATGGAGCGAACGGCCAGATAAAAGTGGATGCGATCCCGCTCGGCCTGCGTGACCCCCTCCGAGCCGCTGCAGATGTCATAGGCCGCCTTCAGGCGCTTCACCAGCGCCATAAAGCGCTTTTCAATCTTGTCGGTAAGTTGGGCGAACTCGGCGGCCTGATTCAAGCAATTAAGCTGCTCCAACGGGCTACCCTTGAAGTAACCGCGTGCGTCGAACTTGTGAAACAGCTTGTTCAGAAGGTCCAGGTGATCCTTCACCACAATGATGGATTGCTCGATCTCCTCGATATTTTGCTGGTCCGCCTTGTTGTAGTGGGCCAAGGCCAGGTTCATCTGCTTCTTGATGCCGATGTAGTCCACCACCAGACCTTTGTGCTTACCCTCGAATTTGCGGTTGACCCGTGAAATGGTCTGGATCAGGTTGTGGCGCTGAATGGGCTTGTCGATGTAGAGGGTATCGAGAAACGGCACATCAAAACCGGTTAGCCACATATCCACCACAACGGCAATCTTGAAGTTGGATTTCGGGTTCTTGAACTGGCGGTCCAGCTCCTTACGGAATTCCTGGGTGCCCAGCATGTCCCAGAGCGGCTTGGGGTCATCCTTGCCCCGGGTCATGATCAGTTTCACCCGCTCTATGGGCTTGATTTCTTTCCGGTCTTTGTCAGAAAGCCGGGCGCCGGGCTCGCACACCAACACCTCGTTCCACTGGGGCCGAAGTGCAATCAGTTCCTGCCAGAATTGGTAGGCAATAGAGCGATTGCTGCACACGAACATGGCCTTGCCCTTGACGGTGGCGCCTTCCTCTACGCGCTGCTCGTAGTGATGAACAAAATCTTTCGCCAGCGTCCGCAACCGGTCCGGATCGCCCAGGATAATGCTCATGTTGGCGCTGGCTTTTTTGCTCTCCTCAATCTGGTACTCGCTGGCACCGTCTTCCGCACACTGGTCGTAGTAGGCCTCGATTTCCTGCAGTTTCTCGTTGTCCAGAATCACCTTGGCCGCGCGGCCTTCGTAAACGATGGGAACGGTGATCTCGTCCTTGACCGATTCGGTCATGGTGTAGCTGTCCACCACCTCGCCAAACACATCCAGTGTGGCGTCGATCGGTGTGCCGGTGAAGCCCACATAGGTGGCGTTGGGCAGGGAGTCGTGGAGGTATTTGGCAAAGCCGTAACTGCGCCGGACGCCGTTTTCGGTCACCCGGACTTTCTGGTCCAGGTTGATCTGGCTGCGGTGGGCTTCGTCGGAAATGCAGATCACGTTGTAGCGATCCGTCAGCAGCTCGGTGTCTTCGGTGAATTTGTGGATCGTGGTCAGAAACACCCCGCCACTGGTGCGGCCCTTCAAAAGCTCCCGAAGGTGGCTTCGGCTCTCCACGCTGATCACCGTCTGGTCGCCAATGTATTCCTTGGCGTTGGTGAACTGGCCGGAGAGTTGGTCGTCCAGATCCGTTCGGTCGGTGATCAGTACAATGGTAGGGCTTTCAAAGTCCACACTTTTCATCAGCAGTCGGGTGAGAAACAGCATGGTAAAGCTCTTGCCGCAGCCGGTTGCCCCGAAGTAGGTGCCGCCCTTACCGTCTCCCTCCGGTTTTCGGTGTTCCAGAATATTCCGAAACAGCTTGCCGGCGGCGTAGAACTGAGGGTAGCGGCAAACGATCTTTTCCTCCCGGTGGGATTTGTCCGGAAAATAGATGAAATGCCGGATCACCTCCCGCAACCGGGTGTGATCAAACAACCCCTGAATCATGGTGTGCAGTGCGTTAATGCCGTCCTGCTCGATGGTTTCGTTACCGGTCACTTTGCGCCAGGTATAGAAGTACTCGTAGGGCGCGAACAGCGAACCCAGTCGAGAGTTCACCCCATCGCTGATCACGCACAGGGCGTTGTACTTCATCAGCTCCGGAATATCCCGGGCGTAGCGAACGGTGAGCTGCTTCCAGGCATCGTGGATAGTGGCGTTCTCGCGGGTGGCGCTTTTGAACTCGAACACCACCAGCGGCAGGCCGTTGATGTACAGAATGGCATCGGGAATGCGCTTCTCCAGCCCGTCAATCTCCAACTGGTTAACCACCCGGTAGATATTGCCGCCGGTGCGGTAGCCCTCGGCATCATCCGCAATGAGCGTATCCACCTCGCCGTGTCCTGGTTCCCGCTGCTCCGGAAGCCCTGCGTAATCGATCAGTTGAATGTAGAGATCTTTCCGGGTGTGGTCTTCCCGCTTCAGCAGGAAGCCGTCGGCCACCCACTTGTGGATGGTCTTGTTGGAGGCGTAAAGATCCGAGGCAGAGAGGGCGTCCAGCCGATTGATGATGGTGCTGATCTCATGCTCGGTGATGCCGTCCTGGGCGTAACGGCTGGCAAGGAAAGACCGCAGGTCGTCACGGATAAGAACGTCGTTTGGTGGACGTGAAAGGGAAGGGCCCGGCGTATGCGGAAACCCCTGTTCACCCAACAGGGCGATAATGGCCTGTTCCAGTTTGTCCTCGGTGAACTTGGGCATTCCCTATCCTTACTGCGTGATCTGGCGTCCCGGACTGGCTGAATCCGCATGGTTTATTAGCATGTTACCTGATTGTAGCCATTTTTTGCCCGCCCGACGGCATCTCACTCTGAAATCGCAGAATTTGGCCGGGCGGGCGCTTGCGTATAAACTGCGCCTGTTCACTCACAGAGCCAGGATGGCTCAGCAAAACGCAAAGGATGCGACATGAGTAAAGCCATTGTTCTGCTCGGAGACCTCGGCTCCGACCACGAAGGTTTCCCGCCCACGCCGGTAATTGCTGGCTCCCCGGATGTGCTGATTGACGGCAAGCCCGCTGCCCGCGTGGGCGACCCGCTGGCACCTCATTCCAAACCGAAGCATTCACCCCATCCCCGGACCATCACCGGTGGTTCTGCCACGGTCATGATCAATGGCAAACCGGCCGCCGTGACCGGTGGTGCCATTTCCTGCGGTGGTGTGACGATTGGTTCCGGGTCTGTGCTGATTGGTGATACTCACACGCCGGCGCCGTTTTCGGGGGTATCTCCCACTACTCCTACTCCAAGAGCGGCAAAAGCTCCCGCGACTTCCGGTGAGCCTGTTCGGGCGACGCCAGAAAAGTTGAACCCGATAGGCAAGGCTGAATCTTTGGCTTCTCCGACCAACTCATTATCCGCGACTTCGCCCGGAACAAATAGAACGTTAAACACCAGTCATCCTGATGCCGATGATAATCGGGATCTGAGTGAGCCAGGATTCCATGTCGTTCGCGAACCCATGAGCCGTAACGAGCTGTTGTCTCGGCTTTATGGTGATGCATCTGCGAAACCTGACAATTTTGAGCGTCTGAACCCGGGGCTAGGCAACCGAGTTTTGCCAGGAGAAATGATCGTTATTGCCGATCCTGAAAGCCTGGAATGCACGGTCGAAGAAAATGACCTGATGACCGTGGCGGCCCAAGTGAATCAAGAGGTGCGACAACTGAGCGAGCAGGAGGCTCAGTTCATCGTGGATCATTACGACCTTCTGGAACTGATGACGGCGAATGCGGCGACCGGGATGGGTGCAGGCGCGGCGATGATTGGCCAGCAGATCAAGAGCATCAATATGACTCTGAAGGATATTGAGGCGCTGTATCAGAATACCTTCAGAAAACACGGTAGGCTGAACGTTCCGGAATTTTACGAGCAACGCCGAGCCTTATTCACCAAACTGGATTTCGCCCTTGGGAATATGGCGCGGAAAGGTCTTTCGCTCGATGACAATCCCAAGTTGAAGAGGGCCCTGGGGCTTTCAACCAAAGGCACGGTTCATCACTGGAAAGAAGCGGGCGTCGGGCCGATTCCGGGCTATGGAGCACACTATTCAAAAGCGGCAGGCGCTGCACGGTTTGTGGAGCATGGCGGGCGATTGGTTGTTGCATTGGATGCTGGGCTGGCTGGGTACAAGATTTACGAAGCGTGTTCGACTGGGCGAGCGAATGAGTGCGAGCAAGTGGCCTACGTCGAGTCCGGACGATTTGCGGGTTCTGCCATTGGTGGTGCCGTGGGAGCTTCAATAGCGCCTGTTTTGTGTACAGTGGTGGGCATTGGCACGGGTGGGATAGGCGGTGTGGCCTGCGGAATTATCGCTGCCGGTATCGGTGGTGCGGCAGGCGGAAAAATCATGGGTGATGCAGGGGCCGGTGCAGGCCAATTGGTTTACGAGGTTCGGAGCGATGAGTGACCAACTGACCTATGTGCTTGCCCACATAGGGTACTTTAGTCTTTTTGTTGGTCTTATACCGTTGCTTGTCATAATTACTATTGGGTTCCGCTATGTATCTTTAATAGAAGATCTTGTCGCGACTGAAAGAGGAGGTATTTCAGCCGCAAGGTACATTTGGCAAGGAAAGCTCATCGGGCGATTGATGAGAAGCAGCAATGTTTTTGCCTATCTGATGTTCCGCGCGATTCCCTATCCGTTTTTCCAGCAACGCGCGTCTTTACTGGGCGATCCGGCCGTGCCATTGCCGCGAAAGTGGCAGGCCTGGGTCATAACGCCAATGCTACTTATGTATCTCGCAGTCATGATCACCTTGGCCACCAATCTGATGATTCAATCTACGAAATGAGGCCTGGACAGGCAATTGGTCAGAGGCAGCTCGTCTTTGGAGTTGGGACGCGCAACCGTGAGTGAGGAATGGCGAATCTGCGCAGCGTATGTGGTTGCAGGGGGCATTTTGCTAAGCCTGTTGTTCATCTTTGTGACCGTGACCACGGGCTTTCGCTATGCAAAAAAAATAGAACAACGAGTCTCGACACGTTCTGGCAGTCTTTCCGGTGTCGGCGAGATCTGGTCAGAAGCGCTTGTTGGCCGCTTCGTCAGATGCAGTCATGTCTTTGCGTTCCTCGTTTTCCGTAATTGTTCGTCTCGTTTCTGCCACAAGCGTGCATCCATGTTGGGTGACCCATATATTTCGCTGCCGAGGTCCTGGCAAGCTTGGTGCCTGGTGCCTGTGTTGTCGATGTACGGAACGCTCGTGGTTGTTCTGCTGGCGGGTATATTTATGCAAATCACTGCGACCCTTTGAAGGCACAATCTGTTTCGAATATTTCACTACTTTCGGTTGTTTCGTTTGTGGTAAAGTCTAGGTCAATACTTCTAACCCGGAATTTCGTGGAGATGAATGCCATGACGGCCCAGAAAGTAGTCCATTTGCCGACTCAGGCAGAGATGGAACAGGCAAAAATATCCAGCCGGACGTTATCGAAGTACGCGAACGCTGATCGGGTTCAGATGTCCTTGCGGGGTAGCAATGGTGAAACCGACGAGCTGGTGTTACCGGGCCATGTGATCCAGATTCTTCTGGATGTGCTCTCGGAGATGTCCCGTGGGAATGCCATCAGCCTGATACCTCATCATCAGGAATTGAGCACGCAGGAGGCGGCCAATTTGCTCAACGTTAGTCGTCCATATCTCGTTGGCCTGCTCGAAAAGGGAGATATCCCGTTCCGCAAAGTCGGTGCTCACAGGCGGGTCTTGCTGACCGATGTACTCACCTACAAAGAGAGTATCGACCGACAAAGGCGTGAAACGCTGGCAGAGTTAACTGCGCTGTCCCAGAGTGAGGGCATGGGATACTGAGCGCCGATGAGCAAATTTACCGTGGTTTACGATGCCTGCGTTCTCTATCCCGCGCCTCTGCGGGACACGTTAATGCGGCTGGCGCTCACGGATCTCTTCAAGGCACATTGGACGGATGATATTCACCGGGAGTGGATCAGAGCGGTGCTCCGACAGGGCAAGCACTCCGAAGATCGGCTTGAGCGGACCAGAGACCTGATGGATCTTTATGTCCGGGATGCCAAAGTTACCGGATATGAGTCGTTGATCGAGTCATTAAATTTACCCGATCCGGATGATCGCCACGTTCTAGCTGCAGCGATTCGGGCCAATGCAGATGCGATCATTACTTTCAACCAGAAGGATTTCCCGGAGCCCGCTTTGTCGCCCTATGGTATCGAAACCCTGCACCCCGACGATTTCATTTTCTATCAGATTGATATGGCACCCTCGGTTTGCTGTTACGAAATCCGACAGCAGCGCTTGGACCTCAAGAACCCCGCACTGAATGTGGAAGAATTTCTCTCAGTGCTGCAAAAACAGCAGTTGCCCCAGACCGTTTCCAAACTCAGGGAGTTTGAGGCGCTGCTCTAATTACAGAGATTTACCCTTTCTAACAACGCCAACATCTCCCGCTGCGGCCAGATCCAGCCTTTGATGCCCTTAATCGTGCAGGGCCTGTCCGCTAACCACGCTCCGGTTCTGTAGGGTGCCAGGTCGCTGATCGGAAGCCGGTCATGCCAGATTTGATACTCCAGATCCTGCCCCATCCGGTTCATGGTTGCCTGCACGGAACGGTCGCATTCCGAGTCGCAAACCAGTTCTGCGAGGGCACCTTCGGCCGCGTTCATTTGTACCTCATTCGCACCGGATTTGAGCAGCGTGTTCATCAGCGAATCCTGAAACCACCAGTCCAGCTCCGCAAAGTCCGGCTTGGTCAGGCAGGTGGCCAGCACCGGAAAGCGGGTGCTGTTGTGAACGAACAACACGCAGTTGCGGCGCTGGATGGTGAGCAGGTTGGCGTGCCAGCCGCTGAGCAGGCTTTCAGGCTCATCATTGGCGGCATATGGCAGCGGTCGCTTGCGCTTGAGGCTACCGGATGCGTGCAGTGGCAGTTTTGCCAGCAGTTTCTTGGTGCAGTGGAGGCGGATCATGGGTTTCTTACTGTGTCCTTTCTGAGGCCCTGTTATTGCTTCCTTCGATTTGCGATGAAATAAGACGGAGTTTATGTTTCATGGGGTTAGCTCTTACTGAACACGGTCGGGGGATCAGTAGTGAAATAAAATGGAAGGATCTAATCCGTGCTTCCTCAAAACGAGAATAGCGGACTTACCGATGAAAAGAATAGCGTGCCAATACGCCATCGTGCGGTTTATGCCTTATATCGAGACGGGCGAGTTCGCCAACGTCGGTATTTTGCTGTGGGCGCCAAAAACCCGCTACCTGGGCTTTAAACTGCTTCGGAAAAAACATGCTCGTATTACCCAGTTTTTTGAAGAGCTGGACCGGGCGGTGTACCTCAAAACCATGGCGAATCTGGATGCTGAGTTGTGCAGAGTGCAGACGATGCTCCAAGACCAGATCGGCGAGTTTGGTGACAATGATCGGGAGTATGGGTTGCACAAAGGCCTGTTCCGGGAACTGATCCGACCCCGTGAAACCATTGTGCGATTCAGTGAGCAGCGGGCAGTGCTGACGGATAATCCAGAGAAAACACTGACTGAGCTCTACGAGTATTACGTTGACAGGAAGTTATCTCCGAGGGTGCCGCCCCGTTGATTTGTATTCTCCGAAGTCTTCCACGAGATCCTCTGGTTTGGCGTCTTCCAGGGCTTTGGCGCTGTTCTTACAGTACTCAGCCAACTCTGCCCCGGATGGCCGGAAGCGGCCGCGGAATGCGCGGGCGCCTTCCTTGTCGCCAATCAGCTTCATCATTTCCTCAAACAGTTCCGCGCCAAGCACGTAGCCTGCGGGCTTGTTGTGGCTCAGAACGGCAACGGGCTGATCGCCAAAATACTGCGCAGGATTGTTGCGTAACGCAGAGATGCTGACGGATTTCTCCGCCAGGATGGCGTGAGTTTTCATGACGAGCCCTCTCTTGGAAAAAAAGCACGAATATTCTGTTCAAATAAATGCACAAAAAATGTGCAGTATTTCAGTCACAATAATGCAAATTTTGGGTTTGTCAAAACCGGAACTCTGGACCGGTCTGCGTTTCCGGCCCGGATTTTTCGCTTTGGAATGGTCGCTGTTCTACAGAGCTTCCGAAACTTCTGCTTTTGCCTCTGGAATTCGCAATTCGCCGGAGAGGAGTTTGGGGAGGAGAGTGTCGCGGAGCTTCGTCAATGCATCCGTTTGCTCGGAAGTGAGCAGGATTCGCGAATAAATCGCCTCCGCTTTCTCGTTGAACGCCTCCAGTATCCCTTTTCCGGGCACCAGAAACGGAATCGGGCGGAAGTTCTTTTTGCTGATTTCCTGAAAGGTGCTGCCATTGGCCCGGTCTGTAATCTGGTTCATATTGGTTTTCGACCAGCACAACAGATAAACCGGCCCGTAGTTCTGGTTGGGGAGCATGGCAATGATGCCCTGATTGACGGAAATCGGGATGTCGCTGATGGCCAGGTAGCCAATCGGCGCTCTGGAGGACATCAGCACCGTGCCCTTCGGAAGTTGGCCCGACGAAATTTTCCGGACGCCGGCATCGGTCAGGTGTCTTTCGGTATCCATCAGCACCAGCGATTTCAGTTGGGACATGTCTCTGGGTGTGCAGAAAGGGTGTACTCCGTCGTCCCAGAAGTCCGGATTCTTGGTGCTCGGCGTGCCGCCGCCAGTGATCTCCACCTCTTCGCCAATGGTGCTGATCGTCCACCCCTCCGGCACCCACCCCATCTCCTCCGTCAGCACAAACCGGTCCGGGAACTGCTGGCGGATGTGGTCGGGCAGGGGGTTGCGCTGGTCGCCGAGGGCGGCTCTGGCGTCGGCGCGGGCCTGCAGGGCTTCGGGGATTGGGTTGCCGGCGGCCAGGGCGTTGTCGATCACCGGGTCGAAGTCCACGAACCAGCTTTTGAACAGGGCCTGGGCCATGGATTCGAGGGTGGCGTTGATTTGGTGGTTTAGGGCGATTTTGTCGTCAAGTGTCCCTAGGATTAGCGCAATCTGCCTTTGCGTACGGAAACTTGGAAACTTGAGCGTGATTTTCCTTAGTTCAGATTGTTTTATCCCCTTAACTGTCGTTCCCGTCGCCCGTCCCTCAAGTTGATGCTGCACATCTTGCGAAGAAATGAGGTATTTCAAAAAAGTATTGTCAAGAAGCCCAGACTTACCTCGCAAAGTTATAACTCTTTGTGCGAGAGCAATTTTCCGACCGTCTAACTGAGCTACCTCTCCGAGGGGAGCCTCTGTGGTCATCACTATGTCGCCAGGCTCGGGAATTCCCCGCCGCATCCAAGACTTATAGTCTTCTTCGGCAATATATTCTGACGTTGGCTCAATAGAGCCACCTTTTATGATCTTGGCGGTAATCAGCGGAATACCTGACGACGTTTTCTTTGGAGTTTTACCGCGGTAGTCGATTATTGCTTCCATGCACTTTTCCAAAGGAAGCTCTGTCCACTCACTCCCCATAACCCAACCCCTCCAGATTCCCCCGAATCACCGCATCCAGCTTCTCCCCCTCAGCCATCTGCCGATACAGCGTCTGGCTCAGCTCTGCCATTTTCACTTCAAACGGCACGCCGTCGTCCTCAATCTCCGCTGCACCCACGTAGCGGCCGGGGGTGAGCACGTAGTCGTTGGCCTTGATGTCCTCAATGGTGACGGCCTTGCAGAAGCCGGGTACGTCCTCGTAATCACCGTCTTTCGCCTCACCGCGCCAGGCGTGGTAGGTGCGGGCGATGTGGGCGATGTCGTCGGGGGTGAGTTCTTTGTGGATGCGGCTGATCATGCTGCCCATGTTGCGGGCATCGATGAACAGGGTTTCGCCTTCCCGGTTGCGGTGGTTGCTGTCGCTGTGGCCGGGGATGGTCTGGGCCTTCTTGTTCTTGGTGAGGAACCACAGGCACACGGGGATCTGGGTTGTGTAGAACAACTGGCCGGGCAGGGCGATCATGCAGTCCACCAGGTCGTTCTCGATGATCTTCTGGCGGATGGCGCCTTCGCCCTTGGTGTTGGTGGACATGGAGCCGTTGGCCATCACAAACCCGGCGGTGCCGTGTTCGGACAGCTTGGCGATCATGTGCAAAATCCAGGCGTAGTTCGCGTTGCCGGTGGGCGGTACCTCGTAGCCGGCCCAGCGGGGGTCGTCGGTGAGTTCGTCCGGGGCGCGCCATTGGTCCATGTTGAACGGCGGGTTGGCCAGAATGAAGTCGGCCTTCAGGTCCGGGTGCTGGTCCTTGAAGAAGCTGTCGGCCGGTACGTCGCCCAGGTTGCCCGCTATGCCGCGAATGGCCAGGTTCATTTTGGCCAGCTTGTAGGTGGTGGCGGTGTATTCCTGGCCGTAGATGGAGATGTCTTTCTGGTTGCCCTGGTGGCTTTCCACAAACTTGATGGACTGTACGAACATGCCGCCGGAGCCGCAGCAGGGGTCGTAGATCTTGCCCTGAAACGGCTCGATCATCTCGGCCAGCAGGTTCACCACGCACTTGGGCGTGTAGAACTCGCCGCCGCCCTTGCCCTCGGTGGCGGCGAACTTGCCCAGGAAGTACTCGTACACCCGGCCGACCACGTCCTGTTCCCGGTCTTCAACGGTGTCGATGTTGTCGATGGAGTCGATCAGCGCCGCCAGTTTGCTCACATCGATGCCCAGGCGGGAGAAGTAGTTGTCCGGCAGGGCGCCGCGCAGGGACTTGTTGGTTTTCTCGATGGTGGACAGCGCCGTGTCGATTTTCAGGGCGATGTCGTTTTGTTTGGCGTGCTTGCGAATATGGCTCCAGCGGGCCTCGGGCGGCAGGTAGAACACGTTTTTCATGGCGTAGAATTCCACCATGTCCACATAATCGCCCTGGCCTTCGGCAACCAATGCCTGTTTGCGTTCCTCGAACTTGTCGCTGACGAATTTCAGGAAGATCAGGCTGAGCACCACGTGCTTGTACTCGGAGGATTCCACCGTGCCGCGCAGTTTGTCGGCGGTGTCCCAGAGGGTCTGTTCGAAGCTTTTGGTGGTTTTCTTGTTGGGGGCTTTGGCCATGGGGGTTACTGCATCCTTGTCCGGCCGGGGAGTTCACCATCGCCGGTGGGTTAAACGGTTTTGGGAAGCATTGTTGCGATTTGGCGGCGGGCATTCAAGAAAAAAGCCCCCGCAAGCGGAGGCTTTGTCGAGCTGGTTTGGCTCAGTGAGCGAGCACCCGTGACAGAAACGCCTGGGTGCGTTCGTTCTGCGGGTTGTCGAACACGTCGTCCGGCTTGCCCTGCTCCACAATCTGGCCTTCGTGGATGTAGATGACCCGGTCGGCCACCTCCCGGGCGAAGCCCATCTCGTGGGTGACCACCATCATGGTCATGCCTTCCTTGGCCAGTTCCCGCATGACATCCAGCACCTCCCCGATCATTTCCGGATCGAGGGCCGAGGTGGGTTCGTCAAACAGCATCAGGCGTGGTTCCATGGCCAGGGCCCGAGCGATGGCCACCCGCTGTTGCTGCCCGCCGGACAGCTGGCTGGGGTATTTGTCGGCCTGGTTGCCGATACCCACCCGGTTCAGCAGGCGCTCGGCGGTGGCGTTGGCCACGGTTTGGGAGGTGCTTTTGACCTTCTGGGGCGCCAGCATGATGTTTTTCTTCACCGTGAGGTGAGGGAACAGGTTGAACTGCTGGAACACCATGCCGACTTCCTTGCGGATCTCCGCGAGGGCCTTCGGGTTGCCGCTTTTCGGCGCCAGCGGGTGACCGTCCACCTCCAGGTGGCCGGATTCGAACTCCTCCAGGCCGTTGACGCAGCGGATGAGGGTGGATTTGCCAGAGCCACTGGCGCCAATGATCACCACCACTTCGCCTTTCTCGACGGTCAGGTCAATATCTTTCAGGACATGCAGCTTGCCGAAGTACTTGTTCATGCCCTTCATTTTTACAATCTGAGTCATGGTTTCGGTTCCTTCAGACAGAGGCCAGTCCGCGCCGCTCAACGAGGCGGAGGATCAGGGACAGTGACAGCGTAATGGCCAGGTAAAGAATCGCGACCACGAAATACACCTCGAACGCGGTGAAGGTGTTGGCAATGTAGATCTGGCCCTGACGCACCAGCTCCCCGACGCCAATGACCGAGAACAGGGATGTGTCCTTGATACTGACGATGGCCTGGTTGCCCAGGGGCGGAATCATCCGGCGGAAGGCCTGGGGCCAGACCACCGACCAGAAGGTCTGGGTGCGGGACAGGCCCAGGGACAGCCCGGCCTCGGTCTGACCCTTGTCGATGGATTGCACACCACCACGAACCACCTCGGAAATGTAGGCCCCGGAGTTCAGGGCAATGGCGGCAATGCCGGCGGTGAGCGGGTCAATCGGGCCGCCGATCAGATCCGGCAGGCCATAGAAAATAAACAGCACCTGAACCAGGATGGGGGTGCCCCGGAAGATTTCGATGTAGGCGGTGGCCGGCCAGCGCAGGAACCATTTCTTGTTGATGCTGAGCAGCCCGAAGATGATGCCGAGTACAAACCCGATCAGCAGACCGCCAAAGGATATCAGCAGAGTGTAGGGGATACCCTTGAGCAGAAACGGAATGGAATCGATGGCTGCCTGCCAGTCGAACTGAAACTGGAATTCCACAGTGAGAGTCTCCGAAGAGTGTTTGGAGTCAGGAACTGCCGGGGCGCGCAGGCCCCGGCACAGGAATCGGACCGAAGGGGTCCATCAGCCGTTACATGTCGTCCGGCATCGGGCCGAACCACTTCTCGTAGATGGTCTTGTAGGTACCATCTTCCTTCATGGCGGCCAGGGCGGCGTTTACATCGTCCAGCCATTCGCTGCCGCTCTTGAGGGCAATGCCATACTGCTGGCCTTCATACAGCGGTCCCACGGTTTTCACCTTGCCTTCGCCCTTGGTGCGGGCAAAGTAACCGACGTTGGGGGCATCGTAGAACACCGCATCCACCGAACGGGACATCAGCGCCATGTACATGTCGGAGCTGCCCGGGTACGGGGTAACGCCGTCGTCGGCGTCGAGGTTCTTGATCAGGTAGTCGTAGCTGGTGCTGCCGATCTTGGTACCGATTTTCTTGCCTTCCAGATCGTCGAACTCGCTGACGTCTTCGTTGCCTTCGCGTACCAGGATCCGCAGACCGGAGTCGTAGTACGGGTCAGAGAAATCAACAATCTCTTCACGCTCGTCCGTGATGGTGATACCGGCAATGGCAATATCCACGTTGCCCGTCTGCAGGGCCGGAATGATGCCGTTGAAATCCATGGTGTTAAGATCAATTTCGAAACCGGCACGGTCGGCGACTTCCCGGATGATCTCCATGTCGAAGCCGATCATTTCTCCGGTTTCCTGGTCCATCATCTCGAACGGAACGAAACTCGGGTCAGTGACGACTCGCAGGGTCTCTGCGCTAACGGTTCCTGCGGCAACGGTGAGTGCCAGGCTGGCGCTTAGGGTCTTCAGCCATTTCGTGCTCATACATTCTCCTTTTCTTTCTTATGAGGCTCCGTTTGCCCGGTAAGGCAAGCCGAATCCACCACTGCTGTTGACTGCGATGGACGGGGAGCGTTGATGGAACTGCATCACATACACTTTAGACTATTACGCAGATGAGCACAGGAAATCAAATGCTTGGGGGGGGAGGTGCGGCTTGGGGGAGTTGTTGGATTACGGTCCTTTGGACCTAATCCAACCTACGGTGAGTGGCTTAAATTTGAAAAAAAGGGGTCAGATGAAGGGTTTCATCTGACCCCGGGGTTCACCGTCGGAACGGATGCCGTGACACCTTAGAACGCGATCTTTTCCCGGTCGCTGATTCCCAGATTTTTCCAGATGCTGAGACTGGGCTCGGCCTGGTTCAGGGTGTAGAAGTGCAGACCCGGGGCACCGGCCTTGAGCAGTTTCTCGCACATGTTGGTGACCACTTCCTCTCCGAACTTGCGGATGGAATCGGCGTCGTCGCCGTAGGCTTCAAGCTGCTTGCGAATCCAGCGTGGGATCTCCGCGCCGCACATGTCCGAGAAGCGCACCAGGCTTGAGAAATTGACGATGGGCATGATGCCCGGCACCACGGGGATGGTCACGCCCATTTTCTCCAGCCGGTCGATGAAGTAGAAGTAGCTGTCCGCATTGAAAAAGTACTGGGTAATGGCGCTGTTGGCGCCGGCCTGTACCTTGCGGGCGAAGTTCTTCAGGTCTTCCTCGGCGTTGCGGGCCTGGGGGTGGAATTCCGGGTAGGCGGCCACTTCCAGGTTGAAGGTGTCTCCGCTGTGCTCCCGGATGAATTCCACCAGCTCATTGGCGTAACGCAGTTCGCCGGCCGCCCCCATGCCGGAGGGCATGTCGCCCCGGAGGGCGACGACCCGGTTGATGCCATGCTCCCGGTACAGGTCCAGCAGCTCGCCGATTTCCTGGCGGGTGCCGCCCACGCACGACAGGTGCGGGGCCGTGGAAATGCCCTGCTTGTGCAGGTTCAGCACGGTTTCAATGGTGCGGTCCCGGGTGGAACCGCCGGCGCCGAAGGTGACCGAGAAAAAGTCCGGGTTCACCTCGGCAAGCTGGCTGCGCACGTTCTGCAGTTTTTCCTTGCCCTGGTCGGTTTTGGGCGGGAAAAACTCGAAGCTGAAGCGGCGCTTGAACTGTGTCTGGGATTGCATCTTGTTACCCGATCAGTACTTGTAGCTTTCCGGCTTGTACGGGCCTTCGACCGGTACACCGATGTATTTGGCCTGCTCCGGGGTCATCTTGGTGATCACGCCACCAAAGCCTTCCACCATGGCGCGGGCCACTTCCTCGTCGAGCTGCTTGGGCAGAACCTGGACGTATACGCCCTTTTCCCGGGCGTCTTCCGGCAGGTCGGCGAACTTGCGCTCGAACAGGTACATCTGGGCCAGCACCTGGTTGGCGAAAGAGCCGTCCATGATGCGGGACGGGTGACCCGTGGCATTGCCCAGGTTCACCAGGCGGCCTTCGGACAGCAGGATCAGGTGGTCGTTGGTGGTCTTGTCGCGGTAGACAATGTGCACCTGAGGCTTCACCTCGTCCCATTCCCAGTTCTTGCGCATGTAGGCGGTATCGATCTCGTTGTCGAAGTGGCCGATGTTGCATACCACGGCACCGCTCTTGAGCGCCTTGAGCATGTGCGCGTCACACACGTTCATGTTGCCGGTGGTGGTCACCAGCAGATCGGTGTTCTGCAGCAGGTCGCGGTTGATGCCGGCTTCGGTACCGGTGTTCACGCCGTCAATGTACGGAGACACCACTTCGAAACCGTCCATGCACGCCTGCATGGCACAGATCGGATCGGCCTCGGTCACCTTCACGATCATGCCTTCCTGACGTAGGGACGCAGCGGAGCCCTTGCCCACGTCGCCATAGCCGATCACAAGGGCCTTCTTGCCGGACATCAAGTGGTCGGTGGCGCGCTTGATGGCGTCGTTCAGGCTGTGACGACAACCGTACTTGTTGTCGTTCTTGGATTTGGTCACGGCGTCATTCACGTTGATGGCCGGTACCTTCAGGGTGCCCTCGCGCAGCATTTCCTGCAGGCGGTGCACGCCGGTGGTGGTCTCTTCGGTCACCCCGTGGCACTTGGCCAGGATTTCCGGGTATTTCTCGTGGAGCAGGGCGGTCAGGTCGCCGCCGTCGTCCAGGATCATGTTCGGCTCCCAGCCTTCCACATCAGCACCCACAGTGCGCTCGAGGCACCAGTCGTACTCTTCGTCAGTCTCGCCTTTCCAGGCAAACACGGGAATGCCCTGGGCGGCGATGGCGGCTGCGGCCTGGTCCTGGGTGGAGAAGATGTTGCAGGACGACCAGCGCACGTTGGCGCCCAGTTCCACCAGGGTCTCGATCAGCACGGCGGTCTGGATGGTCATGTGAATGCAGCCCATGATGTTCGCGCCTTTCAGCGGCTGCTCTGCCTTGTATTTCTCCCGGAGCTTCATCAGCGCGGGCATTTCGCCCTCGGCGATGTTGATTTCCTTCCGGCCCCAGCCGGCCAGGGAAATATCACGGACTTTGTAGTCGTCAAAGCTTTTCAGTTTTTCTGCCGGAGTGCTCATGGTGTTCTCCTGTCAGTCAGTTTGGTCTGGGCGCATGTCTGATGACATACGCCCGAAATAGGTTCAGATACCAGCGGCATCCTTGAGAGCCGCCGCGCGGTCGGTTTTTTCCCACGGGAATGCGGTAAACGTCCGGCCACCAACGGTCATCTCGTAGGGCTCGCGTCCAAAATGACCGTAGGCTGCGGTGGCCCGGTACATCGGGTGCAGCAGGTCGAGCATGTTGGTGATCGCGTACGGACGCAGGTCAAAGTGTTCGCGGACCAGCTGGATGATCTTGTCGTCGCTGATCTTGCCGGTGCCGAAGGTGTTCAGAGAGATCGACGTGGGCTGGGCCACACCGATGGCGTAGGACACCTGGATCTCGCACTTGTCGGCCAGGCCGGCAGCGACAATGTTCTTGGCCACGTAGCGGCCGGCGTAGGCGGCGGAACGGTCCACCTTGGACGGATCCTTGCCGGAGAAAGCACCGCCGCCGTGGCGGGCCATGCCGCCGTAGGTGTCTACGATGATCTTGCGGCCGGTCAGGCCACAGTCGCCCACCGGGCCGCCGATTACGAACTTGCCGGTCGGGTTGATGTGGAACTGGGTGTCCTTGTGCAGCAGTTCCGCCGGCAGGGCATGCTTGACGATCAGCTCCATCACCGCTTCTTTCAGGTCGTCCTGGGTCACGTCTTCGTCGTGCTGGGTGGAAAGCACCACGGCATCAATGCCGGCAACCCGGCCGTTCTCGTAGCGGCAGGTAACCTGGCTCTTGGCGTCCGGGCGCAGCCACGGCAGCAGGCCGCTCTTGCGGGCCTCGGCCTGGCGCTGCACCAGGCGGTGCGAGAAGGTGATCGGGGCCGGCATCAGCACGTCGGTTTCGTTGCTGGCGTAGCCGAACATCAGGCCCTGGTCGCCCGCGCCCTGGTCTTCCGGCTTCTGGCGATCCACGCCCTGGGCAATGTCCACGGACTGCTTGCCGATGATATTGATCACGCCGCAGGTGTCGCCGTCGTAACCAACGGTGGAGGAGGTGTAGCCGATGTCCTTGATCACGCCGCGCACCAGATCTTCCAGGTCGACCCAGGCGCTGGTGGTGATTTCACCGCCAACGATGGCAACACCGGTCTTCACCATGGTTTCGCAGGCAACCCGGGCGTGGGGGTCGTCTACCAGGATGGCGTCGAGGACGGCGTCGGAAATCTGGTCCGCCAGTTTGTCCGGGTGGCCTTCAGAGACCGATTCGGAAGTGAAGATGCTGTAGTCAGACATAGCACAAGCTCCTCTTTGAGCGTTTCAAATTCAGTGTGGGTGGTTCAAATTCAGTTCGGTAGCGGCTCTTTTTAAAGTGCGTTCCGCTTACCGGTTTGTTCGTGAATGTGAGCATACGTAAAACTACGTATCTGTATATCAAAATTTGTTGATATTGCGATTCCGGTCGTCAGACCTGGCCACTGTGCTTCCAGAACTCCCGAACCTGGATCTGGAAACCGTTGCGCAGCCCGATAAACAGCTGCTCGCCGGCCACCAGCCCGGCGTCGTCCGCCCAGGCGGTAAGTTCTTCCGGCTCGAAACCCAACCACAGGTCACCGCAATTGGCCTTGGCCCAGTCCTGGTCATGGCTGCACAGATCGCTGATCACCAGGCAGCCGCCGTTGTTCATCAGCGCCGCCGCGTCCAGAAAGATATCCGCGGGGCTGGGCACGTGGTGCAGCACCATGTTGGCCACCACCAGATCAAAGGCATCGCCCCGGGCCAGCAGGGTGTCGGTGACCCCTTCAATCAGGTCGATGTTGTTCAGCCGCTCGTCAATGCAGGTCCGGGTGGCCTTGGCCAGCATGTCCCGGCTGTTGTCCAGCGCAACCACGTGGCCGCACAGCTCGGCCAGCACCGGCAGGAAGCCGCCTTCGCCGGGTCCGATTTCCAGGGCAGTCTGCCACTGGTGCTTGCGTGACCGCTTGCGGATCAGCTCCGCCACCGGTTCGGCGTAAAGCTCGAATGCGGCAATCAGCTCCTGCTGTTCCCGGAACTGCTCCGCATGCCGGGCGAAGAACGCCTGGGACTGGTCAGCCCGCTGGTTGCGGATGGCCTCGATCTTCTCCTGAAGGTGCGTGGGCAGGGGCACGCGGTCCACCGCCTCGAAAATCTGCCGGATGGTCTGGTCCGTGGGCTTGTCGCTGTCCAGGTGCAGCGGGCGACGGTAGAAGATGGCGTTGCCTTCCCGCTGCGGCTCCAACAAGCCGGCCTTGTTCATCACCTTCAGGTGGTGGCTCATGCCGGACTGGCGCATGTCGAACAGTTGGCTGAGTTCGAGCACGCCAAAGGTATCCCGGCGCAGAACGCGCAGGATCTCCAGGCGTAGCGGGTCGCCGCTCGCTTTGAAGATCGGTGCCAGGGCGTCCACAGAGGACAGGGTGTCGGCATGTGCGTTCATGGATGTCATGGGGCCAAAGTTTAGGGGGCTTCCGGTGGTCAATCAATAGCAATATCAAAAAATTTTGATATAGGGGTGAATTTTGTCGCATCCGGATCGTTTCGGGAATCCGTAGGCAAACAATCGTGAAACAGGCGAATGCCGATTTGCCCCGGCACACAGTAATCGGCGAAAATACGCGCCTCTTTTTTGAACAGCCCTATTTTTCCCCGAAAACACTGGAGAAACGTCAATGCCGTCTCGTAAAGATCTCGCCAACGCCATTCGCGCGCTGAGCATGGATGCGGTTCAGAAAGCCAAGTCCGGCCACCCGGGTGCGCCCATGGGTATGGCGGATATCGCCGAGGTACTGTGGAACGATTATCTGAACCACAACCCGGCCAACCCTCAGTGGGCCAACCGGGACCGCTTCGTGCTGTCCAACGGTCACGGCTCCATGCTGCAGTACTCGCTGCTGCACCTGAGCGGTTATGACGTTTCCATCGAGGACATCAAGAACTTCCGTCAGCTGCACTCCAAGACACCGGGCCACCCCGAGTACGGCTACACTCCGGGTGTCGAGACCACCACCGGTCCCCTGGGGCAGGGCATTGCCAACGCCGTGGGTTTCGCCATTGCCGAGAAATCCCTGGCGGCACAATTCAACCGCCCGGGCCACGAGATTGTCGATCATTACACCTACGCGTTCCTGGGCGATGGCTGCCTGATGGAAGGCATCTCCCACGAAGTGGCGTCCCTGGCTGGCACCCTGGGGCTGGGCAAGCTGATCTTCTTCTACGATGACAACGGCATCTCCATCGACGGCGAGGTGGACGGCTGGTTCACCGACAACACCCCCCAGCGTTTCGAAGCCTACGGCTGGCAGGTGATCCCGGCGGTCGATGGCCACGATCCCGACGCCATTCGTGCCGCGATTGAAGCCGGCCGGGCCAATACCGAACAGCCCACCCTGATTTGCTGCAAGACCATCATCGGTTTTGGTTCTCCGAACAAGCAGGGCAAGGAAAGCTGTCACGGTGCCCCGTTGGGTGACGACGAAATTACCCTGACCCGCGAGCAACTGGGCTGGCAGCACGGTCCGTTCGAAATCCCGGCCGACATTGCAACTGCCTGGAATGCCCGTGAGAAAGGTGCCGCTGCCCAGTCCGAGTGGGAGCAGAAGTTCGCCGCCTATGAAAAGGCCGAGCCGGAGCTGGCGGCCGAGTTCAAGCGCCGCATGGCCGGCGACCTGCCCGCCGATTTCGCCGAGAAGGCCCAGGCCTACATCCAGGAGTGCCAGGACAAGGCCGAAACCGTGGCTTCCCGGAAAGCGTCCCAGAACACCCTGAACGCCTACGGCCCGCTGCTGCCGGAACTGATGGGTGGCTCTGCCGACCTGGCCGGCTCCAACCTGACCATCTGGGGCGGCTCCAAGGGGCTGACCAAAGAGGACGCCAGCGGTAACTACATCTATTACGGCGTGCGCGAGTTCGGCATGGCCGCTATCATGAACGGCATCGCCCTGCACGGAGGTTTCGTACCCTACGGTGCTACCTTCCTGATCTTCATGGAATACTGCCGCAACGCCGTGCGCATGGCCGCACTGATGAAGCAGCGTTCTATCTTCGTGTTCACTCACGATTCTATTGGCCTGGGCGAAGATGGCCCGACACACCAGCCGATCGAGCAGATGGCCAGCCTGCGCACCACGCCCAACATGAGCACCTGGCGCCCGGCCGACACCGTGGAATCCGCGGTGGCCTGGAAAGCCGCCCTCGAGCGCAAGGACGGCCCCACCGCCATGGTCTTCTCCCGTCAGGGTCTGCCGGCCCAGGATCGTGACGCCCAGCAGCTGGCCGACGTGGCCAAGGGCGCTTACATCCTCTCCGACAGCGAGGGCACCCCGGAACTGATCCTGATCGCCACTGGCTCCGAAGTGGGTCTGGCCCAGGAGGCCGCCGCCAAGCTGCGCGAACAGGGCCGGAAAGTGCGCGTGGTGTCCATGCCGTCCACCGACGTGTTCGACGCCCAAAGCGCCGAGTACAAGCAGCAGGTGCTGCCGCTGGACGTGACCAACCGCGTGGCCATCGAAGCCGGCATTGCCGACTACTGGTACAAGTACGTGGGCCTGGATGGCCGCATCATCGGCATGACCACCTTTGGCGAGTCCGCACCCGCCGGTGAGCTGTTCAAGGAATTCGGCTTCACCGTCGACAACGTGCTGGAAGTGGCCTCTGAATTGCTGGATGCGTGATGACAGACTCTGCGCCTTTTCGTATCGCCATCAACGGGTACGGCCGTATCGGCCAGTGCGTGTTGCGTGCGCTCTATGAAAACGGCTTTCGCGATCGCCTGCAGGTGGTCGCGATCAATGAGCTGTCGGACATCGACACCATCGCCCACCTGACCCGCTACGACTCCACCCACGGCCGGTTCCAGGGAGAAATCTCGGTGTCGGATCAGGACCTGATGGTCAACGGCGACGCCATCCGGGTGCTGCGCCACGCCGACCCGGCAGAACTGCCCTGGGGGCTGTTGGATGTGGATCTGGTGCTGGAGTGCTCCGGCGCGTTCTCTGACCGTGCCACGGCCCAGAAGCACATCGATGCTGGCGCCAAACGCCTGTTGTTTTCCCAGCCGGCGGAATCCGATGTCGACCGCACCGTGGTCTACGGCATCAACCACCGGGAGCTCACCGGCGACGATGTGATTGTGGCGGCCGCTTCGTGCACCACCAACTGCCTGGTGCCGGTGATCAAGGTGTTGAATGACGCCCTCGGCGTGGAGCAGGGCACGACCACAACCATCCACGCCGCCATGAACGACCAGCCGGTCATCGACGCCTACCACCACCAGGACCTGCGCCGCACGCGCAGCGCCCTGCACAACATCGTGCCGGTGGACACTGGCCTGGCTAAAGGCATCGAACGTCTGCTGCCGGAGATGGAAGGCAAGTTCAGTTCGGTTGCCATGCGGGTGCCGACCATGAACGTCTCCGCCATCGACATGGTGGTGAACGTGCGTGAGAACACAGACGTGGCAGCGGTAAATACCCTGTTAAAAGAGGCCGCCAACGGCCCGTTAAAGAGCATTCTCGGCTACACCGACGAACTGCTGGCCAGCTCCGACTTCAACCACGACGCCCACTCTGGCGTGGTGGACGGCGGCCAGACCCGGGTCACCGGGGGCACCATGGTGAAAGTGCTGTGCTGGTTCGATAATGAGTGGGGGTTCGCAAACCGGATGCTCGATGTCAGCAAAAGCTGGCTGACGAAACAACGAACCTGATTGCCGGTTTTCGCTGCGCGCGAACCGACCTACCGTAGGTCGGATTGAACGAAGTGAAAATCCGACAGCCAGAGCCGATTTCAAGTTTGCAAGATCTGATCAAGGGAAGAACCTTATGGCCATCAAGAAAATGACCGACCTCAACCTCGCCGGCAAGCGAGTGCTGATCCGTGAAGACCTGAACGTGCCGGTCAAGGACGGCAAAGTCTCCAGCGACGCCCGCATCCGCGCCTCCCTGCCGACCATCAAGGCCGCCAAAGACGCCGGCGCCAAAGTGATGCTGATGTCCCACCTGGGCCGCCCGGAAGAAGGTGTGTACGAGGAAGCGTCCTCCATGAAGCCGGTCGCTGAGCATCTGACCAAAGTGCTCGGCCAGGAAGTGCGCCTGATCAAGGATTACCTCGACGGCGTTGACGTTGCCGACGGCGAAGTGGTGCTGTTCGAGAACGTCCGCTTCAATAAGGGCGAGAAGAAAGACGACGAAACCCTGGCGAAGAAATACGCGGCCCTGTGCGACGTCTACGTGATGGACGCCTTCGGCACCGCCCACCGTGCCCAGGCCTCCACCCACGGCGTGGCGAAATACGCCCCCGAAGCCTGCGCCGGCCCGCTGCTGGCGGCGGAACTCGAAGCCCTGGGCAAGGCCCTGGACAACCCGGCCAAGCCGGTTGTGGCCATTGTTGGCGGCTCCAAGGTCTCCACCAAGCTGGACGTACTCAACGCCCTGGAAAAGGTCTGCGACCAGATCATCGTCGGCGGCGGCATTGCCAACACCTTCCTGGCCGCTGCGGGCCATCCGGTGGGCAAATCCCTGTGCGAACACGACCTCGTCGACACCGCCAAAGACATCGCCAGCCGCGTGGAAATCCCGCTGCCGGTGGACGTGGTGGTCGCCAGCGAATTTGCCGAAACCGCCACCGCCACCGTCAAAAACATCTCCGACGTGACCGCCGACGACATGATCCTCGACGTGGGCCCGGAAACCGCCGGCGAATTCGCCCAGTTGCTGAAGAACGCCAAAACCATCCTCTGGAACGGCCCGGTCGGCGTCTTCGAATTCGACCAGTTCGGCAACGGCACCAAAGCCCTGGCGGAAGCCATCGCTGAAAGTGACGCCTTCTCCCTGGCTGGCGGCGGCGACACGGTTGCGGCCGTTGACAAGTACGACGTTGCTGACAAAATCTCCTACATCTCCACCGGCGGCGGCGCCTTCCTGGAATTCGTGGAAGGAAAGACCCTGCCGGCGGTAGCCGTACTGGAAGAACGCGGAGAGTAAACACAAAGGCGATTCTGATCGGGTCCACCCACAAGGCCAGAATCGCAAGGCAGGTGGGGGAACTCTCTCCGGGACTGTCTGCAGCATGGATGCTGCAGTCAAGCGTACAGGGATGTATTCACAGCGTGTCCCGGAGAGAGTTCCCCCACCTGCCGCAGCAGACTCCCAAGCCAGAACAAGGGGAGCCCTGCATAAGAACAGAATTCAACTAAACAAAGCCCAACGAAGGAGACAACCCATGGCCCTGATTTCGATGCGGCAACTTCTGGACCACGCCGCCGAGCATGGTTACGGTGTGCCCGCCTTTAACGTGAACAACCTGGAACAGATGCGCGCCATCATGGAAGCCGCCGACAAAACCGACTCCCCGGTGATTGTCCAGGCCTCCGCCGGTGCCCGCAAATACGCCGGCGCGCCCTTCCTGCGCCACCTGATCCTGGCGGCCATCGAAGAGTTCCCGCACATCCCGGTGGTCATGCACCAGGACCACGGCACCAGCCCCTCCGTGTGCCAGCGCTCCATCCAGCTGGGCTTCAGCTCCGTGATGATGGACGGCTCCCTCGGTGAGGATGGCAAAACCCCCACCGACTACGAATACAACGTCGACGTTACCCGGCGCACCGTGGAAATGGCCCATGCCTGCGGCGTGTCCGTGGAAGGCGAGCTGGGCTGCCTGGGTTCCCTGGAAACCGGCCAGGCTGGCGAAGAAGATGGCATCGGTGCCGAGGGTACCCTCGACCACAGCCAGATGCTGACCGACCCGGAAGAAGCGGCGGACTTCGTCAAGAAAACCCACGTGGACGCCCTGGCCATCGCCATCGGCACCAGCCACGGCGCCTACAAGTTCACCCGTCCGCCCACTGGCGATATCCTGGCCATTGACCAGATCAAGGCCATCCACGCCCGCATCCCGGACACCCACCTGGTCATGCACGGCTCCAGCTCCGTACCCCAGGAGTGGTTGAAGATCATCAACGAATACGGTGGTGAAATCCCGGAAACCTACGGGGTGCCGGTGGAAGAAATCGTGGAAGGCATCAAGCACGGCGTGCGCAAGGTCAACATCGACACCGATCTGCGTCTTGCGAGCACCGGCGCCGTCCGTCGTTTCCTGGCCGAGAACCCGGCCGAGTTCGACCCGCGCAAATTCCTCAAGGAAACCATGAAGGCCATGACCGACGTGTGTGTTGCCCGTTACGAGGCCTTCGGCACTGCCGGCAACGCCAGCAAGATCAAGCCGATCAACCTTGAGCGCATGTTCGAGCGTTACGCGTCCGGCGAACTGGACCCCAAGGTCAAGTAAGCTTAAGAGACCGGAACTGAATCGGCCTCCGCATTGCGGGGGCCTTTTTGTTTGTGACGCCAGGCGACCAGGAAAATGATCAGGCCAAGGGTGGCGGTGGCGGCGCCCACATAGCCGGTGGACGACCAGCCGAAGCCGGCGGTAATGGCCATGCCGGCCAGCCAGGGGCCAAGCGCGTTGGCCACATTGAACGCAGCATGGTGAGAGGCCGCGGCCAGATTCTGCGCACCATGAGCCACGTCCATCAGGTGCGTCTGCAGGGCCGGGCCAAGCGCGCCCATCATGGCCACCAGAAAACAGGCGACCAGCAATACCGGCAGCGTGCCAGTAGTGGACGGAAACGCCAACAGAATGCAGGCGCTGAGCAGCAGGATCACACCAACCGCCCGGAATCCCAACCGGTCAAACAGCCAGCCGCCCATGAGATTGCCGGTAAAACCACCCAGGCCGAACACGGCCAGGGCTATCGGAATCCAGTACTCATCAACCCGGGTTACTTCCAGCAGAGTCGGCGCCAGGTAGCTGAACACCGCAAACATTCCGGAAAAGCCGATGGCACCAATGGCCAAGGCAAACCAGATGCTGCCTCGATTGAAAGCCCGGATCTCACTGAACGAGCCGTGGCGCTTTTCCTGTCGATCCAGGGGTAGCACGAAGATCACCAGGCTCAGGGTGGCCACGGAAATCAGCCCCACGAAGAAATACACGTAGCGCCAGTCCAGCGACTGGCCCATCCACGCAGCCAGCGGATTGCCGAACAGCAGCGCCAGGGTCAGGCCCATCATCACCCGGCTCACAGCCTTGGCACGCTGGTGCACCGGCACAAGTGACGCCGCCACGAGGCAGGCGACGCCGAAATACGCCCCGTGAGGAAGGCCCGCCACAAAGCGGGCAATCATGACACCGGTGTAGTCATCGGCCAGCGCACTGGCCAGGTTGCCCACCGCGTAAAAGGCCATCAGCCAGATCAACAGCTGTTTACGGAAAAAACGGGCGCCAATCACGGCGAGCACCGGTGCGCCCACCACCACTCCAAGCGCGTAGGCACTGATCAGGTGGCCCACCTGGGGTTCGGTGACCCCGAGATCGGCAGACACATTCGGCATCAGCCCCATGATGGCGAATTCGCCGGTGCCGATCGCAAAGCCGCCCAGGGCGAGGGCAAACTCGATCAGAAAAATCCGAAGTCTTGTAACAGGTGCACTGCTCAAACCGGGTACTCCCCGAAAAGATAAAACGAAAAGCCTGACAGTGTGACCGTTACGCGCGCGGGTTGCCATACGGACTACCACGGCTGTCTGGCGTTTGATCTGACGCAACTCTTATGCACTGACCGCTCACCGGTCTCTTGTATTTTTTCGGGGAGCGTCAACTATAGGTATCAGAGGCAAACGGATATCAGAGGCAGAGGGATATCTGAGCAGACTGTTACCAGAGGTTATGACGATCAATAAGGAGCGCCATGGACTTCAAGGACTATTACGCCGTCCTCGGTGTGAGTGAGTCGGCCTCCGCCGAGGAGATCAAAAAGGCCTATCGCAAGCTGGCCCGGAAATACCATCCGGACGTCAGCAAGGAAGAAGACGCCGACACCAAGTTCAAGGACCTGGGCGAAGCCTACGAAGTGCTCAAGGACCCGGAAAAACGGGCCGAGTACGACCAGCTACGCAAATACGGGGCCCGCGCCGATGGTTCCTTCGAACCGCCACCCGGCTGGCAGAGCGCGTCGGGCTTCGGTGGCGGAGGCTACACCGAGGCCGATGCCCGCCAGTTCAGTGACTTCTTTGAGGAAATCTTCGGTGGTGGCCGCCGTAGTGGCTTCTCCGGCGATTTCGGGGGCGGCTTTGGCGGCGGTGGCTTCCGCCAGAACATGCGCATGCGGGGTGAAGACGTGCATGCCCGGCTGGCACTGTTTCTGGAAGAGGCCTTTCACGGCTGTGAGAAGCAGGTGTCGTTCACCGTTCACGAGGCCGACAGCCATGGCCGGGTGATGCCGCGCCAGAAAACCCTCAAGGTGAAGATCCCCGCCGGCATGAGGGAAGGTCAGCACATTCGCCTGAAAGGCCAGGGTTCGCCCGGTATCGGCGGCGGTGAACCCGGTGACCTGTTCATCGAGGTGGAGTTTGCGCCGCATCCCCAGTTCAGTGTCGAAGGCCGTGATGTGGTGGTGACTGTGCCCATCGCACCCTGGGAGGCGGCTCTGGGCGCCACCGTTACTGTGCCTACCGTGGGCTCAAAGGTGAACGTGAAAGTGCCCAAGGGCTCCACAAGCGGCCGCAAGCTGAGGCTCAAGGGTAAAGGTTTCCCCGGCAAGCACCCGGGCGACCAGATTGTGGTTCTGCAGGTAACCATGCCGGAGAAGCACAGCCCTGAGGCCGAGAAGCTATACCAGCAACTGGCCGAGGCGGAGAAGCAATTCAATCCACGCAGCAAGCTTCACGTGTAAGCGGGGGTAACGGATGAGCAAGCAGGATCGAATGGTAACGGTGGAAGTGGTTGACCCGAACGGCACCCGCTTCACCCTGCGTGAAATTTGCGAACGTGGCGAGTGCCACGCCGAGTTTGTCATCAAGCTGGTGGATTACGGCGTCATCTCGCCGATCGAGGATGTTGCCGAGGCGCGGCAATGGCAGTTTGATGTTGCTTCGCTCGCCAGGCTTCGCAAGGCCCAGCGTCTGCAGCGGGATCTGAAAATGAACCTGCCCGGCCTTGCCATGTCGCTGGAGCTGCTGGACGAAGTTGAAGAGATGCGCAGGGAAGTGGCACGCCTCAATCACCGGATCCGTCAATTAATGGGGGAGTAAAAACTCCCCCAACGGCGCGTCAGGACTTCTTCTCGTCCAGCGCCTGAATCTCGGCATAGATCTTCTCTGCCTCCTCCATTAGGGTGCCATGAGTGCGCAGGTCGCCGTTGCGCTGGGCATCCAGGGCCTTTGCGAGTTTGTCCTCGTAAGCTTTCTGCAGTTTTTTCTTCGGGTCACTTTTCAAGAAGCCGAGCATATCCAGTACCTGTTCTGAATGACTGTTCAACGGTTTACGCTGCCTGCGCCAGAAAGTTCATCCATGGAGTGTGGCCGAACCGGGACGACGTGCAAGGATTACGACTGACAACAAAACCCGTACATAAAAGCGCGCTGTTTGGGCCCGGGTTTTGCTATACATAGGCATAACCAACAGGCAAAGGACGCCGCTGACGTTGTGCAGGACGCACAGAGCATGCACGCAAACGGGGTCCGTATGTCCTTTCAGTTCCTTCGGCGGCTGGTTGCAAGCCGCATTCTCCGACCGGTTTTCATTATTCTCTTGGTTGCAGGCCTGGCACAGGTACTGGTCAGCCAGTGGTTGATCTCCAGCCAGGTGGAGCGCCTGGTAACGACTGCCGGTAACGCTCTGCAGGCCAGCAGCGAACAGGTGAGCGCTTCCTTCGGTGACACCCGCGAGGATGTGCGTGCCCGCCTGGAGACCATGCGGCAGAAGACCACCGAGGAATTGGCCGAGGAACTCACCCGTCAGCAGACCGAGCAACAGGAGCGGGTTGCCGGCAATGTGCGGGCAGCTGTCATGGCCGAGGCCCAGGGACTGGCAGACGTTCTCGCTGCCGTTGCGGCGCCCCTGATCTGGGACCGTGATATCCCCCGGCTGACCGATCTTGTGGAACTGGCGGACGCCCGGGAGTCGGTATTGTTCGCCATCTACTACGACCAGTACGGTGAGCGCCTGACCCGCTATGTAGACCGTACCGATGACCGTGTGCGCACTCTTATGGAGCAGGGTGAGGGCCGAGGTGCGGCAAATCGGGTCCTGGATGCGGCAAGCCGTGATCCCAACGTGGTGATTATTTCCGCGGATATTGCGCCCCAGGGCTCGGCCATCGGCGAGTTGAAACTGGGGCTGTCGCTGGAAGGCATCAACCGGGATATGGCGGCCCTGGAAGAAGAATTCAGTGCCACCATTGCCGGTAGCATCAATGCCCTGCGGGATACCCTGGAGGCGGAAACCGAGCAGGTAAACCAGCGGCTCCAGCAGCAACTGGCGGCCATGGATGCCGATACCCGCTCGCGCATGGAAGGTACCGTGGAGGCACTGAATTCGGAGGCCTCGAGTCTCTCGGCCAATCTTTCGCTGTTGGCCATCGGCTCGGCGGTGGCGCTGATCGTCCTGGTGGCCCTGGTGCTGGGCGGCGGCCTGCTGCCCAGGGTATTCCGGCTGAGTTCCGCGATCTGGGGTATCGCCGATGGCGAGGCCGACCTCACCCGTCGTGTCGCAATGAAAGGCCGGGACGAGCTGACCGACATGGCCGAAGGTGTGAATCGATTTATTGCCAGGATCCAGGAGTTGGTGGCCGAAGTGCGCGCCTCCGCCGAGTCGGCAGCTGGCCAGGCCCAGAGCCAGGGCGACATCAGCCGGCAGGCGGTGGCTGCCGTCAATCGTCAGGAGCAGGCCGTGGCCGAGGTGTCGGGCACCATGGACACCATGTCACGGAGCATTGCCGAGGTGGCCGGCAACATTCAGGAAATCGCCGGTTCGGTGAGCAACGTCAGCTCCGAGAGTGAGGCAACCGCCGGTATTTCCCGGGATGTCCGGCACAGGCTGGACCAGGTGGTGCGCAATGTCGAGCAGGCCGTCGAGGCGGTCAACCAGCTGGATGCCCAGAGCAAGGAAATCGGCTCGGTGCTGTCGGTGATTGGCGCCATTGCCGAGCAGACCAATCTGCTGGCGCTGAACGCGGCCATCGAGGCGGCCAGGGCCGGGGAGTCCGGTCGGGGCTTTGCGGTAGTGGCCGATGAAGTACGCACCCTGGCCAGCCGGACCCAGGAATCCACCACGGAGATACAGGCCATTATCGAGCGCCTGCAGAAAGGCAGTCAGCAAGCGGTGACCGCCATAGGCGATGTGTCTGGCCAGGTGGCAGAGTCGTCATCGGAGTTCCGCCGGGCAGACGAGCACTTCGAGCGTATCAATCAGCTGCTTGGCAGTCTTCAGGAGCGTGCCCTGGCCACGGCCTCGGTTGCCGAGGAGGAGGGCCGCCAGGCCAGCGATGTCAGTACCAGCGTTGCCGACATCGCCAGCTCCTCACAGGAGACGGTTCAAGCCATCGAGCGCTCCGACAAAGCCAGTGGCCAGATTGCCCGCACGCTGGCCTCGTTGCAGGAGAAAGCTTCCCAGTTCCGTGTGTAAGGGAAGGCTCAGGGCATCGCTGAGAGCAGCCGGGTGCGGGCCTGCCCGTATTCCTGGCTCAGGCGGCGGACCAGATCCTCGACTGGCAATACGTCGTGGATCTGGCTCACACCCTGGCCTGCCGACCACACGGTTTTCCAGGCTTTAGCCTCGTCGTCCATGGGCTTGAGCTTTTCGCCGTAGTTGACCTCGCCCGCCTGGTTCAGCCGGTCCATGGCGTAGCCGGCGGCTTCCAGACTCTGGCGCATGAAGCTGGCAGGCACGCCAGACACGGCCGGCGTGTGGATGATATCGGCCGATACCGCCTCAATGATCATGTTCCGATAGGCGTCGTCGGCCTGGGATTCGGTGGTGTTGATGAACCGCGTGCCCATGTAACCCAGATCCGCACCCAGGGCCTGGGCGGCCAGCAAATCCTCTCCGTGTGAAAGCCCCCCGGCCAGCAGGATGGTGCCGTCAAACACCTCGCGAATCTCATGTACCAGCACCACCGGGTTGACGGTGCCGGCGTGGCCTCCGGCACCGGCAGCCACTGCAATAATTCCGTCCACCCCGGCTTCGGCCGCCTTGCGCGCGTGTTTCTGGTTGGTCACATCGTGAAACACCACGCCGCCGTAACTGTGCACCGCTTCAACCACCTGGCTGGCCGCGCCAAGCGAGGTGATCACAATGGGCACCTGGTGCTTCACACACAGCGCCAGATCTGCCTGCCAGCGGGGATTGGTTCGGTGCACGATCAGGTTCACGGCATAAGGTGCCGTTTTTACATCCGGGTGCGCGCTCCGGAACGCTGCCAGTTCCTCGTTCATCTGGACCAGCCAGTCCTCAAAACCCTCGCTGGTGCGCTGGTTCAGGGCCGGAAAACTGCCCACAATTCCCTGTTTGCAGCAGGCCAGGGCAAGCGCGGGGCCGGAGATCAGGAACATGGGGGCGGCGACCAGAGGAAGAGAGAGGGTGTCTTTCAGCAGTGCAGGCAATGGCATGAGGTTTCCTTAATTTTTCTTGGAACTTTTGTAGGATATAAAGGATCTTAGCGTGCCCCGCCGGCGCTGAAAACGGTCGCGTGCTAATTATTCCGTCACGCCGGAATAACAAACAGAGAAAAAAGGAGCCCTTCATGGGTGAAGCAAAACGACGCAAGGAAACCGGAGCCCCGGCTCCCCGCAAGGGTAAATCCAACAAGCCCCTGATGATTGGTGTAGCCGTCCTGATACTGGCCGCCGTGGTGTTCGGATTATCCTTCATGACTTCCTCTCCGGAGCCCACCTCCGATGAGCTGCCGGTGGCCGCTCCCAACGCCGAACCCTTCCCGTCGGAGCTGGACCAGTTTGGTATTTCCGTGGGTCCTGGGGACGCCCCCGTGGTGGTCCGGGAGTTTGCCGATTACCAGTGCCCGGCCTGCGGCCGTTTCTCCTCGGCCAGCAAACAGCTGAAGCAGGAATACGTGGACACCGGCAAGGTACGTTTTGTCTACTTTGATCTGCCCCTGCAGCAGCATGAGAATGCCATGCCCGCGGCCCAGGCCGCCCGCTGTGCCGGTGATCAGGACGCCTATTGGGCCATGCACGATCGCCTCTACGATTCCCAGACAGAATGGAGCGGCTCGAACGATCCGGTGGCCACATTCACCCGCTACGCCACGGACCTTGGTCTGGAGGAGCGCCGCTTCCGCCGCTGCATGACCACCGAGCTGCATCGCGAGGCCGTGGAGCAGAGTCGCCAGGTGGCCATGCAGCTTCGGGTGACGAGCACCCCGACGGTCCTGGTGGACAACATCCGTCTGACACGGCCCGGCTGGGGCCAGCTCTCCGCCGTGGTTGAGCGTGAGCTGGCAGACCATCAACAACAGTGACACTTGATCGTGAGCCTGAGTTGGTTAAAATTTGCGCCCTCTCAGGCTCCGGCCTCTGAACCAACCCAGAACCCATGCTCCGGATTTACGGTCCGGCCCGCAGGAGACAAACATGAGCAACAACGTCGTTGTCTGCGCCTTATACAAGTTCGCAGTCCTGAATGATTACAAATCCCTCCGCCAGTCCCTGCTGAACCTGATGCTGGAAAAAGACGTGCACGGCACCCTGCTGCTGGCGCGTGAAGGCATTAACGGCACCATTGCCGGCAGCCGCGAGGGCATCGACGCCGTGAAGGCGTGGATCGCCAGCGACGAGCGGTTCGATGGCATCGACTACAAAGAGTCGTTTGTAGACATCCAGCCGTTCAAACGCACCAAAGTGAAGCTCAAGAAAGAGATTGTCACCATGGGTGTAGAGGGCATTGATCCGAAGCGTATCGTCGGCACGTATGTGGAACCAAAGGCGTGGAACGACCTGATCTCCGATCCGGACGTGGTGCTGGTGGATACCCGCAACCAGTACGAAGTGGAAATCGGCACCTTCAGGAAAGCCATGAATCCGGCCACCGATACCTTCCGGGAGTTCCCGGAGTACGTGAAGCAGAACCTGGATCCTGCCAAACACAAGAAGGTGGCCATGTTCTGTACCGGCGGCATCCGCTGCGAGAAATCCACGGCCTATCTGAAAGAGCAGGGCTTCGAAGAGGTGTATCACCTGAAAGGCGGCATTCTGAAGTACCTGGAAGAGGTGCCGGAGGAAGAGAGCCTGTGGCACGGAGAGTGCTTTGTATTCGATGACCGGGTAACGGTGAACCACAGGCTTGAGCGTGGCGAGTACGATCAGTGTCACGCGTGCCGGCGGCCGATCACCGAGCAGGACAAGCAACGCCCGGAATACGAGCAGGGAGTGAGTTGCCACCAGTGCATTGACTCACTGACCGAGGAGCAGAAAGCCCGCTTTGCCGAGCGTGAGCGCCAGATGCGTCTGGCGGAGCAGCGAGGCGAAGCCCATGTGGGTGGCGAAGCGGCCCGCATTATTGCCGAGCGAAAGGCCCGTAAAAAGGCCGAAAGAGAACGTCAGGCCCGCCAGAGCATGGCCGGAGAGCAGGCCAGGAACACAGAGGGCGCCTGACCAGACAACCAACAGGGAGACTTCATGGATTTACGAAAGGCCGTAGCCGTCACCGCCGTTATGTTCACGCCCCTCGCCTTCGGGCAGGACTCCGATAACTGGGCTGATGACTGGAAGGGAGAGACCGAGCTGGGCGTGCTGATCACCTCCGGCAATACCGAAGAGACCAATATCAAGGGTCGATTGGGTCTGATCCAAGAGGTCGAAACCTGGCGCAATACCGGCGAGTTCCGCACCAACTACTCGGAAACCGAAGACGAAACCACCGCCGAGAAGTACCAGGCGTCGCTGGAAACCAACTACAAGTTCTCGGCAAACCAGTACTGGTTTCTCCGGGGCGCCTACGAGGACGACCGCTTTTCCGGCTACGACTTCGAGTCTTCACTGACAACCGGTTACGGTCAGCGTGTCTGGCGATCCGGAGAGCGTTCATTCCTCGATCTCTCGGCCGGTGCCGGTTACCGCTACAACAAGCTGGAAATGGTCAACGCCCGGGGCGAGGACGCCGAAAAAGAAGCCATCGCCCGACTGGCCGGACAGTTCGACTATGCCGTGTCGGAGAACGCCCTGTTCCGTCAGGAGCTGAGCACGGAAATCGGTCTGGATGAAAACAACACCATCACCGAATCCGAGACTTCGTTGCAGGCCAACGTGGTGGGCAACCTCTCAATGAAGGCCGCGTTCCGGGTGAAGCACCTGTCCGATCCGCCCGCGGGCTCCGAGAACACCGATACCGAGACGTCACTCTCGCTGCTTTACGGTTTCTGACCTACACATTGTTCCGCAGCCCAAGGTCGTCGGGGTAGGGCGTCAGGTACTGCTGGCTGTGCAGGTAGTCCACCGGCTCCCGGCGCTGGGCCATCCGTAGCAGGGTCATGGGTACGACTAACGGCACCTCGCCCCGACGGTAGGCTTCCATGTGCTCCATCAGTACCTTGCGGTCCTCATCGCCCATGGAATCGCGCAGGTAGCCCATCAGGTGCTGCATGGCGTTCATGTGCGAGCCGCGGCTCACCTTCTGGCTCATGGCTTCCATGAACCGGTGGATGTAGCGCTCGGCAATGGCTTCCAACGGCTCGGACTTCAGATCGCCCAGCATGGGGCCAAGCTGTCGGTAAATCCGCTCGGAATGGGCCAGCAACTGGAACTTGTGGCGGGTGTGGAATTCGATCAGCGCTTTGGCAGAGAGATTGGTCCCGGCCACGTTCTGCATCCAGTCGTCGTAGGCGAACACGCGCTCGATGAAGTTTTCACGGAGCATGTCATCGTTCAGGCGGCCTTCTTCTTCCACCGGCATCAGCGGGTAGGCCTTCAGCAGGGCATCGGCGAACATGCCCCGGCCGTCTCGCCGGGTTACCTGGCCGTCCTCGTTGTGCACCTTGATGCGCTCCATGCCGCAGCTGGGGGATTTGGCCATCAGGATGTAACCCCGCAGATCCGCCAGGGTGGGCATGACCCGGTCGATAAAGCCCTGCATGGCGTCGGTATGATCGGCGGTGCCTTTGGTTTCGATCAGGCGAAGGCCGTCGCTGTATTCGCGCAGGTGAATGGCCGGGCGAGGCACGCCCAGGCCCGCTTCCAGCTCGGGGCAGATGGAACGGAAGTCGAAATGTTTCGACAGCACCTGGGTGCAGTAGCGGGAATGCTTATGGCCGCCATCATGGCGGACTTCCTTGCCCAGCAGGCAGGTGCTGATTCCGACGGGAATGCCGCTCACGGTACGTCTCCAATGGTTAAAACGGTTTCTGTAATACGTGTATTGAGTCTAGCCCGATCAGACTGACCCCGAAAACCGTCACTTTTCCTGCTTGCCCAGATAACCGGCGCCTTTACGCTTCTTGGCAAACATCGCCAGGGTGGTGGCGTAGATGGTGCGCACGTCCCGGGCAAACTGTTCCACGGAGTAATCCCGCGCAAACTCCAGGGCCTGGCCGGAGAGCTTGCCACGCAGGGCTTCGTCTTCCAGCAGTTTTTTCACTTCGGCCCGCCACTGGTCCTGCTTTTCCGGCGTCTTGAAACCGTTGTAGCCGTGGCGGACTACATCCTCGATTCCGCTGGAACGCACGGCTACCACTGGCAAGCCGGCTGCCATGGCTTCCAGTATCACCATGCCCTGGGTTTCCGATTTGGAGGCAAACAGGAAGGCGTCGCCCAACCGGTACCAGGTGGCCATCTCATCCGGCGGCACGGCGCCGACGAGGGTGAAATGGTCCCGCAGCCCGAGCTCCCCGATTTTCTGTTGCAGGCGGTCCCGCTGGTGGCCATCGCCGATCATCAGGAACCGGAAAGGCACGCTGGTTTCCCGCCGGAGGGCATCAATGGCCTCGATCATGAAGTCGATGTTCTTCTCGTTGGACAGGCGGGAGACACTGACAAATACCTTTTCATCATGGAGTTCCAACCGCTTGCGGAGCGCCTCAATGTCCTCGTGCCGAACATCCTGGAACTTCTGGTATTCAATGCCGGTGGGTTGCACAAACGTGGGCGCTTTCACCCCGATCATGCGCAGGTACTCTTCGGTGGAGTAGGTGGGCACGATGACGCCGTCGCATTTGTTGGCAAAGCGCTTGATCAGGGCGTGGGAGATCAGGTTGCGGAACAGCATGCCCGGCAGGGGCACGAAATGGGCGTAGTGCTCCAGCCGGGTGTGGTAGGTGTAAATCGCCGGAACCCGGAGGGTGCGGGCCACGAACAGCCCGAGGGAACCCAGCCAGAACGGATGGTGCAGGTGGATGATATCGGGCTTGAAGGACTTCACCCGCTTGCGAATGCGAGCCAGGAAAATATTGGCAAGGCGGAACTCCCGCTTCTCGCCCATGGCCAGCAGCGACGGCACTCGCAGCACGTGGGGCTCGTTTTCGGGCTGGCCCTTGTACCGTGGGGCCACCACCAGCAGCTTGTCGCCGAGCGCCTCCAGGCCCCGGCGCAACCGCTCGATGGAAATGGGCACGCCACCAATGAACGGCAGATAGTTGTTGGTGAACATGGCAATGCGTAGCGGTTTCTCCAGCCAGGGTGCGGGATCCAGGTCGTAGTCCGGGTAATAATCCTTGCCGATGAAAATGGCGCCGTAGAGTTTGATGGCCAGGGCGGCGAACAGCGCGACAATCAGCAGGAAATTGAGGTAGCCGGTGTAGAACAACGAGTAGATAAAGAACCAGAGGCTCTCCAGGCGCTTGAGTATCGGGTGCTGGCCAATCTCCAGACGCTGCAGGCTGTGGCTGACCTCGCCTTCGGCGCTCACACTTACCCGCACGTAGTGGTAAAAGCTGGTGTCGTTGTTCATCACCAGGCCGCCGGCGCCGCCGGTGGTGATGAAGGTTGTGCCGGCCACGGTTTTCTCGGAGAACAAAGACAGGTTGGAGGAAAACACACGGTCCACATCGTGGTCACGGATCGCTTTCAAAAGCGCATCCCGGAATTCGGGCGGCGCCAGGTAGTCGGCCTGGCGATCAAACGGCGCGTTCTCATCCGGCTGCAGTGGCGGGTGGCCAATGAAAAGAATCCGGGCATTGGACGTATCCTGGGCCAGCAGGTCGTTGAGCCAGCGGATCTGCCAGCGCCACGGCGTCTTGCCGGTGCTGTCCAGGAAAATCAGCCGGCTGCTGCCTGCCTCAATACTGAAAAAGTGCGGGCCGAAGTGGTCATAGAACCGGAAGCTTCCGAAGTCCTCGTACTCGTGGGCGCCGAAGGTCAGCAAGTAGGGAATGTCCAGGTGGCTCAGGGTGCCGTACAGGGCCCGGTACTTGTCCTCGCCGCCGCCGCTGACGGCGTTGCCGGCGGAGACCATGAAATCGATGCCGGACTGATTGAGCTGCGGAATAATCCGGTCCTCGAATACCCCCACCGAGTTGTTGATGTTGCCCACCACCGCAAAGCTGAACGGTTCGCCCGCCTGCACCTGCTGGTGAATCCGCTCCACCTGTTCGGTGTGGACCCCTTCGAAGTCCTCTGTGAACAGGTTCAGGTAAACCTTGTAGCCCACCAGTGAGACCACCGCCAGGACACACAGGTAGAACAGCAGCTTGAGTGGGTTACGGAACATCATCCGGCTTTCCTCCGGTTGGCAACAAGCTCCCTTTGCAGCACCACCAGCCCGATGATCATGCCCAGATAGATGGTGAGCAAGCGCCAGCAGACAATCACCAGGATCAGATGGTTGGCAGACAGGATATCCCGGAAGAAGCTGCCGAAGACACCCTCGGAAATGCCCGAGGCGCCGGGTGTGGGTGAGAAATACATGACAAACGTGGTGACCACCAGCAGCCCCACCGACATCACGTAGTCCACGCTGTAGTCCAGGCTGTGCATCAGCAACGCGGGAAAGCTGAACAGACTGAGCAGGAACACCGCCGTGAACAGCACCGACAGCCAGACATACCGTGGGGCACCGCGCAGGTAATCACCAAAACTCCGGGACAGCCGGAGCATCTCCCGGCGCGCCTTGAACTGCCAGCGACGGTGCCGTCGCTCGCTGATCAGATGCAGCCGACAGGCCGTTTCCAGCAAACGGGTGAGCGGTCCTATCAGCCAATGGGTGCGGAACAGCAGCACCAGGAAAAAGCCCAGATACAGCACAATCAACACCGCCAGCGCCGTGCCAATGTCACCGGCAATGGAATTGCCATCCAGCGGCTTGAGCGTCAGCAGGAATACCGGCGTGAGCGAGAAAATGAACAGCACCGCCAGAATGGTACGGATGGTGGTAGCCGCCGTGGCCCGGCCCACCGGCACGCCATGATGGTGCAGGTACCAGATCTGGGCAAACCCGCCACCGGTGGCCATGGGCGTGATGTTGGAGAAAAACAGATTGATGAACACCAGCCGGCACATGGCCGGAAACGGCACCCGGTGCCCCAGGGCCCGCAGCGTGAAGTACAGGCGCAAACCGTCGGAGACAAAGTACACCAGCAGCAGGGCGGCCACAGACAACAGCGTGCCGGGGGCGATTAGCCGGTCATCAAAGGTGATGCTGCGACCCGCGAACTGACCGTATACGGTGTACAGCCCGGCAAAGGTCAGGGCAAGAAACAGCAGACTGAACACCACGAGCCGTCGACTCGAAGCGCGTCTGGAATACTGAATGTCCGTTGAGTCCGTCATGGGCTGCCCGTCAGAGTGAGACGGGCAGTTTACAGGGTAGGGTGTGGTGGGTGTCCAGTGTCGGCCTAGTGGCCATAAACCATCATCGTGGTGTCGGTGATGGCGAAGTCGGTGAACTGAACGGTGCCGATGCTGGTGCCGCCAATCCTGAACACCGGCATATCGATGTCGGCCCGGAACTCCACATCGTGAATCGACAGGCCATCGTTACCAGAGGCGGCACTGGTGCCCCGTGACAGCTTGGCGGTGGCACTGGCCATGCCAAAATGGCCAACCGTATCGTCGCCCCGCCGGTTATGAATCTGCAGCCCCTCAATGCCAACCGCGGCAAAGTTGAACACGAACAGCAAATCGGCGGCGTCCCAGTTCAGGCTACCGTTGGTAATCTCGAAATGGGTATCCAGCTGCAACTCAGAGCCCGACACCTCATTACCGTTTGCAAGTGTACGGGTAGAGTTGCCGCCATTACGGATCACCAGGTCCGTGGGCCCGACATAACCCTGCAACAACACATCCGAGAACAACGTGGCCGAACCCTCACTGCCCGAGGCGGTGATGCTCTCCACCGCCAGCTCGAAATCCACTGCCTGAAGGTAATCCTCCAGACTGGCCGGATCGCCATAATCGGTGGCGCCCAGGTGCATCACCAGATCACCGCTGTTGAACTGCTTGCCAAAAGAGCCTGCCACGGAGTACTTCGCCAGAGCATCGGCCACATCCGGATCCGTCGGGTCCAACAACCCGGCATCAGCACGCCGGGCAATCTCCGAAAAGCCGTGTTCCAGCACCTCACCGTCGCCGGCAATATCCACCGTCAGCTTCATGTTATCGAGCACCGTATCGTTCTGCCCGGACAACCTCAGCCCGTTTACATTCAGCGAGCCTTCATCGGTCCAGCTCAGACGGTCAATACTCAGCTTCGTTTCCAGCTCAATCGTCACCCCGGCCTGACCGGTCACCCCGGACATCGCACCATCATCCAACGGCCGGAACTCCGCCATGGCCGGAAGCGGAAGCGACAAGGCGAACACCCAGAGCGAGAGTGTGGAAGGCATGGTGTTTCGACGACAGGCGGAGGACTGAGTCATGGTGGCCCCAAAAGTCTGGTTTGTTGTTATCAACGGGAGTGATCAGGCACTACCCGGGCCGCAGGGGGACAGCACAACCAATGCAGCGGAATCTTCAGTTTGTTACAGACTGTTACGATACGAAGCCAGGAAAGAAAGATCTGTGAGGCTTGTCACATGTGGATGCTATCAGAGGGTCGGGGCGGAGCAGGCGGGAGTGATTCCCAAAACTGTGCGGAGCCATGGATGGCGGAGCCAAGCGTACAGGGAAGTATCCACAGCGTGTTTTGGGAATCACTCCCGCCTGCTTCGCTTACTCCGTATTTCGAAATTAAAACCGGGCTAGGACCCAAGAGCCTGCTGAATCAAAGCCTTCTGATGCTCCGCAAACTCCCGGATCAGTCCCTGCGCCTTCTCCGAATCCCGCGCCAGAACCGCCTGCGGCAGATTGGCAAAAAACTCACTGGTCTGGGCCAGGCCCCGCCGATAACGATCCGCGCTCAGATAATAGGCCCGACTCACCGCCGGCCTGAAATTCGACAGCGCCTCCGTGAGATACGGATTGCCCACCACCTCGCAGCAGGCCTCCATCACCTCGAAACTCGCCTCAACCACCGCCGAAATATCCGCCGCCGACGACCTCATCCGCTCAACGGCATTGTTCACCGCCCCCAGCATCTTCGGCCTGTCGCTCTCCTGCCACCGCTCGCACAAACGCACCGCCAGCATCATCAGCAGATGCATGTACACATCGTAGAGCTCGGAGGCATGGGCCGAATCCAGCCGGGTGGCCGAGGCGCCTTTGCGGGGAGTGATCTCCACCAGATGCCAGCGCTCCAGCGTGTACAGGGCCTCCTTTACCGAGGCGCGGCTCACCTTCAGCTCGCTGGCCAGAGTGGCCTCCTGGATGCGCTCCCCGGGGCGAATCTGCCCGGTCATGATGCGCTCGGCCAGGTAATTGGCAATCTGCTCCGCCAGGGTATTGGGCGCCTGAAAATCCATAAAGGCTCTCTGAACAGGTCGTAAAAACGGCCCGGCCGCGGCGGGTAGCCGGCCAGCGGGCCCATGTAAGCGCATGAGTTTATCACAGCCCCTGAACATACAATCCCCCGATGCCCTCGGGGCTCACGGCTGCGCTCGGTCTTTTTGGTAGCCCTTGAAATCCTTTTGAAACGCACGCAGGTATATGGTTTGAACTCCGCGGCAAAAAGGGAAAACACAATGCCCAAGCATTTCGAACAGGCCCCCGGCCTCCACGAAGATCCCGTTCCGGAAACCGAAGGTTACGTCTTCAACCAGACCATGATGCGCATCAAGGAACCCGAGCGTTCCATGGACTTCTACACCCGTGTTATGGGCATGCGCCTGGTGCGCAAGCTGGACTTCCCGGAAATGAAGTTCACCCTGTATTTCCTGGGTTACCTGGACGATCGCCAGGCTGGCCTGGTGCCTCAGGACGACGCCCACCGCACCACCTACACCTTCGGCCGTGAAGCCGTGCTCGAACTGACCCACAATTGGGGCACCGAGACCGACAACGACTTCGGCTACCACAACGGTAACGACGAGCCCCAGGGCTTTGGCCACATTGGCATCGCCGTGCCGGACGTCTATGCCGCCTGCGATCGCTTCGAAAAGCTCGGTGTGGAGTTCGTGAAAAAACCGGACGACGGCAAGATGAAGGGGCTGGCCTTTATCAAAGATCCGGACGGCTACTGGATTGAAATCCTGCAGCCGGACATGCTCGAGAAAAACCGCAAGGACGACTGACGTCGTCTAATCCGCGCCGGCCTCCTGGCCGGCCGGTTTGCTGCCATAGCGGGAGGCCACAATCACCGCGGCAGTCAGTATCAGGGCGCCGGCGATGCCGATCGGCCCCAGAATCTCCTCAAGAAAGATCCACGCCAGCAGTGCCACAAACAGCGGCTCCAATGTCACGATGATGCTGGAGAGCGTTGCCGGTGTCGTCTTCATGCCCGTGAAGAAGCACACATAACCAATGCAGGTGGGCACAACACCGATGTAAATCACCATCAGCCAGTGCCGGAACTCCAGGCTGGCCATCCCGTCGAAACCGCCGCTCACCGCCACCACGGGCAACAGAATCAGGGCGGCGGTGAAAAAGCAGATAAACGCGGTGGTGAACACCGGTGTGCCGGCCGAGCTGTAGCGGCTGGTGAGGGTAAAGCCGGTGTACACACAGGCGGCCAGCAGGGCCATCAGAATGCCGGCCAGGCGCAGAGAGCCACTGGTGTCCATGTCGCTGAGCACCAGCATGGCGGTGCCGGCAATGGCGGCGAGCAGTGACAGTACGGTTAGCAGTCCCGGTTTCTCGCCCAGTATCGGCGCAGCGAGAATGGCCACCAGCACCGGCGGCAGGCACAGGGCAATCAGTGTGGCGATGCCTGCGCCGGTGAGATCCACGGCCAGCAGATAGCTGCCCTGGTAAAACGCCTGGAACAGCCCCAGGGCAGTCAGTGGCAGCAGGGCCTTGCGCGACAGGCTGCGGAGGGAGCTGCCGGGCACCCGGGCGCCCGGATTCGCCCGTTCAAGGCGCACCTGTTCCCGGCGCATCAGCAACCAGAAAAACGGCAACGCCACCGCCAGCCTCAGGAACCCGAGGGTGATGGCCTGAAGGTCGGTGCCAGTGAACAGGAATTTCGCAACAATCCCCGTGGTCGCCCAAAGCAGGGCAGCCAGGGCGATCAACAGGGCGCCTTGGATCATTCAATCATCAACACAATCAGCTCTTTGGGACCGTGAACACCATAAGCCAGGGTCTGCTCGATGTCGGCGGTTTTGGACGGCCCAGAGATTAGCAGGGCATTGGTGGGCATGCCAGCGGCCCAGTTCTGGGCATGGATGGCCTCATGGAAGGTGGTGTAGAGCTCCGAGGCCTTCAGCACAGCCACGTGAACCGGTGGCACCAGGCTCATCAGGCGGGGCTCATCCGGGGTTGGCCACAGGATCAGCGAGCCGGTTTCGGCAATGCCGCCGCGGGTGGAGGTAATGGCCGCATCCACCTCGTTGAACAGATGCGCCTGCCAGCTCTCGATGGGCTCGTCGTAGATCAGCAATTCCGGCAAGTCATCCCGGCCGGCGTTACGCAGGGCCTGGCCAATCTCATGCTGCTTCGGAACCAGCAGGTTCCTCGCGCCACGAGTGCCCAGCACCTCGGCCAGCCGGTCGATCCAGCCGTCCTGACTGCAATGATGCACCTCACCGTGCACCGACTCGATCATCTTCTCGAACCGTTCAATGCGCGCGGCGGTGGACCAGTCCGGCCGCTCCAGCACGGAGAAATCACACTCGGGCGCGGTCAGCTCGCCGCCGGTACGGTTGCGCAGGCGCTGCAGAATCGTATCCCGGGAACTCATTAACCACGCTCCTTCATGCGCTGGTGCAGGGTTTTGGCGGCCAGCTTTGGCGCCGTGCGGTAATCGGTCCAGGCTCCGACTTTCGAGGGCTGCAGGGCCCGGAACTTGCTGGCCACGCCGGTTCCCAGGCGATACACACCGGGGCTGGCATGCATCCACGCCCAGCCTTTCCAGATCAGCGCTTCTTTCGAGCTGCGCTTGGCTCCATGGCCACGCACCTTGGCCGGGTGCAGCTGGTCGCCGTCCACGGATTCCTGGCGCAGGCGCACCAGCAGGTCCGGAATCGGAATCTTCACCGGGCAGACCTCGCCACAGGCGCCGCACAGGCTGGAGGCGCTGGGCAGGTGCCGGCCTTCGTCCAGGCCAATCAGGTGCGGCATCAGGATCTTGCCGATGGGGCCCGGGTAGGTGGTGCCGTAGGCGTGGCCGCCCACGCGGGTATACACCGGGCAGTGGTTCATGCAGGCGCCGCAGCGAATGCAGCGCAGGGTGTCCAGCAGCTCGTCGTCCTGGTAGATGGACGAGCGGCCGTTATCCACCAGCACCACGTGCACTTCCTCCGGGCCGTCCAGCTCCTCGGCCTTGCGCGGCCCGGAAATCATGTTGAAGTAGGTGGTGATGTGCTGGCCGGTGGCCGATCGGGTGAGCAGGGCCAACAGGCCGGTGACATCCGCCATCGAGGGCACCACTTTCTCGATGCCGGTCACCGCAATGTGGCAGCTGGGCACGGTGGTGGTCATGCGCCCGTTGCCCTCGTTCTCCACCAGGCACAGGGTACCGGTGTCTGCCACCGCGAAATTCACCCCGGACACGCCCACATCGGCGTTCATGAACTTCTCCCGCAGCTGCTGGCGGGCACTGGCGGTCAGGTACTCCACGTCGTTGGAGAGGTCGGTGCCGGTTTTCTCGTGCATCAGCTCCGAGATCTCAGCGGTGTTCTTGTGAATCGCCGGCATGATGATGTGCGAGGGCGTCTCATCGGCCAGTTGTACGATGTACTCGCCCAGGTCCGACTCCAGCGCCTCGATGCCTTCGCCCTCGAGGTAATGGTTCAGCTCCATTTCCTCGGAGACCATGGACTTGCCCTTGATCACCGTTTTCGCATTCCGGGCCTTGCAGATGTCCCGCACAATCCGGCACGCCTCGTCGCCGTCCACGGCCCAGTGCACCTTGATGCCGTTCTCGGTGAGCTTCTGCTCAAGCTGCTCCAGCAGGTCCGGCAGGTTGGCCAGGGCCTTCAGGCGGATGTTGGCGCCCAGATCCCGCAGGGTTTCCAGATCCCAGCCGTCAAAAGCGTTCTTGCGCTTGGACATGAGCCCGTCCATGGCGCCGCGGAAATTCTTGCGGATCTTCGGGTTGTGAATGGCCGCGTGTACGCGAGGGTAGAATTCCTTCACGTCGACATGATGGCCGGTGCGTTCGGCAGTCTCGGTCATGATTGCTGCCCTCCTTTCTTGTCTTCGCCCCGATTACCGTCACCCCGGGTGCGCGACCAGAGGAAACTGAGAATATGCTCGCCCCGAACCGGCTTCTGGTTCTTCTCGGCGTAGCCGTCGATGTTCATCAGGCAGCCGCAGTCGGTGGTAACAAACCGCTGGGCGCCGGTGTCCACCAGAGTGTCTACCTTCTCACTCACCATGGCCCCGGAGATCTCCGGATGGCGCACCGCAAAGGTACCGCCAAAGCCGCAGCACTCCTCCGGCCGTGCCTGTTCCACCAGGTTCACGTTCTTCAACTGGCTCAGCAGTTTCGGCCCCACCTCGGCCACGCCCATTTCACGGCGTGCCGAGCAGGAGGTGTGCATGGCCACGGTGGTGGGTTCGCCCAGGTCTTCCAGCTTGATGTGGCATACGTTCAGCAGGAAATCGGTGAGCTCCCACACCCGCCCGGCAACCTCGGCGGCTTTCAGTTCTTCCGGGGTGTCCTTGAACAGGTCCGGGTAGTGCTTTCGCATCATGCCACCGCAGGAACCGGAGGGCACCACGATTGGCCAGTCTTCGGGAAACAGGTCCAGCTGGGCACGTGCCACCGACCGGGCCTGGTCGTGGTAGCCGGAGGTGTAGGCCGGTTGCCCGCAGCAGGTCTGGTTCTGGGGAAACAGCACCTCAATGCCTTCCCGCTCCAGCAGCTCCACCCCGGCAATGCCCGCATCCGGGTAGAACAGGTCTACCAGGCAGGTGCCGTAAAAATAGACTTTGGAAGGTTTGGACGGATAAACCTTGATGGGATCAACCATGGGCCAACGCTCGAATTTTCTGGATTGTTATCCTGCAATAATAGGGTGGTGAAGCGGGCGTTGCCAGGCGACTTTAGGGGCAGTCGGAGGCTAGGGAGGGAAAGCAAAGATGGGCGGAAAACGAAGGGCTAGAAAGGGCAGCGGTGGAATCCGCTGCCCCGGGGGTGTTACTCAACAGTCAGTCGATCGGCGTTCTTCGCGAGGGTGGCTTCGCCAATGCCTTTCACGTTGGCCAGGTCGGCGGTTGCCGCGAACGGGCCGTTGGCTTCGCGGTAGGCGACAATGGCTTCGGCCTTGCTCTCGCCAATCCCGCTGAGGCTCGCCAGGGTGGCAACATCGGCGGTGTTGATGTTAACGGCGGCGTCCTGGGCGTGGGCGAAGCCGGTCACCAGGCTGAACAGCAATACGAGGGTTGCGAAAAGGGGTGTGCGGTTCATGGAATGTACTCCTGAGATTTGCGTTTTTGGTTGTGTGCCAGGGCGCAAAGCAGCAGAAGCGTATTGTGAGAAAAGAGAAACGGGTGTGTTCGAGCGAAGGAAGTGCACGGACGGGATCACATTCCCTGTAATCCCCGTTTCCGTGGCTGACCCCTGCCTGGTCCTTCAGGCGTGCGACTCATCCTGAGCGCGTCTTCCCTGTGGTCATCCCTGTGCATCCCGATCCTTCGGGTAACTCCAAATCCCTGGAGTTCTCATCCCTGATGCTTCTGTCCATGAAGCTTCCATCCGTGAAGCCTCAATCCCTGAAGCTCTCGTCCTTGAGCCAACGTTCCGTGCTGGCTTGTCATCCCTGACACTGTTCATTCTACCGGGAGCCGGATTGGACAATACCGGACAATGGCGTCGGGGTTTGTGCGATATATCTTACGAACCTGTAAGCTTTTCGGCGGCTCTCAAAATGAACGTGAGTTCAGTGTTTACGGGGTCTGCGGGGCAATTTGTTGCCCGTTGCGGTGAGCTTCTGCGGCCTCGCGGATTCGCTCCATGGTGATCTCACGAACGGCCTTCTGGCTGGCGCGAATGTGGTGCGTCAACCGGTCGGCGGCTTCGGTGGCCATGCCACTGCGCAGGGCCTCCAGAATGGCGGCGTGTTCCACATAGGTGGCGTCTACCCGATCGTCCCGGGTGAAGTCCAGACGCCGGATGATCCGCAAGCGGTCCGTGATCTCCCGGTGAATGCGGGTCATCTCCCGGTTGCCGGCCGCGGCCACCAGGTCGCAGTGGAAACTCTCGTCCAACGCCCGCACGGTGCTGCCCACGGCCCGTTCGGAGGGGTGATCCGGGTTCCAGATGGCGGTCAGCGTGCGAATGGCCGGCGGCTGCTCGTCCAGCCCGCAGATCTTGTGCATGGCGGCCCGTTCCAGGGTAATCCGCAGGTCGTACAGCTCTTCCACCTGGCGGAAATCAAACGGCTTCACCTGCCAGCCACTGCGGAACAGCACCTCCACGTAGCCTTCCCGCTGCAAACGGTACAACGCTTCCCGCACCGGCGTGCGGCTGGCATTCAGGCGAGTGCCCACATCGCCCTCGCTGAACTTGTCACCGGGGATCAGGCGGAACTCAAAGATGTCGTCCTTCAGGGCTTCGTAAACCCTGTCTGCCATGGACTCTTTTCTTTTGGTGTTTGTTGCCATTCTCGTGTTCGCCCTCTCTGTGCGGGTCGCCTTCTAAACGGAGTAGGGCCGCTGGGCGCGGCTATCGGGACGGCTTTGCAAAAGACGCCGTGAACCCATCCATGGGGGCTTGATCGCAGCATCCCTGCTGCTCACACTTTTGCAAAGCCGTCCCGACATCCACGCCCGACTCCCCACGCATGCAAGTATCGCAACCCAGGGTTATTTCGACAGCAGATACTCAGGGCTGTCCTTACGCGTTGCATGGGCGGCCAAACCACCTTTCTTTTCCTCAAACCGCCGACTCCCTTGTCCGAAAGCCGGTGGTGGCAGGTCTGTCACAGACTGTGAGCAGCAGGGATGCTGCGATCAAGCCTACATGGACGTATTCACGGCGTGTCTGTGACAGGCCTGCCACCATCGGCGCTACCTCAAAATTTGAGGCCAGGTTGTCGATGCCCCTCTCCCCCGGCCCCTCTCCCGCGTGGGGAGAGGGGAGTTGCCCGGCCTCAAACTTTGATGCTTAACAGAGGCTCCCCGGGAGTCACGGCCTTGCCAGGCTCCACATGCATGGCGCTGATCTCCCCTGCCTGGGTCGCGTTTATCTCGAATTCCATTTTCATAGCCTCCACGATCACCAATGGATCACCCTCGGCCACGGTATCACCAGGCTTCACCAGGCACTTCCAGATGTTGCCGGCAATCTCCGCGCTCACCAGTTCGCCGAATTTCGCCAGATCAGACACATCCGGCTTGGGCGGGGCCTTGGCGAGTTTGTCGAGTTCCGCGGCTTCGCTGTCTTTCCACCGGGCGACCTCTTTCGCGTAGGCCGCCTGCTGCAGTTCGCGGAATTCGGCGATGGAGTCGGCGTTGGCGTCCAGGAAGGCCTGGTGGGATTTGAGGTCGAAGGTTTCCTCCTCGATTTTCACCGTCAGCTGGCCGGCGCGGAACTGGTCGCGCATTTCATCCAGTTCGGCTTCGGTCACCGGGTAGTAGCACACCTGGTCGAAGAACCGCAGCAGCCAAGGGGCGCCTTCGGCGAACTGGGGGTTCTTCAGGTACTTGTTCCAGATTGGCAGCGTTCGGCCCACGAGCTGGTAGCCGCCCGGGGAATCCATGCCGTAGATGCACATGTACACGCCGCCGATGCCCACGGTGCCCTCGGCCGTGTAGGTGCGAGCCGGGTTGTACTTGGAGGTGAGCATTCGGTGCCTCGGATCTAGCGGCACCGCGCAGGGGGCGCCCAGGTACACATCACCCAGGCCCAGCACCAGGTACCTTGCCGAGAACAGGATGTCGCGGACTGCCTCGCGGCTGGGCAGGCCGTTGATGCGTTGCATGAAGTCGACGTTGTTGGGCAGCCAGGGGGCGGTGTCACGCACGGACTGGCGGTATTTGTCCACCGCTTCCAGGGTGGCGCTGTCTTCGAAGGCCATGGGCAGGTGGATTACACGGCTGCGCACTTTCAGCTCATCCGTGGGCGGTAGGGTAGCTTCCAGGTCCAGCAGGTAAGTCATCAGCGCTTCCTGCGTGAGAATCCTGGCGTCGTACCTCAGTTGCAGGGAACGTACGCCCGGGGAGAGTTCCAGCAGGCCGTTGGGTTGCACGTCGGCGATGGCTTCCATCAAAGCGTGGATGCGCAGGCGGAAGCCCAGGTCCATCACGTTCGGGCCGTATTCCAGCAGGATGTACTGGTCGCCGGCCTGGCGGTAGGTCACTTCCGGGCGACCGTCGGTTTCGGCCAGGTGTGCCAGGATGGTGGCGGAGAGGCCGTTCACTGGTTCAAGGTCCGGCTTCACCAGGTCTACCATCGGCGGCGCCATCAGGCTCTTGATGGCCAGTTCCTGGCGCTCGGAGAGTTTCACTGCGGTGTCGTTATCGATGGCCACAAACCGGATGGTATCGCCAGGTTTCACCTGGCCCACCTTCCACAGCTCCGCCTTGGCGATGGTCACCGGGCACACAAAGCCGCCGAGGCTGGGGCCGTCCTTGGTGAGGATTACCGGCATATCGCCGGTGAAGTTGATGGAGCCAATGGCGTATTCGCAGTCGTGGATGTTGGAGGGGTGCAGCCCGGCCTCGCCGCCGTCGGCCCGGGTGAATTCGGGCTTGGGTCCGTTCAGGCGGATGCCCAGGCGGTTGGAGTTGTAGTGCACCTCCCAGTCCTGCTCGAAGAACTTCTCGATGGACTTTTCGGTGAAGAAATCCGGCGCACCGTGGGGGCCATAGAGCACGCCGATCTCCCAGTGATCCGGATAGTCCGGGATCAGGTCCGGGTCTGCCGGCGCCGGGTCGTGGGTCGGCGCCGTGGTGGTGCAGGCCGGCAGATCAATCTGGCTGATGCCGAGCATGTCGCCGGGGCGCAGGGGCCGGCCGCCGTGGCCGCCGAACTGGCCGAGGGCGAAGGTGGAGCGGCTGCCCAGGTACACTGGCACATCGAAGCCGCCCCGCACCGCAAGATAGGTGCGACAGCCTTTGATGGCCTTGCCCACCGCCAGAACCTGGCCGGCTTTCACGGAGATGGGTTTCCAGAACTCCACTGGCTTGTCATCGAGAGTGGCGTCTGTAAGCGCGCCGGTGAGGGCAACCACCGAGTCCTTGTGGAACTTCAGGCTGGGGCCGATCAGCGTCGCCTCGAGGCCCGCCGCTTCGGTGTGGTTGCCGACAATGCGGTTGGCAATGCGGAAGGCGTAGTCGTCCATGGGGCCGCTGGGCGGCACGCCGATGTTCCAGTAGCCCACGCGGCCCGGGTAATCCTGCACGGTGGTGTAGGTGCCGGGTTTGACCACTTCGGCGACGGAGGGTTTGAACTGGAAGCTCTCCAGGGCACGGGTGGAGACAACGCCATCGGCAAAGCTCTGCTGGGCCACCACCTGGCGCAGGTAATCCAGGTTGGTGGCAATGCCCATCAGCCGGGTTTCTGCCAGGGCGGCTTTCAGTTTTTCCAAAGCGTCGTGCCGGTCTTTGCCGTGCACAATCAGCTTGGCAATCATCGGGTCGTAGTGGGCGGAGACTTCGCTGCCGTTTTCCACCCAGGTATCCACCCGAACGTCCTCTTCCGGCCAGTGCACGTCGGTCAGTTCACCGGGGGAGGGCTGGAAATCCTTCAGGGGGTCTTCGGCGTAGATGCGCACTTCCACGGAGGCGCCGTTCAGCTCCGGCTCGAAACCGGCGAGATCCGGGCTTTCGCCAGCGGCGATCTTCAGCATCCATTCAATCAGGTCCAAGCCGGTGACCGACTCGGTGACCGGGTGTTCCACCTGTAAGCGGGTATTCACTTCCAGGAAGTAGAATTCGTCCCGGTCGGCGTCGTAGATGTACTCCACGGTGCCGGCGGAGCGGTAGTTCACCGACTGCCCGAGGGAGACGGCGGCATCCAGCATCTTCTGGCGGGTGGCGGCCGGCAGGTTCGGCGCCGGGGTTTCCTCCACCACTTTCTGGTTTCGGCGTTGCAGAGAGCAGTCCCGCTCGCCCAGGGCCACCACATTGCCGGCGCCGTCGCCAAAGATCTGCACTTCCACATGGCGGGCCCGGGCGATGAAGCGCTCCAGGAACACGCCGCTGTCATTAAAGAAGCTCTGGCCCTGGCGGCGCACGGTTTCAAAGGCGTCGCGCAATTCACTGTCACTGTTGCAGCGGGTCAGGCCGATGCCGCCACCGCCGGCGGTGCTCTTCAGCATCACCGGGTAGCCCAGGCGCTCAGCGGTTTGCAGGGCTTCGTCCAGGCTCTCCAGCAGGCCGCTGCCCGGGGCCAGGGGCACGCCGGCGGCTTCCGCCAGTTCCCGGGCCCGGTGCTTCAGGCCAAACTCGCGCATCTGGTCGGGCGTGGGGCCGATAAAGGCGATGCCGTCGGCCTCGCAGGCCTCGGCGAAGTCAGCGTTCTCTGAGAGAAAGCCATACCCCGGAATAATCGCCTCGGCGCCCGTGTGCTTGGCAGCCGACAGGATTTGGGCCTTGTCCAGGTAGGTTTCGCTGGCGCCGTTGCCGGTGAGTGCCACGGATTCATCGGCCAGGGTCACGTGCAGGCTGTGGCGATCCTGGTGGGAGTAGACAGCCACGCTGCCAACGCCCATGGCCTTGAGGGTACGGATGGTGCGAACGGCGATTTCGCCTCGGTTGGCGATCAGAACTTTGCTAAACATGATGGCGGTTCTCCTTATGCCGTGCCGGATTTGAGTGCGTTGATGTAGGCGCGCCAGCCGCCGAACTCGGTGACATCCCGGGCGCCCTCGAAGCCGTAGCCTTCGCAGACAAAGCCGTTCACCCAGCGGCCATCGGCCAGCTCCACGTTGCCGATGCCGAGCGGTGCAGGAATCAGGTCCACGAAGGAGCCAAACGCTGAGGCGGGCATCTCCCAGACTTCCACGATGATCTGTTCGCCTTCACCGGGGCCGACCCGCTTGAGCCCGGGTTTCGGTGGCGTGGTGTTGGGCAGGGCGTACAACCGGTAGTTGGCGGAGGTGGTGGTCTGCTCCAGCAGTACCGAGAAGCGCTCGGTAAGCTGGGTATTCAGGGGCATGCCGCTGAGGTGAGCGCCCACTACCGCCACCTGCACGGTGGGCGTTGAGATGGCCGCGCCGGGCTCTTCTTCGGGGCGGGGTTTGTCGGTGGCGCCCAGTTTGGTGGGGTGGGCGTTCAGCCATTGGCAGGCCAGATGCTGCAGCTCCGCATCCTTCCAGGCGCCGCTGATGAGCGTGACCCCAAAAGGCAGGCCATCGTCCCGGAAGCCGGCGGGCACGGCCAGGGCGCTCATGTCCGCCAGGTTCACGAAGTTGGTGTAGGTGCCCAGCTGGCTGTTGAGGGTTACCGGGTCGGCGTTCACCGCCTCAATGGTGGGCGCCGTTGGCGCCGTGGGCACCAGCAGGGCGTCGATTTCGGCCAGTAGCCCGTCGATTTCCCGTTGCAATTCTTCCTTGCGGTATTGGGCCTTGAAGGTATCAGTGGCGCTGAACTTGCCGGCGTTTTCGATAATGCCTTTCACCACCGGGTTCATATCCCCGGCGTGTCTGGCCATGAAGGCATCCACGGCAGCATGGCGCTCGGCCACCCAGGGGCCCTCATAAAGCAGCGCTGCCAGTTCCAGCATGGGGCTGAAATCCATCGGCACCAGTTCCACATCCAGTCCGCGCCACTGGCTGACGGCGGTGTTCCAGGCCGCTTCCGCGTTCTGGTCGCCAAACCATTGCGGGTGCCCGGGAATGGCGAGCCGTTTGATCGGGCCGGGGCGGCGCAGGGCGGGGCCGTCCAGGGGCAGGGCGTAGGGCGCCTTGCGGGAGAAGGCATCTCCGGCATCGAACCCGGCCATGGCCTCAGACACCAGCCCGGCGTCGTTCACTGTGAGCGCGAAGATGGACACGCAATCCAGGGAACGACACGCCGGCACCACGCCGCGAATGCTGAACAGCCCCTTTGTCGGTTTCAGACCCACCAGATTGTTCAGGCCCGCCGGTACGCGTCCGGAGCCGGCGGTATCGGTGCCCAGGGAAAACGGCACCAGGCCCCGGGCCACTACCGACGCGGAGCCGGAACTGGAGCCGCCGCTCACCACCTCCGGTTTGAAGCTGTTGGGTACGGCACCATAAGGCGAGCGCGTGCCGACCAGGCCGGTGGCGAACTGATCCAGATTGGTTTTGCCGATCACCACCGCGCCGGCGGCTTTCAGGCGCGCGATGACCTCGGCGTCCTGTTCCGGGGTGTAGGCAAAGGCCGGGCAGGCGGCGGTGGTTTTGAAGCCCACGGCGTCGATGTTGTCCTTGGCGGCGAATGGCACGCCATAAAGAGGCAGTGCACTTTTGTCGCCACTCGCGGCTTCCAGAGTCTGGTCCAGGTCTGCCAGTGCGCGGCTGAGGCCATCGCCGTTGAGCAGGGAGATCCAGGCGGCATCCTCAGTATCCAGCCCGCTCAGCAGTTCGCCCAGCAGCGCCGCCGGCGATGCGCCCTCTTTATAGGCGTTCTGCCAGTCCTTGATGGTCCATCCGAGTGTTGAAGGCATTGGTTTTCCTCATGTGCGATTCATCTTGTATACATGTGGGATGGCAATGCCTGTGCCATTTGCGGATTTTTCTTGATAGTTATTCAAAAACAGTGGGTTAGTGATTGCGGGCATGGATCGGCTATTCCAGGGCCTGCCCAATGCCGGTGCGAGCGCACCAAAACTGGTCCGTAAAACAGGGGGTTGGCGAGGTGTAAGCGGGTGCCGGAGGGCGGCTTGATCGCTTGTATACTAGTTAACTTTATGTTTTTGCTCGATTTGCAGGGAATGTGGAACAGCAGATGCAGAGGCTCCGGTGCGTTTCATGACGAACTGCACGCTTCAACACACGACTTAAGGCAAGACCCAACTCAAGAAAAGGACGCACGACATGAGCTTCAAAAAACACGTGAAACTGGGCCTCTCTGCACTCGCGCTTTCCATCTCCTTTAATTCCGTGGCAGCGGAAGATCCCATCAAGGTAGGCATCCTGCACAGCCTCTCCGGCACCATGGCCATCAGTGAAACCGTACTCAAAGACACTGTTGAAATGCTGATCGAGCAGCAGAACGCCAAGGGTGGCGTGCTCGGTCGCCAGCTCGAGGCCGTGGTGGTCGACCCCGCCTCCAACTGGCCGCTGTTCGCGGAAAAAGCCCGGGAGCTGCTGGCCCAGGAAAAAGTGGATGTGATCTTCGGCAACTGGACCTCCGTTTCCCGCAAATCGGTACTGCCGGTGGTGGAAGAGCTGAACGGCCTGCTGTTCTATCCGGTGCAGTACGAGGGTGAGGAATCCTCCGAGAACGTGTTCTACACCGGCGCGGCGCCCAACCAGCAGGCGATTCCGGCGGTGAACTACCTGATGAACGAAATCGGCGTGGAGCGCTGGGTGCTGGCGGGCACGGATTACGTGTACCCGCGCACCACCAACAAGATCCTTGAGACCTACCTGATGGATAAAGGCGTGGCCAAGGAAGACATCATGATCAACTACACCCCGTTTGGTCATTCCGACTGGCAGAACATTGTCTCCGACATCAAGCGCTTCGGCTCCGCCGGCAAGAAGACCGCCGTGGTGTCCACCATCAACGGCGACGCCAACGTGCCTTTTTACCGCGAGCTGGGCAACCAGGGCATTTCTGCCGCCGACATCCCGGTGGTGGCCTTCTCCGTGGGTGAGCAGGAACTCTCCGGTATCGACACCGCGCCGCTGGTGGGCCACCTGGCCGCCTGGAACTACTTCATGAGCGTGGATAACGACGCCAACTACGCCTTCATCGATCAGTGGATCGAGTACACTGGCAAGGAAGACGCCGTAACCAACGACCCGATGGAAGCCCACTACATCGGCTTCAACATGTATGTTGAGGCGGTGAAGAAAGCTGGCACCACCGACGTGGACGCGGTGAAGGACGCCATCATCGGCGTAACCGTGCCCAACCTCACCGGCGGCTACGCCACCATGATGCCCAACCACCACATCACCAAGCCGGTACTGATTGGTGAGATCCAGGACAACGGCCAGTTCTCTGTGGTGTGGGAAACCCCGGCTACCGTGGCGGGCGACGCCTGGTCTGACTTCCTGCCGGGTTCCCGCGACATGATCGCCGACTGGCGCAAGCCGCTGTTCTGCGGAACCTTCAACACCGCCACCGGCACTTGCGGCGCCTCTGCCGGCGAAATGGCGATGGAAGCCGAGTAAGGCTCAAACGGCATTCGCTTATAAGACGAATGCCAAGGACAGCCGGGGGTGGCAGAGTTGCCCCCGGCAGTCACCCCGCACCACGCTTTCAACCAACAGGACATTCTCATGAGCATCTGCCGATCGCTCACATTGCTGCTGATGGCTGCGTTATCCCTGCTCTCGCTCCCGGCGACAGCGCAGGACACCGATCCCGGAAAAGCCCTTCTGATCAACCTGGCCGAGGCACCGGCCAATAAAGTGGAAGAGGCGGTAAATGCCATTGTCAGCAGCGGCGACGAACGCGCCAGGGGCTGGCTCGAAGCATACGGGGCCAACCGCCTGAGCCGGATAGAAGACACCGGGCAGGTGGTACTGGTACTGAACAACCGGGGCCGGGACTGGGAAATCGCCGACCCGCTCACTGGCGAAAACCTGGGCGAAATCTCCCGCCGAGCGCTGGACAGAGTGGCCATCAATAACCGCATCCGGGGCCAGCTTGAGGGCATACTCGCCATGCTGGACCTGAACGCCAAAGACCCCGACGTGCGGGAAGCCTCCGCCCGGGACATGATGGGCAAGGTGGACGCCTCGCTGTTGGCGCCGCTGGAAGCACGGCTAGAGGTGGAAGAAAACGCCGCCGTGCGCAATCGAATTGAAGAAGCCCTGGCCATTTACCGGGTAGGCGAGGGCAACCTGGAGGCCGTGGACGTGCTGGCCGGCAGCCTGCACCCGCGCGCTCGCGCTGCCCTGAAAGAGGCCGTGCGAGGTGACAACGAAGCACTGGCCAACCGCGCCGCCAAGGCCCTGGAAAGCATCGAACAGAAACTCAAACTCAACCGCGCCGCCGAGACCCTATACTTCGGGCTCTCCCTGGGTTCGGTGCTGGTTCTCGCCGCCATCGGCCTGGCCATCACCTTCGGCGTGATGGGCGTGATCAACATGGCCCACGGTGAGCTGATCATGCTGGGTGCCTACACCACCTGGGGCATGCAGCAACTCTTGCCCGGCCAGCCCGGCCTGGCGCTGATTCTCTCGATACCCGCCGGCTTCCTGGTGGCCGCCACCGCGGGCATCATCATCGAGCGCAGCGTCATCCAGTATCTGAAAGGCCGCCCCCTGGAAACCCTGCTGGCCACCTTCGGAATCAGCCTGATCCTGCAGCAGCTGGTGCGCACGGTGATCTCCCCACAGAACCGCACCGTGGTAACGCCGGACTGGATGAGTGGCTCCCTGGTGATCAACGACGCGCTCTCGCTCACCCTCAACCGCCTGTATGTGCTGGCCTTCGCGCTGATTGTCTTCACCGGCCTGATGCTGATCATGCGCAAGACCCGCCTGGGCCTGGAAGTGCGGGCCGTTACCCAGAATCGCGCCATGGCCCGTTCCATGGGTATTCGTGCCACGCGGGTAGACATCATGACCTTTGCCCTGGGCTCCGGCGTAGCCGGCCTGGCCGGGGTGGCGCTATCCCAGCTCACCAACGTGGGCCCGAACCTGGGCCAGAACTACATCATCGATTCCTTCATGGTGGTGGTGTTCGGTGGCGTGGGTAACCTCTGGGGCACGCTCATTGCCGGGCTCTCCCTGGGCACCATCAACCAGCTGCTCGAACCCTGGGCCGGTGCTGTACTCGCCAAGATTATCGTGCTGGTGTTCATCATCCTGTTTATCCAGAAACGGCCGAAGGGATTGTTCCCTCAAAAGGGCCGCGCAGCAGAAGGTTAAGTTATGTGGCTGACAAGACCCCTGCGTGAACGATCCACGCAAATTTTTCTGGGTGTGCTGTTCGCAGCCCTGGTGGTGGTGACCTTCCTCCACCTCTTCATGCCCCAGGGCAGCGCCCTGCATGTGAGCGCCTTTACCGTGACCCTGCTGGGCAAATACCTGTGTTACGCCCTGCTGGCGGTGGCCGTCGATCTGGTGTGGGGTTACCTCGGTATCCTCAGCCTGGGCCACGGCGCTTTCTTTGCCCTCGGCGGCTACGCCATGGGCATGTACCTGATGCGCCAGATTGGCGACCGGGGCGTGTATGGCGATCCCATCCTGCCGGACTTCATGGTGTTCCTGAACTGGCAGGAGCTGCCCTGGTTCTGGCACGGCTTCGACATGGCCTGGTTTGCCTTCCTCATGGTGCTGCTGGCCCCGGGCCTGCTGGCGCTGGTGTTCGGCTTCCTGGCCTTCCGCTCACGGGTAACCGGGGTGTACCTCTCCATCATTACCCAGGCGCTCACCTTCGCCCTGATGCTGGCCTTCTTCCGCAACGAGATGGGCTTTGGCGGCAACAATGGCCTCACTGACTTCAAGGACATCCTTGGCTTCAACCTGCGCACCGACGCCACCCGCCTCGGGCTGTTCATCGCCACCGGCATTGCCCTGGCCATCGGCTACGTGATCTGCCGCGGCATTGTGACCAGCAAACTGGGTCGGGTGAGCGTGGCCTGCCGGGATGCCGAGGCCCGTACCCGCTTCCTGGGTTACCGGGTGGAACGGGTGCAGCTGTTCGTGTTCGTGGTGTCCGCCATGCTGGCGGGTGTGGCCGGGGCGCTGTACGTGCCGCAAGTGGGCATCATCAACCCCAGTGAATTCTCGCCGCTGTTCTCCATCGAGATCGTGGTGTGGGTGGCCCTGGGTGGCCGGGCAACCCTCTACGGCGCGGTGATCGGGGCCATCCTGGTGAACTACGCCAAAACCGTGTTCACCGGCATCATGCCCGATGCCTGGCTGTTCGCCCTCGGCGGCCTGTTTGTGTTGGTGACCGTATTCCTGCCCAAGGGCATTGCCGGGCTGCTGCAGAAACGCCGCAAAGCCAGAACCGATAACGACACACCCACCGGGCAGGAGGCCACCGCATGAGTATTTTTCAGGAACTGGCCGACCGCGAGCACGTGTTCGAGTTTCTCACCCAGGTGCAATCGCCGGTGGACGTGCGCCACGGCCCCATCCTGTACCTGGAAGACGTGAACGTGAGCTTCGACGGCTTCAAGGCCATCAACAACCTCAACCTCACCATCGACGACGGCGAGCTGCGCTGCATCATCGGCCCCAATGGCGCGGGCAAAACCACGATGATGGACATCATCACCGGTAAAACCCGGCCGGATACCGGCTCGGTGTGGTTCGGCAGCCGCCACAACCTGCTCACCATGAACGAGCCGGACATCGCGAGCCTCGGCATCGGCCGCAAGTTCCAGAAACCCACGGTATTCGAAGCCCTCACCGTGTTCGAAAACCTGGAACTGGCCATGGCAGCCGACAAGCGCGTGTTCCCCACGCTCACCGCCATCATGAAACCTGAATATCGGGACCGCATCGACGAAGTACTGGAGATGATCGGCCTGAAAGACCTGCGGGACCGCCTGGCGGGCATCCTCTCCCACGGCCAGAAACAGTGGCTGGAAATAGGCATGCTGCTGATGCAGAAACCCCGACTGCTGCTGGTGGACGAACCCGTAGCGGGCATGACCGAACAGGAAATGGAACGCACCGCCGAACTGCTCACCAGCCTCGCCGGCAAACAGTCGGTTGTGGTGGTGGAACACGACATGGGTTTCGTGCGTTCCATCGCCAGAAAAGTGACTGTGCTGCACCAGGGCAGCGTGCTGGCCGAAGGCACCATGGACCAGGTCTCCAACGACCCGGAAGTGATCAAGGTTTACCTGGGGGAGGAGGCGTAATGCTGAAGATCCAGAAGCTCAACCAATACTACGGCGAAAGCCACACCCTCTGGGATCTGGACCTGGACGTACCCCAGGGCCAGTGCACCTGCGTAATGGGACGCAACGGCGTGGGCAAGACCACCCTGATGAAATGCATCATGGGCGAGGAAACCACCAAGAGCGGCAGTATTGAGTTCGCCGGGGATGTGGAACTCACCAAAAAGAAAGTGGAAGACCGCTCAAGACTGGGCATCGGCTACGTGCCCCAAGGAAGGCAGATCTTCCCCTTGCTGACCGTGGAAGAAAACCTGCGCACCGGCCTGGCCGTGCGCAAGGACGGCAGCAAGAAAATCCCCGAGCGGGTATATGAGCTGTTCCCGGTGCTGAAGGAAATGAAACACCGTAGGGGCGGCGATCTCTCTGGTGGACAGCAACAGCAGCTGGCGATTGGCCGGGCGCTGGTGATCGAGCCCAGGCTGCTGATTCTGGACGAGCCGGGGGAGGGGATTCAGCCGAATATTGTGGCGCAGATTGGGGAGGTTATTCGCAGGCTCATCGAAGAGGATGGGCTGACGGTGTTGCTGGTTGAGCAGAAGTTGCCGTTTGCGCGGAAGTATGCGGATCGGTTTGCGATTCTGGATCGGGGGCGGCGGGTCGCCGAAGGTGAGATTGCTGGATTGACCGACGAATTGATTCGGAAGCATTTGACTGTCTAGCCCCGGCGTATCCTTCCGCTCTCTGAGGCCGTGAAACCCTACCCTCGATAACTCCGTACCGAGCGATGCTAGGCACGGAGTTATTGTGCCTCCGAAAGAGAACAAAATTGGGTTGGAGCAAGTCATTCGGCAAAAGTTAGTAGTGATCGGCTTTTTGCGGCGGTTGGGTAATAAACAAAAGCGAACATTAAAGATAGACGAATACGCAACAATCATTGGTATCGCTGGAGGAAGTTTTGCTCTCGTCAATCAGAACGTATATTCAAAAGCGGCTCCAGACCTTGAACTTTCCTGCATGGTTCTTGAGATCTCAGCGAAAACCTTTAAATGAATTGCGGATGCCGTCGACAATGTTTGTTGTCGCCTCGACTACTCCATGGATCTCGGCTTCAGCAGTCAATGCCAATTCTTCAGTAGATCTCTGATTGCGCTGGGCCGGGGTTCGAACCTCATCGGCAATGACGGAAAAGCCTCGGCGCTGCTCGCCAGCGCGGAGTGCTTCGATGGAGGCATTAAGGACAAGAAGGTTTGTCTGCTCGGCTATGATCGGACTCCACCCCATTCAATGACACTCGGTGGAAAGTGCAACGACGTTTATAGCTCCATCATAAGACACATCGTTTGTCCTCAAGGAACCACTTAACGCGTCTGGATAATACACCTCTGAAACTTTGATGGCCCAACGCGCTACTTCAAGAGTTCGAACGAGGCTCTCGCGGGTCTGATTAAAACGCGGCAGGGATTCCGGCACGAGCTGCTAGCGATTTCTTGCTTGCTGGCCAACCGTCGCAACATAAAGTCCTTAACCGTTACTCAATGCAGAACGTGTGTCCCAGACCCGCAGAAAGTCTCGATCAAAAACTCGGCCCTGATGTCCAGGCTGAACCAGCCCCAGAAGTTGCTGTTTAGCGCTCCAGAACCAGTGCAACCACGATGCCGGCCAGTAAATCGCCTCGGATGTTGGAAAGCCAGTCGGCTTTGAGTTTGTTAACCATAGTTGAGTTTCCAGTGCACTCGTCAAAACAGGAAGGGTGTCAGCGGGTTCTCTTTATCAACGAAAAGGCAGGTTACGAACACAACTTGCGGTGACAACGAGAGTAAAACGCGGGAAAACGGGTCGGAATTGCCCACCGACAGCGGGCGCGGAGCTTATCAAACTACAGGTTAAAAGGTAAGGCGCACGAGACAATAGCAGCGGATTAAACACCACTAATCTACATATTCGATTTATATCTCCTTTTTTATTCATTTTACAGATAACAATTTAAGGCATAACGTAATTCCATTAGATAATAAAGGAAAGCGTTATGTACAAAGGTCTTGGGTTATGTGTTCTATTCACCATCGGTGGTTTTTTGCTCACCGCGCTGACAGGCGACCGCGTCAGCCCGCTGGTGTTTGCTCTGGTGCTGGGGGTCATCGTCGGGAATCTTCCCATGCCATGGAAAAGCCAATCCGTTGAGGCCGGACTGAAATTTTCGACCCGCTGGCTGTTGCGCACAGGCATTGTGCTGTTCGGATTTTCCGTCACCATGCAGCAGGTCTTTGCGTTGGGGCCGCGCATTGTGGTTCTGGATCTGTTGGTCATTGTCACTGTTTTGTTTGTTGGCTACCAACTGGGCACCCGCTGGTTCAAGCTGGACCCGGAGACTGCCCTGCTGACCAGTGCGGGAAGCGCCATATGCGGGGCGGCGGCCATTCTGGCAACGGAAGCCACGATTCGGGCGCGGCCTGCCACTACGTCCATGGCAGTGGCAACGGTTGTATTGTTCGGTAGCCTGGCCATGGTGGTGGAGCCCGTGTTGTTTTCGATGATCGGCTGGGATCAGGGCCTGTATGGCATTTACATCGGTGCCACCGTGCACGAGGTCGCTCAAGTGGTTGCGGCCGGCAATGCAATTGGCCCAGAGGCGCTGGCGAACGCGGTTGTCGTCAAGCTGGTACGCGTGATGCTGTTGGTACCGTTCCTGCTGCTGGTGGGCAGATGGTGGCTCAATCGCCACGCAACCAGACAGGATGGCACCCAATCCGTCGGTAAACTGACCGTTCCCTGGTTCGCGTTCGGTTTTGTGGCGGTGGCGCTGTTTAACAGCGTTGTCACGCTGCCGGAAGCCTTGCACGAAAGCCTGACGCTGACGGGCCAGATCGCACTTACCATGGCTATGGCAGCGCTGGGTTATGAAACGCGCATGTCGAAGCTTCGCGCCCTGGGGATCAAGCCTTTTGCTCTGGCACTGATGTTGTTTGTACTGCTGATCGGTGGCGGGCTTGCGGTGACTCCGATGATTGCACTGGCCTGAAATGCTGGACGCAATCGCCCGGGGTGGGTATTACGACGCTCTGTTAAAAAATCGCTCAAGCCGGGTTGTCAGAAACTGAATGGTGTGGCCGCTGTGTCGCCAGAAATGCCAATACAGCGGAACACTCAGGGCCTGATTTTCTGCAATCATGCCGTAACCCACTCCGGCCAGTGCAAACTGGACAAATCCCTGCGAGGACGGGCACAGGTGATAGCGAAAACCGCCGTGATACCCAAAGCTGTCCATGAACCGATGCTGTAACTGGTCGTTTGGGCCGTAAACGATGGCGGGTGCGCGGCTCAGCGAGTCCAGGCTGATACCGTCTGCGAAGAAGTGGTCCCGAAACTCCGGCGAAGGCCCACGTCCTGATCCTCAATCACCAGATCCATCAGCACATCTTCCTGACTGAACCTAATGTAAATGATTCAACAGTTTCTGGCCCGTCGGGGTTGGCCGTTGTAGCCTTTTTCAATGTGATTCGTGGCAGCCTGGTGGCTTTTTTGCAGGTGCCAGCACTGCGTCCGTGATTTGGTTCGGTGCCATGATGGCTGCCATCGCACTGCATCTTGCCCGTAACGGTCTGCAGGGGCCCATGATCTGAACAGGTTCCAAACCTACGTCGGGAATAAATTCCGGCCCGGCAACGCCCTTGGCCCCTGAGTTCTTATCCGACCGGCTCGATCTTGGCATCGCGTTGCCACAGCATGGAGGCGGTCGGCTTTCATTCAGCGTTCGGGGCTTTCAGCATGCATCCAACCATCGGCCAATACGTTCTATCCTTCATCGCTGTTGCCGGAACGGCAATCGGTATCAGCTTGTCTGCCAATGCGGCTGAATCCACCCGCTTCGAGCGCGGGGCCAAGGTTTACAGCCAGCAGTGTGCGGCCTGCCATCAGGCACAGGGCCAGGGCATACCGGGCTCGTTTCCGCCCCAGAAAAACCACACCGCTGAACTGTACAACGCCACCGACGGCATTGGTGGCCGCCAGTATCTTGGCCACGTGCTGCAATACGGTTTGACGGGGTCCATCGAAGTGGGGGGCACGGCGTACAACGGCAACATGCCCGCCTGGGGCGGTGCCCTCACGAACCAGCAGATCGCGGATGTGCTGAACTACGTGTTGACAGCCTTTGGTAACGAGCAGCGTCTTGCGGGAGAGTTTCAGCCCTACACCGCTGAGGAGATCAAGGCGATTGCGGGCCAGAACCTGTCCGGCAAGGACGTGTACCAGTTGCGACAGGCGGTGCTGGGTCAGTCAGTAGCGCCATCCCGGGAAGGTCCAACCGCCCGGTCGGCCCCAGAGCTGAGCCTGGAGAACGCCATCCGCGATCCGCTTTATGTGGCCGTCCAGAACAGCGGTATTGTAAGAGCCTTACCGTCAAAACAGGCCTGGCCTGGCGTGGCAGGGGCGCACTACGATGCTCTGAGCCCGGATGGCTCTCGCCTGATGGTGTCTGGTTTTAAAACCGGTAATGTCTATGTTCTGGATACGGCCAATGGCGACGTCATGGCCAGTGTGGCGATAGGCGAGGTGGCCCAGGGCGTCAAGATCTCACCGGATGGCCGCTATGGCCTTGCGGTTGCGCCGACCCAGGGCGACGTTGCAGTGATCGACATGAACACCCTCGAACTGGTGAAGAAAATTCCGGTGGGCAAGGTACCCCACAATCTCATCTACAGCGCCGACGGCAAATTTGCCTACGTCACTTTGCAGGGCGAAGGCGCTCTGGCAGTCGTGAACATGCAAACCCTGGAAAAACAGCATCAGATTCCGACGCCGGGGCTTGAGACGCCTCACAACGTTGACATCAGCGCCAACGGCCAACGGCTGTGGCTGCGCGACTTTACGGGCAACGTGGGCGTGATGGACCTGGCCAGTGAAACCATGCTGAAAACCTTCAAGGTGGGCAGTGGGCATGGCGGCATCGACGTGGTGCCCGGCGGGAAATACATCGCGACCGGGGCGATTTCCGCGTCCGCCGTGACCCTGATCGACCCCGAAAGCCTGGAAATTGTCAAGAACGTCGATGTGGGCGTCGGCCCCCATGGCGTTCGCGCCAGCCGTGACGGCCGGTTCATATACGCCTCTGTCACGGCGGATAACCAGATTGCCGTGATTGACAGCCAATCCTTGAAGGTCGTTCGCCGGCAACCCGTGGACGGCAAGTTCCCGTTCTGGATTGCGGTTCCCGGCAACCCGTAAAAAAATGTGGCGACAGGGAATAAACTGAACACAGGCGACGTCTTTGGTTAACAAGTCCACCGATTCCAAACGGGCACACAAAATGCGCAGCACCGGAAGCAAGCAGCAGTTTGACACCCTAGTACGCCCCTGGCGTTACCGGCTGTACGGTGTTGCGCAACGCCAGTCCGCCTCGACTGAAATAGCGGAAGACTATACTCAGGAAACCCTGCTTCGGGCCTGGCGGGATTTTGGCCAGTTGGACGACCAGGTAGCAATCTATGCCTGGCTGCTCAGAATTCTCAACCGTGTGGTTGCCGATGGCTACCGCCGGGACAATCGGCGGCGGCAACTGGCCCCGGTACTCACAACCGAAGACGCCGTGCTGAGCGAACACCCCTGCGCCGCTCCCGGCCCGTTCGAGCAGGCACTGAAACATCAGACCGATGCGCAGGTGATGGCCGCCGTTCGCGACCTGCCGGACAACTTCCGGCAGGTGGTTCTGTTGAGGGACTTTGAAGATCTGAGCTATCAGGACATTGCGCAGATTCTGGACCTGGCGCCAGGCACGGTGATGAGCCGCCTGTCACGAGGCCGTCGCCTGCTGGCCGAGCGATTGATCAAGGTGGCATCCGACAATCCGGCTGCCAGTGACAACACGCACACAAGGGTGACCCCCCATGAGTGATAAGCCCTCTATCACCCCCTCTTCGGAATCCCATCAGTGGTCTGACCTGCACCACCAGATTCAGGACTGGCTGGCGGGCTATGCCGATGGCGAGCTGGATGAGCATCACATCACTCTGGTTGAAGCTCACCTTGCTGGCTGTGAGGCCTGCCGACACGATGCCGAACGCCAGCGGATGCTTTCTGAACGACTACAAGAGATACCCGCGCCCAGATTGTCCCCCGCATTTGCCAAGCGCCTCGACGATACCCTTGCCAGCGTCCAGACCAGCGACAGGCGCCCGGTCGGTCAGAAGCCTCTGGAAGGCCTGAAACACTGGTTGACCCGCCTGAGCCCATCGGCTGTCATCGGAGGCGGCGGCTGGGCGGTGGCCATGGTGCTGGCGGCGATGCTTCTGGTACCCAGCCTGACGCCCGAAGATCCCAATCAGATGGCGGTGGCCAGTCAGATTCCCATGGTCAACGACGTGCTGGCCGATTATCAGCGGGTGGTGGGCAACGATCTGCGCACGCCGTCTGACGACGCCGACCTGTCGCCGCCCATGCAGTGGGCCAATGGCCGCGTTCTGGCCCGTTGGACAACCAGAGTAGGTGGCGAGCCCGCCGAGGCCTACGCCGTGCGGCTGGGCAACAGCCTGATCGTTCAGTACCAAATATCGGAGCGCGTGTTTTTCCGGAATCCGGACGTGCGACAGGCCGTGGCCCGTGCCGGTGATTTTCGAACCCGTGACAACGAGCTGGAAGTTATTGGGTTGCCGATGCGGGCATCGGGCTTACTGGTTGTGGCGCCATCGGGCAATGTGCCACCCATCGACAAGTCAGCGATGAGTGCTTCCTGAACCGACCTCGGTGGTTATTTTCTAATCAATCCCTACACTTAACTCATGCATTCGCAATCAGCCCAACAACAAAACCGGAACCAGTCCGGAGTGATCAACAATGAGGGAAATACCATGTCGATCAATGATTCGCCCGCCATTGCCTCCCAGTCTCCGGCAGAGTCAATCCAAATGAGCCGTCGGCGCCTTTTATTGGGCTCCGCCGGTGCCATGGCGTCCGTCAGTCTGCTGGGGCTCAGCCCGCTGGCCAAAGCCGCAGAGCCCAAAACGCTGCCGGACTACGTTCGCTGGAAAAACGCCAATGACGTCATCGTTCACAGTGCCAACACCATCGAAACCGAACGGGGAGCGATTGGCAGTGGTGTGGTCACTGACAGTGACAAATTGTACGTGCGCAACAATCTGCCAGCCCCGAATGCCGATATCGTTGCTGACCGCGATGCCTGGAAAGTGACTTTTGAAGGCGTGAATGGCCCCCAGTCCCTGACCCTTGGCGACCTTAAAAAAATCGGCGTGGAAACTGTGACCACGGTGCTTCAGTGTTCAGGAAACGGGCGGGCCTACTATCAGCACGGGCCGGGGGGCACCCAGTGGGGCACAGGTGCGGCCGGTTGCCTGATCTGGACCGGTGTGCCATTACGGGAGGTTGTCGCAAAACTGGGCGGCGTGAAACCCGGGATGAATTACATCACCAGCACGGGCGGCGAGAGCCTGCCTGCCGGGCTGGACCCGAAAACCATTATGGTGGAACGGTCCATTCCCCTGAAGGCTCTGGATCAGGCCCTGCTGGCCTGGGACATGAATGATGAGCCCATGCCCCTGGCCCACGGCGGCCCTTTGCGCATGGTTGTGCCCGGCTATTTCGGGGTCAACAACGTGAAATACGTGGATCGGGTGGCGTTCACCGAGGGCCAGTCGGACGCCAAGATTCAGGCCTCCGGCTATCGCATTCGTCCCATTGGCGAGAAAGGAGCACCCGATCAGCCGTCCATGTGGGAGATGCCGGTCAAATCCTGGGTTACCGCCCCCCTGACCACCGCCAGCCAGGGCAAAAACCTGGTGTACGGCGTTGCCTTCGGCGGCATGAATGCTGTCAGCAAGGTGGAGGTGTCAGCCGACGGTGGCGAAACCTGGAAGACCGCCCGCTTCCTTGGGCCCGACATGGGGCGTTATGCCTGGCGGCCGTTTGTGGTGTCGATGGATCTGAGCGCCGGCGATCACCGGATTGTCAGCCGCGCAACCGACACCGAGGGCAATACCCAGCCGCCCACACGCACGGAAAACGAGCGCGGATACGGCAACACCAGTTGGAAAGACCATGGCGTGACCGTCACCGTTTCATAAATGCATGAACCTTGTGGCGGTTCGCCCGCCGGGCCGCCCGTTTCTTTGACCGAACCAGGATTTTCCATGTCACTACGTACACTGTTATTCGCTGTACTTGTCTCTGCGTCTGCCACCGTGATGGCGGATGAACAACTCGAACTGGGCAAGAAGGTGTTCACCGAGCAGGCTCAACCCTCCTGCACCATCTGTCACGCACTGAACGATGCAGGATCGGTTGGCGAAATTGGCCCCAATCTGGACGAGCTCAAACCCTCTGCGGAGCAGGTCCGCAATGCGGTAAAGAGTGGCGTGGGGATCATGCCAGCGTTCGGTGATTCGCTGTCGGAGCAACAGATCGAGGCCGTTGCTCACTACGTTGAATCCGTAACCGGGAAATAAACGCAGGAGGGACCGCCGTGCCGGTCCCGGAGTTCACCCAACCCTGCTGAGTTGCCTAGACCTTGTGCACCTCGTAATAGCGCATCATGCCATTGTCCTCGTGCTCCATATTGTGACAATGGTAAGGATAGAGTCCCGGGAAGTCGGTGAAGGTCAGCGCAATCCGGACCCTCTCTCCGGGCAGCACCAGCACGGTGTCGTGCAGCCCTGAATCCACGATGCCGGCCGCCAACTGCCCGGCAGCTAGTGCATCGGCGTAGCGTCGGCTTAGCACCCTGAACTGCAATCCACGGACATGCATGGGATTCGGTATCATGGTGTTGTTGAAGAACTCACAAACCTCGCTTTCGCCCAACAAAACAACTTCGCCATCGGCCACCGTCGCACCTTCAAACTGACGACCTTTGATGGTAAAGCCTTGCATCAATTTCATGCCAAGCCGGAACAATCGGGGGGGCTGTGATCGTGTCCGGGCGTGGCAGGTCGGCCAGTTCATTGCTCAGCCGTTCAGGGTGTGTGGATATTTACCCCATGTCAAAGCCTAAGTTTGGGATTTGACATTTCCTTGATAAATCCTTCAACAAACCTTGACCCACCATCCAGTCTGGACTTCCCCCACTAAACACGACAACCCCGAGCCTCAAACGGAGGCAAATTGGGCGGCATTGAAGGCCATTCCGAATGTTCGCTTTGCGACCAGAAGCACCTAAACAGAAGCGAACATTCGATGCACGTCGATCGCCAGTGTAATGGGTGCATGTCCGGTTGTTCGGGTGAGGCACCACAGGAATACACCAATCGCATGTCCAGATAATTCCTGATTTGATGCACAGACAGGGTGCAGCGACGGAACGCTTTGGAAATGACATGGCCTAGCTCCTGGGTGCTGACCTACGTTCAAGATTGGTATCGAACATTCAGGTATTAAAGGTCATGTTGGTAACGCCTTGCTCTGTCGAGCATAAGGTGCGCAATCCGCTGTCCCAGTTCGAAACCTTCCTGCACAGTCACCAGCTGCGCGCTTGGTTTATCTCGCCCCCAGGCCTCCCCGGCCTGTCGAGAGGCAAAGAAAAGGACATCGCAACAAAACGCACTTCGAATGTCTCCCGATGCGGCCACCGACACTAAAGAGACGACCGCGTCCTCCGGCTCAAGCGAAACCACTCTCTGTGGCGTAATCGTCATGTTGATCGGGTTGTTCGTCTGCGGGCAACGCGATTGCACCTGCGCCCGTTCGCCAATAACGGTTGGAAACATCAAGGCATCCAGTGCACACCAGGTGTAAAGGGGCCGATCGTTGATGACAAATGCATGCGGGGTTTCTCGCAGTGTGATGCCGGAGCCGATCAGCCGTCCCTGGCCGTCGTACTCGATGGTCCCGCAGGGCAGTTTTTCCAGCACCAACTCTGCCTCATCAGTCGTCCAGTTGAGCGACTTCGCGAGCCGCTCAACAGTGACCGGTTGTCCCAGGGCAAGCTCGCGCAACAGCGTCACATGAAGCGCGGCTTCCCTTTCGCCGGTCAGACCCAGCCGTTCCACGATCTCATCCATGTTATACATTGGCGGCACCGTCTTATCCCGCACAGCACGACAATTGCTTCACGTCCTTGGTGAAGGTTTGGGCACAGAGCTTGAGCCCCTCCACCATGGTCAGGTACGGGAACAGCTCATCGGCAATGTCGTTCACGGTCATACGCGCACGCAGCGCCATGACGGCCGTCTGGATCAGCTCACCGGCTTCGCCCGCGACGGACTGGACACCCAGCAATCGTCCGCTGCCACGCTCAGCGACCATCTTGATGAAGCCCCCGGTATCGAAGTTAACCAGGGCCCGGGGCACGTTATCGAGGGTCAGGGTGCGGCTGTCGGTGTCGTATCCCTGAGCCTGGGCCTCCGCCTCGGACAGACCGACGGTGGCCACTTGTGGATCGGTAAAGATCACCTCGGGCATGGCGCTGAGGTCGAGGCTGGCGTCACCGCCGGTCATGTTAATGGCGGCCCGACTACCACCGGCGGCAGCCACGTAGACGAACTGGGGTTGATCGGTGCAGTCCCCGGCTGCATAAATGCCGGACGCGGTCGTTTGCAGGTGGTTGTCGATCCGGATCGCGCCGCGCTCGGTAGCCACGCCGACGGCCTCCAGGTTCAGGTTCTCGGTATTGGGTGTGCGGCCACTGGCCACCAGCAGTTGCTCCGCCTCCAGGGTGCCGGCGTTGGTTTGGAGGGTGAACACCCGGCCATTGTGGGTAATCTCACTGGCCTGGGTCTGCTTGAGCACCTCGATGCCCTCGCGACGGAAGGCCGCTTCCACGGCTTCACCCACCGCCGGGTCTTCCTGAGACAGCACCCGGCTGCGGGCCAGAATGGTGACCCGACTGCCAAGGCGGGCAAAGGCCTGAGCCAGCTCGATGGCCACCACCGAGGCACCAATCACAACGAGGCGCTCGGGAATGTGATCCAGCTCCAGCGCACTGGTGGACGTGAGATAGGGCGTCTCGGATAGCCCCGGAACAGGCGGTTCGGCGGGCCGGGCACCGGTGCCGATAAAGGCCCGGTCGAAGTGCACCGTCTGCTCGCCGCCGTCGTTGAGCGTAACCGTCAGTGTGCGCTCGTCCACGAACCGCGCCTCGCCCTTGAGGACGGTAATCGCGGCATTGTCATTGAGAATGCTCTGGTACTTGGACTCGCGCAGCTCCTCCACCCGGGCCTGTTGCTGAGCCAGAAGGGCTGAACGATCCACCACCGGTGCCTGGGCACTCAGTCCGTCGTCAAACGGGCTTTCCCGGCGAAGGTGGGCGATATGCGCCGACCGGATCATGATTTTGGACGGTACGCAACCAATGTTGACGCAGGTTCCGCCGATGGTGCCGCGCTCAATCAGCGTCACCCGGGCACCGCGCTCCGTCGCTTTCAGGGCCGCAGCCATGGCACTGCCACCGCTGCCAATCACCGCAATGTGCAGGTTGTTGTCACTCATAAACGTTACTCCTTGGTTGAAGGGCTGTCGCAGCAGGCGTCGTGTTTCTTTTTACGCCAGACGGCATAGCAGGTCAGGCCAATAAAAAAGACCAGTGCGGGCAAAAGCACGTAGTCGAGATAGCCGGTGAGGGCTGCCAGGCCTAAGGTTCCCAGCAAAACCACCAGTATTGGGGTAAAGCAGCACAGGGCGACCAGCACCGTGCCGATGACGCTCACCCGCAACAGGGTTTTGGGGTTTGCCATGGTTACTCCTGTTTTGCCTGAGATTGTTTCAGCGTGGACGGATAGCCGGCGTTGGTGGTGGCTTGCGTCAGTGCCTCAACGGTCGTTTTCTCGTCGTCGAAGGTGACCGTCGCATCGCGTTCTTCATAACGAACATCCACAGAGGTCACGCCCTCCACCCGGTTGAGAGCGGCCTTGACGGTGATCGGGCAGGCCGAACAGGTCATGCCAGGGACTGACAGGGTGACGGTTTGTGGTGCTGCCAGGGCCGGCAGGCTAACGAACAGGAATAACGCTGTGGCGATCAGTGATTTTTTCATGGTGCTATGCCTCTCAGTAAAATAGGGGTAAAACATAAGGGAACGCCAGCGCAGTCAGAATGAGCAGCGCGACAATCCAGAAAACAACCTTGTAGGTTGTGCGTACTTGCGGCACCGCGCAAACATCGCCCGGCTGGCAATCCTGTGCAGGCCGGTATATCCGGCGCCAGGCAAACACCATGGCCACCAGTGCCGCACCGATGAACCAGGGCCGATAGGGTTCCAGGGCGGCCAGATTGCCGATCCAGGCGCCTGAAACTCCTAACGCGATTAAAACCAGGGGACCAAGACAGCAGGCGGATGCCAGGACGGCGGCAACGCCCCCTGCGATCAGCGAACCGCGACCGGATTTGGGCTCAGACATTACGTTGGCTCCTTTCATGAGATGGATGACTGAGATAAGGTTACTCCCGTAGTCAGCTACGGAATCAACCCCCTATGTCCAAGAAACCACGTTCAATGACCATTGGCGCCCTGGCCAAGGCCGCCAATATTGGAGTGGAAACCATCCGCTATTACCAGCGCCGGGGACTGGTGGCAGAGCCTGACAAACCCTATGGAAGCATCCGCCATTACGACGATCAGGCGTTGGCGCGTCTTCAGTTCATTCGAACGGCCCAATGGTTGGGCTTCAGCCTGGATGAAATCGGAGGACTGCTAACACTGCAAGACGGCACCCATTGCGATGAAGCACGGGTACTGGGCGGACAGAAGCTCGCCAAGGTGCGTGAGAAAATTTCAAGTCTGCGGCGTATCGAGCGAACGCTGGAGGGGCTGGTGCAGGCATGTTGCACTGAGCAGGGTGACGTGAAGTGCCCGCTCATTACGTCTCTTTATAAGGGCGTAGAGGAAAACACGTCGTGAGCTTATCTACGAGAGCCAACTTCTCTGCCGGGGTCGGTTATGGCAACCAGCAAGGGGGCCGATCCGGTCGGCATCATACGTCGCCGCTTATCCCCGAGCCTACGCCAAATCTAAACGTTCGCTTTGCGACCAGGGCTTACTCTAGACCCAGCTAAACAAAAGCGGACATTCAGAAACGACCGAATTGAACAATAAAGCGGACCTTTTCTTCGGCCGCGTGACCTGGTTGCCTTCCCCCCCCGCGAGTCACCGAAAGACCCTCTGACATTGGAATGTTTGGCAAAACACAACCGTGCGGAGAACCCTAATCCGCGGTGCAACTAAAACAGGGATGTTTACATAAGCTCCGAATGTTCCTGACATTCGTTCCGAAAACTGCCAGTTGGAATTCTCTCAGCACCCACCGGCTGATTTGATTTTTCAGTCAGTTTTCGACTCCGGCCTCGTTTTAGGTCTGCTCTGAATCGAAACACCCGGCTATTTGCGCATTCGGGAAACTAGGTCGAGACAACTCGCTGCAAGGATCGCCTGCGCGCGGTTCTGAACATTTAGCTTACGTAAAACAGCCGAAACATGAGCCTTCACGGTCGTTTCGGCCAGGTGTAAGTTGTACGCAATCTGTTTGTTGGACTCTCCAAGTGTTATTCTCTCTAAAACTATCAACTGGCGCTTTGTTAAAGATTGAAACTGGCTGCGATCTATCTCTGCTTCTGATCCGGCTCGGCCAGCAGCAAGACCATTACCACTTTCGAATTCGTCAGAGCCTGCACAAATGCAAATCTTGCCATCCAAAACCTGTCGAATAGCGTCGACAATTTCATTTCTTGATGCATTTTTCGCTACGACTCCCATGGCCCCCCGGCCAATCGCCTGAGACGTGATATACCTATTTACTCTAACCGACATAACTATGATGGGTAGCGAAGGTGCGATCTCATTTAAGCTACCGAGACCGCCAAGCCCCTGCATTTCCGGCATGTCGAGATCGAAGAAGATGAGACCAAGGCTGCCATGCTCACTCACGATTTCCATAGCATCTTTCAAGCTGGATACCTCGAAGACATGTTCACAAAGATGATTTACTAAAATAATGTCGCGTATGGCGTCGCGAAAAAGCGGCTGATGATCAGCAATCATGACCTTGGGCAATCGCGCCATTTCAACTTCGTCCTGCCCAATGTCAGGAACTGGAAGCGAGTGCAGCGTAGCTTGGCTCTTTGCCAAGCTTCTGAAGTTATTGGCTTCTTTTAGCATTTGTTATTCCTCGCCAAACTGTACATACATTGACCGGTGCTCCGCCCGCACTCCTCGCCGCATGGATTGACTATTTCGAGCGGCATCGCGCAAGGAGCCTTAAAGCAGACCTGCGTCATTCTCTTCATCCCCATATCGGTGAAGCTTTGTGGCTCACCTGTGAGGAAGGTGTTATTCGACTCTCGGAAATTGAATGGTTGACCTATCTAGGCTAAACCCCTGCTTCTCAGAGCTGGGGTTTAGCATTTGTCCTAGAGGGCAATGACAACCGACTTTGTTTCAAGATATGAATCGAGTGACTGTTTACCCATATCACGTCCAACCCCGGAGAGTTTATAGCCCCCGAATGGGATGTTTGCATCAAGCATGTTGTGCCCGTTTACCCACACAGTGCCTGCCTTTAATTTCGGGATTAAGCGTTGCACTTGAGAAAGATTGTTTGACCAGATACTCGCTGCCAGGCCATAGCGACTATCATTGGCCCGGTCTACGACATCCTCGATATCATCAAACGGGATGACCACCAGAACGGGACCAAAGATCTCGTCTTTGGCTATGACCATAGAGTCGTCTTCGGTCGCAAATATGGTGGGCTTGACGTAATAACCTTTGCGGTCAGCACGTTCGCCACCGGTAACCAGGCGGGCACCTTCCTGGCGGCCCGTCTCAATGTAGCGACAGACCCGGTCTAGCTGAACCCTGGACACGAGTGGTCCCATTTGCGCAGCTGGATCCAGGCCAGGCCCCAGGGGTATTGCCTCTGCTAACTCGGCGAGCCGATCCAGGACCTTGTCAGAAATGCTTCGGTGAACGTAAAGTCGCGAGCCTGCACTGCAGGTTTGTCCATGGTTGAAAAAGATTGCTGCCGCTGCCCCTTGCGCAGCCTTCTCCGGATCACAGTCAGCCAGGACAATCATTGGAGACTTGCCCCCCAGCTCTAAGGTAACTCGCGCCATATTATCCATCGCAGCACGGCCTATGATCTGACCCACCTCAGTGGATCCCGTAAAACTAATCTTGTTGATGTCAGGATGAGTTATCAGTGCCGACCCAGTGCTCTGGCCCTCGCCAGTAATGATATTGACAACCCCGTCAGGAAAATTTGCCTCTCCGATCAGCTCGCACAGATAGAGGGCAGAAAGGGAAGTTTGTTCCGCAGGCTTCAACACAACCGTGCAACCCGCTGCAAGTGCCGGAGCCAGCTTCCAGCAGGCCATCAGAAAAGGAAAGTTCCACGGTATGATTGCGGCAACAACACCGACGGGTTCGCGTCGGGTATATGCAGTAAAGTCAGAGTCAGCCGGGGCAAAGGGCATGGACACATCAAGAGTCGAGCCCTCAATTTTTGTTGCCCACCCGGCCATGTAGCGAAAGAATTCCAGACCCAGGCTTATGTCAACAGCTTCGGCAATAGCAGCAGACTTGCCGTTGTCGATAGCTTCCAGCTCAGCAATGATTCTGGCATCTCGCTCAATCAGATCTGCAAGTTTGAGAAGCATGTTCTGACGGGCGGAGGGTCTCATTCGGCCCCAGTCATCACCATTGAACGCACTTTTTGCACAGCTAACGGCTTTGTTAACGTCATCAGGATGTGCAAGGGGTATGCTTCCTATAACCGTTTCTTCAGCTGGGTTTTCTACCTCTATACGTTTGTTTTCCAGAGCATCAACCCATTGGCCGCCTATCAGCATACGGTGATTTTGACGAGCCAGGAACGCCCGGGTTTTATTCTCTAAATCATGTGGATGTTTTGTGAACGTATTCATTGGTTTCCCTCAAATCACTGACTTTTCGGACGGATAGCATCTGCAGTACCCTGAATAAACGCTTTTATTTTCTCGACATCTATCTCATTCAGCGTTTCGGTAAAATCAGGCATGCCACGGGAAACGAATGGACCGTGAAACAGGAAGGCGTCCAGGTTTTCAATAACTGATTTCTTTGAGTAGCCCAGGTTTGGAATATTACCGCCCTTGTCTACACCAGGAACACCATGACAGAACACGCAATTACTGACGTAGAGAGCCGTGCCTTCTCCAATAAAGTCGGGATTATAGTCAACGCCGGAAACCAGTGAGTTCAGCTGATACTTGGTGAACTCAGGCATCTCGGCATCACCGTTCAGGACAAACGTATAAACAGTACCGGCGGTCTTGAGGTCGGAGGCTCTCTGGGATTTTCCAAAAACACCGCCCCAGCCTGCTGCAATAGAGACATACTGAGTGCCGTCTACTTCATAGGTTATGGGCGCTGCAATGACGCCGGTACCCATTGGGGATTCCCATAGGTGGTCACCCGTTTGCGCGTTGAACGCCATAAAGCGAGCGTCTGCGGTTCCCTGAAATACCAGATCGCCGGCCGTTGTCAGGGTTCCGCCGTTCCAGGGAGAGACGTGCTCGTAACGCCAGGCTTCCTGCTGCGTAACGGGATCCCAGGCTGTAAGTCGCCCGAATGGCTTGCTTGATGGTGGCGCTACGTTGAGTTGGAAAGCGGTGTTCCAACCTATGCCACTCATGGGTTGTCCCGGCTCATTGCTTTCTATGCTTTCCCAGGAGGGGTCCTCGACCATTGTGATAGGGATGTGCTGAGACGGGAAGTAGGCCAGGCCGGTTTGGTGATTAAAAGACATTGAGTGCCAATTATGGCCACCAAAAGGCCCAGGGACGATATCGAAGGGTTCGTCCATGGATCGTGCTTCAGGAACTTCTATTGGACGACCATTGCTGTCGTATCCCGTGGCCCAATTAACATCGACATAATTGTCGGCCGATATGAATTCACCGTTTGTCCGGTCGAGAACAAAAAAGAAGCCGTTTTTGGGAGCTTGCATGATAACTTTGCGACGCTCTCCATCAATCGTGAGCTCGCTGAGAATCATGTCCTGCGTTGAAGTATAGTCCCAGTTGTCCCCGGGCGTTGCTTGGTAATGCCATACGTACTCACCAGTGTCGGCATTGAGAGCAACAATCGAGGAGAGATAGAGGTTATCCCCACCTTCCGGACTACGCTTCTTGTGTGACCATGGAGATCCGTTACCCGTGCCGATATATAAGAGATTCAGGTCCGGATCAAAAACGATAGAGTCCCATACAGTGCCACCGCCACCGGCCTCCCAGTATTTTCCACTCGGGTCCCAGGTTTTTGCGGCGCGAGCCATGGCCTCGTTTTCAAACGGTTCGTCCGGATTTCCCGGCACAGTATACCAACGCCATTTCTGTGCCCCGGTTTTGGCGTCGTAAGCTGTGATGTAGCCCCTGACTCCAAATTCGGCCCCACCATTGCCTATGATCACGTTGCCATTAACAATCCGAGGTGCGCCGGTAATCGTGTAGCTCATGCCGTTGTCGGGCAGAGTATTCGTTTCCCAAACTTTTTCGCCGGTTTTTGCATCAATGGCGATCAGTCGACCATCGTAGGATGCAACATAGACATTTCCGTAGTGCACTGCCACGCCACGGTTTACAACATCACAGCAACCCCTGGAGCCCGCCTCCCCAGGTACTTCAGGGTCGTAGGTCCAGAGTTTTTTGCCGGTCTTTGCATCAAGTGCATGTACAATGCTCCAGGAGGCAGAGACATACATCACGCCATCCACAACAAGTGGAGTGGCCTCGACACCTCGCTCAGACCCAAGGTTGTAGGACCATGCAAGCCCGAGGTTTTCGACATTGTCCGCCGAAATTTGGGAAAGAGGGCTAAAGCGCGTCTCCGCATAATCAAAACCATGGGTGGGCCAGTCCTTGCCGGTTTTGGCATTTTCAATGATATAGCTTTGGTTAACCTGATCGGCGGCAATAACGGTGCTGGCTCCGATTACTAAAAATGGAACTAATACCCTACTTATCGCTTTTTTTGTGAAACGGTTTTTGTAGTGACTATTAATCAGCTTCATTTCTATGTCCTTTCGTTTTTATTACTGTTTTATAAGATTTTAAAACGCCTTTAGAATCCGAAAGTTGAGTCGATGTTGTTCTTTAAATCCATTTTCTACGGACAAATCGCTTCCATAATTTGCGATTAGTTGCAGTCCCGGATTCGCAAACCATGCCGTACCGATTGTCATTTTGGTGGTGGCAAGGTCATTGTCCTGGTTAATATCATTTATCTGTGTCTCACCGCCGAAAGTATGAGAAATACCGGTGCGAAGGTCCCATTGCGGCGTTACGTTATAACGCAGGAAGCCTTGGAGCTGATACAAGGGGTCCTGTTCCAGAGTGGCCTTGGAGGCACCGAGTTCGTCATTCTTGCCGAAAAAAGTGACGTCACCAACCAGGTCTAATGAGATGTTAGAAGTGAGACCAGTTATGTAACCCGCCTGTAATGTATGTTTCCACCGGTTTTCGCCAAGATTTAATGTGTCATTTCGATCGTAACTCCCTACCGGAACATACAGGAACGGAGTAATGCCGAAATAGGTGTTACTTTCGGGCTCGTTTACAAGCCAAACTGTCGCCGCAAGTATCAGGTCGCCGATGCCACTGGTGTCACCAAGGGAAGAGGTATCGTCTTTTCCTTCCACCTTGCCAAATGGGAGGAGAAATTGAGGGTCTACTGTGTAACCGCCAATTTCAGTGAAATGCACCCCACGCAGGATTCCTACCTGTGAGTCTAATCCAGCATTAATGGGCGCTTTGTCGCCATCCGAGTAGAGTGAGTCTGCAGTGGCGTATTGATAGTAGACCATTCCAAGATTGGTTCCGGCGGGCAGTGCCGTGTAATCCCCGGCATCAACGTCAATAGCTACTGCATTACCGGAAGTCAGCAACATGGTGGTTAATCCAACAGAAGCGACGCTGAAATTCCCCTTTCTGGAACCGAGTAAACTTTTTTGCTTATAGTTTGATACAGATGACATAGTGCAGCCTCTTATTAGTTTTGTTGGTATTGCACTCGACGTGAAGCAATCAATATGCCAGATCGATTGCTCCTTAGGAAATTATTATGAAACAATTACTTATGCGGCTTTATAGCATCTATGTTTTAGTTTTTGGAAAAAAGTGGATCGTTTCAATACACTAAAATTGGATGGTTGAATAAAAAAAATACAGAGTGGTGGGTGTCCTTATGCATAAAAAGATCGTTGATCTGAACACTCAGGTCCAGCAAGCCCGTGAGTTGTTTGACGAAGGGCATGTTGTACCGTCCCAGTGGGTGCGGGATGAGGTTTTGCGCTCTTGGCTAAGATGCAGAAAACATGGCGTGTCCCCCTCTGGTCAGCTCTTACTTGAGGCCGCGCAATTCGACCAGATTTCTTATATCCGCAATCAACATCAGCGTCTCATGACATTTGCCGAGCCTGAAATGCATCGGTTGTTTCGTGCAATCAGTTCTGCAGGTTGGGTTTTGGCGTGTCTGGAAAGAGAAGGCCGCAGCATTAAATATTTCGGCAATGACAGTCCCTGCTACGAATTGCTGGGAGCCGCTTTGAATCCTGGTATGGACCTTTCAGAGGATATAGCTGGAACCAATGCTCCCGGTTGCGCTTTGATAGAAGGCAGGCCTTCGCTTGTGTGTGGAAGTGAGCATTTCTTGCATTCTTTCCGCGATCTATCCTGCGTGGCAGTGCCCATTTTTGACCCTGCAGGGACGCTGGTCGGGGCTTTGAATGCTTCGAAACCTTATGATGGCCGACCGGTCGGGATTCTTGAAGCAGTTGCGCTCGCAACTCGGTCTGTTGAGAATCGAATGGTCGACGATTTGCGTGGCGCCTTGGTCCTCGCCCTTCACTATCGCCCGGAGCTTACACAGTCACCCATGCGTGGGTTGATACATTTCGGCGAGGATGGTGAAGTTTTAGGTGCAAACCCCTCGGCCAGACAGATGCTGGATCTCGAGTCTCTCGAGAAGACGCAGAGTCAGGTCTGTTTCAAAGACTTATTTTCATGTCGCGCTGCCGAGATCGAGGGATCACAACAAAGCCCTGTTGAGGTGGAATGTCACAATGGGGCAAGGCTTTTTCTTAAGGTTGAAAGTCTTCGGAAAGGGCTCGTGAGCGTCAAATCGACGCCACCGCAAAGACGGCCGGACATCAGTCAGTCTTTTTATGTGGGCGAGCCAACAAAACCACTTTTTGACAAGGCGCATCGGGCCTTTCAGTTTGGAGTTCCGGTTCTGGTGACTGGGGAAACCGGAACAGGCAAAGAGGTTTTAGCGCGCTCGCTACATGCCAATGGGCCTTCTTCAAAAGGCGCGTTTGTTGCCGTGAACTGCTCGGCTATTCCTGCCGGCCTGATAGAATCAGAGTTGTTTGGCTATGCAGACGGCGCTTTTACTGGTGCCCGACGTGGGGGTGCCAAGGGGAAATTTGAGGAAGCGAACGGCGGTACGCTCTTCCTGGATGAAATAGGCGATATGCCGGTAGAATTTCAAGCACGGTTGTTACGTGTTTTGCAAGAACGCATTGTCACCAGGCTTGGAGAAGAGAAGTCTCGGCCCGTCTCGTTTTCTCTGGTCTGTGCGACACATCGGAACCTTGATGAGCTTATGGAGAGTGGGGACTTTCGGAGCGATCTTTACTACCGAATCAATGGCCTCAGGGTGCAGCTCCCTGCTCTGCGGGAGCGTGAAGACCTCGATGCTTTAATTGATCACTTGCTGGCATCAATGTCACAGGAAGATTCCCCGCCAATTCTGACAGCTGAGGCTCGTAATCTCTTAAGGCACCATTCGTGGAGAGGCAATATTAGAGAGCTCCAGCAGGCACTGAATCTTGGCCAGGCGCTTTCTACTCAGGGAATTATCGATGTTGAGCACTTGCCCGAGGACATCAAGGCCAAAAATGATACTGCGGATGTGGACGTAGGCGAGGGCGGCACACTCGCCGCTGCGGAGCGCCAAGCGGTGCGATGTGTGCTCGAGAAACACAATCACAACGTCAGTGCCGCGGCTCGAGAATTAGGAATAACACGAGCCACTCTCTATCGGAAAATTAAACATTTTGGCCTCTGAGGTAATTCGTGGACTAGCCCGAATTTCTCATGAGGGGATAAAACGCGCCGCTCTTTTCACCGAGTAAGCGCCTGGGCATTACAGTTTGTCAGGTGTATCCGGCTTCTAGTTGTGGGGCATTAGCTTGGCTGTGCCGGTCGTTGTCCGCCCATTCCAAATGTCCGCTTTGCGACCAAGGCATCCTCTGACCTCAGCTAAACAAAAGCGAACATTCGCGTCGACCAACACGCGCCCACGAAGCCGTTTGAGAGCAAGCCCTTTCACAATAAGCGCTCCAACAGGCACACTTCATCAAACTGGCTGAGTTAGATGGTTATCTCCGGGTGAAACCGTTAGAGGATCTACTGAGGTGAGTGCGTGGCAATTTTCGACATAGAGAAAGATGATCTACTCCGACTGACCGATAGTGAGCTCGAAGAGTTAGTTGCGCGTCTCGCCGAGGCCGAAGTGGCAGCGCATGGCCATAGCCCCGCATGGGTACGCTGGTCAGGTTCAATCAACGCGCCTGATGAAGGAATTGATATCCATGTTCAGGTTCCCGTCGATACGCTAAATACCGGCTTTCTTGTTAAGCCTGACACGATCCTTCAAGCCAAGAAGCACTCGATGCCGAAGGCCTCAATCACTAATGAGATGGCCGCCGACGGCCAACTGTCACCGACAATCTCTGGCCAAGCTGCAAAGTGCGGAAGCTACATTATTGTCAGCTTGGGTGATGATTGCTCCCCTCCCATGCTGAAAGATCGCTTAAAAGCTATGCGGGATGCCGTAGAGGATGATCCCAATAGCGACAATATTCACCTGAACTTTTACGACCGTTCTAAGCTGACTCAATGGTTGCGACAGCATCCTTCTATCATGCTTTGGGTAAAACGAAAGCTTGGCCAAGGGTTCTCAGGTTGGCAGCCATACGGCGCCTGGAGTAATCCTCCACACGATGTCGTTGACGATCTAATTTCTGCCCCGGGTGTAATGGTCACGTTACCCTCAGGAAAGGGCCAGAAGCTAAGCATTGAAGACGCCATTGATCCGATGCGAAACCTAGTTCGGTCCACCACTAAAGCTGTTCGTGTCACGGGCTTATCCGGAGTTGGGAAGACCAGGATCGTGCAGGCACTCTTCGACGAAACGGTTGTTTCAGGCGCCCTTGATAAAACTATCGCAATATACGTAGATACGGGTGATGAACCGGACCCTTCGGCAGCAGCGATGCTGGACAGGCTTATCGCTGAGGGCCGTCGTGCCATCATAATCCTCGATAATTGCCCATCAGAATTGCACTCTTCACTCGCCAGCAAAGTATCAGCCGCAAGCGGCGATATAGGCCTCATCACTGTTGAGTACGACATTAGGAACGACGACAAACCTCAGACAACAGAGGTTATTCACATTGAAGCTGCGGGACCGCAGGTTGCCGAGCAGCTTCTGCTCCGCCGCTTCCCCGGCATCGGCCAGAACAATGCCCGTCGGATAGCAGAGTTCGCAAATGGGAACGCGAGGGTGTCCCTGGCAATTGCCGAAAGAGTCGAAGAAAACGAGAGTTTGGCTCAGCTTTCTGACGCGCAGCTATTTGACCGCTTGTTCGAGCAAGGTAAGCGTCCAGACCACGATCTTCGGGAGCAGGCTGAAACTCTGTCTCTGGTATATTCGTTCTCGGTCTCAATCCCTGAGAATGGTAACAGCGAGTTGGAAGTGTTGGGTTCGATTTCAGGGCATTCCCAGCGTCAATTGTTCCGATCCGTCAAAATCCTGATGGACCGTCATGTCATGCAGACGAGAGGGTATTGGCGAGCCATCCTCCCCCATGCCATTGCGAACAAGCTGGCAGCATCGGCACTTGAAAGCATCCCAGTTGATCACATCCGGGCGACCTTTGAAGGCTCCGGCAGTCAACGCTTACTTATGTCGTTCGCACACAGGCTGGGACTCTTGCACGATCATCCCGTTGCGAAAGAGATCGTTGAGGCTTGGCTCCAGCCATATGGGCTGCTGGGACGGATTTTAACGCTTGAAGGTATGACCGCAAGAATGCTGGAGTACATTGCTCCGGTTGCACCTGAAGTACTGCTCGAGAGGATTGAAGCAGAGATTTCCGCGCCTGAATTTGAAGGTATGGATCCGCATCGAAATACACAACGGTCAACCATTCTCAAGCTTTTGCAAATGTTGGCATACGAAGCGTGCGCCTTCGACCGCTGCGCCCGGCTGCTAATCCGGGTGGCCGACTACGAAGATGAGAACAACAACTACGACGCGGTTCGAGATAAGATCGTAAGATTTTTCCAGCCCTACCTGTCTGGCACACATGCCTCTCTAAACCAACGCATTGCGATCATGAATGAATGCCTTTTGTCAGAGGTGGCTGGACGAAGGTCGCTGGGCTTTCGGATGCTTTCAACTGCCTTGGGTGGGCCGCCTTGGACAGGATATGGGATGAACGAGTTTGGTGCGCGCCCAAGAGACTTTGGATTCCGACCCAGCCACGATGAACTCGTGGAATGGCGCAGCGCCTCTATCGATGTTGCGGTGCGATTAGGGACCTCTGGCGATCCCAATCTTGAAGGACCCGCACGACAGACCTTCGCAAACGCGTTTCGAGGGTTATGGCACCACAAAGCGATCAGGGACAAACTCGTCGACTCTGCTAGAAAGCTTAATGCCCATTACCCCTGGGTCGAGGGCTGGAAAGCCGTCCGATCGACAATCTACTTTGACCACACCAAGCGCAAAGGCAAAGATGATTTCGAGCCGCTGCCAGATAAACTCGCCGCATTGGAGAGAGAGCTGGAACCCGATGAATTGGTCCCGAAAATAATGACATTTGTGCTCGGCAAGGGACACGATTATTGGGCACTAGACGCCGACTTTGATCATCAAGAAGGGAACACGTTTCGCGAAACCATGAAGCGACTTGACGCCAAGGCACTCCAATTGGGGGAGGACTTTGCAACATCAGACTATGAGCTCGAAGAGTTAGGTCCCAGTCTGTTCTCCAGCGACGGAAAGCCCTATCGCGCCACATTCGGGAGAGGGTTAGCGAAGGGGAGCCATAACCTGCGAGTTGGTTGGCAGCAACTCATCGATCTGCTGGAACAACAGCCCGAAGGCAATAAGGACTTTGCAGTTTTTGGAGGCTTCATTGAAGGGGCTGACTCTTCCGATCCAGTACTAGCACAGCAGCTGCTTGACCAGTGTGCAAAGCATCCTCAGCTTCGAAACGTATTGGTTGGATTGCATCCCCGACGGAGGTTCACAGAAACAGACTTAGATCGCTGTGTGGCGCTTCTCAATGATCCTGCTGTTTACCCGCGAATGTATGGAACAATCATCTGGCGGGACGACTATGCTCACTTGCCCGAAAGCCGTGTTCTTGATCTTACTCAGCGACTTCTAGATCGACCGAACGGCGACGACGTGGTTTTGGAGGCCTTGAGTATGAAGCTATCAGACAGAAATGAGGCGGCTGATACGCTCGGATTGGCCCTCAGACGAATCGGTCTGAAAGCAGCAATTCAGAGGCTCCAAGGAGATCACCGTGACGCTGGTGGATCCATGGACTACAACATGGAGCGCGTCGTAAGGTCTGCATTGCACTTTGAGGGGAACGAGGCCGAAAAGCTGGAGTGGTTGGACACTATCGTTACGGTTATTGATGAGCACCATGGCTTTGTTCATGCATTCGAAAGTGCTATCGCAACGACAGTGGAATTAATGCCAGAGACGTTTCTAAGTCAAATTTTTAAGGGCACTGAACCTGAACAACGTCGAAGACTGTTCTTTCTTCAGGATGAAGACATGCGTCAGTCCCCTCTATCCAGGATCAACGTGGATGCTCTGATTGGATGGTGCAAAACGAGAACCGATAACGATGTTTGGGCATCAATTGCGGCTGGTGTCGTTCTTTGGTCAACAACTGATGATCAAAGGGGAGTCGTTACCATTTCGGAGACGGCTATTCGTCTGCTTGAGGCCTCCCCCGAGCCAGAAGCTATTCTTAAGACATTCGCCGAGCGCGTCACCCCATCATCTTGGTCCGGTAGCCGAGCGGGCGTAATGCAACCTCGGGCGGATGCTATTGGTAGGTTGGTAGAACACGGGCGCCCGGAAATATCCCAGGCTGCCAAAACAATTGCCTCTGATCTGGATAAGTTGATCGAATCCCAGAGAGAGCGTGAACAGCGAGAGGATGAAGAACGAGAGCAAAGGTTTGAGTGACTGTAAGAAAACGTCAACTTCCTTCGAACATCCGCAGTAACGGTATAGAGTTTCTCCCAAGACGCCAGAATTTCTAGTGAATCGAAGGCTGAGTTAACGGGGCGCACGGCCCTAGAGAAGGACCGCCTTCGGTCGATCTGAATGTTCGCTTTGCGGCCAAAGGTTTCGACAACAAGGCGTTTTGGATTCATAGATAACGCGGAGTGGCTGTGCCTTGGAGATGGTGAGGTGGAAACCGTGCAATGGTCTTTTTACTGAGTGATATAGCAGCGGCCTAAAGTGACTGGGCTCCAGCAAGGCACAATTTGGGCACAGGCAAATAAAAAAGGCCTGCGTTTTCACGCAAGCCTTTGAAAATAATGGCGCGCCCGATAGGATTCGAACCTATGACCTTTGCCTCCGGAGGACACCCTCAAAGGTAGGCAGCAACCGGTCTAAATCGGTGAAAAATCTCAAAGATCAAATGCCTAAAGCAAAAACTGCCAGCCTCCAAAACCCCGATATATCAGCATTTTAAGCCTATTTACACCTAAGTGTGGCACACATGACCTGCCCCCAATTACTAAACCACTCACTGCTTAGTAATGTCGGTTAATTTCGACCCTTTTTCAGTAGTACGGTAGCCAGCGGCAAACTCCAGTGGTGTCTGGTAGCTCAAGGCTGAATGGGGTCGGTTTTCGTTATAGTCTCGTCGCCAGTTACCAATGACTTCTCTGGCATGGGCCAGATCCCGGAACCAGTGTTCGTTCAAGCACTCGTCTCGGAAGCGCCCATTGAAGCTTTCGATGAAGCCGTTCTGAGTCGGCTTCCCCGGCTGGATCAGCTTCAGTTCCACCCGGTTATCATAAGCCCACTGATCCAGAGCCTTACTGGTGAACTCCGGCCCCTGATCTGTCCTGACAGCCTGAGGATAGCCTCTGAAGGCGGCTATGGCATCAAGAGTGCGAGCCACCTGGTCACCAGAGATCCCGTTTGCAACGGGAATGTCGAGGCACTCCTTGGTGAAGTCATCAACAATGGTCAGGCATTTTATCCGCCGACCACACGCCAGTGAGTCCATAACGAAATCCATGGACCAGGTCTGGTTGGGAGCCTCCGGCAACACCAGGGGCTGACGTTCCATGGCGATACCCTTGCGGCGCTTGCGCTTCGGTA
>NZ_JBHIXV010000009.1:0-125368 GCF_041984545.1 Marinobacter sp. | reverse complement strand
TTCTGATTGCGGGATTGGAGGGCTATTTGGAGTGTTTATGAAAGATCCGGGTTAGGTCGGAGTCCCGATGCTTTACTGCGCGAGGGAGATTTCGCCGGGCTCAATGTTTAGTTCTGACAGTTTCTCGACCAGGCCCTCGATATTGGCTTTGCCGGACCCTTCGTTGGCCAGCCTAAGACGCTTGATGGCCGCAAAGGCATCACTGATAGTGGCGGTATAGGGGGCGGCAATCGTCTCATTGAGAATGACTGCGTCATTGTTTTCGCGGTCGGTCAAGATGTACCGGACGCGAGTGGTTACTTCGAAGTCCAGCCCGAACATGGGTTGGTCAACCTCCAGCAGGAGTGCTTCGAGCTGATAGCGGCCAGAGCCGGAGAGCAGCCCCTGCTTCTGCAGGGTTTGTTTGAGGGCGCCTGCAAAAGCGTCGTTGTCGATCTCGGAGGTCCAGGCGGGATTTGTTTTCTCGCCACCCGATACGTTGGTAACGTCGACATTGCTCTGCAGCGCTGTGTCGTAGGCCTTCACTGGCCCCTCGTACACCATGTTGCCCATTTTGGCGCCGGAGGCGCAGCCGGTGAGATATAGCAATACGGCAAGTGCCGCGAGAATCCTTGCGTTTCGCACAGTAGGTTCCCTCTTACTTTTATGATTTTATGAAGTATTACTACCTCCGAGCCAATGCCGGAGGCAGCGCGCAATGTTAGCTGAGCGTTTATGAGCATGCTATGGACTAGAGGGTGGATGAGGTAAAATTTCGTCAAATCACGCCGTCGCTCACATCAGCATGCTTTTCCAGACATTCCGTTTGCTGCGAGTGATGCCTATGCTGATCGCACGTTTCTTTTCCGGGAGGTGTTCTATGAGTCTAGCTGTCGCACTGCACGTACTATCCGCCGTGGTCTGGGTTGGCGGAATGTTTTTCGCGTACATGGCCATGCGCCCGGCGGTGGTTGAGGTGATTGTTGCTTCCCAGCGGGGTTCGCTCTGGTGTGCCACCCTGTCCCGGTTTTTCCGGTGGGTGTGGGCCGCCGTTATTCTGTTGCTGGTAACCGGTTACTGGATGGTGTTCAGCGTATTCGGCGGTATGGCCGGCGCGGGCTGGCATATTCACGCGATGCAGGGCCTGGGCATTGTGATGATGCTGCTGTTCTTTCACGTGTATTTTGCCCCGTTCCGCCGCCTGAAGCAGGCGGTTGCCAATCAGGATCCGCAGGAAGGCGGGCGCCAGGTGGGGAAGATTCGCAAGCTGGTGGGCACCAATCTGATTCTCGGGCTGATCGTGGTCGTAATCGGTGCCGGGGGGAAGTATCTCTAGGCTAAAGTGACTTTCCATCGAACTTAGCACCTTCGTTAAGCAGGGCGAGATTCCGATTGTCAGACTGGCAGGGTTCGCCTGATTTTATATACTGGAATCATCAGATGGTTTTGAAGGCGGGCAGCCATGACTGGAAATGGATACATCGCCCCGGATATACCGAAAGATGAAGACAAACGCCTCGAGGAATTGCATGACCTCGAGCTTCTGGATACGGCCTCGGAGTTACGGTTCGACCGGTACACAAGCCTGGTGGCCGATGTGTTCGGATTCCCCATCGTATTGATTACGCTCGTGGACCGCGATCGGCAATGGTTCAAATCCAGACTCGGCTGGAATCTGAACCAGTGTTCCCGGGACATTTCCTTCTGCGGCCATGCCATTCTCGAGAACTCCTTGATGGTGGTCCCCAACGCTCTGGATGACCCGCGCTTTGCAAAGAATCCGCTGGTCACCGAAGATCCGAAGGTTCGTTTTTACGCGGGTGCTGTCGTGCGGGGGCCTTCCGGCTACCCTCTGGGCACCCTCTGCGTTCTGGATTACCACCCGAGGTATTTTGACGAGGAACACCGTTCCCTGCTTCGTCGATTCGCCGATCTCATTGAGAACGAAATCGCCCATGACGCGGATTTGCTGGCTTTGAAAAGGGATTTGCAGGCTCGGATGCTGGCGCGCCCGAATCTGTAGTAACCCCTTAATACCCGCCCATCTCCGACCACTGCTACTGTTTCCTGACCCGGCAAAACAAACACAAGGGGACAGCCATGAGCGGGAAGAAGATTCTGATGATCACCGGTGATTTCACCGAAGACTACGAAACCATGGTGCCATTCCAGGCCCTGCAGGCGGTGGGCCATACGGTGCATGCCGTGTGCCCGGACAAGAAAGCGGGCGATACGGTGGCCACGGCCATTCACGATTTCGAGGGCGACCAGACCTACACCGAAAAACCTGGCCATCGCTTTGCCCTGAACGCGGATTTCGAGGGCCTGGACCCGGCCAGGTACGATGCCCTGGTGGTGCCTGGCGGTCGAGCGCCGGAATACCTGCGCCTCAACAAGGATGTGCAAAAGCTGGTTCGCCATTTCTTCGAGACCAACAAGCCGGTGGCGGCCATCTGCCATGGCGCCCAGTTGCTGGCAGCAGCCGGTGTGCTGGAGGGTCGCAAGTGTTCTGCCTATCCGGCCTGCCAGCCGGAGGTGGAACTGGCCGGCGGCACCTTCGCCAGTATTGAAGTTGATCAGGCGGTCACCGATGCTAATCTGGTAACAGCGCCCGCGTGGCCCGCCCATCCGGCCTGGCTGGCGCAGTTCTTCAAGTTACTGGATTAGTAACACCAGCGGGGGCCTATCTGTTGGCCCCTCAGCGCCCTGATAACCCGCGGGGAGGCCGCTATGTGCAAGCTCTTTATCAACGCCGATCCGGAGCTCTGGGTCAGTCGCACCCACTCCCTGCGTATTGATGGCATGGTCACCAGTGTCCGCATGGAGAACGCCTTCTGGCAGGTGCTCGCCGAACTCGCCGAGCGTGACGGCATGAATCTGCCACAGATGATCACCCGGCTGTACCACGAGTCGATCGATGCCGGGCACGATCTTGGCAACTTCACCTCGTTCCTGAGGGTCTGCGCACTACGCTATCTGGAGCTGCAACTGAGTGGCGATGTGCCCAGGGATACCCGCGTGCCGATTGCTTCTTTGGATGCGGATCGCATTCTGGCTGGCAAATCGGAAAAGGCGCCTGTGGCAAACGTGGTGAGCAAAGCGAAGCACTAGCTGCCTCAAGCCCCGGCAAGCGCCTTCACACACCGGCGGAATAGCTCCGCCGAGAAAAACCGGTGCTCGCCCGGTTGATCAGCCACGAACAGCTGACCACCGGAGCTGTAGATGCCGCCTTCAATCATCAGGTTATCGCGCATTTCGAAGTCTTCAATGGCGTGGCCCAAACTGTCCTCAGGGGTGTTGCCTGCCCGTTCCCTGTAATACCTGCTGTCCAGCGTAAACCCGAAAGCACGCTTGCCTTGGCCGATGATGTAGCCAACTTCAAAAACCGTGCCCGGGTCTGCGCTGATGCCCCGGAACGGGGTAAGGTTGGCGATGATGGCGTCACAGCTGTCCATCAGATCGCGGTTGGCCCGGTAAATGCGGTGGCCGCGTCTGAATTTCGCTTCGTTGTCTGAGAACGCCAGTTCGGTGTCCAAAGGGTCTACGCCTTCCAGGCCATATTCTTGCAGCAGGCGCTTCTTCTCGGCCACGATCGCCTTATGTTCATCCGGCGGGAAGAAGACCTCCGGGCCCGCAAGATAGATCCGTTCTGGTTTTGCCATAGCGCCCTCTCAGAGCTGATAAAACCGCCGGATAGCCTCCAGCAACCGGTCGACATCCTGCCGGTTTACATCCCGGTGCGTCACAAACCGAATAGGATCTCCGGCGGTAATCAGGATGCCCTCGTCTTTGAGGTAATCGCGCAGGGCCGGGGCTTTTTCCAACCGGCAGCGAGTATAGACGATGTTGGTCTGGGTACTGGCGGGGTTGATCTCCAGCTGAGGAATGTCGGCCAGACCGGCGCTGAGGTGTTCGGCGTTCTCGTGATCTTCAGCCAGCCGCTGTGGGCCTTTTTCCAGGGCGATTCGCCCGGCAGCGGCCAGTATGCCTGCCTGTCGCATGCCGCCACCCAGCATTTTCCGCAGCCGCGTTGCCCGCTCGATAAACGCTTTGGAACCAAGTAGCAGAGACCCGACCGGCGCGCCCAAGCCTTTCGATAGGCAAACACTGACCGAATCATAGTATCGGGTGATCTCGGTAACGTCGCAGTTGGATTTCACAGCGGCATTGAACACCCGGGCGCCATCGAGGTGCAGCAGCAGTCCGTTCTCGTTGCAAAAGGCGCGGGCCTGGCGCTGGTAGTCCAGGGACAACACCTTCCCTCCGATGGTGTTTTCCAGGGAAACCATCCGGGTGGGCGCAAAATGGAAATCATCGGGCTTGATGGCGGCTTTGGCTTTCACCAGGCTGATGCTGCCGTCCGGCTCGTTCTCGATAGGCTGCGGTTGAACGCTGCCAAGCACAGCGGCGCCGCCGCCTTCGTATCGGTAGTTGTGTGCCGACTGGCCACAAAGGTATTCATCGCCGCGGCCACAGTGGCTCATGATCGCCAGCAGGTTGGCCTGGGTGCCGGTGGCAGTAAACAGTGCGGATTCGAATCCCAGCCGTTCGGCCGCGTACGCCTGCAGGCTATTTATCGTGGGGTCATCCCCGTAGACGTCGTCTCCCACCTCGGCGCTGGCCATGGCCTCGCGCATTTCAAGGGTGGGACGGGTGACCGTGTCGCTGCGAAAATCGATCATTTCTCTCACAATCCCGAAGAACATCGGGTTCCAGCTTATCGGGAAACCCGGGCGGATTCACTTTCTTGTGATTTTTCCTTGATTGACTCTTTACCGGCTTGTGACCGTTCTGTGAGACCACCCGGCTACTCTGCATTCTGACACCACCGGCCCCCGAATGCGGGCTGCGCGGCGTTGAACAGAGACTGTTTCCCATAAGGAGAATGCACAATGAAAACTCTGACAGCCACACTGACCGCCCTTGCCACCAGCCTGCTCCTGATGGCATCGGCCCAGGCTCAGGACATGAGCTCGGACAACATGGGTTCGGACAAGATGGGGGCCGATAAGACAATGATGCAGGAAGATATGAAAAATGACGACATGCACAAAGACAGCAAAACGGCCGGCTCCATGCATGACGACATGAAATCTGACGCGATGATGGACGATGAAATGAAGAAGGAGGGCATGGAAAAGGACATGATGGACGAAGGCGCCATGAAGAAAGACGGCATGTCCGGCGGGAAGAACGATTCCATGTGATGGCCGGCGGGGCAGGGCATCGCCCCGCCTCGGTTCAAATCTGCGGCGCCCGCTTTCCTCCGCAGACGGTTTGAGGGAGTTGGCTTTGAGCGTAACGGGGCTTATCCTCGTCGCAACATTTTTATCAAGAGCGCTCCTGAGCTTCCCGGATGAATGCCACTTTTCAACTGCGCCCTTACCAACTGCGCCCTTACCAACAGGAAGCCGTTGACGCCACGCTGAACCATTTCCGCCACTCTGATGAATCGGCGGTGATCGTATTGCCCACCGGCGCCGGAAAGAGCCTGGTGATTGCCGAGCTGGCCCGCCTCGCCCGTCGCAAGATTCTGGTGCTCACCCACGTGAAGGAGCTGGTGGAGCAGAACCACGCCAAATACGAGAGCTACGGCCTTCGAGGCGGCATTTTCTCCGCCGGGCTCAAACGCAAGGAAAGCTACCATCAAGTGACCTTCGCCGGCGTTCAGTCGGTCTCGGCCAACCTGGATGAATTCCGGGATGAGTATTCCCTGGTGATCATCGATGAGTGCCACCGGGTGAGCGGTGAGGACACCAGCCAGTACCACCGGATCATAGAATTGCTGCGCCAGCAGAACGAGTCCCTCAAGGTGCTTGGGCTGACCGCCACGCCCTATCGCCTCGCCATGGGCTGGATCTATCGCTACCACTACCGGGGTTTTGTTCGCGGCACCGAAGAGCAGACCAAGCCCTTCCAGCACTGCATTTACGAACTGCCACTGAGCTACATGATCAACCGCGGGTATCTCACCAAGCCTGAGCTGGTCAACGCGGCGGTCGCCCAGTACGACTTCTCCACGCTCGTCCCGGACCGCTTTGGTGAATACACCGAGAAGGACGTGAACCAGTTGCTCAGCAAACACAAACGGGTGACTCGCGCCATCATCGAGCAGGTAAGGGAGCTGGCGGCCGAGCGCGAGGGCGTGATGATTTTCGCGGCCACGGTGGAGCACGCCCGGGAGATCACCGGGTACCTGCCGGAATCGGAAACCGCCCTGATCACCGGCACCACCGATCTCAAGGACCGGGATGCGCTGATCCAGCGCTTCAAGCAGCGGCAGCTGAAATTCCTGGTGAATGTGTCCGTGCTCACCACGGGCTTCGATGCACCCCATGTGGACTTCATTGCTATTCTGAGACCCACGCAGTCGGTCAGTCTGTACCAGCAGATTGTCGGGCGAGGGCTGAGGCTGAGCGAGGGCAAACGCGATTGTCTGGTGATTGATTACGCCGGCAACCACATGAACCTGCACCATCCAGAGGTAGGCGAGCCGAAACCCAACCCCGACAGCGAGCCGGTGCAAGTGTTCTGCCCGGACTGTGGGTTTGCCAACATCTTCTGGGGCAAAACTGACGGCGACGGCCAGGTGATTGAGCATTACGGGCGCCGATGCCAGGGCTTGCTGGAGCCGGCGGAGAGTAGCGAAAGTGCCGAAAGTGGCGGGCAGGGCAGTCGCCCAAAGCAGTGCGACTTTCGGTTCCGCTTCAAGGAGTGCCCGCACTGTGGCGGCGAAAACGATATTGCCGCCCGTAACTGCGGCCACTGCCAGCAAGCCATCCTGGATCCGGACGACCAGCTGAGGGATGCCCTGAAGCTCAAGGACGCCATGGTGATCCGCTGTGGAGGCGTGTCGGTAGTTGCCGAAGGCCGCAGGTTGAACCTGATCTATCACGGTGAGGATGGCGAAGAGCTCAGCGAGTGGTTTGATCTGGGCAAGGCCGGGCAGCGGGCGGTGTTCAATCGGCTTTTCGGTCGCCGGTTTGCCAACAGCCAGGCCCCGAGAACCTTCAACACGGTAGAGGACGTGCTGGCGGTTCAGGCCGGGTTGCCGGCGCCGGATTTCGTGATTGCCCGAAAGCACAGACACTACTGGCAGGTGCAGGAACGAATCTTTGATTACCAGGGGCCGTATCGGAAAGCAAACGAGATGTAAGGACCGGCGCCAGATATAATGGCGGGAATTCAAATCTCAGCAGGTAATTCTATGCCCATCGAAAAGAACCAGGTCGTCCTGTTCCACTACAGCGTTCGCGATGAACAGGGCAACGTTGTTGAAGACTCCCACGGCGGTCACCCCAACGCCTATTTGCATGGCCACGGAGGCATTATCAAAGGGCTTGAAGAAGCCCTCGAGGGCCGCGAGGTGGGCGACACCTTCAGCGTGACCGTCACCCCGGAAAAGGCCTACGGTCCGCGCAAGGAGAACGCGATTCAGCGCGTGCCCATCAAGCACCTGACGGGCGCCCGGCGCTGGAAGCCGGGCATGATCGCCCAGGTGCAAACCGAACAGGGCCGCCGCCACGTAGTGGTTGCCAAGGTTGGCCACAAGTTTGCCGATGTCGACACCAACCATCCGATGGCTGGCCGAACGCTCACCTTCGATCTCGAGATCATTGAAGTGCGCGCGGCGGATGCCGAAGAGCTCGCACACGGCCACGCCCACGGGCCGGGCGGGCATCACTGAGGGTAAGTTGCGTTACCGGTTGGCCCGGCCCACTGAACATCGGGATACTCCGGCTGACTCAACGCTTCGATCATGTCATCGGGGTAGGTGCCACGGTAGTACCTGGCAAGCGTGCCATCCAGTTTCATCTGGTCCAGGGTGTTCTGCCAGAGAGCGACCGTTGAATCCGGAACGTCCAGTGACAGCGCGATGTAGAGGTATTTCGTGGAGGTAGCGTAGGCCAGTCTTACTTCGTTCTCGGAATAGGGCGTTTCGGCAAACAGTGGTCCGCGGGCGATGTCGCTGGTCATCCAGGCATCTACCCGGCCATGCATGAGCATATCGAGACACTGGGCGGAGTGAGTCGGTTGTTCCAGATTGGTGAAACCCATCGCGCTGAGGGCCTGGGCGCCGGAGCTGCCGCGGTATACGCATATGGCATCCAGGTTGCGAGCTTCCTCAAGGTTTGTGATGGAAACATCATCCTCGCTGCGGACAAAAAGGCCACCTGCGATGCGTTTGATGGGGCCTACCCATTTGAATTGATGTTCCCGCAGTTCCGTGCGAGTGGTTTCAAATAATGCGACTTTGGGCCCCCGGCGAGCCGTCATGTAACCTCGCGCCCAGGGAACCAGGGAGATCTTCCCGGAGTGCCCAACCCGTTGCAGCAATTCCCGCACGAGTTCAGCGGTTGGTCCGGTCACGCGGCCCTGGTCATCAAGATATTCCCCGGGAGGCGAGTGCTCGGTGAGCACGGTGATCGATTCACCTCGCGCCGGAGCGCTGGAGAATAGATTGAGGAACAGCACGCCAGCCAGAAACATTCCACCAAAACGGTCAATCCAGAGCATTCACCTATCCTGTATCCGGGGCATCCGGCCAACTCTCAAACCGGTCTGGGCTATAGTGGTTCAAGAATATCCGGCCTGACAAAGTATTTCTGTAACAAAACGAAAGCCCGGGCTTCTGAACAAGGCGGCCACTCTTCTGCCCAACGGGGTTGAAATCGGGCAATTGCCCTCGCATGTCAGTGAGGTAAACCACTCATCACTCCGCACCCATTCGGGCGGTTTTCAGAACGACGAGAGGTACCATGGAAAAGCGATCATTTGCCACCACCGACATTCAGGTAACCCCGGTAGGCCTCGGCACCTGGGCCATTGGCGGCTGGATGTGGGGCGGAACCGACGAAGCCCAGTCCATCGATACAATTCATCGCGCCATCGACAAGGGCATCGGCCTGATCGACACCGCGCCGGTCTACGGTTTCGGTCGTTCCGAGGAAATCGTAGGCAAGGCCCTGGCCGGCGGTCTTCGCGATCAGGTGGTTCTGGCCACCAAAGTGGCACTGAACTGGGATGACGAGCACAAAAAGGTCTGGAGGGACGCCACTGCGGCCCGCATTGAGCGCGAGGTGGAAGACTCCCTGAAACGCCTCCAGACCGACCATATCGACATCTACCAGGTGCACTGGCCGGATTCCAAGACGCCCATGGAAGAGACTGCCCGGGCCCTTGAGAAGCTGTACAAGGCGGGGAAGATCCGTGCCATTGGCGTAAGCAATTTCACGCCCGAGCAGATGGACGAGTTGCAGAAGACTGTTCCGCTGCACAGCCTGCAGCCACCCTATAACCTCTTCGAGCGTGAGATCGAGCAGGACATCCTGCCCTACTGCCGCGAGCATGGCATTGCCACCATCACCTACGGCGGCCTCTGCCGCGGTTTGCTGACCGGCAAGATGCGCGAAGACACCCAGTTCACCGGAGACGACCTGCGCAAGCACGATCCCAAGTTCAAGGGCGATCGCTACCAGCAATATCTGAAGGCCGTAGCCGAGCTGGATACCTTTGCCAGGGAACGTTACCAGAAGAACGTTCTGGCGCTGGCCCTGCGCTGGCTGGTGGATCAGCCCGGCGTGACCACGGCGCTCTGGGGCGCGAGAAAGCCGGAACAGCTCGACCCGGTGAGTGAGATCGAAGGCTGGTCGCTGGATCAAGAGGCGATGGCGGCCATTGATGACATTCTGGCCCGGTGTATCAAAGACCCGGTGGGTCCCGAATTCATGGCGCCGCCGACCCGGTAAAGCACCGACTGCCGTTTGCCAGCAACTCTGGCCCCTGCTCCGGCTCGCCCGCGGGTGAGTTCGGGCAGGGGCTTTTTAGTAGGCATGTCCTGATTTGTTATGAAAGGCCAAACCGAAAGTACTGGCGACCGAGGCGTTGAATTACGGGGAATCATCAACAGGTATGTCTGTAGGCGTTTTTTACAAACGTCCCAAGTCACCGGGAAACGACAAGGAGAATCCGCGATGATTACACGCATTCTCGCAAGTTCCTTTGCCTTGATGATGGTTTTCTCGATGCCGGCGATGGCTGCTAACGCAGCAGCCCAGGCGCCGGACGGTTCCTGGATTACGCTCAGCGGTGAGGTTGCAGAGGCCGAAGCGCCGGACAGCTTCGTGCTGGATTATGGTGGTGGCACTGTTCGCGTTGAGCTCGACAACTGGAGCCCAACCCAGTACCCACCGGACCTCCGGCAAGGCGATAAGGTGAAAGTACGTGGGCGCGTTGACAACGACACCTACGACAGCGCAAAAATCGAGGCCAAAAGCGTCTATGTTGAAAACCTCGGCATTGAGTTTTATGGCAGCTCGGGTGATGAAGAGGCCATGACGAGTGTGGACCTGTCGCCCCACGATCCGATCAAAACCGGGGAGTTCTCAATCAGTGGCCACGTTGAGAGCATTGATGGCCCGGTATTCACAATCGATACCGGCGAACGTGAGCTGACCGTTGATACCTCCACGCTCGAGTTTGATCCGCTGGATCGGCCCGGGCTGAGAAACCTGACTCTCAAGACCGGTGACTATGTCACCGTGACCGGCAAGGCTCGCAGCAGCCTGTTCGAGCTTCGCAAGATCGTGGCCGATTCCATCATCATCCGCGCCACCTCTCCCTTGGGTGAAGACCGCATCGGCGGCGATTCGCCCATCGACCCCGGCGCGCCGGTCACACTGCCCAAACCGGTCCTTTAAAAAGGATGGGCCTGAGGCCAGTGAGAACTGGCCTCAATCCTCCATTTCCGTATACCTTCTGTTCTCATCACTCTACGCTGACCCGCCCAAAGACCAGTGAAGAAGAACGTCCGCATCCAGACTATGATGCAGAGACTGGAGCCTTTCAGGTTTGACTGCAGGCCTGGTAGCGTAATCAAAAAAACGATAGCAGGAGCGTGCAGTGATCAGTGGGTCAGGGAAGTTCGTGTACACGGCCGTTGGTTTTGGACTGCTCATGGTCCTTGCCGGGCCCGGTTCCGCCAAGATCTACAAGTGGGTGGACGAGAACGGTCAGGTTCATTTCAGCGACCGGCAGGACCATCGCGTTGAGCAGGAGGAAGTGCGCGTAACGCCAGTGGCATCCGACTGGTCGCGTTTCGAAATTGATATCAGAACCGTCGATGTGGAGCTGAGCGACGAGGAGCTGGGCCAGATCGAGGGCGGCGTCAACAACGTCTACGAGTTTTTTGATCGGGTACTGTCCTTCGACATGATCCGGACGGTACCCGTCAACATCCTGATCCTGAAGGACAGCAGGGCCTACCGGAACTACCTTATCAGCAGGAACCAGGGCATGGCAGTGGCTTCCTATGGCCTGTACATACCCTCTGAACACCAGATCGTCGTCTATGTGCACGAGGACCGAAGCCGCACCTTCCGTACGATCAAGCACGAGGTAAGCCATGCGATAATCGATTCCCTCGTCCCGTACGCACCCTCATGGCTCAATGAGGGATTGGCCGAGCAGATGGAAACCATAGAGCGTGATGCTTCGGGGCTGTATTTTGAGCGCCACGAAGAGAACCGCTGGGTGGTAGCGAAGGCCAGGGATCTTGGTGTGTTAACGGAAATCGACGAGTTCCTGAAGTTGCCAAGCGAGCAGTGGCGCCACGCCGATTTTTCAGGGCGCAGCAGCCTGCGTGCCCAGTCAGGCCAGTTTGTGTATTTCCTGCTCTCCAAACCCACCCGTCGCAATTTCGTGGTGCGACTGATGCACAACTTCAACCGGGGTGATCGAACCCTGTCTTATTACCTGGTGGACGACAATTACCTGGGCGGTGTCACGATGCTGGGCCTGGACTGGCGGCGCTGGCTGCATGATCAGGGCGAGGGGATTGTTCGTTTGTAGCGTGGCTGTAAAAATCAGGAAGAAGGAGTTAGGAGCGCCTTTTTGTGATCCTTTCCCCTGAATAGGTATAAAAAGTCTTTCAGGCCCGTCGCGATTTGATACAGTCAAGATACAGCAAATTCAGATCAGGAGCAGTAAGGCTGTGGTTGAGGGCCAAGGACACCAGGACGTCGATATTATCTCCCCCAATTCTCATCAGAGTTCAAACCGGACTGAGTCAGTTAAAGCCCCCCGAAGGTTGTGGTGGGACTTTATCCTTCATGCCTGCACATTCGGGATTTATACGGCTTTCTGGCTGGTCGGTCGTTTGAGGGAAATCCGCGCCTTGGCCCGGGCAGACGTCAAGCCCTGGTTATGGTTCTTCGTACCACATTTCCTGCTTGCACAGTTATTTGCACTTCCTCGGTTGGCGGGACATCTACGGCAGCTTGAGCGGGAGCACGGTGTCCCTGTCTGGGGCCCCGGTCGCTATGTCTGGATGGCCGGGGTTATTCTCGTGACAGCCTTTTTTATGGTGCAGGAACGAATCGCCACCCCGTTGTGGACTGTGGTTCCGGCGCTGCTCTTATGGGCCGCTTTGTTTACGGCTCTGGAGGCGCGGTTCAATGCGGTAAAACGCAGACTCACGGGCGTCAATTTTCGTGAACGGAAGTACGGCCTTGGTTGGTGGGAGTGGTGCGTTGCAGTTCCTGCGGTGGCTTTCACATTCCTGTTTGTGCCTTACCTCAGCCTGGGCTCTCTGGGTGTCTATGATCTCAGTGAATTGCCGGCCCATAAGACCTATGTTGATCCCGAGGAAAGATTTCGCTTTCCAGTGCCCTCGAACGGTTGGGTGAAGGTAGAGCCAGGAACCTATGCTGTAGACGAAGCCCTGTTGGAACTGCGGGGGCCGATCGAAGACCTGTATGCAATCGTTTACCACTATCCAAATCTCCAGCTCGACGAGCTGACCTTCGATCGGGCGAAGGTGTTTGGCGAGAGCTTGTGGGGAGCAATCTGCGAGGAGTCCCGACGATTGCAGAGCAGCCGTCTCGCTGTCACGTCTCAGGTTGTGTGCACAGGCAGCCAGATGAATATGCCCGCAATGGTGACCAGCGCTGTCGTAGAGAGTCCGGAGGGCCTGTACGAACTTATCATCCAGATGAACACACCCCGTTTATCCTTCCAGAGGAGAGAGGCCGAGCTGCTTCGAATGACCAGGGAGTTTGAGGCCTTATGAGGCATTTGCTGTTGATTCCATTCCTGCTGACCGCTATCGGTGCCATGGCAGAGACTTCCGTGAGATGGAGTTCCCCGGATCACGCCGACCTCCTGGAGATTGCGGCCAAACTCAGGGCCAGTGATGACTTGCCTGATCAGCTGACGCGTCTGGTGCAGGAAACCGACATCCAGATTGACAAGAATACGGTGCGTCGCCATGTGCGGGACGTCTGGTTTTACCCATCCAGTCAGGATGTACAGAGCAGTGGCATGGATCGAATCTACTTTGATGAGCAGACCGATCGGCTAACGGTTCACACGGCGGCTTCGGTTGACGAACGGGGGCGTCTGCACAGGTTTGATCCCAACACCCTGAAGATAACCGATGTGGATATCGGCAACACGTTCAGTGATACACGACAGGCTGTGATTGCACTGCCGGGTCTTGGCGCCGGCAGCGTGGCAATGCTGGAATACACGGTTGTGACCAAGCGCGCGCTGCTGGAAATGGATTGGGCTGAGATGCTCTATTCGGAGAATATCGTGCCCATCGGATCATGGAAGCTGTCGGTGGAATGGCCGGAGGATGAGTCCATTCAGTGGGCCGGTGAAGATAACGGGATAGATTGTGTAAAAGAGGAAAACAGCCTTGTGTGCTCCGGCGAAGATATCCCTGCTCTGAGGCCCAAAGGGCAACCGAGCTGGCCGGATGTAGCCAATCAGGTTGTTGTGGCCGAAAAGCGGGGTTGGGATCAGATCGTCGAGAAATCTCGCTCAGCATTCAACCAAGCATTGCGTGATACTCGTGGCAGTGAGGCACTTCTTGAGGAACTGGGAATCGAGGCACTCGCCGAGTCGGAGAAGATCGCTCAAATACATGCTTTTGTGGCGCGGGATATCCGCTACGTGTCAATGTCAGAACTCGGCCATAAAGTGACACCGCATTCGGTGGCGTCAACGATTCTGTCGCGTTACGGAGACTGCAAGGACAAGTCGGCCGTGCTTTACCACCTGCTGCAGCGTTTGGGCCTCGACGCCTCTCCGGTTCTGGTCGCCACGGAGAGAAGTGACCCTGATCGCCTGTTGGTGCCTAGCATGGGCTATTTTGACCATATGGTTGTGTGCTTCGACTGGAATGGCAGTCGTCGTTGTCTGGACGCCACTGACGCCAATACAGACTGGCAACACACGCCGGCGTGGATCCAGGGCAAAGTGGCGCTCGACCTTAGTCCCGGGGCCCGCCCGACCGTAATCGAACCCGCAGTGTTCCGTTGGAAGATTGCGGTTGAGAGCTCGATGGATTTCAATCCTGAAGGCGGTGCCGAAGAACGGCAGAAACGCACCTACATTGGAGAATACGCTGGCACCATGCGGAACTTCTTATCTCGCATGGACGACAGCGAGCGTCTCGCGTGGGCAGTGGAGGACTATCAGGGGCAAGTCTCTGATCTGGTTGAGCCGGTCTTCGAGTTCGAAGGTGCCGATACTCTTGGGCCGGAAATGACGATCAGCTCCTCGGCCCAATATGGTCAGCTGTTATCTCCTGGTGAACCTCTCTCTTATTTTGAGTACAGCGCCTGGCTGACCCAGGAAATCTACAGTCTGTACCTGGAGGACGCGGGTCGTGATGAGCAGTTTCCGGGGCTCCATGTCACAACGACGCATCGCTTTGATGTCGGGCCGGCCTGGTCACTGACGGCGCTTACACCCGAATTAGAGTTTTCCCATGCGTTCGGTAGCATGACCCGACGAGTTGAACGCCTGAAGGACGATCGGCTGCAACTGGTGACAGAACTGAAGATTCCCAGGCAAAGGGTCCGAAAAACCGACATCGGGCAGTTCAATGGGTTTCTGGATCTTATGGTTCGGGAATCGAAAATCAGGTTTGCCGGGAAAGCGCTCTAGGACGGCGGCGACCAGACTTCGCACAGGATTCATTTCCCGGAAGTCTGATTCGCTCAGGCTTCGTTGTGGCTATTTCCGGAAAAACGTCAGAAAAGCCCCTGCTGCGGCTGCGGCAGCGCCACCAATCAGATACCACATGGTTTCATCGGTAAATCGGCCGGTGACGGTTTCGGTCAACTGATTCCCGATCGACTGCGTTGACTGGTAGCCGAAATAGAGCAATCCGATTCCGACGACCAACAACACGATTCCGACCAATTTCGGACCTGCCATGTAACTCTCCTTTCTGTGCGTTTGAGGAAGCTTCCTGATTGAGGTTCGGAGGACAGTATCGGCGATTCACCTCGTAAATGACAGGCGGTTTGTTTAACATGGGCCTGCAAAACGCGGACGGGAGACGCCCGTCCAGAGGAACGATTCTTCAAGGAATGAAGGAGTAGGACAATGAGTAAGAGCGTTGTGCTGTTGGGTGATCTGGGGTCCGATCACGAGGGCTTTCCGCCTACCCCGGTGATAGCCGGTTCACCCGATGTTCTGATTGATGGCAAGCCCGTTGCCCGTGTTGGCGATCCTCTCGCCCCGCACTCCAAACCCAAGCACCCGCCCCATCCACGCAGCATTGCCGCAGGCTCCGGCACGGTGCTGATCAATGGTATTCCAGCAGCAGTGACCGGCGGGGCCATCTCCTGCGGTGGCGTCACGATTGGCAGCGGCAGCGTGGTTATTGGCGACTGATCATTGGCCGGGTTTCCAATTGGCCGTCAAACTTCCACAAAGCGCGGCACCAGCATCAGTACCAACCCGACGGCCAGCATTTCCCAGGGACTGCTGGCCAGGTAGGGATAGAGGGCCATGCCAATGCCACAGTAACGAGCCACCATGTGCTTCTGGCGCCGACCGTACATGAAATAGGCCAGGCCGATGCACCCGAAAATCAGCGCCAGGATAATGTTGGCAGTTTCCATGGGTGACCTCCTCGGCTAGCATGGATCGTATGGTTCGGTCGTAACACCCCGCAAGCAAGGAGCGGCTGGCGTGCGAGAGCACCCGCTCCTGATCAGGGAGAATGCCAATGACGCCCAAGGACATTGTGGCTCAGTTTATCGAGAATATCCGTGCGCAGCGTCTGGATGAAGCCAAGGACCTGCTCGCGGATGAGGGTTTTGAGTATGTTGGCCCGAACATGCGCTTCCTGAGCCGGGAGGACATGCTGGGGTACCAGTTCGGCATGTTCGCCATCCAGAAGGACCTGGTTCTGCGCCAGCTCAGTGCCGATGGCGAGCATGTGTTTGCGATCCTGGATTACCGCACTTATTTCGAGCCCATCGGGGATGTTCGTCTGGCTATCTGGTTCCGGGTCCGGGACGGCAGGATTCAGGTGATGGAAACTTTCTACAACGCGGCGGTTGTCGAGAACATGCTGGGTGGGAGTCTGCCACCGGCGAACTGACTCATCCCTCAGATGCAATGCTGCCAGTGCCCGGAGCTGTCTCCAGCCCACGCACTGGCTATTTGTTTGGCTTTGCTTCAGGCGAAGTCGTAATCCCCACCTTTCTCAAGCGCCCTCTTGTAGGCCGGTCTGGCGTGGATCCTCTGCACCCAGTCGGTGATGTGAGGGCGTCCCTTGCCAACGATGCCCCGGGCCACGGAGGCCTCCAGCGGAAAACTCATCTGGATGTCCGCTGCACTGAGGTTGTCCCCCAGGAACCAGGTGTTGTTGGCCAGGTGGTTCTCCACGAAATCCAGGTGGGTCTTGATCATCGGCCCGATGAAGATCTCGTTGGTCTTGTCGGAAATGCCCTTGGCAACTGGCTTGACAAAGAATGGCATGGGGCTGGTCTTGACCTTCTCGAACACCAGTCGCATCACCAGGGGTGGCATCAGTGAGCCTTCGGCGTAGTGCAGCCAGTAAGTGTAGTCCAGCCATGCCTGGCCACCGGCCTCGGGCAGCATGGTGTCCTTGCCGTAGGTGTGCGCCAGGTACTCAATGATGGCGCCGGATTCCGCCACCACCAGATCACCATCGGTGATCACCGGGGATTTGCCGAGCGGGTGGACCTTCTTCAGGCTTGCCGGTGCCAGCATGGTTTTGGGGTCGCGCTCGTAGCGCTGGATTTCATAGGGTACGCCCAACTCTTCGAGCATCCAGAGGATACGCTGCGAGCGTGAATTGTTCAGGTGGTGGACAGTAATCATGGGCAACTCCCTGTGCATTTGGTTCGGGTGGTGTGGAAGGTAGTCCGAAAAACGGCTTTTGGTTCACTCCGGGCCGCAGGAAAGCCCGCATTGTACAGGCCAGGCTCTTCGGTAAAAGGAAGCCCCTTTGCATTCTTCCACTTTTGCCCCCATAAACCTCATGCAAGCCCATGAACAGGAGGATGACCATGACGGCACCGCCCCTTAAGGAAACCCTGAACAATGCAGTAAAGGAAGCGATGCGGAACAAGGACAAGACGCGCCTCGTAACCCTGCGGATGGCACAGTCTGCGGTCAAACAGATCGAGATCGACGAGCGCCGGGAGCTGGATGACGAGGACGTTCTGAAGGTGCTGGACAAGATGCTCAAGCAGCGTCGCGATGCGGCCAGCCAGTACGATGCGGCCGGCCGCGAGGAGCTGGGTGACAAGGAACGTGCGGAAATGGTGATCATCGAGGAATTCATGCCGGCCGCGCTCAGCGAGGATGATCTGGATGGCCTGATTCGGCTGGCTATCAGTGCCACCGACGCCCAGGGCATGCAGGATATGGGGAAGGTCATGAACGAGTTGAAACCCCAGGTACTCGGGCGCGTTGATATGGGCCATCTGAGCAAGAAGGTGCGTTCCGCTCTCGCCGGGTGAGGGTGAGTTGTCCCGGTGGATGAGTCCGCCGGGGTTGCATATCCCAATGTGCTGCGCTAATTTAAATCGTGCACAAGGTAATCGTGAGCGAGTTATATGGCGGATTCTGAAACCCGAGATCTGAAACCCAGGCAGTTTGCGGCGCCGGCCGACGACCTGCTGACACTCGATCGGCAGATGTGTTTTGCGCTGTACTCCGCGTCTCTGGCAATGACCAAGCTTTACAAGCCGCTGTTGTCGAAGCTTGACCTGACCTATCCCCAATATCTGGTCATGCTGGTGCTTTGGGAGCGTGACGGGATCCGGGTGTCCGGCTTGAAGGAACGGCTCTATCTGGACTACGGCACCCTGACGCCACTGATCAAGCGGCTGGAGGCGCGCGGATTGCTGATTCGCCAGCGCTCTCCCGAGGATGAGCGACAGGTGATCGTTCGCCTGACCGAAGAGGGCCGTGCCGTGAGAGCAGAGGCGGGCCAGATTCCGGAACAGGTAGCGTCCGCATCGGGCTGCTCACTGGCGGAACTGGAGGATCTCAAGAACCAGCTCCTTGCGCTCCGCAACCGCCTGCACAGCAAGCTGGGCAATCAACTGGAGGAGAGCGCCTGAGCGGGCGTTCTCCAGAGAAGCAAGCAAACCCACGCCGGGCCACGAAGGCCTGAGCAAGTAAGCAAGAGAGGAATGTGTTATGTCTATTGAACAAGTGCTGTATCGCGCATCCGCAGAAGCAACCGGCGGTCGGGATGGCCGTGCCATTTCCTCAGACGGTATCCTCGACGTTGAGCTGACCACCCCGAAAGAACTCGGTGGCGCTGGCGGCAAGGGCACCAACCCCGAGCAGTTATTCGCCGCCGGCTACTCCGCGTGCTTCATCGGTGCCATGAAGTTTGTCGCCGGTCGCGACAAGCTGGATATGCCGGAAGATGCGTCCATCGAAGGCGTTGTGGGTATCGGCCAGATTCCGGCCGGTTTTGGTATTGAAGTAGAGCTGCGCATCAGCCTGCCAGGTATGGACGACGCCGAGGCCAAGAAGCTGATCGACGAAGCTCACAAGGTGTGCCCATACTCCAACGCGACCCGTGGCAACATCGATGTAACCCTCAAGCGGGTTGCCTGATGAGATGCCCGTGTCCGGTGCCGTAGACCGGGCACGGGTTTCTTGCCACGCCGAAGCTTCTCGTCCCCTTTCCCTCCAGGGTCGTCCTCGTAAGTTCCTAACCCCCTCCCCCTAAATTGTCCTTTCGGGCCTCATTCACGCTCAGGCGGAACATTTCGAGCGTCGCTTCCGTTGCTTGTTGTCGAGTTATCCCAAACACAACAAGGACAATAACAATGCCTGAAACTAAATCCCATAACGCAGGGTTCGCCCTGTCGACGTGCCTGGCACTTTCCCTGGTTTTAACGGGCTGCGGTGGCGGCTCCGCCGAGGACGCATCGCCGGGTGCTGAAGCTTCGGCTGAGGCCCCGGGCCAGGCCTGCGACAACCCTGGTAACGGCGCGAGGCCTCAGTGTGTCACTCCGCCGCCTGTCTCCTGCAACGGCGAAACGCCTGTCGAAAGAGGCGCGAGCTATCCGGTGTCGCTGCCTTCGGCCAGCGGGGAAACCATCACCTTCCAGGTTCTGGAGCCGTCCGGCACCCTCGATTGCCGGCAAGGTCACCCGCTGGTGCTGCATGGCCACGGCTTTGGCGGTTCCCGGACCACCGAGGGTTTCCAGAATTATCGGGACGCCGGCTTTGTGGTGATTTCCATTGACCAGCGAGGCTTTGGTGAGAGCACCGGCACCGTTCGGGTGATGGATCCGGAATTCGAGGGTGAGGATCTTATCCAGATTCTGGACTGGGCCGAGGCCAATCTCGACTATCTGCGCTACCGAAATGAACCGGACTTGGCCGCTGAGCTGAATCCGAACCTGGTGGCAGGCGCCATAGGCGGCAGTTACGGTGGCGGTTACCAGCTTTTGCTTCAGGGCCTGGACCCGCAGCAGCGGCTGGATGCGTTGGTGCCGGACATCACCTGGCATGATCTTCGGTACAGCCTCAACCCCGGTAACGTGATCAAGACCGGCTGGGATCTGTTCCTGGTGGCAGGCGGCGAGAACGGTTCGACCGGTCAGGGCAACGATGGCCTGGACCCGATCATTCGTGAAACCCTGGCCCAGGGCGCGGCGATGAATCGGTTCCCCGAAACCGGTCTGGATTTCTTCTACTATCACAGCCCGGCCTACCGCTGCTCGGGTGAGCCGGTGTCGGTCCCGGAGAATCCGGAGCTGCTGAGTTACCAGATCAATCCGCCGGCCTACGATGTTCCTCCTGCGCCTTTCAGAAAGATCGACGTACTGCTGACCCAGGGCATGCGGGACACCCTGTTCAACTTCAATGAGGCCTGGCGCAATTTCGAGTGCCTGCGCGCAAGCGGCGGCGATGTTCGTCTGCTGACCCACGAAACCGGCCACATTCTTCCTGTAGAGCCGCCCGAGGAAGCGCAGCCCGGCGAGTATGTTGATCCGACCGCCGATTTGCTGGAACTCCCGGGGTTCCAGGCCGCAGGCGGACAGTTTGCGTGCGGAGAGCTCTCCATTTCTGACGCCACCCTGAACTGGCTGGAACACCACCTGATGGGCCGGCCGCTGGCGTCCACTTTTGAAGGTACCGATTCCGAGGTGTGCCTTTCCCTGGAAGATGGCAAGGCAGTGCGCGTGCCCATGGAAGTGTTCCCGGCCCCGGCATCAGACGGCGGGCTGCTGCAAGGTGAGTTTGCCGTTGAGCGCACCTTTGCTACCGCAGCGCCGGTTGCCTCCGGCTATGAAGCGGCCGCAACCGCGACCCAGCCCCCGGCTGCCCTGGTTCTGGGACGGGCAGGCGAGGGTGGTGCCACGCTAGGTGGCATTCCCACGGCCATGGTGACGGTGTCCGATCTTGCGGGCCGGTCTTCCTGTGAAGCTGAGCTCGATCCCTTTGCACCCGGCTGCGACCCCATCGTGTTCATCGGCCTCGGCAAACGGGGGGAGGGCGAGAGTCGCTGGCAGCTGATTGACGATCAGATCAAACCTGTGCGCGGCCTGAAGACCGATGCCACGGTGGAGCTGGTTGGGATTGCCGAGGCACTGGCCCCCGGTGATGAAGTGGCGCTGCTGGTTTACGGTTTCCACCCGCAATACCCGGCAAGCTGGTCCCGGGATGCGCTGGTACCGTTCGTGAACCTGGCGGGTGCCGTGCAGTTGCCGATTCTGGAAGGAAGCCTCGATCCGGTTCTGTGATGCCGGAGGATTGTAGAGGTTGAGGTGGCGGGCGCCCGGTTCTGGCGCCCGCCGGTTACTCACTCAGTAGTTTTTCCGTTCAAACTGGTCGTCCACCGGATCGGCGGTGTAACGGCCTTCAACCTGATCCCAATGGTACTGATCGCCCATCATGGCGTTGATTCTGCCGTCATCGGTGGAAGCACTGGCGGCGTTCTGCCCGGTGAGCGTTCTGCCTCCCCACCAGTTAATGGTTACTTCCTCCGGCGCAGCAGACGCCATGGAGCGGAAGTACCAGGGCACCACGTGGTTGTGCTTGTTCAGGTAATCGGCGGACGCCAGGTACCAGAAGCGGTTATGGATGAAGGTAACAATACCCTCAAGCTCGGTATTCTTGTCCCCGATCCAGACATCCTGGATGCCGGAGGACTTGTACCAGGTGACAGGGGTGTTGTGGCGTTGGATAAGCTCCTGAATCGTCCAGCGTGTGCGCTCGCCAACCCAGTCATTGGCGCCGTCGCCATTGGCGTCACCCAGATAGCCCTTGCCGTCCTGGGACCAGAACGGGTCCAGCAGTTCCAGCCGATCCACCATCACGTTGGTTCCGGCGGTACCGGCATAGATCGCATCGCTGATTTTCTTTGCCACGATAGTTGCCAGCTGGTTACCCAGGGAGTGCCCGGAAAAGCGGACGTAATAGGAGGTGTTGCCTGCCAGGGCCGCGGTTACCTGTTCAAAGGCAATCTGGCCGACCGATTTGTTCGGCGAGTACTGGGTGCTGTAGCTGCCATCGCTCAGGCGATAGCGCATGCCTCGGGGGCCGTTCGCGCTCCACATCTTGGCCTCGGCGTCCTTGACCTCGGATTCATCGGCGAACTGGTCCCAGTAGAAATACGCGATGTTCCAGCCCTTGTTCTTCCAGGCCGTTGAGGTGATCACATCTTCGTTACCCCACACGAAGCGAAAATCCTCGCGATCGTAGCCATCGCCGCGCGTCGCGGAACCGGGTTGCCAGCCATGGAAGTGAATGATGGTGGGTTTGGACGGGTCGTAAAAGCGGCGGGGAACGTTATTGACAGTGCCATCGGCCTCGACGGCTTTAACCGACTGGTTATTGCCATCGAACCAGTAGAGACCATAATCAAGGGTATCCTCGACTGCAAAGGCCGATAACGGCATGAGCAGCACTGCTGCCAGAAGTGCTGACAACAGGGATCGATATGTCCTGAGCATAATTGCAAACCTGTATTGTTGTTGTGTGATCGGGCCAGTAGCCCGAACGCCAACATAGCAGACCTTTCGAGTGGTAAAAGTGAACGGTCAGCCATTTTTAGAGCTTGAAAACATTGGAAATTTGTCGGTTTGTATTCATAGCCGGGCTTACCCTAACCTTGGAGCGAGACGGCGTTTTCATGGGGCGGTGTCATGTCAGATAAGCAGGTTCGAACCCGGTCTGATAAGCAGGCCATCGACCAGTTCATCAATGAAGTCCGCACCCTGCCAAAGCAGGGCGGCGGGCAAGGCCGGCTGATTTTCGCACTGGATGCCACGGCCAGTCGCGAGGCGACCTGGGATCAGGCCTGCCATTTGCAAAGTGAGCTGTTCATGGCCACCCGGGACCTTGGCGGCCTGGCCATCCAGTTGGCTTATTATCGGGGTTTCGGCGAATTCAAGGCCACGACGTTCGTGACTGAGACCGGTCAGTTACTCAATCTGATGAATGGCGTTTCCTGCCTGGGTGGGCGCACACAGATCGGTCGCGTGCTGGCTCATGCTGTCCGCGAAACCCGGGCCAAGCCGGTGAAAGCAGTGGTGTTTATCGGCGACTGCTGCGAAGAACCGGTGGACGAGCTTTGCCACTGTGCCGGTGAGCTGGGTCTGCTTCGCACACCAGTGTTTATGTTCCACGAGGGGCACGATGCCCATGCCCGGGCCGTCTTCCAGCAGGTAAGCAAACTCTCCGGTGGCGCCTATGCGCCCTTCGATCGTAACAGTCCCCAGGTTCTGAAGGATCTTATGGCCGCTGTGGCGGTCTATGCTTCCGGGGGCGCCAGGGCCCTGCAGGATTTTTCCAGCCGCAGCTCGGCGGAGGTGAAACGCCTGACCGAGCAGATCCGATAACCGATTTGAACCGTTTCAGTTGGGCCGGAAGGCCCGGAGTCGACAGGTGCCGTTAACGTTTATCGCCATTGTTGCCGCTGTTGTCGCCGTTGTGTGGCTGAGGCGCCAGCCGCCCGCCCAGCGTCCCCAGGCAATCCTCAAACTGGCCCTGCTGGTTGGAACTCTCATTCTTCTGGTACTCGCGGTGACAGGTCGCCTGCATTTCCTGTTTGCGTTCCTCGCTTTCCTTTACCCGCTGTTGAGGCGCCTGCTGCCCTCGCTGCTGGGTGGCCTGATGGCCGGCAAGACCGGCGGTGGTGGAGCGAGGGCCAGTGCCGGCAACCAGTCCCGGGTCTCGGGTGAGATTCTGGAAATGAGCCTGGATCATGACAGCGGCACCATGAGTGGCCGTGTTATCAAGGGGCCAATGGAAGGTCGGGAACTGGACGACTTGAGTGAGCAGGAATTTCTTGAACTGCTCCGCTATTGCCGGGCCAACGACGCGGATTCCGCCCGTTTGCTGGAGACCTATCTGGATCGTCGATTTGGTGATTCATGGCGCGCCGATGACCAGACTGAGGGCCAGGAATCGGGCCAGGGGGCAGGCCCGGCAAGCAGCGCCGGCGGGCCGCTTACCGAGAGCGAGGCCCTGGATATCCTGGGGCTGGAGCCAGGTGCCAGCCGAGATGAGATCATCAAGGCTCATCGGCGGATGATGCAGAAGCTGCATCCAGACCATGGCGGCAGTAACTACCTGGCGGCGCGCATCAACGAGGCGAAGGAGTGCCTGTTGGGGTAGCGCTCGCCCCTGATCAGGGCATGGTCAGCGCAAAGCTCAGTAGCCAGCGATTGCCTTTTTCGATGCGTGAAACCTGATGCTGGTACAGGTCGGGGCGAAAGAGGTAGGCTCTGCCTCGTAGATTGAACAGGTTGCGCTCACAGAGAAAGTGGCCGCCTGCTCGGGGTTTGATGACAACCAGATTGAGCTTGTACAAACGGCCTTCGGCAACCATGTCCACATGCGGGACCACCCTATGACCCTGCGGGTAGCGAACCAGATAGACGTTCAGGCGTTTCGAGCGGAACAGGATCCGCGTTTTTACCTTTCCGGGCATAGCAGGGTTCTCGTCGGATCTGAGCTTGGTTGCCTGAAGATGCCAGTTTGCCGGAACAGGCGCCCTGGTGTCCAAGTTCGGTCCCTTTCAGACCGGGAGGTGAGAGCGCTCTGATGGCCAGGAAATCGGTGGGAATGCGGGTTCTGCGTTGGGTGTCGATTGCCGTGGCAGTTCTGATCACCCTCTGCCTGCTGGTAATTCTGTTGTTCCGGTTCGTTAATCCGCCAACCTCTGCGTTCATGGTGGGTTATCAGATGCAGAGAGGCGCAACCCCGATCGCCCACCACTGGGTTCCCCTTTCCGGGATTTCGTCCTGGATGCCCCTGGCGGTCGTAGCGAGCGAGGATCAGCGTTTTCCGGAGCATTGGGGCGTCGATTTTCAGGCCATTCGTCAGGCAGTCTCCGAGTACCGGGCCGGCGAGGGGCTTCGCGGCGCCAGCACCATCACCCAGCAGACAGCGAAAAACCTGTTTCTCTGGAACGACCGCAGTTTTGTCCGCAAGGGCCTTGAAGCAGGGTTCGCGCTGGTCATTGATGCGTTTTGGCCGAAACAGAGAGTGCTGGAGGTGTACCTCAATATCGCCGAATTCGGGCCGGGGATATACGGTGTCGAGGCCGCCAGTCGTGCGTATTTTGGCAAGTCTGCGCGGAGTCTTTCGGCCTACGAGGCCGCAAGCCTGGCGGCAGTGTTGCCCAACCCCAAAGTGCTGAGCGTCCGCTCGCCCTCGTCGTACGTACAGGACCGTGTTGATTGGATACTCGGGCAGATGGCTCAACTGGGCCGAGGCTATCTTGCGAACTTATGAGTAGCGTTCACGTTTCTGACATCAAGAAAGACCGGTGGTTCTTATGACAGACATCCGAATTGATATAGTTTCCGACATCGCCTGCCCCTGGTGTGCCATTGGCTACGCCCGACTGGAGCAGGCCATGGCGAAAGTGGCGGACAAGTACGCGTTCTCGGTCGCCTGGCACGCCTTCGAACTGAACCCGGCCCATGAGGGCCAGGGTGAACCTATTCTCCCGGCCCTGGCCAGGAAGTATGGCCGCAGTGAGGAAGAAATGCGGGCCAACCAGGATCAGATGATGACCATCGCCCGGGATCTGGGCCTGAACTTCGACAAGATGCAGCAGCGATTTACCTGCAATACCTTCGACGCGCACCGGTTGGTGAAATGGGCCGACGAGCATGGCCGGGCAACGGAAATGAAACAGGCGCTGTTCGAGGCGTATTTCGGCCGGGCGGAAGATGTGTCTGAGCACCCGGTACTTCTGCGCTGTGTCGAACATGTTGGCCTGGATACGGCCCGGGCTGGCGACATTCTCCAGGGGGATGAATACGCCGATGTGGTCCGCAAGGACGAAGCCACCTATCAGCAGGCGGGTGTCTCGGCGGTGCCCGCGTTCATCGTAAACGGGAAATACCTGATTTCCGGGGCGCAGGAGCCCGAGACGCTGGTGCAGGCGTTTGAGGAAATTGTCACCAACTCGTAATCGCGTTTGACTGGGCATTTGCCGGCATAACGGTGACAATCACTGCTCGAAAGCATCCCGCATGGATCAGGAGCCGAGTCGAACATGCCACTGCACAGCCCCACAGCCCCGGAAAACAGGCGCGCGCTCTGGTCCTGGGCGGTGTATGACTGGGCCAACAGCGCCTTCTTTACGATCATCCTCACGTTCGTGTTTGCCCAGTACTTCAGCACCTCGGTGGTACAGGACGAGGTGGCGGGCACCAACGCCTGGGGCAATATTGTTGGTATCTCCGGCGTGTTCATCGCCATTCTGGCGCCAATCCTCGGGGCCATTGCCGATCAGTCCGGGCGGCGCAAGCCCTGGCTGATCAGTTTCACGCTGCTGTGTGTGCTGTCCTCGGCCATGCTCTGGACGGTAATGCCGGAGACCAACCAGTTCTGGAAGGCCGCGTTCTGGGTGGGGCTTGGCACCCTGGGCGCCGAGTTCGCGTTCATCTTCTACAACGCCATGCTGCCGGATCTGGCCAGGCCAGAACGCACCGGGCGTTGGTCGGGATGGGCCTGGGGACTTGGCTACGTGGGTGGTATCGCCAGCCTGGTGATTGCCCTGTACGGCTTTATCGAAGCCGATGCCGATCTGTTTGGCCTGGATCGGGACGCCGCGGAACACGTTCGTGCCACCTTTGTGCTGGTGGCCATCTGGTATCTGGTGTTCTCACTGCCCGCCTTCCTGTTTATACCGGATCGTCCGAAGACGGGACTGAGCCTGGCGGCAGCCACTCGTGCGGGTTTCGCCCAGCTCAAAGAGTCCATCGCCCACGTACGCCAGTACCGCGATATCGTGCGATTCCTGATTGCCCGAATGCTGTACACCGACGGGTTGGCAACCATTTTTACTTTTGGTGGCGTCTACGCGGCTGGCACCTTCAACATGAGCCCAACCGAGGTGCTGCAGTTCGCCATCGCGCTGAACGTAACCGCGGGCCTCGGGGCCCTGGGCTTTGCCTGGATTGATGACGCCCTGGGCGGACGGAACACCATTCTGCTGGCGCTGGTTGGCCTTGGCAGCAGTGCTCTGGCCATTCTCGTGGTAGATAGCTCAACCGTCTTCTGGGTGTGGGGCATGATTCTGGGCATCTTCGTGGGCCCGCTGCAATCGGCCAGTCGCTCCCATCTGGCGCGCGTGGCCCCACCGCACCTGCAAACTCAGATGTTTGGCCTGTTTGCTTTTTCCGGCAAGGCCACGGCGTTTGCAGGTCCTTTGCTGGTGGGTTGGGTGACCGCAATGACCGACAGCCAGCGCTGGGGCATGAGCACCATTCTGGTGTTTTTGTTGATTGGCTTTGTGCTGATGCTCAAGGTGCCTGCGACGGAAGCGAAGGTTCCGGATTAGGCGCGTTCAGGGGGTGGATTCAAACAGTCGCCCCATCCTGGCTTGTGGCGTGAGCTTGCCGCACAGGCGGAGGGCTTCCCAGAAACTGACCTGATTGGCGGTCAGCACTGGCATCCCGCAGGCCCGCTCCAGATCCCCAAGCCAGGCAGCGGAATGCAGCGCGGTGTCTGGAATCAGCAGTACCTCAGCCTCCGGCCGGGTATTGGCCACGGCAAAGTCGATGACATCGGCCTTGCCCAGGTGTCCAACCTCGGCGGCGGTGACGATGCCCCGGCTGGCCAGATGCACCACCTCGATATCGAAATGCCCCAGAAAAGCCCGGAAACGCTGGGCGATGTCTTCAGGATAGGTAGCCGCAATCGCCACTCTGTCGGCATCGAGGGCCTTGATGGCCCGGGCGAAGGCCATGGCCGTTGTCGACGCAGGCACCCCCAGGGCTTTCTCCAGGGTATCGATCTGCTGTCGGATGCCGTCCAGGCCAAGCACAAAGCTGGCGCTGGTGGATGTCCACATCACCGATTCAATCCCGGATCCAACAAGGGCCTCGGCGCCTTCGGCAAGCCGACGGACGCTGCCCATCTCGCTCAGCGCCTCGACGGTATGGGCGTCTTCAACAAACTGTGTGTGAACGAGGTTAATCTCCGCAGGCGGCTCTATCATGTTGGCCATCAGCGGATAGTCGTCCTCGGCCGCGTGGCCGGGGTAGAGAAAGCCGAGTCTGGCGGGAGGTGCCGTGCGGTTCATCGTTCGCGCCCTCGCTGACATGGGTTGACCTGCTCCCACAATAGACAAAAACTGGGTGCAATGCAGTCTCTGGAGACCGCCGATGGATAACCAGTGGTTCCTGATTTTTGCCGATGCGCTGCTGATACTTCACACCTTGCTGGTCGCGTTTGTCATTCTTGGGCTGGTAGCCACGTTTGTGGGTTATTTTCGAGGGTGGCAATGGGTGCGCAACGTCTGGTTCCGGATGGCGCACCTCCTGGTGATTGCCGTGGTTGTTCTGCAGGCCTGGCTCGGAGTGGTCTGCCCGCTCACCTCCTGGGAAATGGCGCTGCGGGCAAAGGCCGGCCAGGCCGGATACGAGGGCTCGTTCATCCAGCACTGGCTGCAATCCATTCTGTATTACAGCGCGCCGGACTGGGTGTTTATCCTTACCTACACCGTTTTCGGGGCTCTGATCCTGGCCAGCTGGTTTGTGGTCAAGCCCGGGCGGCGATAGGCATTAGCCAGTTGCTCCGCCTGTAGGTTCGGGCTCATAGTGCTGTCAGCCTCCTGTGCAAAACGTCCACGCAGGCGTTTATCTCACGTTCGCTGGCGCTGGCAAACCCCATCACCAGGCCGGTTCGGGCGTTCTCTCCAATAAAATGCGCGCTAAGGGGCGTGCTGCCGAATCCCTGTTTCCGAAGCCACTGGCTCAGGGCCATGTCGTCAAAATCTCCTTCCAGTACCAGGTGCATGCCCGCGCTTTCGGCCACCGGTCGCACGCTGTCACCAAGCCTGCCAGTAACCGCTTGCTGGAAGTGCTGCCACTTGCCCCGGTACAGCTGCCGCATCCGCCTCAGGTGGCGGGTGAACTGGCCACTGTCGATAAACTCGGCAATGGTGGCCTGCACAAGCAGGGGCGATTCGCCGCCGCTGATCTGCTTCGCCCAGAGCATAGGCTCAACCACTTCCTCCGGCACCACAAGATAACCTACTCGCAGGGCTGGCAGCAGGGTTTTGCTGAAGCTGCCCATGTACAGCACCGGGGCGTTCTCGAACAGGCCCTGAATGGCAGCGAAGGGTTTGTTGAAGAAGTGGAACTCGCTGTCGTAGTCGTCCTCGATAATCCAGCCGTCGTTTTGCTGCGCCCACTGGACCAGGGCCATACGCTGGGAGAGATCAAGGATCCCGCCCATGGGGTACTGGTGCGTGGGCGTACAGAACAGCAGACGGGCGGCACCGAGGCCAGGCAGGGCGTCGACATCCAACACCTGGTTCTTGAGTGGTATGGGGCGCAGCGGATGGCCGAAGCGCCCCAGCGCGTTGCGGGCGCCCCGGTAACCGGGATTTTCACACAGGATATGGTCGCCGGACCGCAGGAACACCTCGGCGATGAGTGACAGCGCCTGCTGGGCGCCTTGGGTGATGATCACCTGGTGCTCCTCGCAGCGCACGCCCCGGGAGGTACGCAGGTAGCTGGCAATGGCCCGCCTCAGGGGCCGGAAGCCCTGGATACTGTCGTAGCCACGCAGTGAACGACGGCTTTCCTGATGGTGCAGGATGCGGTTCCAGCTGCGGATGGGGAAGGCATCAAGATCCGGCAGGCCCGGCTGGAACGGCAGGTTGGCGTCTTCCTCTCGGGTCGGGCGCGCCCGGGGCAGCTCAGGAAGCGAGGGCAGGGCCATGCCCCGATTCAGCGGTTGCGCAAGACCATCGCCGGCGGGTTTGATGGCGGCCCGTATGTCCTCGTGAACGAACACACCTTTGCCAGGCCGGCTCTGCAGGAAGCCTTCGGCTTTGAGCTGTTCGTAAACGGCGTTCACAGTGTTGCGACTGATCCCCAGATCCGCTGCCATCTGCCGGCTGGAGGGCAGTTGCCGCCCGGGCAGGTAACGCCGGTCCAGGATGCGTTCGGACAGCCTCTGATACAGCTGGTGCTGAAGCGGTTTCGAGCTGTCGAGCCGGAGGTCATCAATCACGGCAACTGGTCCCATCAAAAGTCACAATCTGGATCTTTTGAGGGTATCAGAAGTGGCGTTCAATAAGCAGGCAATTTCTGCTTTCAGAAACACTGCTGTCAGAGATGCCCAGGAGTTGATGATGACCACGACAGACACCCCAGAAATAACCGATTCACCGCTGACAACCTGTCCCCGCAGCCAGGTGCAGCGCGCCGCAAAACGGGCCCGCTACGACCGCCAAAGTGCCTACGCCCTGATTGACCGGCTGAAAACCGCCCACGTTGGCTTTGTGGAGGACGGCGAGCCGCGCATCATTCCGATCACCATGTGGCGGCTAGCTGATGATCTTTATGTACATACCTTGAACGGCGGACGCTTGTCACGGCGCCTGGGCTCTGGAGCGTTACTTTGCATCTCGTTCGCAGTGACGAATGAATGGGTGATGACTAAGTCGGCGTTTCATCACAGCGCAAACTATGAGTCACTGGTGCTTTTTGGTCGGGCAGAGCCGGTAAATGACGATGACACGTTTGATGCCGCGTTCCGCGAGATTATCAACCAGCTAGAGCCAGGGCGTTGGGACCAGGTCAGGGCGCCGAATGACAAAGAACGAAAGGCAACGGCGTTGTTCCGGATACCGATTGAAGAAGGGGCATTCAAAAGCCGCACCGGTGGTCCAAATGACGATCCGGAGGATCTGGGGTTGCCGGTCTGGCATGGGACGCTGCCAGCCGGCTGACGACGTTTCTCAGGGGCCAGTCTGGTCATTTGGCGCCATTTTAAGAAATACGCCCAATGCAGCCAGTAGCAGAGCGGTACTCACAATGATAGCAACGGGATAATAGAGATTTCCGGCCAGCATGTTGATCATATTGTTTAACCCTCAGCATTGATCGATTCGGGCGCAGGCTACGCCCGGGAGAGCCTGATTTCGCTTAAGGATTGCCCATTCTCTGGTAACCTGACCAGTTAAACATGCCAACACCCGGAGCGACTCGAACCCAATGTCTGAAGATCCCCTGAAAACCCTTTCCGACATTGCCGGCGATGCCCATGCCCGCATCCAGGCAGCCCACCAGCACATCAATCCGGTGGTGGAGGTTCGCCGTGGCATGCGTGATGCCGGTATACCGGCAGATGTGATGACCATTGACTGCCTGCGCACCCGCCGAAGGATTACGCTGATCTTGCATGATGAACAGCCAGGCGTGCTTCTGTACCAGTTTGTGACCATTGAGGATGAGGTAGGGAGTGACTTTCAGCAGTTAGCGCTCGGCGACATGACGACCACCAAACTGTTCGGGTGGATTCAGGAGTATTTTGGTTGACTTGTGCAGACTCAGGGCCGCTCTGAAGTCATGACTGGGTGAGGTTCCGGTTCCGATTCTTCCGACGCGAGCAGTTCCGGACACGCTGCGTCTCTCAGCGTTACTCGACCGCTCTTCGTAGATCTGCTGATCGGCCATGCCGGCGGCGGGCTTCCTCGGCGTGCCTGGATCGCTGCCTCTCGATGTATTGCATGGCGTCCGTGCTGACGGGCAAGCGCAGGGCGCCTTCCAGGTCATGGCGGTCGTAGCCCAGATCCAACAGTGTGTCGTCCTTTTCCCTGAGCAGGTGCCTCGCCATGCGGCGGAACTGCTGGCGTCTGGAGTACCGTTCCCACATCGCTGCAAGGGGATGCAAGGCAGCCGTTGCACGGTGTTCCGTGGTCTTGAGCATGGTAACGCCCCAACAGTTGGTGAATGGTCCGCGGTGCTGGCCGCGAAGCAGTCTGGCTCGACAGTGGCTAACTGCATCCTCCATTCTGGAAGTGACGTTGCTTTCAATCAAACGAAAAGAATTTAAGGTCTCGTTCAACTATGCTTAAGGCACAGTCCAGGTGCACGTGGATACGGGGAGCGCTTTCGTGAAAATTCCATTGCTGGACAGCGATGTCCTCAGAAGCTTCGTGGCTATCGCCGAGTGTGGCACCTTCACCAGTGCCGCGAAGGCGGTACACCGGACACCCTCTGCCCTGAGCATGCAGATCAAACAGCTTGAAAAAAATCTCGGAAAAACGCTGTTTATCCGGGAGCCCAGGCAGGTCACGTTGACAGCAGAGGGAGAGGTCCTGCTCGATTACGGGCGGCGCCTGTTACGTTTGAACGAAGAAGCCGTCCAGCATTTCATCGCGCCAACCCTTGAGGGCAAGGTCGGCATCGGCACCTCCGATGACATCGGTACCCGCATCCTGCCGGAAGTGCTGGCGGAGTTTGCCAGGAGCTACCCCGCCGTTCAGGTGGATGTGGTAGTGGGCTCAAGTAAACAGAATCTGGCACGGCTGGATGCCGGGGAACTGGATATGACTCTGGTAACAGTGGCGGACGAAGCCGGCATCAGCCGTGGTGAGATTGTGCATCAGGAACCACTGGTGTGGGCCGGTCGGGAGGGAGCTTCGGCGTTCCAGCGCTCGCCCTTGCCCCTGGCCATGGCCCACGAGGGCTGCGCCTGGCGCCGGATGACGCTGCGCGCTCTGGATCGTGCCGGTATCGCGTATCGGATTGCCTACACTTGCGAGCACTGTTCCGGCCAGGAGGCGGCCATGCTCGCCGATCTTGCCATCGCTCCGTTCCCGAAGAGCCTGGTGAAACCGCCGCTTCGTGAGATAACAGGCGAGGCGCTGCCGGCAATCGGCTCCTATCAGCTGGCCCTGGTACGTCGCGGATCCAATCCGCTCAACGACGCCCTCGCCTCGCATGTAAAAGAGGCCCTGCAGGGTCTACGCTGAACTGAACTGTCCCCGGCCCGTCTTTCGCTGCCAATTCCGGGCCCATTGCGAACCAGGATAACCCCTCATGACCGAGTATTTTGTTCACGCCTTTATCTACCTGATTGCCGCCGTGATCGCGGTGCCTCTGGCTCAACGCTTCGGCCTGGGCTCGGTGCTGGGCTACCTCGTGGCCGGGGTACTGATTGGACCGGTGGCGGGGCTGGTGGGGCAGGAGGCCACCACCATCCAGCATTTTGCCGAGTTCGGGGTGGTGATGATGCTGTTTCTGGTGGGCATGGAGCTCGACCCCAAGGCACTCTGGGCCATGCGGGTTCGCCTGGTGGGGCTCGGTGGCCTGCAGGTGGTGCTGACCACCGGGGCCGGAATGGCGGTGGCTTCCTGGCTGGGCCTGCAGTGGCAAACGGCACTGGCAGTCGGGCTGATTTTTGCGCTGTCGTCTACTGCCATCGTGCTGCAAACCTTGAATGAAAAGGGCCTGGTAAAAACCGAGGGTGGTCGCAGTGCCTTCTCGGTTCTCCTGTTCCAGGATATCGCGGTCATCCCCATGCTTGCCCTGATTCCCCTTCTGGCCCTCCCTGAACTGATGGACGCGACCGCCACGCCCGACAGCCATGGCGGTCATATGAGTCTGGTCGCGTCTTTGCCGGGATGGGCCCATGGCCTGGTTGTCGTTGCAGCCATTGGGGCGGTGATCGTTGGCGGCCATTACCTGAGCCGCCCGCTGTTTCGTTATGTGGTCCAGTCCGGCTTGCGGGAGGTGTTTACCGCTACGGCCCTTATGCTGGTGATCGGTATCGCCGCCCTGATGAGCCTGGTGAACCTGTCGCCGGCCCTCGGTGCGTTCCTGGCCGGTGTGGTGCTGGCCAACAGTGAATTCCGGCACGAGCTGGAAGCCAACATTGAGCCGTTCAAGGGGCTCCTGCTGGGGCTGTTTTTCATTACCGTGGGTGCCGGGATCGACTTCGCGGTGCTGGGTGAACGGTGGGGCACGGTGGTATCCCTGGCGGTTGCCGTTATCCTGGTCAAGGCGGCCATCCTGCTGGTTCTGGCCCTGGTCTTCCGGGTGCGCGGCAGCAACGGCTGGCTGTTCACCCTTGGCCTGGCGCAGGCCGGTGAATTCGGCTTTGTGCTGCTCACCTACAGCGTTCAGAACCATGTAATTTCCACAGAGGTTTCCCAGCTACTCTCACTGGTGGTGGCGCTGTCGATGTTCCTCACGCCTCTGCTGTTCATTGCCTACGACCGGGTGGTATTGCCCCGTTACCGGAGCTCGAAGAACGATGACCGTGATGCCGATGCCATTGATGAGCAGGCGCCGGTGATTGTGGCCGGGGTAGGTCGGTTCGGCCAGATCGTCTGCCGCCTGTTGCGGGCCAACAACATTCCGATTGTGGCACTGGACCACGAGATTGAGCAGATTGAGAACCTCAGGCAAATCCATATCAAGAGTTTCTTCGGCGATGCCAGCCGCCCGGACCTTCTGGAAACCGCCGGCATTGAACAGGCCCGGCTGCTGGTGGTTGCAATCGACGACCGGGACCGGTCTGTGCAGATGGTGGAGCATGTAAAACAGTTTTTCCCGGGTGTCTGGGTGCTGGCCCGTGCCTTCGACCGGGGCCACGGTTACCGGCTGCGCCAGGCCGGGGCGGACGATGTGGTGAGCGAAACCTATCACTCCGCGCTGGAGCTGGGCGGCCATGCCCTGACCGCCATGGGCGTGCACCCCATGCGGGCCAGACAGATGACCTGGGCCTTCCTGGACAACGAAAAGGCCCATGAAGATGAGCTGTTTGAGGCGTGGAAAGACATTGAGGAAGGCATTCGTTTCAGTCCCCGATACGGCGAGCTGTTCATGAAGCTGGAGGAATCCTTGAGCAGCGCGATGCAGCAGGACTGGGAAGAGCCGAAGCAGGAGGACGTGCCGGTGTGGCGGCCGCCCTCCCATTGATGCGTGGCGTTTGGGGGCTAGGTCATCAATTCGGCTTGAGAGGTCTGTATGGTATTCGGCAAAACCCTTGTTGTTTCCGGGTTGGCTCTGTCCGCCCTGGCGGAGAGCTGTCTGGCCGCAGAGCCCGAGACCAATCGCGGTAACTGCGTCGCCAGCGAGGTACAGCCAGAAGCCATTGATCTGGACAAACCCAGGGATCAGCTGGCCCGCCAGAGCGATCTGGTGATACCCGAGGGCGCCCGTATCGGCGAGATCCGAACACTCCGGCGCCCGATCTTCGATACCAGCGACCCGGACCAGGACAACTTTCTGTACCGGACCCTGAACACACTGAATACGCCCACCTGGACATCGGCCTTGCGTTCGCAGCTGGTGTTTGAGGAAGGCGATCTTTACCAACCCGGGCTGATTTCCGAATCTGAGCGTGTGCTCCGGCAGCGGGAGTATCTCACGGCGGCCTGGGTGGGCGTTACACGGGTCTGCGGTGACGAAGTGGAGGTCAGCGTACTTACCCGGGACACCTGGACCCTGCTGCCCAGTGTCGGACTATCCCGCTCGGGCGGTGAGAATACGTCCAATATCGGTCTCTCGGATCCGAATTTCATCGGGTCTGGCAAGAACGTCGGCATCTCCTATGAGAAGGATCCCGACCGTACCGAAACCAGCGTGTTTTTTGACGACCCAAACGTATTTGGCTCGCACTGGCAGTCCGGTTTCTCGTTTGAAGAGCGCAGCGACGGGCGTGGCCGGAGCCTTTACCTCGAGCGCCCGTTTTTCAGTGAGGCGACGCCCTGGCGCTTTGGTATCAGCGGCCTGGACGATACCCGGGAGGAATCCCGCTATGTCGGTGCCGAGGCGATTGCGGATTATCGGCGCAAGCAGGAGCAGTTCAGTATAGACGGAGGCTGGCGCCTTGCGGAGCGTGGCAGCCGCCAACTCCGACTGTTGGCCGGTTACCGGTACGATGCCCTGGAGTTCGAACGCCTGCCGGAGGAACCCAACCTGGATGTACTTCCGGAAGACCGCACCCTGAGCTACCCCTGGGTGGGGTTTGACTATCGCCAGAACCGGTTTCGGGAAATGACCAACCTGACCCGATTACAGCGGGTGGAAGACGTTCGGGACGGTTTTGTGTGGCGAACGGAACTGGGATATTCCGGCTCCGGCCTGGGTGCTACCGAAGACCGCGTGGTGCTCAATATGGACTTCCAGGATGCCCTGCTGGCAACCGAAACCAATTACGCCCGCTATTCCCTTGCCCAGAGTGGCACCTACCGGATGGACGAGGATCGCGTGGAGAACCTGTCCGGAACCCTCGGGCTTGAGTATTTTCACGGTGGCTCCGAGCAATGGAACAGCTGGTACACCAATCTCACCTTCACCGCGGCCCATAACCTGACTGCTGATCAACAGTTGCTGATCGGCGGTGACAACGGCCTGCGCGGGTACCCGAGCGAGTACCAGCAGGGCAATCGGCGCGTGCTCTGGACCCTGGAGCGGCGTTACTTTCCGGACTGGCACCCGTTCAAGCTGTTTCGCCTTGGTGGCCTGATCTTCACCGATGTCGGCCGCGCCTGGTTTACAGATGGTCGCAACAGCGGCCCGGACGAGGGCATACTCCGTGACGTAGGCTTCGGGTTTAGACTGGCCTCCAGCCGCATCGAGGTGCAACGGATGCTGCACCTGGATTTCGCCTTTCCAATCGACGGCGACGACAGCATCGATGAGGTTCAGATTCTGGTGCGCGGTCGTAGCCAGTTTTGAGTGGCGCGGCCGCGCCGGTTTGTTCAGGCCGGCGCCACACCAAACAACCATTGGTGCGCCCACAGCACCATGACAACATAAACCGCAAGGCCCCCGGCAACGGCGATTATGTCGTTGGCCTTGCTGCTTGGCAGGGTGGGGATGTTGCGCTGGGTTCGGCGCTTCATGGATATACGGTCGGCAACGGCCCAGGCCAGGAACGCGCCGAACAGCAGAAGATCGTAGAGCATGCCGTTCGCCAGCAGGTGTGCCAGTGCCCAGAGTTTCACTGCAACCAGCATCGGGTGGCCCAGCTTTGCCTTGATCCTGCCCGGGAAATAGGTGGCGAACAGCAGGGGAAAGACCGGAAGCAGAAGCAGGAACGCCACATGCTTGAGCCAGCCCGGTGGCGTGTAGATTACGGTCGGATCCATGCGCGCGGCGCCGTAGCCCCAGGCGATCAGCACCAGGCCCGCCAGGGATACGAGTGAATAGAGGCCCTTGAAGGGGCCTTCGCCCATGGCGGAGTTGAGTCGGTTTCTGAACGGTTCGTTGATAATCGATAGCGAATGAACGCCAAAAAACAGGATCAGACCGACGATCAATGTGGTCATGGGCAGAACTCCTTTCGCCTGTAGGTCAGTGTCAGTGAGCCCGGAACCCCGGGCTGTGTGAAACGAAGGATAGTACAGGAAGCCGGGACAGACGATGCCTGAACGTTTATGATCGGCGTCCAACTCATCGAATTCACAGGGCGCCATGAAGTTTCCGAAGGTCACCGTTGTACTGGTCACTGCCGCAGTGCTATTTGTTCTTTGGGATCAGAACCGTGAACAACCCGAACCAGTTGATGCCAGCCGCCTGGCTAACCTGCAGGCCAACCCGGTTGAATTGGCGCAGGCGGTGGACTGGCTTTTCGACCAGATTCCGAAGTTTTGCCGGGACGCGGGTGGCGCGGGTGAGCAGGCGAAACATCGCCAGGCGTGTGTCAGCGCCGCTGAGGCCCGAACCTCCTCCTGCCGGCGGATGCTCTATGAACGTTTTCCGGACCCTGTTGCCACTGAAGCGGTATTTCGTGATATCACCCTGACGGCCATGGAATGCCTGGTTCCCCGTTCAGGCCTTGTTCAGTAACCACTGTCCTCCCTGCCCGCCTTGTCTGCTCCAACGTTAATGGCCGTTATTAGCTGCGCTTCGGTAGGCTGACGGCGTGAGCCCGAATCTTGCCCGGAACGCTCGACTGAACTGGCTGGAATCATTGAATCCGCAGGTGAGCGCGACGGCAGTGATTTTGAGTCGGCTGGTACGCAGCAAGTCACGGCTGCGCAGTAATCGCTGCTCCTGAACGTATTGGTACGGTGCACAACCGAACGTCGCCCTGAAAAGCCTGGCAAAGTGATAGGGACTCAAATTCACCCAACTGGCCATGCCTGAGAGTGTCAATGGCTCGCTGAGATGATCGTTTATGCGTTGTTGTAGCAGGCGCCGGTGGTGAAGTGCCAGCTGTCCTGTTACCTCTGGCAGTCTCTGTGGAACGTCAGAATGGCGGCTGACGATGTGAAGCAAAAGCCATTGCGCGATATGGTCCATGGCCAGGGTTTGGCCGGCCATCTGCCAGTCGCTCAGCGCGAGGAGTTTGCCCGCTTGCGCGAGGACCGGATCCTCACCGTGGTAGAGCTCGGAAAGCTGGCACTTGTCGGGGTCGACATCCAGCGTCTGCTCCGCGCACCGTGCAACATCGAGGTCACTGAAATAGAAATGGAAGAACTCAAAGTGACCCTCGATTTTCCAGCGGGAGCGGCTGCCAGCGGGAAATAAGCAAACGGCCCCGGGAAAGCCATGACTGACCACTTTGCCGTTCACTATTCGGCTGGCTTGTTGGCCGTTGTCGGTGTAAATGCTCAGGGCGTGGTGCCGTGGCCGCTCGTAACGCACTTCGCCCTGATGGTTCTGCCATTGAGCCAGCGCACGCCCCTGGCCGAGTTCCAGAATCCGTTTGGGGGCGACGCCTGCGGTGCGCAAGGTGTCAACAATATCTCGGTTGGACGGACGTTCTGTCAGGGGTTCGGGATCAGTCTGCATAAAGGACCTCCGCAGGAATCATCCATGGTTCAGCAGGATCTGACAAGCTTCCGGGGTCACTCCAGTCGTACTCTGATCAGCCGTTGGTGATAGTCACAAAGTGTGGAAGGACGCAGTGGTATGCCAATTTCTGTTCATTACGGTTTGACGGTACTGATCTGGGGCCTCACCTGGACCGCGATTCGTCTCCAGGTTGAAACAGCTCCGGTGGATCTTTCCGTTTTTTATCGGTTCGTCATGGCCTCTGCCGTGGCGTTGGTGGTTCTTGCTCTGGTGCGCAGGCTTGAGAAACTGACGCTCCAGCAGCATGGCTGGCTCGTTCTTCAGGGAGCAACCCTCTACAGCGTGAACTTCCTGCTGATCTACCGTGCCGCCGAGTCCATGACCAGCGGCCTGCTGGCGGTGGTGTTCTCACTGGCCGCTCTGTTCAATGCGTTGAATGGCTGGCTCTGGTTGCGCCTGAAGCCGACCGCGCGGTTGTATCCGGCGGTGGCTCTGGGTATCAGCGGGGTGGCCCTGCTGTTCTGGCACGATCTGCAGCTGGGCAATGCAACCGCTGCCAGCATTCTGTTCGCCATGGCTGGTACTTTCTGGTTCTCAATGGGTAACCTGGTCAGTATCAAGGTGCGAATGTCCAAGGTACCGTTATTTCTCGCCAACGCCTGGGCCATGGTGTACGGCGCGCTGATTCTGGGAATCTGGTGCCTGATTCAGGGCGTGGAGTGGGTGGTGCCTACGGCAGCCACGTTCTGGGGGGCAACGGTGTTCCTTGCCGTGCCCGGCTCAATCATCGCGTTCTACAGCTACATCACGGTCATCCAGACCCTGGGCGCCGACAAGGCCGGTTACGCCACGGTGCTGTTCCCTGTTGTTGCGCTGAGCGTATCAACCTGGCTCGAGGGTTTTGAGTGGACCGCGACAGCGGTACTTGGCGCCTTCCTCGCGCTGCTTGGCAATTACGTCCTGTTCCGGTCGGCCCGGGCGTAGCGCCGGTGCAATTCGAAAATCGCTTCCGCAAGCGCCGGAAACGGACCTTCTGTCGGAACGCCGGGTACCACCTGATGAATCGGCAGGGTGGCAACTGGTGGCGGCGTGACATGCAGCTCATCCAGCCACTGCGAAAGCTGTTCCGAAGAACTGGCGTAAACGATACGACCCAGCCCGACCCAGCCGTGGGCGGCAGCGCACATGGGGCAATGCTCGCCAGAGGTGTAGACGGTGGCCGCAGTGCGCTCGTCCGGAGTCATGTTCTCGGCGGCCCAGCGGGCAATCGCGAATTCCGGGTGGCGGGTCTCGTCGCCGCCGGCCGTTTCATTGTGTCCCTCGAACCGCACCGCGCCGGTGCCATCAACCAGCACTGAGCCGAACGGTGGGTTGCCGCTGTCTACAGCCATTCTCGCAAGCTCCACGCAGCGGCCGAGGTGTTTCATATCGGTTTCGTTGATCACAGGACCTCCTTCACAGCTGTCAGGGACAGGGTAGTACATCCAGAGGGTGCGGCTTTTTTGTGCTCCTCCAGCCCATTGATTATGATTTTGGTTGAAGAGTTCACAATTTAATACACGAAAACGTTTCGGTCAGAGGATGGCCAGACGCTAGGATTGGGCAGGATAAAACATAAAAAAATAAGAGGCCTTCTTGATGACCAACGCCGTGGGTAGCTGGTCATGTTGACGTCCAAAACTGTCGGTTGTGTTGTTGCGGTCCTGCTGATGGTTCTGGCGTGCACCGCCGTTTCCGCCGAGCCTGTCACTATTCCGGTGACTGCCTCATCGCCCGTGCCCTCCCGGTTTGAGGCTTGGGAAGACACCGCCGGTACAGCCACCCTGGACGAAGTAAGGCAGCTTGCCAGGGCGAACTGGCAGGCGTTGCCATCGGGCAGCGCCACTTTTGGCATTACCTCGTCGGTTTACTGGTTGCGGTTCGCCCTGCAGAACCAATCGGACGAAAGCCTCAACCTCATTGCAGAGCTGGCCTACTCACAGCTGGACGACGTTGTTTTTCACGTTCTCGCGAACGGGAAGGTGGAGCAGCGGTTCGAGACCGGGGACGGTCGCGCCTTCTACCCACGCCAGGTCGACCATCCGAACATGCTGTTGCGGTTTGATCTGTCGCCCGGTCAGCGCAAGACGGTGTACATCCGGGTTGAAACCGCAGGCTCAATGATCCTGCCGCTCAACCTCTGGCGCGCAGACGAGTTTTTTGCCGCCGCCTCCAACGAGCAGAAGCTGCACTTTTTCTACTACGGCAGCCTTACGGTGATCATCCTGATCAACCTGGCGGTGTTCCTTACGCTGAGAGAAAAGCTGTATCTCTATTACGCGCTCGCCATTTCGGGCTATCTGCTGTTTTTCGCGTCCATCAAGGGGTACAGCTTCCAGCTCCTGTACCCGGACGCACCGGAGATTCATGCCCGAGCCCTGCTGGTGTCCATGCCGGTGCTTGCGCTGTTCTCGGTGCTGTTCTGCCGGCAGTTGCTGAGAATCCCCTCGCACAGCCCCAAACTGGATGTGGCCATAAGGGCCATGATCGGGTTCGAAATCATCAATTTCGTCGCAGCACTTACCCTGGATTACAACCTGGCAATTATCCTGTCCTCGATATCGGCGCTGTTTTTCTTTTCCCTGCTGTTTGTGGCCGGGCCCATCACCTGGGCGGCCGGTGTTCGCGCCGGGGCCTTCTTCACCATTGCCTGGACACCACTGACCATCGGCGTTCTGGCCACGGCCGGCAGGGCCCTGGGTTTCTTTCCGGAAAACTTCATGACCGAACATGCCATGCAGATTGGTTCTGGCCTGGAAGCGTTCATTCTTACCCTTGCCCTTGCAGATCGCCTGTACCGCGAGCGGGAAGAGAAGATCCGGGCGCAGGCCGAGGCGCTGCGTATCGAGAAGGCCCGGAATGAGGCCCAGAACAGCCTGAACGAGGCGCTCACCCACGACGCGGTAACCGGCCTGCCCAACCGGAACCGGTTTGAGCGGATGGTCAACGATCAGTTCGAGAAGGATCCGCACGGCCATTACATGGTGGGGGTTGCCCGTATCACCCGTCTGGATGAGATTAACCGTACCCTCGGCCTCAATCGTAGTGAGCGCTTGCTGCAACGTCTTGCTGGCCAGATGACCGAACTTGCCCGCAACCTGCCTTACATCCTGCGGGTGCACGACTCCCTTGGTCGCGAGGAGCTGGTTTATCAGTTGTCCGGAGACACTTTCGGGCTGTTGGTGGATGCCAGCCAGGTGAACGATAACTTCAGCCAGCTCAACGCCGTACTCAGGCAACTGTCCGAACCGGTGGTGCTGGACAGCCTGGCCATTGAGCTGCACCCCCGATTCGGGGCAGCCAGCTACCCCGCCCATGGCAGCAGTGCCGCCCAACTGATCCGCAATGCCCATGTGGGCATGGAGATCACCCCGCACGGGCCCTATGAAACCGGTTTCTATTCGCAGGAATACGACATCTACAGCGAGAGCCGGTTAACCCTGATGTCCGATCTGCGGGAGGCCTTGCTGGAGGACCGGGCAGAACTCTATTACCAGCCCAAGTTCTGCCTGAACAGCCGGAGTGTGACCGGGCTGGAAGCCCTCGTACGCTGGAATCACCCGCAGCGGGGCTGGGTCGGGCCCACCGATTTCATTCCCCTCGCCGAGGAAACGGGTGTGGTCAATCAGCTGACGCGCTGGGCGGTGGAGCGAGGGGTTCGGGAACTGGCGAGGCTACTGAACAGGCACCCCGAGCTTACCCTTTCCATCAACATTTCCGCCCGGGACCTCGGTTCCGTTGGCCTGAAGGGCTGGATTACCTGGGTGCTCGAGCAGTATCAGGTCGCTGCTGAAAAGCTCACACTGGAACTGACCGAGACCGCCGCCATGGACGATCCGGAGAAAGGCCTTGGCGCCCTCAAAGCGCTGGCGGATATCGGCATCAGGATTTCCATCGACGACTTCGGCAGCGGCTATTCGTCGCTCTCCTACCTGAAGCAGTTGCCGGCAACCGAGCTCAAGCTGGATCGCTCGCTGCTCGAGGATATTGACACCAGTGAAAGCGCCCGCCTGATTGTCGGTACAGCGGTAACCATGGCCCACAACCTTGGCTACGAGGTTGTTGCCGAGGGCGTCGAGAGTGAACAGACCGCCCGGGTGCTGACGGATCTCGGATGCGATCGGCTCCAGGGATTCTGGGTTGCCAGACCCATGCCTCTCGAGGACCTGGTCGCCTGGCTCTCAGACCAGCCGGTAACCGACGGTATGAGAGCCGAGTAGCAACGGACCAGGCTCGCCTCCGGTCCTGGGCAATGGCACGTGCCTCCGGGCTGGTCTAGGCTTTCATGAAGGCAAGGGTAAGGGGCGAAGCAACGCGCGTCCGACTGCCCGATTTTCTGAATGGGGCGACCGGAGGGCGGATGCTGGAGTCGTTTGAGGCCGGGTTGACGGCCTGGTTGTGGCCGGGCTTTTCGGCGGTTCTTGCGGTGTTGGCCACCTACGTCGTCTACCGGCTGGCGCTGGCTGTGTTCCGGCATTTTTCCGCGTCGAGAACCGTATTGCGTCTTTTTCTCGACGCCGCCGCCAGGGCCCTGGGGGTGGTTCTCTGCCTGCTCACGCTAACCGGGATGTTGAAAGCCGCGCCCCCGGACCTGCCGCTGATGGCCGCCATTCAACAGATCACCACCCTTCTTCTGGTGCTCGCTATTACCTGGGCGGCAGTGCGACTGACATCAGCCATTGGCGAGGTGATCGTCGCCCTGAACCCGGTGCTCGAGGGCCAGTGGAAGCGGGCCCGCAAAGTGGAAACCCAGACCCGCTTCCTGGTGCGGGCCCTTAATATTCTCATTGTGATTATCGGGCTGGGCGCCGCCCTGATGACCTTCGAATCGGTCCAACACATGGGCGCCAGCCTGCTGGCCTCTGCCGGCCTGGGCGGGTTGATTCTGGGCTTTGCTGCGCGCCCGGTGCTAAGCAACCTGCTGGCGGGCATGCAGATTGCCCTCACTCAACCGTTCCGCATCGACGATGTCCTGCACGTGCAGGGCGAGTGGTGCTGGGTGGAGGAGGTGACGGCCACCTACGTGGTGCTCCGCGTGTGGGACCTTCGGCGTCTGGTGGTGCCCCTGCAGTGGTTTATCGAGAACCCCTTCCAGAACTGGTCCCGGAACACCTCCGACCTGCTCGGGGCTGTGTTTATCTGGGTGGATTACACCATGCCGGTGGAACCGCTCCGGCAGGAATTCGACCGTGTGCTCAACGAATCAAAACTCTGGGACGGCAGTTTTTCCTCGGTCCAGGTCACCGATTCCAGCGACCAGGCGATCCAGATACGCTTTCTGATGAGTGCCTCGGATTCAAGCCGCAACTGGGACCTCAGGTGTGCCGTTCGAGAGGCCATGGTAACCTTCATCCAGCAACATTACCCGGCACAGCTCCCGAGACTGAGGGCGCGGGTAGTGGAAAACTGAGACTTCGAAGGATCTTTCATGAGCCAGAAAACTGTCTGGATTACCGGCGCCTCCTCCGGCATCGGTGAAGCCCTTGCCCTCCAGTATGCCAAAGACCACGCCCGCCTGGTGCTGTCGGCCCGCCGGGAAGACGAGTTGCAGCGCGTGGCCCGGCGCTGTCACGAAGCCGGCCTGGCCGAGGACGACGTGCTGGTACTGCCCCTCGATGTGACTGACTGGGCTGCCCTGCCCGGGAAGGTCCAGGCGGTGCTTGAGCAGTTCGGCCATATTGATCTGCTGGTGAACAACGCCGGCCTATCCCAACGCTCTCTGTGCAAGGACACCGACATGGCCGTGTACCAGAAGCTGATGGACGTCGACGTGATGGGTCAGATTGCCCTCACCAAGGCTGTGCTTCCGCACATGCTGGAGCGGGGTGTCGGCCACCTGGCGGTTACCTCCAGCGTCGCCGGCAAGGTTGGTGTGCCCATGCGCACCGGTTATTGCGCGGCCAAGCACGCGGTGATGGGCTTTTTTGATGCGCTTCGGGCGGAAGTGGAAGGGCAGGGCATCAGCGTGTCCACCATCACACCTGGGTTCATACGCACCGACATTTCGCGCAACGCCCTCGTGGGTGATGGGTCCGCTTACGGTCGTGAGGATGAGGACATTGCCGGTGGCATGAATGTGGATGAATGCGCCCAAGTGGTGTTCAAGGGCCTCAGGGCGAAAAAGCGGGAGATCCCGGTAGGCAAGGGCAAGGAAATGGCGGCCCTCTGGCTCAAGCGTATTGCGCCCGAGGCGCTGTTTCGCATGACGAAGGCCAGGGCGTGAACCCTTGAAGGACAATACCATGAGCATCAATGAACTGAACCGGGTCAGCGACATGGATGGCGAGGACCGGTATGAGTACTTTCTGGACCAGGTAGCGGAGAGCCGGGAGGTCTGGATTCTGGTCAACGGCAACAGCCAGTTCCTCAAGATTGCCTCGGACGACGGCGATGTGGAATACCTGCCGGTCTGGCCGGATTCCGGGCTTGCCGCCGCGTATGCCAAAGGCGAGGACGCGCTGACGCCCCGCAGCGTTGCACTGCCGGATTTCTTCCGGAAGTGGGTGCCCGGGCTGACCGGTGACGGCCTGGAAGTGGGCGTGTTCCCGGGCGCAGACGGCACGGTCTGGCTCACCGAGCCGGAGGAGCTCAAGCGGGATCTTCAGGATGTGATGTCTGATTTCTGATCCACTTGAATTTCCCTTCGCCGCCCCGACGTTTCGGTGAACAATGAAACACAGGCCTAGAGATCATGACAGACACCCGACACCTGGTTTGTCCCCACTGCCACAAGCTCAACCGCGTGCCCGCCGAGAAGCTTTCCTCTGGCGGAAACTGCGGCGCCTGCAAGCAGCCCCTGTGGCCCGATAGAATTCTGGAGCTGACCGACCAGACCTTCGCTAACCACACCGGACGTAGCGATGTTCCGGTGCTGGTGGATTTCTGGGCCAGCTGGTGCGGCCCCTGCAAGATGATGGCGCCCCAGTTCGAGCAGGCGGCGAAGGACTGGCGGGGCAAGGTGCGTTTCGCCAAGCTAAATACCGAACAGGCCCAGGGCACGGCAGGCCAGTACGGCATTCGCAGCATTCCCACGCTTATCCTGTTCCAGAACGGCCGCGAAGTGGCCCGCCAGAGCGGTGCCATGAATCAGGCGCAGATCAGCCAGTGGCTTCAGTCGAAGGGATTTCGTTAGAGTCACAGAGGTTTTGCGCGTCGGTCATTTAAACGCCACATTGGCTCAGGCCCTGTGGTTGCAGGGCTGAGCGCAGCTATCCGAGCAGTTCCCACAAAGTTATCCACAGTTTTTGTGGGTAAAGGTCACGTTGCAAAAAGCAGATCTTGTAGCTGAAATTCGCTTAACTGAGGGCTGCAGGTTCGGTTTCCTTCCATATTTTACAGAATCACCAAAAAGGATATAATTTTTACTCATGGATGAGTGTGAATTCGACGAAGTTAAAAGCCAAGCGAACCTGGACAAACACGGTATCGACTTCGTGGCTGCCCAAGCGCTGTGGAGAGATCCATATCTCTTGGAAATCCGCGCAAAAGCAGAGGACGAGCCAAGGTTTTTGTTGATCGGCAAGATTGGTGAAAAGCACTGGTCGGCTGTCGTCACCTATAGGGAAGGTCGTACTCGCCTGATTTCAGTCAGGCGTTCCCGCAAGAAGGAGGTTGAGCTCTATGAAAGCTAAAGACTTTGAGAAAAAATTTGAGGATGGTCAGGAAGATATTGTTGATGACTTGGACCTGTCTTCCGCTCGCCGCGTTAAACAGGAACAAAAGCGAATCAACGTCGATTTTCCAGCTTGGGTCGTAGAGTCTTTAGATCGTGAGGCCGCGCGCATTGGCGTTACCCGTCAATCGATCATTAAGGTGTGGCTGGTTGAGCGTCTTCAGGCAGAATCTGCTAACAAGTGACTGTGTCGCCAGCGCCATTTTATGTCTCACCGCTGGCTGAGACGAATATCCTCCCGCTATTGAAACTCAGGCCCGCCTAACACACAATCAGGCTCAGGGAAGTAAACAAACGCTCACTTTAATTTTGCGAGAGAGGTAGTACAGGTGACCGAGCTGGTAAGTTACGAGTTGAACGACGGCGTTGCGACCATCGCCATCCAGAACGGCAAGGCCAACGCCCTGAGCCACGAGGTGTTTGAAGGTTTGAACGCGGCGCTGGACAAGGCGGAGCAGGACAAGGCAGTGGTCATCCTCACCGGTCAGCCAGGCGTGTTCTCTGCTGGCTACGACCTGAAGGAAATGCAGAAGGGCCCTAAGGAAGCCGCCGCACTGGTAAAAACCGGCTCTACATTTACCCGTCGATTGGCCGCTTTCCCGCTGCCGGTGATCGGTGCCTGCAGTGGCCACGCCATTGCCAAGGGCGCGTTCATCCTGTTGTCGGTGGACCACCGCATCGGTATCGAGGGTCCGTTCAAGCTGGGGCTGAATGAAGTGGCGATTGGCATGACCATGCACCACGCGGGAATCGAGATTGCCCGTCATCGGCTGGCGCCGGCGCATTTCTATCGGTCGGTGGTGAATGCCGAGATCTATAATCCCGCTGGCGCAGTCGAGGCTGGCTTCCTGGATGAGGTGGTCGCCCAGGACTCGCTGGTTGAGCGGGCCAACGAACTGGCCCAGCATTTCAAGACCCTGAACATGCGCGCGCACAGGGAAACCAAGGTAAAGGCCAAGGCCGACTACCTGGCGTTGCTGGATCGCTGCATCGAGCAGGATGCCGAGCACCTGGGCCTGAATGGCTGATTCAGCCCTCCGCGCGGAACTGGGGCGCCTCGGCGAACCGGAACAGTCTGGCCAGGATAAGGTCCGGGAACGACTGGATCCGGGTGTTGTAGATCCGGGCGCTCTCGGAGTAGCTGTCCCTCAGTAACGCCAGGTAGTTCTCGGTCTCTGCCATTATCGACATGAACGACTGAACCACCTCGTTGTTCTTCAGGTCGGGATAGCCTTCTATCCGCGCCTGAAGCGCACCCGCCACTTTCTTCTCAAACCCGATCAGTTTCTCCGTCTGGCCCTGGGCCCGCATCTCGGTCGGGTTGGCATTGCGCAGTTGGGCGATGGCTTTCAGCAACTGTTTTTCATGGGCCAGGGAGGCCTTCACCACCTTTTCGAGGTTGGGCCATAGATCGTGCCGCTGCTGCAGGATGGTGTCGATGTTGGCGGTAGCCCGGTCCACCCGGTTCTTCAGGAAGACCATGTCGTTGTAGTGAAGAATGGCCAGGTAGCCCAGCAGCACCAGGGGCACGGCCAGCGCAGACAGAATCAGATTGTCGGGGCTGAAGCTGCCATCGGCGGCAAACAGGCTGGTGGTGGCGAACAGGAACAGGCCCAGCACCAGCGCAATGCCGGCAAATCCCCGGGCGCCGCGGTCCAGAACAATGTTCTCTTCCTCGTTGCCGCTGATCAGAAACGGGGAATTGTCGTCCTGCTGGATAGTCAGCCGGTCTGGCTGCTCCCGATCAAGGCCGGCAAAGCCCAGGCAGTAGACGTTCACGAAGGTGTCCAGGAAACGGACGGTGTAGCGTCGGTCGCCAAGGTGCTCGACATGAGAGCGGGGGTATTCGATCTTTGCGCCGTCGGGGCGCACCAGAACCCGCCCGGCATTGTCATCCAGCCAGAACGGCACCCGCTCCTCCCGGTGCTCGATCACGCGCCATTTCTCGTTCTTGCCCGAGCCGCGCTTCTCTTCCACCTTGTAGTCGTACGCCACGCATTTCTCGTGTTGCAGCGGGTCCCGCAGGGGCGGGTGGTCCTCGTCCACGTCCACCATGGCTTTCAGCTCCGAGAGGCCGAAGCTGAGCCCTCGGGTGCTGCTGGTGGGTACGGCCTCGATCAGGCGCTTGAACTTGACCGTGCGGATCGACAACCAGAGCAACAGCAGGGCGCCCACGAGCGCAGCCGCTGACAGCGCACGGCTGGTCCAGGCATGGGGGTACCGGCCCTCGGGCTGGCTGTCGACAATGTCCCGGGCCAGGCTGGCGGTCTGGTCGTCCAGCTCCGCCATTGGCAGCCGGTGCTCGACCACACGGCTGAACATCCAGCGGTCGAGCAGGCCACTGGTGCTTTGCCGGATCAGCTGTTGCAGGGCGGCCACGTCTGCCAGTACCAGCGGGCTTTCGGTCTGGTCCAGCTGTTGGTAGCGGGCCTCATAGAGTGCGGCAATGGCCGACCACTCCTGGCGGAGCTTGCTGATGCCCAGCACCGTGAGCGTACCGGACACCGCGACGGTCATGACCAGAACGTAAATCCAGAACCGATGGACTTTCACAGCCGGCAGCAGCAAGGCAATGCCCAGAGCCAGAAGCCCGGTCGCGAGGGAGATGCGGATACCGGCCTCGAAGAAGCTCTCGCCGCTGTCCGCGGCCAGGGTGTTCCGGGATACCAGGGCGGGCAGGCTATAGGAGTCGAGGCCGTTGAAGGTGATGATGTGAGAGCCCGGGTTGAACTGGCCGATCACCCGTGCGGTATGTCCCGGGGTGAGCGCCCACTCGGAGTAGATCCTGCGTCCGGATTGCTGGTGATAGGTGCGGGACAGGTTCCACTGGGCTGCGTCAGGATCGACGACCGCAGCCACCGTGACCGAACCACTGGCATCCTTCAGTATAAAGTCGGTGGCACGGGTGCCGGATTCCAATGTTCGGGTTCTCAGGTCGCCGTCTGAATCCCGGTACTCCTCCTCCAGTTTGTAGCGGAAGTACACCGCCTGGGTGCTGGAGTAGGGCGTAGTGATCGTTCCCTCGGCCCCCGAGACTTCACCGCTGACGGCATAGGGCCCTGTGGTCAGGGCGGCCAGGGGTGTTTCCGGGAGGCGTTCGAGCTGGCGGGCCTCTGCCAACTGGGCAAGGCCGGTGGTCATGGCGTAATAGCTACCGGCGAGGCACGCCAGTCCGATGATTGCGAGTAAGGTTCTGCCAGGTAGACTGGCGATATTGAAGCGCCTCATGAGACGGGAAATTCCTGTTCCGCTTGCATGGAGTTGCGCCAGTATAGGGGATCCGGCAGTTTGATTCTGTGAGCCCATTGGAGCAGGCATAGGCGAATTGGCGAATAGGCACGGCGAGACGCCTGGTATAACGTTGGTCTGGTTTAAAGATGAACCTTCAGGAGAGCCTTGTGTCCCGGTCCGAACAGTTTGCCAGTGACAACTATAGTGGGGTGTGTCCGGAAGCCTGGGACGCCATGGCAGCCGCAAACACCACCGACGAGCCCGCCTACGGCGAGGACAGCTGGACCCAGCGCGCTGCGGACGGCTTGCGCTCGCTCTTTGATACCGACTGCGATGTCTATTTCGTGTTCAACGGTACCGCGGCCAATTCCCTGGCACTGGCCTCTATTGGCCAGTCGTTTCACAGCGTGATCTGCCATGAGCTTGCCCACATTGAAACCGACGAATGCGGCGGCCCCGAATACGCCTCCAACGGTGCCAAGCTGCTGTTGGGCGAGGGCGAGAATGGCAAGCTCACGCCCGAGAGCATCGAGCATCTGGTGACCAAGCGCACGGACATCCATTACCCCAAACCCAAGGCCCTGAGCCTGACCCAGGCCACCGAGGTGGGCACCGTATACACCCCCGAAGAGCTTCATCGGATCCGGGCCGTGGCGGATCGCCACAAATTGCACATCCACATGGATGGCGCCCGCTTCGCCAACGCGGTGGCGGCCCTGGACGTGCATCCCTCGGAGATTACCTGGAAGGCGGGCGTGGATGTGCTGTGCTTTTCCGGCACCAAGAATGGCCTGGCCCTGGGTGAGGCGGTGGTATTCTTTAATCGTTCGCTGGCCGAGGATTTCGAGTGGCGCTGCAAGCAGGCGGGCCAGCTGGCCTCGAAAATGCGTTATATTTCCGCGCCCTGGTGCGGTCTGCTTGAAGATAATGTCTGGCTTCAGAACGCCCGCCACGCCAACGCCTGTGCCGAGCGTCTGGAAAAGGGGCTGGAGGGCCTGCCCGGCATTCACCTGCGCTACCCGCGAGAGGTGAACGGGGTGTTTGTGGAGTTGCCTGAGCCGATGCAGACCGAACTGCGGAACCGGGGCTGGCGCTTCTACAACTTCATTGGCGGCAGCGCACGGCTCATGTGTTCCTGGTCAACCAGCCACGACCAGATAGACCGCTTCCTGGCCGACGTACGATCACTGGCCGGTTAGGTCTGGCTGGCCGTCATCTTCCGGATAAAGGCCTGGTGTTCTCGGCTGGCTCGTTCCATACCCGCGGGTCTCAGTCGCACCGTTTGCCCGGGCACGCACTGCGCAAGGCGCGAGGCCGAGAGCGGCGTCAGATTGCCCAGGCGCGGATAACCGCCGATGGTCTGCCGATCATTGAGCAGGGCGATGGGCTGGCCATCCGGCGGTACCTGTACCGCACCGAGAGATATGCCCTCAGACACCATGGATTCGATCCGGCAATGCAATGACGGCCCCAGCAGGCGCACGCCCATGCGGTCGGCGCGATCGTCTACCCGCCACTCGGCGTTGAAGGCGTCGTAGAGGCTGCGCCCGGTAAAGTCAGCAATCTGGGCGCCCGGTAACAGGTCCAGCAAGGCCGGCGTCGAGTAATCGGGTTGTTCTTCCGGCGGCGCTTCCACCATTTCCGAGTGCACGGGGTCGGGAGCAGCAACGGTGAGTCGATCATTGGCGGCCAGCCGACGACCCTGGCCATCGAAGCCCCCCAGGTGTTCCCGGACCACACAGGCGACACTGCCCAGCGCAGGTTCCGCCGAAAATCCCCCCGCCACCGCCAGGTAGGCTCGCAGGCCTTTGGCGGGTGAGCCGAACACGAGGCGTTCGCCCTTTCCAATCCGGAACTGGCGCCACATCGGCAGCGGCTGATTGTCGTGCTTTGCCGACAGGTCGGCACCGGTGACGGCGACGGTCAGATCCGCCTCGGCCTGCAGTTCCAGGCCTCCAAAGGTGATCTCCAGTACCGGGCTGCCCCAGCGGTTACCCGCCAGCCGGTTGGCCCAGGCCCAGGCATGGATGTCCGCCGGGCCGCCCTGGGTGACGCCCAGGTGGCGTACGCCGAAGCGGCCTGCGTCCTGGAGCAGGGCCAGCGGTCCTGCGCGGGTGACCCGGAACCCGCTGGTGGTGGCGGGGGTCATGACGTTTTCTCCTCTCTGGCCGGTTCCGCAGGCGTCACATCGCCGCCCTCATTCTCGAAGGTCTGGCGGTCAACCGATACAAAGCGCACCCGGTCACCTACTTTCAGCAGGCTGAAGCCCTCGCGGTTTCGGTCAAACAGGCGGGCAGCGGTGCGCCCAATCAGGTTCCAGCCACCTGGGGTAACCGCCGGGTACGCGGCGGTTTGGTGACCTGCGATCGCGACGCTGCCCGCCGGCACTTTCTGGCGCGGCGTGTCCATGCGGGGGCATTTGAGGCTGTCGTCCAGAAGTCCCATGAAGGCAAAGCCGGGGGAGAACCCCAGGGCGAACACCCGGTACTCCTGAAAACTGTGGGTCTTGATCACATCGTCCACCGACATTCCGGAGAGTCTGGCCACGCGATCAAGGTCGGGGCCCACGGAAGGATCGTACCAGGTGGCAATCTCATGCTGCTCACCCTCGCCGCCGGCGTCGTCCGGTACCAGATTAGCCAGTACCTGAGACAGCTTCTCACGGGCACGCCAGGCACTGATGCGCATGGGGTCGAAGGTTACCAGCAGGGTGGTGTAGGAGGGCACCAGATCCACCAGTGTTTCGCCAAATGCCGCCTCGCAGTCGTGGGTCAGCGCCGCCAGCCATAACAGGTTGTTTTCCTCGATGGTGTCGAACAGGCGCACCATCCAGCTGTCGATGCCGGCGGGCTCCAGTCTGGGTAACGCCATGTGTGTCACGAGGCTTGCTCCAGGGTGGTCAGCATCTCCCGAATGCGGCGGACAGCGGCAATGGATTCCTCGTTGTCACCGTGTACGCACAGGGTGTCGGCCCGCAGCACCAGGTCGCTGCCGTCGCTGGCGGTCAGCGGCTGGCCGGTGGCGATCCGGCGTGCCTGATCGATGATGGTTTCCGGATCATGATGAACCGCGCCGGGTCGGGAACGGGGCACCAGCCTGCCATCACTGTCGTAGGCCCGGTCGGCGAAGGCTTCAAACCACAGGGTCACGCCCTGCTCTTCGGCCTGCTCTTTGAGTGCGGAGGTATCGCGCATGGCCAGCGTCATCAATGGCAGCTCGGGATCAAAGGCACGAACCGCCCGTGCGACCGCGGCGAACCGCTCCGGATCACGGGCCATGTCGTTGTACAGGGCGCCGTGGGGTTTCACATAGCAAAGGCTGGTGCCTTCGGCCCGACAGATGCCTTGCAGAGCACCCAGTTGATACAACACCAGGTTTTCGATTTCCTCCGGGGAACAGGCCATGGAACGCCGGCCAAAGCCAACCAGATCCGGGTAGGCGGGATGAGCGCCGATACCCACCCCGTGGCGTTTTGCCAGGCGCACGGTTTTGCGCATCACGTCCGGATCGGAGGCGTGAAACCCGCAGGCGATATTGGCCAGGTCGACATGGGGCATGACTTCATGGTCCAGCCCCATCACCCAGGGGCCGAAGCTCTCGCCCATATCGGCGTTCAGCTTCAAGGTTGCCATAGTTACCTCGTTGCCTCTCTCGGAGGCGTATGCGTTGGCTTAGAAGATGTTTGACCGCTCATACTGTTTGGGCCATTCCACGTTTTGTGCCTTGAGGGCAGCCGCAGCCCGCAGTGGCCAGGCCGGATCGGCCAGCAGCGCCCTGCCCAGAATCACCAGGTCGGCCTGGCCGTTGGCAATCACCGATTCGGCAAGATCCGGGCTGTGAATCAGTCCGACGGCGCCGGTGGCAATGTCGGCCTGTGTTCGCACCGCCTGCGCCAGCGGTATCTGGTATCCGGGATGGATAGGTATTTGCTGGCGTGGATCATTACCGCCTGAGGAACAGTCTATCAGGTCAACATCGCCCTGGAAGCGCAGCAAGGTGGCGAGACGAACCGTGTCTTCGAGGGTCCAGCCGCCGTCTACCCAGTCGGTACAGGACAGACGAAGGAACAGGGGCAGATCGTCTGGCCACTCCTGGCGCACCACCCTGATGGAGTCCTGGAGGAAACGGATCCGGTTCTCGAACGAGCCACCGTACTCATCGGTGCGCTGATTGCTCAGCGGTGACAGGAACTGATGAATGAGATAGCCGTGGGCTCCGTGCAGTTCCAGGGCCTGGAACCCCGCCTCCCGCGCCCGCCGGGTGGCGGAGCGAAGCGACTCCAGTGAATCGGCAATCTGCTCCCGGGACATGGCCTGGGGTACCTGCCACTGGCTGGCGTAGGGCACGGCCGAGGCCGATACCAGGTCCTCCCAGCCTCCGGTATCCGCCCGCAGCGGGTGCGAGCCCTCCCAGGGTCGACCTACCGACGCTTTACGCCCGGCGTGGCCAAGCTGGATGCCGGGCACGGCGCCCTGCTCGGAGACAAAGCGGGCGATGCGGGCCAGCCGATCGCGCTGTTCATCGTTCCAAAGACCCAGGCAGAAGGGCGTGATCCGCCCCCGCGGTTCAATATGCACCGCTTCGGTGAATACCCAGCCGGCGCCGCCTGCCGCCCGTGCCCCAAGGTGCACATAGTGCCAGTCGTTGGACAGGCCGTCCTGGCCGGAATACTGGCACATGGGTGAGAGCATGATCCGGTTCCGGGCCGTTACAGAGCGAAACTGGATCGGCCGGAACATGTGCGGGTTCGGATCCCGCCTCAGGATCCGGCGGGCGTTTTCACCGCCGGAGCGTGAGTCGGTAACCGGGGGGCTTGATTCCTGTGTTTGGTCAGTCATCGCGTAGATTCCACGTTGTTGTTGGAGTAAGTGGTCATCCGGGTGGTCAACACGGTGGTTACCTGGCGCTTTCGATGGCCAGTGCCAGGCGCAGCAGAGTGTCGTCCGAACCGTTTCGGCCGATCAGCATTAGCCCGCTGGGCAATTCGCCCTGGGCATGGTTCGGCAGGCTGATGGCGCACAGGTCCAGCATGTTGGCCACGGTCGGGTTGCGCAGAACCAGCAGGTTCAGGCGGGCGTAGTCGTCGTCGGCTGCCAGCTCCTCAAAGGTGGGTGGCACGATGGGCACGGTTGGTGCCAGCAGGCCGTCGTAGTCCTGCAGCCACTGGTCCGCTTCCTGTTTTCTGGCCTGCCGTCGCCGGCAGAGCTCAAGGTAATCCGCGGCATTGATGCTGGCACCTCGCTTGATCCGACTGCTCACGCGCGGGTCGTACTGGTCTCCGTGCTGTTCCAGCGATCGCCTGTGGACAAAGTAGCTCTCGGCGGCCGTGAAGCCACCACCTTCCATTAACTCCGGTATGGCAGCGAGCACCGGTGCCGGCGCCTCAATAAGGGTTGCGCCGGCATCGCGCAGGGTTTTCAGACGCCGTTCGAAGGCGTAGGCAACGGTGTCGTCCATCCCATCCAGCATATAGTCCTTGGGCACAACGAAGCGCAGGCCTTTCAGCGAGAGGAAACGGATCGGCCGGTAGGCATGGCCGGACAGCACCGCATCCAGACGGGCGCAGCAATCGACCGTTGGTGCGATTGGCCCAATGGAATCCAGGGTGTCAGACAGCGGGAAAGTGCCATCCCGTGGTACCCGGGACTGGCTTGGTTTGAATCCGGTCAGACCGCAAAACGCCGCTGGTATGCGCACCGAGCCACCGGTATCGCTGCCAATGGCGCCGGCGGCCATGCCCCGTGCCACCGCCACGGCCGCGCCGGAGGAGGAACCACCGGGAATCCGGCCCGGTGCCAGCGGGTTCTCTGGCGTACCGTAATGCGGGTTCAGGCCAAGCCCGGAATAGGCAAATTCGGTCATGTTGGTGTGGCCGGTGAGTACGGCCCCTTCGCGGCGCAACCGGGAAACGATCCGCGCGTCACGGCTGGCCGGAGGCTGCCAACCCCGGGAGCCGGCGTGGGTAACCTCGCCCCTCACATCGAACAGAACTTTCAGGGCGATGGGCAGTCCGGCTAGCTGGCCTCCGGAAAGCCCGGCTGTGCGTAACCGATCGACGGCCTCTGCCTCGGCCCGGGCGGTCTGCTCGAAACGCCGGGTGTAAATGCAGGCGTCGGCCTTGTCCTCAAGGTCAGCCTGGCTGTAACAGCTCGCCAGCAGATCGCGGGCGTTGTGGCTGCCGCTGGCCAGTTCATCCAGCAGGCTTGCGAGCGGGGTCATCGGGTTCATGCGATCACCGGCAGGGTCTGGATATCGTACCGGTGCTGAAGCTCCAGCCCGGTCACCGGGTCCTTCAGCACCATGCGGAAGGCATCCGCGGGGCGCAGTTCGCCAATCACCGGCAGGGTGCCACAGAGCATGGCCTGGCCTGGCGCCAGCTCGGGTTTGTCGAGACCGAAACGTTTCAACAGTTCGGCCGGGTGCAGCAAACCGGTCACCGGCCCTTCCTGGTAGAGTGCTTCCTCGCCATCAATCGTCGCATAGGAGGCCATCTGTAGATCGTCCCAGTGATCGATTACCTGGTCCAGGCGCCAGACCTGCGCACCAACGGGCTTGGCGCAGACCTGCTTGGAGTGGGCCACCGACCAGGCTTCCGCTTCGCGATCGGTATGATCCGAGCCGATACCCACAAGGGTTCCCTCGGTGCTGCCAATCAGCACCACTTCCACTTCGCCACTGGTCTGCCCACCCAGCACCTGAATGGTCGGCGCGGTGGTCAGCTGGTTGGCCGCTACCCGGTAGAACAGCGGCGTTGCCGAGGGCGGAGTAACGCCGATGGCTTTCAGTTCTTCAATGTGTTCATCAATGGCGGCCTGCACCCGGCCCGCCCAGCCAGCGATGACCAGCTGGTGGATGTCGATATCCAGGCTCTCTCCGGTGTTGGCAAGGTAAAACGTTGTCATCGGGTGACTCCACTGGTTTCAGGCATGGTTTCTCTTGATCAATTCTTCATTAATTCTTCATCAGTTCGGGCAGGAAGGTGGCCAGCTGCGGGAACAGGACAAGCACCAGCGCCATCAGGAACATGATGCCCACGTAGGGCATGGCACCCTTCATCACGTCGCTGAACGGACCGCCTTCGCGAACGCCCTGCACCACATACAGGTTCAGGCCGACCGGCGGGGTGATCAGGGCCATCTCGATCAGCAGGATAATCAGGATGCCCAGCCACACCGGGTCAAAGCCCATGCCGATGATGATCGGGGCTACAATCGGGATGGTAATCACCATCAGCGACAGCGTTTCAATGAAGAAACCCAGGATGATGTATAGCAGTATGGCGAGCATGAGGGTGGAATAGGGGCCCATGCCGGCGCCTTCCAGGAAGCTGGTCAGCTCCCGGGTAATGCCCGCCGACGCCAGCACGAAGTTCAGGAAGTAGGAGGCGATGATGATGAGGATGATCATGCCAGTGGTCTTCATGGTGCCGTCCAGGGCCTCGACAATGATGCCGACGGACAACTTCTTCATGAATGCGGCGATGGCCAGGGCACCGAGCACGCCGAGGGAGGCGGCTTCGGTTGGCGTTGCCAGACCGGTATAGATGGAACCCACAACGATCCCGAACAGCGCCAGTACCGGCACCAGATGCCGCAGGCCGGAGATCCGCTCGCCCCAGCTGTGTGAGACGCTGGGCCCGCCCAGGCTGGGTTTCCAGATGCAGATCAGCGCGGTGCCCACGATGAACATCAGGGCAAGCAGGAGACCGGGGATCAGGCCGGCGGCAAACAGCTGCGGGATCGACGTTTCCGTGAGAAAACCATAGACAATCAGGTTGATGGACGGCGGAATCATGATGCCCAGGGTGCCACCGGCGGCAATGGAGCCGGTAAACAGCTTCGGGTCGTAGCCCATGTCCCGGCCCTGGGGCAACGCCACCGTACCGATGGTCGCGGCGGTGGCAACGCTGGAGCCGGAGGTGGCAGAGAACAGGGTGGCGGTGCCGACGTTGGCGTGCAAAAGCCCGCCCGGCAGCCAGGAGAGCCAGCTTTCCAGGGCCCGGTAAGTACCGCGGGCAATACCGGTGCGTACGAGGATCTCCCCCAGCAGAATGAAGAGGGGAATAGCTATCAGCAGGTATTTGTCCGAGGCCGACCAGAGCACGTCCCCCATGGCGTTGATCAGGGGGAACGGCGAAAAGAGTTCGGCCAGCAGCAGCGCCAGGGCAATCAGCGTGGCGGCAACAGGCACACTCAGCAGCAACAGGGCCAGCAGAATCAGCAGCGCAGTAATAATCATGAGTGTGCCTCTCTGTTTTCTTCTTTGATCTGCTCGTCCATGGTCGGGCTGCCTGCCAGTTCCTGCACACGGTCAGACTGACCGCCGAGCAGGGCAAACAGGACTCTCAGGGACATCACGCAAACCGCGAAACCAAACCAGACCAGGCCAATCATCCACAGGGCCTGGGGCATCCAGAGCGGTGTGCCCAGCGGGGTATTGGCGGTGGAGCCGCCGCTGTAGGAGGCACTGATCACTTCGTAAACCGCATCCACTACCAGAATGGAGAACATCGCCATGGCCAGGAGTGCCACCAGATCAAGGGCTCCGCGCACTTTCATGGGAAAGTTCAGGTACAGGGCGTCAATGCGAATGTGCGCCTTGCACATCAGGGTGTAGGCGAAGGACCAGCTGGCGCTGATCGCCATGATGTAACCGATCAGTTCCGTGGCATGAACCGCCGAGCGACCCATGAACTGCCGGGACAGCACTTCGATGGTCACCAGGACCACCGTGAGCAGGATCAGCACCCCGCCAGCCCGGGCCAGCCAGAGTGAGCCGGTCTGGACACCTGCCAGTACCCGGTCGAGAAAGGAATTCACCTGGTGAAACATGTCGTTCTCCAGGGTGCCCGGGCGTGTAGCGACGCCCGGGCACCAGGTCGGTTGTACGATGGCTTACTTGGAGGCCTCAAGGCCGGTAACGGCGCCAATGGTCTCGTTCCAGCGGTCCACCCACTTCTGGTCAACGCGCTGTGCCCAGTTCGGCAACAGGGTTTCTTCCAGGTGGCGTGAAGCCTCGGAGAAGTCGTTGTCCGTGGCCTTCACCAGAACCATGTCGCCGGGCTCGCCGCGGGAGCAGTCGCCGTTGCCGGTCAGGCAGGCGATACCTTCGCGGGTTTCCTCAACCGCAGACGCCCACACCGGGTCCTCGTAGTTTTCCTTGATTTCCGCCATCAGCCATTGCCGGGTTTGCTCGGACAGGGAGTTCCACTTCTTGCCGTTCATGGCGGTGACGACGTGGTCCCAGCCGCCCACTGGCAGCGGGTAAAGGTGGGTCGATACTTCGTGCCAGCCGGAGCTGTAACCGGACAGCGAGCCGGTTACGGCGCAGTCAATAACGCCGCGCTGGAGGGCGCCGGGAACCTCACTGAAGTTCAGGGTGATGCCTTCGGCGCCCAGCGCCTGCAGGAACTCGGCGGTGGTTCGGCCACTGGCGCGCACTTTCTTGCCCTTCAGGTCCTGCAGGCCATCAATCTCCGCATTACAGAACACCATCTGCGACGGATAGGGCACCACGGCCAGCAGCTGGGCACCCTTGTAACGCTGCCTGAAGGCATCGGCCAGCACCGGGCGATAGGCCTCGGCCACTTTGCGTGCGGTCTCGACATCGGGGGCAATCATCGGCATGTCCAGGCCTTCCAGCTCCGGCGCATCCTCAACCGCATAGTCGGCCACCGTAGAGCCCACTTCCAGAACATTACGAGCCATCAGTCGGAAGACTTCGCCACCGCCCAGGCCCATCTGGTCAAAGGTGGTGACCTCGGTGCTGATCTGGCCGCCGGAGGCTTCGGGCACATGTTCCTGCCAGAACGGACGCTCGAAGTTCTGGTACAGCGACAGGCTGCTCCAGCTTCCCACGTAATTGATGCTGGTGTCGTCGAGCTCCTGGGCATGGACGCTGGTGCCTGCCATGGCAAGAGCAATGACGGTAGCGGTGGCGAGGGGATTTCTTGTCGTCATGGTTGTTTCCTCTTTCTTCGATGGTCTTGCTCGGTTTGTTTAGAAAAGGGCCAGGTCGCGGTCCGGGATGTCCGTTACCAGCATGTGGCCCGGGCTGTGGGTGATGGCGAAGGACACACCCGAATCAATCAGAACCTGCTGCGGGGTGACGCCGCAGGCCCAGAACACCGGAATTTCATCGTCCTGTACTGAAACAGGATCGCCGTAGTCGGGTGCGTGCAGCTCGGAGATGCCAATGAGCCCCGGGTTGCCCAGATGGACTGGCGCACCGTGCACCTGGGGGTAGCGGGTGGTGATCTGGATGGCGCGAATTACGTCGGCGGCGTTGAACGGCCGCATGGACACCACCAGGTTGCCCGAGAAGCCGCCGGCGGGAGTCAGCGCCACTGATGTCTGGTACATGGGCACGTTCCGGCCCTGGTCGATGTGCCGGACGCGCAGGCCTGACTGGATCAGAGCGTGCTCGAAGGTAAACGAGCAGCCCAGAGCAAAGGTCACCAGATCGTCCCGCCAGTAATCGGCTACGTCGGCGACCGTGTCGGTGGCGGTGCCATCGCGGTAGATGCGGTAGGCGGGCACATCGCGGGCAATGTCGAGATCGTTGGCCAGCGCATGGCAGGTGCGGGCGCCGGGCTCGCTAACAGCCAGCAGAGGACATGGCTTGGGGTTCGCCTGGCAGAAACGCAGGAACCCGGCCGCCTCCGATTCGGGCAGGATCACCAGGTTGACCTGCACATAGCCGCTGGCCAGTCCGGAGGTGGGTCCTTTGAGCAGCCCGTCACGCGCCGCCTGGCGCACCGCGGTGGGTGTGGATTGCGCGTTGAGAGAAGATGACGCTGACATGGTGCTGCCTCAAAAATGGATGATTTTTACATTTAAGTCAGAGGCGCTGATAAATACAATTCGAAAGATAGGATCAGTTTTGATCGAAAAACCTGATCAGTCAGCGGTGCCGGGCGTTGGCGGGACTTTCTGGCCGGAGGGTGCCCGGGTTTCGGCGATGGCCAGTGCCAATTCCGCAATGGCCTGAACCACATTGCCACCCGGCCCGGAACGGAACGCGGCGCTGAACGCCAGGTCCGGCACCCTGGCCGCAACCTCAAACCGCCTGAGAGTGCCGGCGCTGAGTTCCCGTTGCAGGATTTCCCGTGGCAGTGCGCTGACGCCCAGGCCGTCGACGGTCATGCGGATGATGGTCGAAAGTGAGGAGCTGGAATGGATGCGGGTGGAATGGTTCATCGGGTCCACCAGCGAGCGGATCGCCATGTACGGTTCGCTTTTTCTGGGGTAGGTCACGATGGGCCAGGTGGACAGTTCCTCCAGAGACAGGGGGCGCTTTGGTAGATCGAGTTTCGGGCTGGCCACCCAGATCAGCGAATAGCGGCAGAGTTTCCGGTTGATGATACCCGGCTGGTTGACGCCGCCCATCAGAAAGGCGATGTCGATTTCATGATTCACCAGTTTCTCCGCAAGATTGACGGAGATGTCGACATCAAGCTCCAGATTGATGGCAGGATACGCCTCGCTGACTCGCTCGATCAGTTGCGGCAGCCAGGTGTGGGCGATGGTCTCCGAAACGGCCAGGCGAATGGTTCCCTGAATGGAGGAAGGCTTGGCCACCGCCTGCAGCATTTCCCCATGCAGGCTGAGCATCTTTTCCGCGTAGATCAGGAACTCGCGGCCCTTGGCCGTGAGTGTGATCTGTCGGCCCGAGCGATCGAACAGCTCCACACCCAGCTGGTCCTCCAGCCCGGCGATTCGCGCGGAAACCGACGGCTGCGACGCATAGACCCGGTTCGCTGCCGCCCGGAAACTGCCCAGCCGGGCAATCCAGATGAAGGTTTCCAGGGTTCGAATGTTCATGAGTCTACCGGGCAGCCAGGGTTTATACGGAGGATAGGGCAGGCGGCCCCGCCCTGCCAAAACAGCGTATCGCAAGTGGACCGAGTTCATGGTATACCAGCGGTCGGAAAGTTTTGTTCCTAACGATCATTCTGTAACAGCCCAATCAGTCCGGAAGTTGCCAACATGCCAAGAGCCAGTGAAATCAAGAAGAACTCCGCGGTGGAATACGACGGCCGCGTTTATTTTGTCAAGGATATCGAGCGTTCCGTGCCCCAGGGTCGCGCTGGCGGCAGCCTCTACCGGATGCGCATGTACGACGTGGTCACCGGCCAGAAGCTCGATGAGACCTTCAAGGATTCGGACATGCTCAACCTGGCGGACCTGACCCGCCGGGAAGTGACCTTCTCCTACGCCGACGGTGACGAGTATGTGTTCATGGACACCGAGGATTTCACCCAGTACAGCCTGAACCGCGAAGCCATCGCAGAGGAGCTTCTGTTTATCAGCGAGGACACCCAGGGCGTCATGGTGATCCTGCTCAAGGACGCGCCGGTTGCGCTGGCACTCCCGCCCACTGTTGAGCTGGTGATCGATGAGACAGATCCTTCCGTGAAAGGCGGCTCAGCAACGGCGCGAACCAAACCCGCGCGCTTTAACACCGGTCTGGTGGTGCAGGTGCCGGAACACATCTCCACCGGCGATCGCATCCGCATCAACGTTGAGGAGCGCAAATTCCTGGGTCGTGCCTGACCCTGCATAGCACCGGAACCACAACGCACCAGAACAGGGATACCCCTTGAAAGCTGTAGACACTGTAAAGGTACTGGTGGCCAGCGTCATTTCCGTGGTGGTGATGGTCGGGATAGCGCGGTTTGCCTACACCCCGATGATCCCGGAAATGGTCGCGGCCCTCGGCCTGAGCAAATCGGTGGTCGGGCTTCTGGCCACCGTTAACTATGCCGGCTATCTCACCGGCGCGGTTCTGATTACCCGAATCAGCGATCTCGCCCTGAAGTATCGGCTATACCAGCTGGGGCTGGTGGTCGCGGTGGTGTCCACTGCGCTCATGGGGTACACCACCAACGTGTGGCTGTGGAGTCTGCTGCGCTTTATCTCCGGGCTGAGCACCTCTGCAGGTATGTTGCTGGGCGCCGGCCTGCTGATGAGCTGGTTGATCAAACACAACCAGAAGTCGGAGCTTGGGGTGTTCTTCTCGGGCATTGGTCTTGGCATTGTGCTCACCGCCGTGGTGGCCGAGCTGATCAAGGAACCTTACGCCTGGGATCAGCAGTGGGTGATCTACGGGCTGGTGGCCCTGGCGCTTCTGGTGCCGGCCTGGTGCTGGATGCCGGATTACCGCACCTGCGCTCTGCCACGAACCGGCGCCGCCGGTTCCGCTAACGAACGCAGCCGGTTTATACGGTTGTTGCAGCTGGCCTACTTCTGCGCCGGCGTGGGCTATGTGGTAACGGCCACCTTTCTGGTGGCGATTGCCGAGTCCATGCCCCGGCTTGAAGGTCAGGGCTGGCTGGTGTGGCTGATTGCGGGTGTCGCCGCTACCCCCGCCTGCTGGTTGTGGGATGTGTTCTCCCGGCGCTGGGGCCAGTGGCTGGCGCTGTATCTGGCCTATGCCCTGAATTCGGTCAGTATCCTGATGCTGCTCGTGAATACCAGCCTTGCCAGCGTGATGCTCAGTTCGGTGATCTATGGCGCCAGCTTTATTGGGATTGTCAGCATGATGCTGGCGATGGTGGGGCGGGTGTTCCCGGAAAATCCGTCCCGGCCCATGAGCCGGCTGACCTTCAGCTATGGTATTGCCCAGATGCTGGCGCCAGCCGTGGTGGGTTACCTGGCCGATGTAGAGGGTAATTACACCAGCGGGCTGTGGCTCACACTGGTGGTGATGGCGCTTGGCGTGGTGGTGCTGCACCTGGCCCGGCGGGCCAAGGACGCACAGGCGGCGCTGGCCGTCTGATTACATGCCGGCGTCCTTCACGTTCTCCATGACCACGAAAGTGCTGGTCTGGAGCACATGGGGCAGGGCCGAGATTTCCTCCCCCAGCACCTGTCGGTATTCGTGCATGTTACGGGTGCGCACTTTCAACAGGTAATCAAAGTTGCCGGCAATCATGTGGCACTGTTCCACCGCTGCCAGGTCCTTGACCGCATGGTTGAAGGCGGTGAGGGCGGCGCTGCTGGTGTCGTTCAGGGTGACCTGGGCGAACGCGATGTGACTCAGGCCCAGTTTGGTCTGGTTGACCAGCGCGGTGTACCCGGTGATGAATCCCTGCTCCTCGAGCCGGCGCATTCGCACCTGGCAGGGCGTCTTGGAGAGCCCGACCCGAGAGGCAAGCTCGGTTACCGTAATCCGGGAGTTCTTCTGCAGTTCGCGGATAATTGATTGATCAATTCTATCCAAATCGGCCATGGTTCGGGCTCCGGGCTGGATTAACGGCTAAATCCTTCTGCAAATATAATCGAAACTCCTTCCTGGCGAAACTTTATGGTCAAAGCGACTTTGGGTGCTTGCGTATACTGGATGTGGAATCCGCCCACGTGTCACGCTTGCAGCCCGGAGAAGATTGATGACCGATTCCCGCCCATTACAACAACAAACCCTGCTTGAACAACTGGCCGATGTGCTCGAAAACCAGAGCGACGGTGATGCCGGCTCCCTTGAATTGCGGGAACTGGTCGCCCGGATGGTGGAGGAGTCGCGCTCCTGGGATGATGACCTGCATGCGGCACTGATTCGACGCTTCGGTGAAACCCACGGTGGTCGCTACGGACAGGTGTTCAGCGGCAGTTTTCCCTCGGCCTACCGGGCCCGGTTCAACGTCGCAGAAGCCCTGGCCGACATCGAACAGATCCAGTCCATTGCCGTCAGCACCGACGTGCCCATGCGCTTCTATCAGCCCAGGGATCCGGCCGAAGGCGGGTTTCATTTCAAGCTTTACAGTGGTGGCCAGCCGGCGGTGCTTTCGGATGTGATTCCGATCGTCGAGAATCTGGGCATGCGGGTGCTGGGTGAGCATCCCTATCGGATTCGCCGGCGAGATGGCGAAACCTTCGGAGTCAGTGATTTTTCCGTGGAATTGCACGAGCGCTGCCGGGGCGGCGATCTCGAAGCGGCCCGGGATCGCATCCAGGCGGCCTTCCGGGAAATCTGGAACGGCTTTGCCGAGAACGATGACTTCAACCAGCTGATCCTGCTGTGCAACATGGGCTGGCGGGAAGTGGCCCTGCTGCGGGCCTACGCTCGCTACATCAAACAGCTGCGTTTTGGGTTCAGTCAGCCCTTTATTGCCGAAACCCTGGCCCGCTACCCGGACCTGACCGGTCGTCTGGTGGCCCTGTTCCATGCCCGTTTTGATCCCGATATCGACGACCCTGATCATCGCACCGGGCGTTGCCGGGAAATCGAGGTGGGTATCCAGCAGGCCCTGGAATCGGTTGAAACCCTGGACGACGATCGCATCCTGCAGCGCTTTTTTGTGCTGATCAGGGCCACCCTGCGCACCAACTATTTCCAGCGCGGGGTGCATGGCGAGCCTCTGGCATACCTGTCCCTGAAGCTCGCGCCCGCCGACATACCGGACATTCCGCAGCCGCGCCCCAGGTTCGAGGTGTTTGTCTATTCACCCCGGGTGGAGGGCGTGCACCTGAGGGCCGGGCCTGTGGCGCGGGGCGGTATCCGCTGGTCGGACCGGGTTGAGGATTACCGCACCGAGGTGCTCGGGCTGGTAAAGGCCCAGCAGGTCAAGAACTCGGTGATTGTGCCGGCCGGCGCCAAGGGCGGTTTCGTGGTGAAACAGCACTCACCGGAGGCCACCCCCGAGCAGGTGCGTGCCGAAGGCGTAGCCTGCTACCAGACCTTTATCCGAGGGCTGCTGGACATCACCGATAACCTTGAGGAAGGCCGGGTCATTGCCCCTCAGAGGGTGGTGCGTCACGACGGCGACGACCCCTACCTGGTGGTTGCGGCCGACAAGGGCACGGCGACCTTCTCCGACATCGCCAACCTGCTGGCCGGGGAATACGGTTTCTGGCTGGGGGATGCGTTCGCCTCCGGCGGCAGCGAGGGCTACGACCACAAGAAAATGGGCATCACCGCCCGGGGCGCCTGGGAATCGGTCCGGCGGCATTTTCTGGAACTGGGCGTGGATACCCAGACCGATGAGTTCACGGTGGTCGGCATTGGTGACATGGCCGGCGATGTCTTTGGCAACGGCATGCTGCTGTCGGATCGTATCCGGCTGGTGGCCGCCTTCAACCACCGGCATATTTTTATCGACCCCGATCCGCAAGCCGGGCCGTCGTTCCGGGAACGCCAGCGGCTGTTCAATCTGCCCGGTTCCAGCTGGGCCGATTACGACCGAAGCCTGATCAGCGAGGGCGGTGGCGTGTTTGCCCGCTCCATGAAGTCCATTCCTGTCTCGGACGCCATGGCCCGGGCTCTGGGAATCCGCGACCGGGCGGTTACGCCCAACGAATTGATCCGGGCTATCCTGCGGGCGCCGGTAGACCTGCTGTGGAATGGCGGCATCGGTACTTACGTCAAGGCCGCTTCGGAAACCCACGAACAGGTTGGCGACAAGGCCAACGACGGGCTTCGCATCGACAGCCCGGAATTGCGCTGCAAGGTACTGGGCGAGGGTGGCAACCTCGGTGTTACCCAGAAAGGCCGCATCGAGTTTGCCCGCCGCGGCGGTGCCGCCAACAGCGATTTCATCGATAACGCCGGGGGCGTGGACTGCTCCGACCACGAAGTGAACATCAAGATCCTGATGAACGACCTGGTGCATCAGCAGCGAATGACTCTGGCCGAGCGCAATCACATGCTCCGGGCCATGACCGACGAGGTCGCCGGGCTGGTGCTGGCCAATAACTACCGGCAGGCCATGGCCCTGAGTCTGGCGGTCAATCCTGCGGTTGCCCATCTGGACCAGTACGAACGCCTGATGCGGCGCCTGGAGAGCGAGGGACGCCTGGATCGCGGCCTGGAGTTCCTGCCCTCGGATGAAGAGCTGGAGGCCCGGCGCGAACGGGGCGAGGGGCTTACCCGGCCGGAACTGGCGGTACTGGTGTCCTACGCCAAGATCGAACTCAAGCAGGCGCTGGCCGTATCCGACATTGTTCGGCAACCAGGGTTCAGTGGCGCGCTGCATTCGGCGTTCCCGCCATCCCTGCTTGCCGCCTTTCCGGATGAGATCAACAGCCATCCGTTGAGGGCCGAGGTATCGGCCACACAGATTGCCAACGACATCGTCAATCGCATGGGCATCACCTGGTTTGATCGAATGCGCAGCACCACCGGTGCCGACGCCGGCCGGATTGCCGCCGCCTATCTGATCTCCCTGCGGATACACGACGTAGACGCCCAATGGAAGGCCATTGAAGCGCTTGATGGACAGGTGGACGCGAGCGTGCAGGCGGATCTGTACGCCGATGCCATTCGCCTGGTCACGCGCAGTGCCAGCTGGCTGCTGCAGAACCGGAAACAGGCCCTGGACCCGGTAGATTGTGTTGCCGCTTACCGGGGCGCATTGGCCGACGTTCTGACCTCAAAGAGCCAACTGGAATCGGTGATTCCTGCAAGTCGCTGGCAGGAACGCTATGCTGAATATGGTAAGAGGCAGGTTCCGGATGCTTTGTCGCTCTGGTGTGCCTCCGCTGAAAGCCGCTACTGGCTGATGGATATGGTGGAAATTGCCCGGCAGCTGAACGAGGAGCTGGCATCCGTGGCCTGGGTCTACTTCACGCTCGGTGAGAGCCTGAACCTGACCTGGCTTGATCGACAGATGCGAAGCTTCCGGGCCAATGGCCACTGGCAGGTTCTGGCAACCATCCATTTCCGGGATGAGCTGGACCACCAGCTACGGAACCTGACATTCAGTGTGTTTTCCGAGCCAGTGTCGGGTGAGGGCGTACCACAGGCCCGGCTGGAGGCCTGGCGTCAGGACAAGCGCATGGCCCTGAGCCGGTGGCAACGCATGCTGAGTGACATGCAGGCTGCCAACGAAGTGGATTGTGCTGTTTTCTCGGTGGCCCACGGGGTGCTGAGGGAACTGGCAGCCAAAGCCGGGTAGAGGCCTGGAAGCCAAATTGCCCAAAAATTAAATTCAGGAAATAAACTTGGGTTGTAGTGAGTCGTCAAAAAAGACGTAACGAGGTGCCAGGCCAAAATTTATAGACAAATAGTCTTTGTTGATCTGGGTAGAATGCCGGAGAGACAAACAACTAAGAGGGTACAACTATGAGACCGCAGCAATCAGTGACGCCTGAGCTTGTCGATAGCCGGCAGGCGATTCGTGATTATTATCTCGCGGACGAGCACAAGGTCATCCACGAGATGATTGCCGGTGCCCAGTTGACCCAGGCTGAGCGCGATGCCATTTCCGCCCGTGCGGCCGAGCTGGTGCGTAACGTTCGCAAGAACGCCAGGTCCACCATCATGGAAAAATTTCTTGCGGAATACGGCCTGACCACCAAGGAGGGGGTGGCCCTCATGTGCCTCGCCGAGGCACTCCTGCGCGTGCCCGACAACACCACCATCCACGCGCTGATCGAAGACAAGATTACCTCGGGCGCCTGGGGTACCCACGTGGGCAAGGCATCCTCATCGCTGATCAACACCGCCACCGTGGCGTTGCTGATGACCAGTAACCTGCTCAAGGATTCCGAGCGCAACACGGTGGGCGACACCCTCCGTAAGCTGCTCAAGCGCTTTGGTGAGCCGGTGATCCGCACGGTGGCGAACCAGGCCATGAAGGAGATGGGCCGGCAGTTCGTGCTGGGCCGCGACATTGAAGAAGCCCAGGATGAAGCCAAGGAATACATGGCCAAGGGCTACACCTACTCCTACGACATGCTGGGCGAGGCCGCTCGCACTGACGATGACGCCAAGCGCTACTACGAAGCCTATTCCAATGCCATCGACAGCATTGCCAAGGCCAACGAAGGCGACGTTCGCAAGAACCCCGGCATTTCCGTGAAGCTCTCGGCGCTCCTTGCCCGCTACGAGTATGGCAATAAGGAACGGGTGATGAACGAGCTGCTGCCCAGGGCCCGTACCCTGGTGAAAAAGGCTGCCGCCGCCAACATGGGCTTCAACATTGATGCCGAGGAACAGGAGCGGCTGGACCTGTCGCTGGATGTGATCGAAGCACTGGTGTCCGATCCCGAGCTGGCGGATTGGGAAGGCTTCGGGGTTGTGGTTCAGGCCTACGGCAAGCGTTCGTCGTTCGTGATCGACTGGCTGTACGGGCTGGCCGAGAAATACGACCGTAAATTCATGGTCCGGCTGGTGAAAGGCGCCTACTGGGATGCCGAGATCAAGCGGGCCCAGGTGATGGGCCTCAGCGGCTTCCCCGTGTTTACCCGCAAGGCGTGCAGCGATGTGTCGTTCCTGTCCTGTGCCACCAAGCTGCTGAACATGACCAACCGCATTTACCCGCAGTTTGCCACCCACAACGCGCATTCGGTGTCGGCCATTCTGGAAATGGCCAAGACCAAGGGTGTGGACAACTACGAATTCCAGCGTTTGCACGGCATGGGCGAGTCCTTGCACAACGAGGTGCTGCGGGTTAGCGGCGTACCCTGCCGGATCTACGCGCCGGTGGGCCCTCACAAGGACCTGCTGGCTTACCTGGTGCGTCGACTGCTGGAGAATGGTGCCAACAGCTCCTTCGTGAACCAGATTGTCGACAAGCGCATTACTCCTGAGGAAATCGCCAAGGATCCGATTCTCAGCGTCGAGGAAATGGGCAACAACATTTCCAGCAAGGCCATCGTGCATCCGTTCAAGCTGTTTGGGGATCAGCGCCGTAACTCCAAGGGCTGGGATATCACTGATCCGGTGACCGTCAACACCATTGAAGAGGGCCGGGGCGCCTACAAGGATTATCGCTGGAAGGGCGGCCCTGTGATCGTGGGCGAGGTGGCCGGCTCGGAAGTTCAGGTGGTGCGCAATCCCGCCGATCCGGACGACCTGGTGGGTCACGTGACCCAGGCCTCCGATGCCGATGTCGACACCGCGATTGGCGCCGCTGTGAAGGGCTTTGAAAGCTGGTCAAAGACGCCGGCGGAAGAGCGTGCTGCGCTGGTGCGCAAGATCGGTGACATCTACGAGGAACATGCCCACGAGCTGTTCGCGCTGACCACCCGAGAGGCCGGTAAATCCCTGCTGGATGCCGTGGCGGAGATCCGTGAGGCGGTGGACTTCACCCAGTACTACGCCAACGAAGCCATCCGCTACAAGGACAGCGGCGATGCCCGCGGCGTGATGTGCTGTATCTCGCCCTGGAACTTCCCGCTGGCCATCTTCACCGGCCAGATCGCGGCCAACCTGGCGGCGGGCAATACCGTCGTTGCCAAGCCGGCTGAACAGACCTCCCTGCTGGCGGTGCGTGCCGTGGAACTGATGCACGAGGCCGGCATCCCCAAAGATGCCATCCAGTTGCTGCCCGGTACCGGTGCCACCGTGGGTGCCGCGCTTACCTCGGACTCCCGCGTAAGCGGTGTTTGCTTCACCGGCTCCACCGCAACCGCCCAGCGCATCAACAAGGTGATGACCGAGAACATGGCGCCGGATGCGCCGCTGGTGGCCGAAACCGGTGGCCTGAACGCCATGATCGTGGATTCCACCGCGCTGCCGGAGCAGGTGGTGCGTGATGTGCTGGCCTCCTCGTTCCAGAGCGCCGGCCAGCGGTGCTCCGCTCTGCGCATGCTCTATGTGCAGAAAGACATTGCCGACGGTCTGCTGGAAATGCTGTACGGCGCCATGGACGAACTGGGCATTGGCGATCCCTGGTTGCTGTCTACCGACGTGGGGCCAGTGATCGACGAGAACGCGCGCAAGAAGATTGTCGATCACTGCGACAAGTTCGAGCGTAACGGCAAGCTCCTGAAAAAAATGCCGACTCCACAGAAGGGACTGTTCGTCTCGCCGGCGGTACTGAGCGTGAACGGCATCGAGGACCTCGAAGAAGAGATCTTCGGGCCGGTGCTGCACGTGGCCACCTTCGAGGCGAAGAACATCGACAAGGTGGTGGATTCGATCAATGCCAAGGGCTATGGCCTGACCTTCGGCCTGCACAGCCGTGTGGATCGCCGCGTAGAGCGCATTACCAGCCGCATCAAGGTGGGCAACAGTTACGTGAACCGCAACCAGATCGGCGCCATTGTCGGTTCCCAGCCGTTCGGCGGCGAGGGACTCTCCGGCACCGGCCCCAAGGCTGGCGGCCCGCAGTATGTGCGTCGATTCCTGAAAGGTGAAACGGTGGAACGTCCTGCCGACTCCGGCGCTAAAATCGTGGATGCGAAACAGCTGCAGAAGCTGATTGGCCAGCTCGACAAGCTCACGGCGCCGAAACCCGACGTGCGCGTTGAGGCCCTGAAACCGGTCTTCGGCAGCGTGCCGGAGCCGCTGGATGCCCACGTGGAGGCGCTCCCGGGGCCGACCGGTGAAACCAACCGCCTGTCCAATCACGCCCGGGGTGTGGTGCTGTGTCTGGGGCCCGATCGTGAAACCGCTCTGGCACAGGCCGGGACGGCACTGTCTCAGGGTAACAAGGTGGTGGTGATTGCACCGGGTGTGCAGGACATCATCGACCAGGGCGCCAAGGCGGGCCTGCCGATTTCCGGTGCTGAAGGCCTTCTTGAGCCGAATGCCCTGGCCACGGTGGACGGGTTTGAAGCGGTTGTGAGCTGTGCCGAACAAGCCTTGCTGAAGCAGTACCGTGAGGCGCTGGCGAAGCGCGACGGCGCATTGCTGCCGCTGATTACCGAGCACACGCTGGACCAGCGCTTCGTGATCGAGCGTCATCTGTGTGTGGACACCACCGCAGCCGGCGGTAACGCCAGCCTGATTGCCGCTTCCGAGTAAGGGGTTATCGGGCCGCGTAACGCTCGTGGAGAATGCCGACCCTGTGCACGTAGGCTTTGGTCTCGGCATAGGGCGGCACGCCCTGGTAGCGGCTGACCGCGCCAGGCCCCGCGTTGTAAGCGGCGGTGGCCAGCTTGATGTCGCCGTTGAAGCGCTCAAGCATGTTCGCCAGGTAGTTGACTCCACCGCGAATGTTCTCGGCCGCTGCGAGGGCGTTTTTCACGCCCAGCTCCGCCGCCGTAGCGGGCATCAGTTGCATCAGGCCCTGGGCACCCACCGGTGACAGGGCCTTTTCATTGAACGCCGACTCGGCATGGATAACGGCCCGTACGAGGGCCGGATCTACTCCGAATTCGGCGGCTGCGGTCTGGATCTCGGTCTGGAAGGGTTGGGTGAACAGCGGCGTGGTGCGCCAGTCTACCCGTGAGTTCGGGTCGCAGGCGTAGCAATGGAACCTGATAACGTCGAACTCGGCCGCGGCCGGTTGGCTACTGCTGTAAGCCACCACGCCGTTTTCGTCCCGGTAGCGGTAAACAGTATCGTTACCTGTGGAGGCCCTCGGTTGGTCCGCGTCCTTCACATTGGTGAACTCCACCGTGCCGTCCGGGTGGACGATGCGTTTGATGCCGTCGGCCATTGCCGGCGCAGCCAGAGTGAGCGCCGTTGCCAGGAGGGTGGAGGTCCAATGTGATCTGCCGATTGTCATTACTTGCTCATGCAGTTGACGGTCGTTTTCCAAAAGGGCGCACGGGCACCTTCGCCAAGATTATACGGTGTCAGTTACCGTAATAAAGCGCGGGCTTTGTCGGAAAAATGTTACTTTCTGCGTAATGCCAGCCTGTTCTCATTTCCAGGAGCGACCATGACGGACCCCACGACGACCGCCCATTCCGACGAAGTCTCCAACGTCATTCTCATTGGGATGCCAGGCAGCGGCAAGAGCACCGTCGGGGTACTGCTGGCAAAACATCTGGGCCTGGGCTTTGTCGACACTGACCTGTTGATCCAGGAACACGCCGGTCGAACCCTTCAGCACATTGTGGACCACGACGGCTACCAGGCCCTGCGCAGGATCGAGGAGCAGGTGCTGCTGGAGCTGAATGCCGACCACAAGGTGATCAGTACCGGAGGCAGCGCCGTGTACAGTGCCGCCGCCATGGATCACCTCAAGACCCGGGGCGTTGTGGTGTTTCTGGATATCCCTCTGCCGGTGGTCATTGAGCGCATCGGCGACCACAGTATGCGCGGCATCTCCCGCCGCCCTGACCAGTCTCTCGAGGATCTGTTTGAGGAACGCCACCGCCTTTACCAGCGCTACGCGGACCTGACCGTGGCAGGGGAGGGCAAGACCCAGGACCAGGTCTGCCAGGCGGTGGTCCGCCAGTTACCGACCCGCTCCGCATTGTTCCGCGCTCCCTAGCGGGCGTAGTCCTTCCCCTACTATCCAACCGGGTCCGGCCCTAGACGAATACCGGCATTGACCTGATTGTTCACTCGCCCGGCTGCGAGCACGATGGCTCCATCAGAATTGGAGCCAGTCGTGACTACAAAACCTCGCTTTCCTGTATCGATGTTGATGGCTGTCAGCGCAGCGCCCGCGCTGCTGAGCGCCACGGCGTTTCTTTTCGCCCTGTCCGGGTCGGGCCGGTTTGTACTGGCAGTCACGCTTTTGGCGGTCGGCCTTGGCTCCGCCCTGCTGGCAAGAACCCTTTGCATGCGAGGGTCGGCAGCGTTTGCCGCCGCCATGGAACACCAGGCTGCGGAGCTGTCCGTGTCAGACCGGCCCCGGCGGCAGGCCTGCGAACAGCTGGGATCCGAGCTTTTGCCCATCTGGTCCCAGCAGATCGAAACCGCCCGCGCCCAGACCGAAAATGCGATCACCGATCTGACCACCTGTTTCAGTCACCTGGCCGGGGAGTTGCGCAGTGCCACCAGCATGTCATCGGAAGTGGCCGATTCACTGGAAGGCGGGCTGGGTGGTGTTTTCGGCAAGGCCGAGAAAGAGCTTCAGTCCGTGGTCAATACCCTGCAGAGAGCCCTGGAAGACCGGGATGGCCTGCTCAAGCAGATCAACGGCCTGGACACCTTCGTCGATGAGCTCGACACCATGGCCCAGGACGTTGCAACCATTGCCGGGCAGACCAATCTGCTGGCGTTGAACGCGGCCATTGAGGCGGCGCGGGCCGGGGAACACGGGCGTGGTTTTGCCGTAGTGGCAGACGAAGTGCGCAAACTCTCCAGGCTGTCGGCGGAAACCGGGGAACGGATCAGTACCAAGGTGGGGTATATCGGAGAGTCCATTCGCTCGGCGGTGAGCGCGGCCCAGGACGCCCGGGGCCGGGATGGCGAGGCGGTGTCCGTCTCCGAGAACACCATCGAGCAGGTGCTGACCCGTTTCCGGGGCTTCGGGACCCGCCTGGTGGAGTCCGCCGAGGCACTGCGTCGCACCAACGTCGGTATCCAGTCAGAAGTGGAGCAGGCCTTGGTACAGCTTCAGTTCCAGGACCGCACCAGCCAGATGCTGACCCACGTGCGTGCAAACATCGGAGCGGTTAGCGACACCCTGGGTGCCGGTGACCTTCCCGACGTGGAGGCGGTGATGCGGCAGATGGAGGCCTCCTATGTCATGGCCGAAGAACGCAGCAATCATCGCAGCGGCCACCGTAGCCAGGAACCCGCGCAGGCGGTGAGCAGCGGCGACATAACCTTCTTCTGAACACAGTGGGGCCGGCGTAGGCCGGCAAAAACAGACAGCTAACGGGTCAAATGTATGGCTAAAAGTATTCTGATTGTAGATGACTCGGCGTCCATCCGGCAGGTGGTATCGCTCACCCTCAAGGGCGCGGGCTTTGACGTGATTGAAGCCTGCGACGGCCGCGATGCCCTGAGCAAGCTCAACGGGCAACGGGTGCACCTGATGATCTCGGACGTGAACATGCCGAACATGGACGGGCTCACCTTCCTGCGTGAGGTCAAGGCGCGTCCCGAGTACAAGTTCACACCGGTGATCATGCTCACCACCGAGTCTGCCGAGGACAAGAAAAGGCAGGGTCAGGCCGGCGGCGCCAAGGCCTGGATGGTGAAACCCTTCCAGCCGCAGCAGATGCTGGCGGCGGTCAACAAACTGGTGGGGCCATGAGCGCGGTTGCCGATTTTGACGCCCTTACCGGCTGCCTGTCGTTCCGGGGCGAGCTCACCATCTACGAGGCCAATTCGGCGTCCGAACACCTTTGCCGGGCCTTCGCCACTGGTGGGCTTCGCCAGGTGGATCTGGGAGCGGTGACCGAGCTGGATACCGCTGGCCTGCAGATCCTCCTGCTGGCAAGGCGCCTGGAGTCGCAGGGCAGTGAGAGGGTTGCGCTCATCAACCACAGTGAGGCCGTTCGTGAAGTCTTCGAGCTGGCCAACCTGGAGTCCCAGCCATGAACATGGAACAGGCGCTGCAAACCTTCCTTGATGAGAGTCGGGAGCTGCTGTTCGACATGGAGAACATCCTGCTCGAACTGGAAGCCCGGCCTGGCGAGGCGGAGCTGCAGAATGCCCTCTTTCGTTGCGTGCATACCGTGAAAGGGTCTGCGGGCATGTTCGGCCTGGACCACGTGGTGGCATTCACTCACGTGGTCGAGAATGTTCTCGATCGCCTGAGAGCCCACGAAATCTCCCTAAGCCGGGAGCTGGCCAACCTGCTTCTGCGCTGCCGGGACCATATCAGTCTTCTGGTGGAGGTGCCCGAACCGGCCGAGGCAGAAGAACTGCAGCCAGCGGGGCAGGCCCTGCTGGCGGAGCTTGAACCCTTCCAGTCCCTCTCCGTCGCCGGGGCGTCGGCTCCGGCACAGGAAACACCGGTGTCTGACGGCGCTGACGACCTGTGGCAGATCCGGATCCGCATCCATGCCGATGCCCTGCGCCACGGTATGGACCCGCTGGGCTTTATTCGCTTCCTGGGCACCCTGGGGCAACTGGAGCAGGTAACAGTCCTGGAACAGGGTCTGCCGACACTGTCCGACTTCGATCCCGAGGCCTGTTACCTGGGTTTTGACCTGGCTCTGCGCACTGCCGCCGGTCAAAGCGACATCGAGGATGTGTTCGAATTTGCCGGTGAGCTATACGAGCTGCAGATCTCTCGTCCGCAGGCTGACGATGAGCCGGAGTCCGTTCCCTCCGCGGCAACTGCCGAACCCGAGCGCGAAACGGAGCCGGCTGGTGACACGCGCACAGGAGACGCCGACCCACAGCAGAGCCGGCGTAAGAAATCGGTGCAGCATCTGAGAATCCAGGCGGACAAGCTGGACAACCTGATCAACCTGGTCGGTGAGCTGGTGATTGCCTCTGCGACGGTATCGCTCGATGCGGAGCGCGCCGGCGATGCCGCTTCCCGGGAGACCGCCGCCAACCTCAACCTTCTGGTGGAGGAAATCCGCGACAGCTCCCTCGACCTGCGCATGGTGCCCATCGGTGAAACCTTCCAGCGCTTCCAGCGGGTGGTTCGCGATGTGTCGTCGGAGCTGGGCAAGGACATCGAGCTGGTGATCACCGGCGCCGATACCGAGCTGGACAAGACAGTGGTCGAGAAGATCGCCGATCCGCTGACTCACCTGGTCCGCAACGCCTGCGACCACGGCATCGAGTTGCCCGAGGTCCGCCTGGGTAAGGGCAAGTCGGCCCAGGGCCGGGTGCACCTGAATGCCTACCACGAGTCCGGCGCCGTGGTGATTGAAGTGAGCGATGACGGCAGCGGTCTCAATCGTGACCGGTTGCTGGCCAAGGCGGTGGAGCGCGATCTGGTGAAACCGGATGCAGTGCTCTCTGACAACGAGATTTTCAACCTGATTTTCGAGCCGGGCTTCTCCACCGTGGAGCAGGTTACCAACCTGTCCGGCCGCGGGGTGGGTATGGATGTGGTGCGCCGCAACATCGAGGCGCTGCGCGGCATGGTGGAGCTGGAATCCCCCGGCGTTGCCGGCGGTACCACCTTCCGAATCCGCCTGCCGCTGACCCTGGCCATCATTGATGGCTTCCTGGCCAGCGTAGGCGAAGCCACTTACGTGGTGCCCCTGGAGATGGTGGTCGAGTGCACGGAGCTGAGTGCCGATCAGCAGGCGCTCAGTGCTGGCCAGGACTACCTCAACCTGCGGCAGGAGGTCCTGCCTCTGGTGCGGCTCAGGGATCAGTTCTGTGTGCCGGGCCAACCAGGCCGGCGACAGAACATCATTGTGGTGCGCCACGCCGGTCGCAAGGCGGGCCTGATCGTGGACGATCTGCTGGGCGAGCACCAGACCGTGATCAAACCGCTGAACGGCATTTTTTCTCATCTCAAAGGGTTGTCTGGCTCCACCATTCTGGGGAGCGGCCAGGTGGCCCTGATTCTGGACGTGCAGGCCCTGATCTCCCAGATAAGCCATCGGGAGCAGGAAGCGCTGAGTGCGCAGGGAATGCGTTTAAACCAACCAAGACATGGCCTAACACAGGGGATCAAATCCAATGAGCCTGTTCAATAATCTTCGAATTTTCACCAAACTGATGGGCGCCTTCGGGGTTGTCCTCGTGTTGTTCCTGGTCACCGGCGTGTTTGCGCTGATGCAGATGTCGACCATGAACGATTCCGCCAACGAACTGGCGGATAACTGGATGGTGTCGGTGGATGCCGCCCAGACCATGGATTCACTGGTTGGCGATTACCGCCGGTTTGAGCTTGAGCACATTATTTCCCAGACGGCCGAGGAAATGGCCGGCAATGAAAAGCGGATGGATGGGATCATTGGTCGACTTGAGACGGTCACGGCCACTTTTTCGGCGCTTCTGACCTTGCCCGAGGAAAAGGCGCTGTTCGAGCAGTATCAGTCCGCGTGGAACAGTTACCAGACCGAACACAAGAAGCTGCTGTCGCTCTCTCTCGCCGGGAAGACCGACGAGGCGCTGTCCTATTACCGGGGGGAATCCAGAGCGGCCTATAACAGCATCAGCGATGCCATAGAGCGCAACGTGGCCTGGAATGCGGAAATGGGCCGGGCCGCCAGCGATGCGGCGAGCGAAGCCTATGAGGCAGCGCAGCTGGCCGTGATTATCCTGTTGTCCGTGAGCATTCTGCTCGGCCTTGGTCTGGCTTATCTGATTGCGCGCAGCATCACCGGTGCCATCCGTGAAGCCATGGCCGCGGCCACCAGCATTGCCGACGGCGATCTGACCGTGAAAGTGGAAGCCCGCAGCCGTGACGAGATTGGTCAGATGATGGACACCATGCAGCGCATGGTGGCGAAGCTGTCCCAGGTGATTTCTGAAGTTCGCTCGGGTGCCGACAACCTGGCGTCTGCGTCGGAAGAGGTCAGTGCCACCAGCCAGTCGCTGTCCCAGGCTTCGAGCGAGCAGGCTTCCAGCGTTGAGGAAACCAGTGCCTCCATGGAGCAGATGACCGCTTCCATCAGCCAGAACACCGAGAACGCGTCCATTACCGACGGCATGGCCAGCAAGGCCTCCCGGGAAGCGGTGGAAGGTGGCGAGGCCGTTGGCCAGACCGTTACCGCCATGAAGAGCATTGCCGAGAAGATCTCGATCATCGACGACATTGCCTACCAGACCAACCTGTTGGCCCTGAACGCGGCCATTGAGGCCGCCCGGGCCGGCGAGCATGGCAAGGGCTTCGCGGTTGTTGCCGCCGAGGTTCGCAAGCTCGCCGAGCGCAGCCAGGTGGCTGCCCAGGAAATCGGTGAAGTGGCCGGCTCTTCGGTTGAGCTGGCGGAGCGTGCCGGTCGCCTGCTGACCGAGATGGTGCCGTCGATCCAGAAAACTTCCGATCTGGTTCAGGAAATCGCTGCCGCCTCCGGCGAGCAGTCTGCGGGCGTTGAACAGATCAACAGCGCCATGGAACAGCTGAACCAGATTACCCAGCAGAACGCCTCTGCCTCTGAGGAGCTGGCCGCCACCTCGGAAGAAATGTCGTCCCAGGCCGAGCAACTGCAGCAGGCCATGGCCTTCTTCCGGACCCACGACAGCCACGGTGCCCAGGCACCCATGCGCCAGGCCAAGCCAGCGGTACCTGCGAAAAAGGCCCGGGAGGTGTCCCGGCCGGTGCAGGACAACGACGAGTTTGACGCCTCTGCTTACGTACGCTTCTGATCGGAGGTGACCATGAGCCAGGTACAAAGACAGCAGGAGGTGGTCCGCATTGCGGACACCTCCGGAGACCAGAACCAGTATCTGACCTTTCAGATCGGTCGTGAAATGTTTGCCGTCGGCATTCTACACATCCGGGAAATCATAGAGTACGGCAGCCTGACCACCGTACCCATGATGCCCCGGTTCGTGCGGGGTGTGATCAACCTGCGGGGCAGCGTGGTGCCGGTAATCGACCTCTCGGCCCGGTTTGGGCGGGGTGAAAGCGCTATCAACCGCCGCAGCTGCGTGGTGATTCTCGAGGTGGAAAGCGCGGACGAGAGCCTCCAGGAGATCGGGGTGATTGTAGACGCGGTGTCCGAAGTGCTGGAGATTCCGCTCGCCGACATTGAGCCGGCGCCCAGTTTTGGCGCCCGGATCCGGGCCGATTTTATCGCCGGCATGGGCAAGGTGCAGGGCCAGTTTGTGATTCTGCTGGACGTTCAGCAGGCACTGAACACCCGTGAAATGGCCGAACTGGCCGCGATCTCGGATGGCCACCAAGATGTCGCCGACCACTGAGCTTCGTGTTGAGCGCGTAAAGGGTGCGGTGAATGCCGCCCCGGTTCTCGGCGAGGCCGAGTTCCGGGAGTTTCAGGCGATGATCTTTGCCGTGGCCGGTATTCATATGCCGGCCAGCAAGCGAACCATGGTTGCCGGGCGACTCTCCAAGCGGTTGAAGGCGCTGGAACTGGGCAGCTATGCCGCGTACTGGCGCTACCTGAAAGCGAATGCTGCGGAGAAGCAGACCGCGGTCGATCTTCTCACCACCAACGAAACCTACTTTTTCCGGGAGCCGCGGCACTTCGAGTTCCTGCGGGACCGGATTCTGGCCGAAAGACGTCGGCAGGGCCGTTTTCGCCTCTGGAGCGCTGCCTGTTCCAGCGGCGAGGAAGCCTACACTGCGGCCATGGTGTTGGCGGATACGCTCGGTGCCAGTGGCTGGGAAGTCCTGGCCTCCGATATCAGTACCCAGGTTCTGGAAAAGGCGAGAGCCGGTCGTTATCCCCTGGCACGGACCGACCGGATACCGCCGGAATGCCTGAAGCGCCATTGCCTGAAAGGCATCGGTGAAGCCGCCGGTACCCTGATGGTGGATCCGGTTTTGCGGTCGCGGGTGGAATTCCGTCAGATCAACCTGAACACCCGGCTGCCGGATGTGGGCGAGTTCGATGTGATCTTCCTGCGCAACGTGATGATCTATTTCAATACCGAAACCAAACAGCAGATCGTGGCCCGCTTGCAGGCCTGTTTGCGCCCCGGCGGTTACCTGCTCATCGGCCACTCGGAGACCCTCAACGGGTTCCAGAACGGGCTCGAGGCGGTGGCGCCCTCCATTTACCGGAAGCGAAAATGACCGCACAACTGGGTTCGGGTATCGATATCTTTCTTCATCCGGGCGACTGGTACTTCGGGGATCGCGACACCCGGATTCATACCACTCTGGGGTCCTGCGTCGCGGTTACACTCTGGCACCGGGAGCTGAAGCTCGGCGGCATGTGCCATTACATGCTGCCGGGGCGAAGCCTTGAGGGCGAGCTCAATGCCCGTTATGGCGAGGACGCCCTGCAGTTGCTGGTTGCCGAAATTCGTCAGCAGGGCACGGCGGTGACCGATTACGAGGCAAAACTGTTCGGGGGCGCCAGCATGTTTGACGTGGGGCCCCATGGCAGCTCGGTCGCCAGGCGCAATGTCGAGGCCGCCGAGGCCCTGATGCTGCGCCACGGCGTTACGGTAATCGCACGAAGCCTCGGCGGCACCGGTTACCGGCGGCTGTTCTTCAATATTGCTGATGGCGATGTCTGGGTAAGCCGCGGCGAAAGCCGGGCCGAGCCGGTTGGCCCGGTGTCTTCCGGAGGTGCGGCATGACGGCGCCGGTGTCAGTGTTCATCGTTGACGACTCGGCGGTGGTTCGGCAGGTATTGGGTCAGTTGCTGATGTCGGATCCCGGGATCCGGGTCGCCGGCGCGGCGCCTGATCCGATCTTTGCCTTGCAGAAAATGCAGAAGGACTGGCCCGACGTGATCATCCTGGACGTGGAAATGCCCAGGATGGATGGCATCACCTTTCTTCGCAAGCTGATGAAAGAACGCCCCACACCCGTGGTGATCTGCTCGACTCTCACCGAGAAGGGCGCGGATACCACGCTCCAGGCCCTGTCCGCCGGCGCCGTGGATATCATTACCAAGCCGAAACTCGGTTTGCGGGATTTCCTCCAGGCCGGTGGTCCGCACATGGTTCAGGTGCTTAAGGCCGCAGCCCGGGCAAAGCTCGCTGCGGTGCCCCGCGCGCGTCCCGTGGCGTCACCCGAGCCCAGGGCGGCAGCACCGGTGGCCATGGCCCGCACCACCGATCAGGTGGTGGCGCTGGGTACCTCCACCGGTGGAACCCAGGCCCTGGAAGCGGTGCTGACGCGGTTGCCGGCGGACTGCCCGGGTATTGTCGTGGTGCAGCACATGCCGGAGAAGTTCACGGCGGCTTTTGCCCAGAGGCTGAACCAGCTTTGCCGCTGTGAGGTGCGTGAGGCGGTGGACGGCGATCGGGTTATTCCTGGTCTGGTACTGATTGCCCCGGGCGGGCGCCACATGCAGCTTCGCCGCAGCGGCGCTCAGTACCGGGTAGGCGTGGCCGATGGCCCTCCGGTGAACCGGCATAAGCCGTCGGTGGACGTACTGTTCCGATCTGTTGCCAATACCGCAGGGCGTAATGCACTGGGGATCATCATGACCGGCATGGGCGACGACGGTGCCCAGGGGCTGCTGGCCATGCGCCACGCGGGCGCCCATACCATCGCCCAGGACCAGCAAACCTCGGTGGTGTTTGGCATGCCACGGGAAGCCATCGAGCTGGGCGCCGCCGCCGAAGTCCTGCCCCTGTCGGACATGGCGCAGGCCATTATGGGGTCCGGCGGCAGACGTTCACTGGCGTCCTGACCATGGTGTTGGCCCTGAAATGTGCCTGCCGGCATGCTACATTAAAGAAGCAGACGCGATGAACGTTCAGAGGTGGACATGGGAGCGCACGTTGTGATCCCGATGGCCGCATTGCCTGGAGCCGTTCTTAGGATTGCGCCAGACGGACGGATAACCGATCTCAACCCCAGCGCTGCCGCGCTTGACGACTGTCTCCAACCGGGCACCTTGCTGATTGATTGCCTGGACCTGCTCGGTCGCCCGGACCTGCAGTCACTTCTGAACAGTGACGGCAGGGGGGCCGACGATGAGTTCGAGATGGAGGCGCGGATTGGCGACCGTCTCTACCGCCTGACTCTTGGCCGGTTCCGCTGTCCGGACGGCTCCCGCTTCGTCCAGCTCGCGGACATTACCGATTATCGCCATCTCTCCGAGCGCATTGCGGTCAATGAGCAACGCTTTCGCTCCCTGTTCTCCCAGAATCCCTTTGCGGTCTGCAGCATGGATCTGCAGGGCCGGCTTGTGGAAATGAATCACTGCACCGAAGAGTTGACCGGCTACCCTGAGCAGCAGCTTTGCGACTACCACTGGGAAACGCTGGTGGATCCGAGGGACCGGCAGGCGGCCAGGGAATGTTTCGAGGCGGCACTGAGCGGAATTCCCTGCAGCTACCGTTGCCGGGTTAAACGCAGTGGCGGCCAGGCCGCGCTACTGCAGGTGACCTACATCCCGATTCTGGTGGATGGTGAGGTAACCGGGGTCTTCGGTGTTGCCCGTGACAAGACCGAGCGATACCGCCTGGAGGAAAGCCGACGTCTGCTCCAGGCCTGTATGTCGCAAATCCACGATGTGATCATTATTACCGAAGTGGATCCGCTGGATCCGCCGGGGCCGCGCATTGTTTACGTGAACGAGGGCGTGGAACGGATGACCGGGTATCGGCCGGATGAACTGCTGGGCAATACCCCCCGGATCTTCCAGGGGCCCGACACAGACAGGGCCGCTCTGCGCAGAATACGAAGGGCACTGGAGCGCCGGGAGCCGATCAAGGAAGTGCTGGTCAACTACTGCAAGGATGGCGTGCCTTTCTGGAACGAGATCGAGATTGTGCCCATACCGAAGTCTGGCACGGGTGGTCGAGCCTATTTTGCGGCGGTTCAGCGCGACATTACCGAGACCAAGCGTCGGGAAGCCGAGTTGCAACACTCCCAGGAGGAGTTACGACAGTTGAGTCGGGCCCAGGAAGGGCTGCTGGAACAGGAGCGGCGCCGGATCGCCCGGGATCTCCACGACGAACTCGGGCAAACGTTGACGGCACTCAAGCTGAACCTGGCCGTTGCCGTTGACGGCATTGACGAGTTGTCCTCAGAGCACCGTCGCCGTTTGGAAAGCACTATCGATTCGGTGGATGACGCGGTGGAAAAAGTCCGCGAAATCTCTGCAAACCTGCGACCGCCCATGCTGGACGACCTTGGATTTGAGGCGGCGGCAGAGTGGTTGCTGTCGAAATGGGGTGAGCGCAATGGCCTGGATGTGGCATGGCGCTCGGAATCGACGGAATCTGGTCGGCTCGGGGGTGAGCAGGCAACCGCTCTGTATCGCATCCTGCAGGAAGGCATGACGAATGTGAGTCGACACTCCAGAGCCTCCCGGGTAACGGTTTCATACCGCGAGACCGAGGAACGGGCGGTTCTGGAGATCCGTGACAATGGCGTAGGCTTCGACCCGGTCGCCCGCCATCACGGCTCCGGTCTTCTGGGTATCCGGGAGCGTGTGACCATGCTGGGTGGGGAGCTGACGGTCGAGTCGGCCCTGGGTAAGGGTGTGAGAATACAGGTAGAGTTGCCGCTGGCAACTGGAGAGTGAAGACCATGATTAGCGTCTACATTGCCGACGATCACAGCATTGTCCGGGAAGGTATTCGATCCCTGGTGGCGTCTGCCCCGGATATGGAAGTTGTGGGGGAAGCCTCGGATGGCGATGAGGCGCTCAGGCAGATGCCCGAGAGAAAACCGGAAGTCTTTCTGATGGACATGTCCATGCCCGGCTGCTCAGGGCTGGAACTGATTGAACGGGTTCGCAGGCGGTCGCCCGAGACCAATATTCTGGTTCTTAGCATGCATCGGGAGGATCTGTACGCCACACGAACCATTCGGGCCGGCGCCCGGGGCTTTATTACCAAAACCCGCCCGCCCTCAGAGCTGCTAGAAGCGCTGAGGAAAGTGGCACGGGGTCAGCTTTACATTACCCGTGAGCTGGCGGACCGGCTGGCAATGGATGCGCTGACCGGAAAACCCGAGGAGGAGCCTCACGCCAGGCTGACCAAGCGCGAGTACGAGATTTTTCTGGATCTGGCCCGCGGAATGAACGTGGGCGACATAGCGGAGAAACTGCATGTCAGCTCCAAGACTGTGAGTACCCACAAGGCTCGCCTCATGGAAAAGCTGAACGCCAACAGTATTTCGGATCTCGTGCGGTACGCGCTCTCCCAGGATCTTCTATGACCGGGGTAGGGCGATCCCTACATGGTTTCAGACGTTCCCGATCGTTTTCCTTTTGAAAATCATGCACCTTGGGTTTTGGTGCCGCTATTGAGGATCATCCCATAACAATGAAGGGTTCATGTTGTAGCCTGACCGGGCCGCTGACCAATCTGCCTGTTCGGCAGAATCTGTCGGCCGCTGTCGAACGGGCATTGCAAAGCGGGCATGCCGCCGCGGTCATGGTTATGAAGATCGCTGACCTTACCGAGATTAACCATTGGCAGGGCTACGAGGTTGGAGACCGGGTCATCAGCACGGTCATGGGGCGGATCGAAGCGTCCCTGCAAAACAATGACTTCGTCGGCCGACTCGGTGGTGGCCATTTTCTGGTATTCCTGAATCACGCCCAGGGGCGGGAAGCACTGGTTGAGCATGCCGAGGCCCTGCTGGCCGCCGTCTCCAAACCGATGCAAATCGGCGTTGCCCCGTTACTGGTGAATGCCAGTGCCGGCGTGAGCCTGATGTTCGAAGATGCCGGCAGCGCAGACGACCTTCTGCGTAATGCAGAGCTGGCGCTCAGAAATGCCAGGACAGGACGTGCGCGCTTCTTCTCGCAGGACCTTCAGGCGCACCTGGCCGGTTACGCCGAAGTTCGTTCTGCCCTGGTCGGCGCCCTCGAGCGGGATGAGTTTTCCCTGGTTTATCAGCCCCAGGTGTGCGCGGCTTCGGGAAGGGTGTTCGGTGTTGAGGCCCTGCTGAGGTGGCAGTCGCCTGCACTGGGCCAGGTGCCGCCAGATCGCTTCATACCGGTAGCCGAGAATGTGGGCCTGATGCCCCGATTGGGAGAATGGGTATTGGCCAGCGCCTGTCGCCAGGCCCGCCGGTGGCGAGCCGAGGGCAAGCCTCTGCGCGTGGCGGTGAACATCAGTGCCTCCCAGCTGGATGATCCCCGGTTTGCTGACCGGGTAACAACGATTCTGGCGGAGCACTCACTGCCCCCTGCGCTGCTGGAGCTCGAGGTGACCGAGAGCATGCTGGTGGGCGACGTGGCCGAATGCCAGCGTGCCTTGCACGCCATCCGGAATGCGGGCGTGAAGCTGGCACTGGATGATTTTGGCACCGGGTATTCCAACCTTGCCTACCTGCGCCACTTTACGTTCGATACCCTGAAAATCGACCGGCTCTTCACCAATGCCATCACCAGTGACAGCCTTGGTGACGGTCTGGTTCGTGCCATCGTGGCCATGGGCGCGGAACTGGGCCAGGAGATTGTCGCCGAGGGTGTCGAGACGGCGGAGCAGGCGGAAGCGCTGCGTCAGCTGGGCTGTTCCCGGATGCAGGGCTATTATTTCAGCCGCCCTGTCCCCGCCGGTGAAATCTCGGTAATGCCGGGTATCGGTGCTGCAGGCGAGGCTCCATCGTTGCTATAGTGGCGGAAACCGTCCGGGAGCAACGCGCGATGCCTAACCGCCTCACAAGTCTCATTCTCTCTGCGCTTCTTACGCTGCCGTTGGCATCGGTCCACGCCGAGTCCTCCGAGCCCGGCTCCCCGAGCGTGGAGACGCTGAAGCAGGAAACCGAAGACCTGGGGCAGGCCCTGAAAAACTACGGCGCCGACCAGAAAGAGCAGGCCGAGGAGTCAATCAATCAGACGCTTTCCGCCATCGACAAGCGAATCGGAGAGCTTGAGCAGCAGCTCTCTGAAAACTGGGACGACATGGGCGACACGGCCCGGGAGCGGGCCCAGAAAAGCCTGGAATCCCTGCGTGAGCAGAGGGCCCGGGTGGCGGACTGGTACGAGGAGCTGAAAGCCAGTTCGGCGTCGGCCTGGGAGCGCGCCCGCGAGGGCTTTTCCGACGCCTGGGAAACCCTGTCTGAACGCTGGAATACCACCGAAAAGCAACTGGACAGCAAACCCGACAAGCGTTCAGACAGCATCTGACATTACCGTCCCGAACCGCTCGCCCAACACCCCTTTTCTTATCGCACCGACGCGACCTCACGGGGGGTTAGAGGTCGCGACTGCCCCTGCGCAAGTTGGTCATCGAGAACAATTTCTCCCATGCGCTCCCTGTGCAGGGAAGTGACCTGGTTGCCGACTGCATGGAACATTCTCTTCACCTGATGATAGCGTCCCTCGTAGATGGTCACGCGGGCTTCCCGTGAACCGAGGGGTTCTATTTCGGCGGGTGAAGTCGTGATGCCTTCGTACGCAAACCAGATGCCCTCGGCAAAGCGGTGGTGGGTGTTGGCAGAGATCGGGTCGCGGGTGGTGACCCGGTAGACTTTCGGGAGCTTGACGACCGGTTCCGTCAAACGACGGGACCACAGGCCATCGTTGGTCAGGATAAGCAGGCCAGTGCTGGCCCGGTCCAGTCGCCCGGCAATGTGAAGCGCGGATCGAAGCTCGGGCGCCATCAGCTCCAGGACTGTCCTGTGGGCTGGGTCTCGGGTGGCGCTGAGAATTCCGGCCGGCTTGTTGAGCATGAAATAGTGCGCGGTTTCCCCGGTCTGAAACGGCTCGTTATCAACCAGCACCCGGGAAAACCGGCTGACGTCCCGGCCCGCCTCATGACAGCGGCTGCCGTCCACCGTCACTCGCCCGGCGGCGATCAGGGCATTCGCCTGCTGACGGCTGATGCCATTGCGATTACTGAGGATTCGGGACAGCTTCATGGAAGGAATCGTCTATGCTGAAACAAATGCCGATCATTATACGAGGACATGCCATGCCATTTTCTGTTGATCACCTGGCGGAACTCAACCTGTTGGGCCAGTTTCCCTCCACCTCCAACCAGGAGGGTCTGAAAGTGCACGCACACACCGCGGCGCCGGAAACTGTCCGGGCCGCCGAGAGCCTTCACGCCAAGGGGCTGATCAGCCAGAAAGATGGCGGCTACCTGACACCCCTGGGTGCGGAGGCCGTGGAACTGACCCAGAAGCTCCAGTCGATTCTCAGCAGCGCCTGACACGGCTTTCAGCCCGAGCGTTTACGAGCCGGAGAACCTTTGAGCCCGGTGGCACTCCCGCGTTAGGGTAAGGCCATGAGCAACTGGAAAAAGTCTCCTTTTCTGCTGATGGCCGGCAGCATCGCCCTGGTCGGTGTGGTTGTCGGCTTGCTGTATGCCTTTGGAGTGCACCAGCAGGTGGTGGAGCTGCTGCGCTGGTTTGATACCCAGGGCGCCTGGGCAGCGCTGATGTTCATTGCCATCATGGTGATTGCCATGGTGTGCCTGCTGCCGGGCGTTCTGCTGACCACCGGCGCAGGATTCGTATTCGGCGTGCTAGAGGGCACTGCCTACGTGGTTGTAGGAACCACCCTGGGCTCGGCCCTTGCGTTCCTGATTGCCCGGCAGTTCCTCGGGGACCACGCCCGGGTTTACATCCGCGACCGCGCCCGGTTGTCCATGGTCAGCAACGAGATGGCGCCCCACGGCTGGAAGATCGTGCTGCTGACTCGGCTGATTCCGTTTTTCCCGGGAAAGCTGTCCAACTACCTCTTCGGTCTGACCCGATTTTCGTTCGGCGGTTTTGTGGCCGGCACCTTTGTCGGGGTGATCCCCTTCTCCCTTCACAACGTCTACCTTGGGTCACTGGCCGCCGATCTATCCACCCTCGGTGTCCGCGAGAGCGCCCGTACCCCCCTGGAATGGGCTATCTACGGAGCTGGCTTTCTCGGCACGGTGGTTGCGGTGGTATTCCTGAACCGGCTGGCCCGGCGGGCCCTGGCCCGCTACCGGATGGAGACCGAACCCACTGAACAGGAGGCCCCTGAATGAGCTGGATGAAATGGTTGCCCTGGCGGTATGTTGTCAAGCGCATGGCCCAACGCCACGGCTTTCTCGACCCGATTGCCCTGCTGGCCAGGTTACACAGCTTCGCCCAGCCCTCAGAGGTGGGCGAGCCCATCGAGCTGTTACGGGCCGGCGTGGTGTTTCACGCCCGGGGTCTGATTAACAGCCGGGTTATCCAGCACAACCTCGACTGGGTCTGGCCCTACTGGGTAGAGCGCCAGTTTGATCCGGAAGATCCGGCGTTCATTCCCCGCGCCTTTTCCATCACTCACATTAACCTGAGCAACCGGAACTGGACGGCGATTGGCCAGCCGGACGTGGATGAGTTGCCGGTGGTGGATCCCCGCGGCCTGGTGACGCCGTTTTACGACGGCTGGTCTCTGGATGCCTGGATACTGGCGGACGACGGCCGGTGTCTGCTGCCCTCCCGCTGCAAGGCCACCCGACAGCGCCAGGAGTTCGAGAATGGCCCCTGCGTGGTCACCGAGTCCGAGTACGAGGGGCTGAGCCTGACCAGCCGCGCCCGGGTAGTGGTGGAAGGCGGCCGGCCCGTGTGCGAACTGACGCTGACGGCGCTGTCTGACACCTCCGGATCGCTGGTGCTGTCCCTGCGGCCTGCCAACCCCGAGGGCATCAGCTTCATCAATCGGGTCCGGTTGTCGGAACGGCGCGATGCCTGGGAGGTGGACGGCAAGCAGAGTGTGTTTTTCAGTCAGGCGGCCGAGCGCCATCATGTGTCGGATTACAGCCAGGGCGACGTGCGCATTCACCTGTTCGACAAGGAGGATCAGAGTGAGGGCCGTTGCGACGTGGGCATGGTAACCGCGGCCGCCCTGTTTCCGCTGGAGGCGGGCGAGATGTCCGAGCTGACGGTGCGGGTACCCCTGGCCGAGGCGCCGGCACCGGCGATTCCGGGGGACGGCTGGGCCCGGGCCCTCAAGGGCCATGCCCGGCTTGAATGCCCGGACGACACCTGGCGCTTCCTGTACGAAGCCGCCATTCACTCGCTGGTTCTGCACTCCCCCGAGGATGTCTACCCGGGACCCTATACCTACAAGCGCTTCTGGTTCCGGGATGCCGCCTTCATCATTCACGCGCTGCTGTGTACGGGCCTGACTGACCGTGCCGAACGCGCCCTGTATCAGTTTCCCGACCGGCAGCTGAAGAGCGGCTATTTCCGGTCCCAGGAAGGCGAGTGGGACGCCAACGGGGAAGTACTCTGGATTCTCCGGCGATTCCATGAACTGACTGGTCGCCCGCTGCACCGTGAGTGGCAGGAGCCGGTGCGCCAGGGCGCGCGCTGGATCCAGAAAAAACGGGTGAGTGATACCCTGAACAAACCGCATGCCGGGTTGTTGCCGGCCGGATTCAGTGCCGAGCACCTGGGGCCCAACGATTACTATTACTGGGACGATTTCTGGGGCGTGGCCGGTCTGGAAGCGGCCGAGGCCCTGTTCCGGCCACTGGACAAGGAAACCAGCGAGCGGTTTGGTGCCGGGGCGCGGGAGTTTTCCCAGACCATCGACAGAAGCCTCGCGACCTGTGCCGAACGCCTCAAGCGCCCCGGCATGCCGGCGTCTCCCTATCGCCGTCTCGATGCCGGGGCCATCGGCTCGCTGGCCATGGGCTATCCGACCCAGCTGTGCGAACCGGACGACCCGCGCCTGCTGGATTGCGTGGAGTTCCTGCTCGACAAGTGCTTTGTGAAGGGCGCCTTCTACCAGGACATGATCCATTCCGGACTGAACGCCTACCTCACCCTGCACGTGGCGCAGGTACTGTTGAGGGCAGGGGATCCGCGCTTTCTTGAACTGGTGGACGCGGTCGCCGGCCTGGCATCACCCACGGGGCAGTGGCCGGAAGCGATCCATCCGTCGACCGGTGGCGGCTGCATGGGCGACGGCCACCATGTGTGGGCATCGGCGGAGTGGGTGCTGATGGTCCGGAACTGTTTCGTGCGCGAGGAAGGCGAGCGCCTGATCCTGTGCGCCGGCATTCCGCCGCGGTGGCTTCAGCAGGAACAGCCGATACGGTTCGGTCCCGCGCCCACGCGCTTTGGCACCCTGGATATCACCGTGCAGCCCAATCCGGGAGGAACGCCGGAGGTGACCTGGGAAGGGCGCTGGCACAACGGCCAACCGGAGATCGAAGTAAGGCTGCCGGAGTCACCCGCCTGATTATCTGTACTGGTTCGGAACCGGGTTTTCTGTATCTGTTTTGTTTGCCTGCTAACTTATAGAGTAGACGATTTACAGATCCACCTGGCCCGGTTTCGAATCATGCGTTCACTGTTTTTCTCATTCTTTGTTCCGGCCCTGTTTGTCTGGCTTTGGAGTACTGGCTTCATCGGCGCCAAATACGGGCTGCCCTACGCAGAGCCGTTCACCCTGCTGCTCATTCGCATGCTGTTGACTCTGGTGCTGCTGGCAGGCCTGGCGCTGATCATGAAGACCCGTTGGCCAGGGTGGCGCAGTGCCGGGCATCTGGCTGTCACCGGCCTGCTGGTGCATGGCTTCTACCTGGGCGGCGTGTACTACGCGATTCAGGACGGCATGGCTTCCGGCATCGTGTCACTGATCGTAGGGCTTCAGCCCCTGGTAACGGCGGCAGCGGCGGTGGTGATTCTGCGCGAGGCGGTAAGCGCCCGCCAGTGGGCTGGTCTGGCCCTGGGGCTGGTGGGTGTGGCGCTGGTGCTGTTCGAGAAATACGGCACCGGCGGCCAGGGGCCGGGCTATTCGCCCTGGAGTCTGTTGTGGGCCGTGCTTGCGCTGGCCGGTATTTCCATGGGCACCGTTTACCAGAAACGCTTTGGCACCAGCGCCGATCTGGTGGCCGGCTCGCTGATCCAGTTCTCGGCGGCGGCCGCCCTGTTTACCCTCGGCGCCTTTGCCCTGGAAACCCGCGAGGTGGAGTGGAGCCTGCAACTGCAGCTGTCCATGGCGTGGCTGGTGGTGGGTTTGTCCATCGGCGCGGTACTGCTGCTGATGTGGCTGATTCGACAGGGTGCGGCGTCGCAGGTGGCCAGCCTGTTCTACCTGGTGCCGCCGGTGACCGCCCTGGAGGCCTATTTCCTGTTCGATGAACGCTTGGGCGGGCTGGCCATGTCCGGCGGCCTGATTGCCATCGTTGGCGTGGCCCTGGTGGTCACCCAGAAGAAACCCGCATGACGGTTGCAGCCGGGACAGGGAGCGCGGGTTCATGACCGAAACCACCAGGGGCGTCTGGTATGGCCTGAGCGCCTATTCCATCTGGGGCTGCTTTCCGTTGTTCTTTGCCCTGTTCCAGGGCGTACCGGCCTTCGAGATTCTTGTGCACCGGATTATCTGGTCGTGCGTGTTTCTGGCTCTGGTAATCACGGGGTTGCGACGCTGGCCTGCGGTTCGGGCAGCGCTCCGGGATCCCTCCCAGCTCTGGCGGGTGCTGGCCTGTGCCGTCCTGATTGCCGCCAACTGGGGCATCTACATTTACGCGGTTGAGACCCGGCACGTGCTGCAGGCCAGCCTCGGCTACTTTCTGACACCGCTTGTGAATGTTGCACTGGGCATGCTGGTGCTGCGTGAACGCATGGGCACCTGGCAAATGGTGGCGGTCGTACTGGCGGGCATCGGTATTCTCATCCAGCTGGTGCTGCTCGGGGAGTTGCCCTGGCTTTCCATCGGCCTGGCGTTGAGCTTCGGCACCTACGGACTCGTGCGCAAACAGGTACTGCTGGACGGCCTGTCAGGCCTGTTCGTGGAAACCCTGTTGTTGCTGCCGCCGGCTCTGCTGGTGTTTGGTTGGCTGGTGGCAGAGGGCGCGTCGCACTTCACGGACAGTCTCCACAATGGCAGCCTGCTGCTTGCCAGCGGTGTGGTCACCGCCATCCCGCTGCTGCTGTTTGCCGGTGCTGCCCGTCGGCTGCGGCTGGCCACCGTGGGATTTCTCATGTACATCAACCCGACCCTCCAGTTTGCTATCGCCCTGCTGGTTTTCTCCGAGCCGATCAGCGAGGCGCAGTTGATGAGTTTCCTCGTCATCTGGATTGCCCTTTGCCTTTACAGCTGGTCATCCTGGCACTACCGGCCGAGGGTGCCGGTGCGCCAGGAATGACGCTCCGCTCAGGCTAGCGTTTCAAGCAGACTGTTGATCGCCCGGGCGAAGGGAACCGGTGAATCCTCCTGCAGGAAGTGGCCGCCCTTGAGAGTTACGTGGGGCTGGTCTTTCGCGCCGGGAATCCGCTTTTGCATGTAATGGTCCCCACCCCGGGTGATCGGGTCGCCGTTGCTGAAGGTGGTCAGGAACGGTTTTTCCCAGCGTTCCAGCACTTTCCAGGCGTTGCGATTGGCCTCGCTGGCGGGGTCGTTCGGGTGCATGGGAACAAGCCTTGGGAAGGCCCGGGCCCCCGCCTTATATTTCTTGCCCGGGAAGGGCGCGTCGTAGGCGCGCATTTCATCCGGTCCCAGTTTCCGGAAACAGCCGGTGTTGATGATCCGGGCAATCGGAAACCACGGGCTGTGCAGCGCAAAATTCTTCCACACCTTGAACGCCGCCGGTGCTTTCTGATCGCCAGTGGGCAGCATGCCGTTGCCTACCACGATGGCCCGGAACCGGTCGGGATTTTCCGCCGCCAGGCGCAACCCCAGCAGTGAGCCCCAGTCCTGGCACACCAGGGTGATGTCTTTCAGGTCGAGCTGGTCGAGGAACGACTGCATCCAGTCCATGTGCTGCTGGTAGCTGTAATCGCTGAGGTTCGTGGGTTTGTCGGATTTACCGAAACCGATCAGGTCGGGCGCGATCACCCGGTGGCCAGCAGCCGCGCACACAGGAATCATGTGGCGGTAAAGGTACGACCAGGAAGGTTCCCCGTGCATCATGAGAATGGGGCGGGCTTCGGCAGGCCCCTCGTCCACGTAGTGCATCCGCAGGCCACCCACGTGCAGGTAGTGGGGATCAAAGGGGTAATCGAGCAGGCGTTCAAAACGCTTTTCGGGAGTTCTGACGAAATCCATGGTGCTTGCCTTGAGGTTTGTTATTGTGAGGGAACGACGCAGCTGAGTGTGCCGTCCCTCTTACGGGGCGTCAATTAACAGGGACGAAGCCGTATGACCTACTGGCTGGTTTGCAATGCGAAATCGGGCGATGGCGGGCGAGACCGCGAGTTCTGGCTGGCTCACCTGGCGCAGGCAGGTATCGCGCACCCACGTTGTTGCGACTTCCAGGAGCGCGACTGGCAGCACGAACTGCGCCCGGACGACACGCTGATTGTTGCCGGTGGGGATGGCTCGGTGAATCTTGGCGCTCGCGTTTGTCGCGAAAAGCAGGCTACCCTGGCTATTCTGCCGTCGGGAACCGCCAACGATTTTGCCCGTAATCTGGCGCTACCGGCGGAGCCAGAGGCCCTCTGCGAACTGATTGCCCGCGGCTCGACCCAGCAGGTGGATGTCGCCGAGCATGGTGATGGTATTTTCCTGAACGTGGCTCATATCGGGCTGGGTACGCTGCCCTCAAGGGAGTCGCGCACCACCGAGAAACGGTTTTTCGGCCGTTTCAGCTATGGGACCCAACTGCTACGACGCATCAATGCCCGACGCGGCTTCCGGGCCATCATTGAGTGCGACAAGGGCGTAGTTCAGGGCCGCTGGCTTTCCATCGCCGTCGCCAGTGGCGCGTTTTTCGGCGGTGGTAACGAAATTCCCGAGGCTTCCGCAAACGATGGCCAACTGGATGTCATTGCGGTCCGGCCGCGTCCCCTGTTGCAACTTTTGCTGACTTTCCTCACGGTTCGCCTTAATCGCCAGTCGCCCCGACGTACCAGTACGCTGGTACATCTTAAAGGGACCCATTGCCGGGTTCAGACCCGCAAACCCAAGACCGTGACGGCCGACGGCGATGTGGTCTCGAAAACGCCTCTGCGCGTAAGTCTGCATAAAGGTGCTCTCAGGGTAGTGGCGCCTGCCATTGTGAGTACCGCGCGAGACAAATAAGGCGGCGCTCGCCGCTGACTTTGCGATTCACTACGGCTCAGATACGTTTTGTCACTGACTTTTTTGACGGGACAGGCAATCATGGGGCCTGTTAGCACAATCCTCCAACGGGAGTGACAAAAACTGACACTGTGTCGCTTTTGCAACTGGATTTTTTGACTGTACAGAAAAAGAATGAGTGCCGCGCCCGGCGCTCGCACCCACCAGGCTTGTCAACAAAGGACCAGAAAATGCCCTCTGACTACCCATCGGTTTCCTCCCGGGTTATCAAATGCCTCCGAAACGGCGTTGCCGCGTTGTCGCTGTCGGCCATTGCCATCCCGGCACTGGCGTCCGAGCGTCTGTATATCTTCACCGAGAACTACCCGCCCTATAACACCTCTGAAACCGGTAAGGGCTTTGCGCACAGCGAGGAAGACATCAGTGGCATCTGTGCCGATATGGTCAAGGCCATGCTCAGCCGGGTGGACTACGACTACGTCATGAAAATGCGGGCCTGGAGCTACGCCTACAACTGGGTTCAGGACCGGGAGAACCATGGGCTTTTCTGTACCGCCCGTACCGATGAGCGCGAGGACCAGTTTCAGTGGGTGGGCCCGTTGGCCTCGATCAAGTGGACCCTTTTTGCCGCCCCGGATTCTGATCTGACCCTGGATTCACTGGCGGACGCGAAAAATCTCAACATTGCAGGCTACAAGGGCGACGTCATGTCGGAGTACCTGGTGGATCAGGGCTTCAACGTTGTCATGGGCGTCTCCAGCGATGTCAACGCGCGAAGACTCACCCTGGGGCAGGCGGATCTGTGGGTGACCGACGGTCTGGTTGGCCCGCTGATGGCGGAAGAGGAGCATGGCATCACCGGTCTCAAGCCTGTGCTGGTGTTCCGTGAAACGCCCATGTATCTGGCTTTCAGTACCAACACCGACCCACGCATCGTTGCCGATCTCCAGAAGGCTCTGGATGAAGCCCGTGCGGCCGGTGATATCGACAGGATCGTCGCCAGCTACGAGTGAACTGTTGCCGGCTTAGGGTTGAGACTCCTTTCAGAACCAGAGCCCGATGTCCGCATCGGGCTCTTTTAGTTCAATCAGAAGCCCGCGGTGTTCGAGGATGTCGAGAAGCTTTTCGGTGTCCTCAAGGTTGAGGAAGCCCCCCAGGGACAGTTGGGTATCACGGTGACTCAGGAACAGTCTCGCGGGTGTGAACGGATGGCGCGGTGCGTGGACACTGAGCCTGGCATAGCGCCTGGGCAGGGTCCATTCGGATTGCTTGCGCCGGATGCCCTTTTCCAGGCGAATGTTTTCGTCTCCGATCACCAGTACTTCCTGGCGCTGGCAGGCGCGCGATGTTACATAGATGCCGCAGGCCAGGGCAATCAGTTCCAGACCCGCAAAGGGAATGATCACCCAGGCGCCGGCAAGGCTGAAGCCGGTTGTGATGAACGCGGAGACCACAAACAGCCCGATCCAGATCCTGACATTACCATGCCAGCTCAGGGAACGGTTGGGTGTCAGAACCAGCCGGAGACCGTCCGGGCAGGGCAGACGTTCCACCATGGGGAGCCTCACTCGCCAACGGGCCAATGACTTGATGATAGTCAATTCTACGCCGATCTTGGCTAGTTCAGATCTGGCACTTCGCGGGTGGGACGGTTTCGGATATTGCCCTCGCCGCCTCGAGCTGATTGCGGAGCGCCGCTATGCGGGTGTCGTGGTTGGGATGCGTTGACAGAAATTCCAGTGGCTGGGTGCCGGACGCCTGCGCCATGTTTTGCCACAGCTGAACACTCTCGCCGGGCTTGAAGCCGGCTCTCGCCATGATGCTCAGGCCCATCAGATCGGCCTCCTCTTCATGGGCGCGGCTGAATGGCAGGGTCAGTCCCAGTTGAGCGCCAATCCCGAGGGCCTGCTGGATCTGATCCTCGGCAATCTCGCTTTCGGTAAACAGGCCCACCAGCAGCATGCCGGCCTGCACGCCCAGCTGTTGGGTAAGGCGCTCATTGCCATGGTCGGCCAGCACGTGGGCAATTTCATGGCCGATCACGGTGGCCAGCTGGGACGGGTTTTCGGCGATCCGGAGCAGGCCGGTGTGCACGCCGATTTTTCCGCCCGGAAGCGCAAAGGCGTTTGGGCTCGAAGCCTCGAACACCGCCACCTCCCAGCTCTCGGGCACGGGGGCCTGCGGGTACTCGGTGCGGGCAGCGGCCACCAGTTCGCCGGTGATGCACTGCACCAGCCGGTTCACCTCGGGGCGGGTGACCACGGTGTTCTGCTGCTTCATCTGCTCAAAACTGTCCTGGCCCATGTCGGCCATGACTGCATCGGGCACCAGTGCCAGACGGTTCCGGCCGGTCGGGGATTCCTGGCAGCCGGTGAGCAGGGCCATGGCCAGCAAGGGGATCATCAGTAACTTCACGCGCAGGCTCCAGGGTTTGAGGGATCTCAGGGCTTGGTATCCGCCATGCAGTATCTTCGCTCAGGCCGACCGACACTGCCATAGGCCACTTCCGCCGACAACTCACCGGCGCCAACCAGGAACTCCAGGTAGCGGCGCGCGGTGGTGCGGGAGGCGCCGATGGCGTTGCCGACTTCTTCGGCGCTCAGTTTGCCTGCACCCGTCATAACCTCACGAATCTTGTCGAGGGTCAGTGCATCAATGCCCTTGGGTAAGCGTTCCTCCGTGCTTCGGGAGCTCTCCATGGGCGCCCTCGGAAGCAGTGCATCCACTTCTTTCTGGGCAACCTGATGCAGGGTGGCCAGGCGCTCCATGTGGCTGCGGTAGCCATTGACGGCCTCCTGCAGGCGCTCGAACACCAGGGGCTTGAGGATATAGTCGAAGACACCGCCTCGCAGGGCGCTGCGCAGGGTTTCCACTTCCTTGGCGGCGGTGATGAGAATGACGTCGCTGCCGCTGTCGGCGGCTCTCAGCTCCCTAAGCAGGTCCAGGCCATTGCCATCGGGAAAGTAGACATCCAGCAGGATGAGATCGGGCGCCAGAACCTCAATCTGCTCCCGGGCATCGGCCAGGGTATGGGCGATGCCGCACAGCTCCACCTGATCCAGGCGCTCCACGAACCGTCTCTGGATTTCAGCGATTCTCGGGTCGTCCTCAACGATCATTATGCGAATGCAGGTCACGGGTACGCTCTCCCATTGGCAATCTTGGGCAGGTACAGGGTAAACCGGCTGCCGCCCTCCGGCACGTCGTCCACGGTCACCGAGCCTCCCCACTGGTTGAGGAACTGGCGCACCAGATGCAGGCCATAGCCCCTGGACTCGCCGTCCTTGGTGCTGACGCCCTTCTCGAAAATGCGCTGCCGCTCGGCTTCCGGAATCCCTGAGCCCTGGTCTTCCACCTCGAAAATCAGTTCCTGGCCCAGGTCGGTCATGGACAGCTGAACACGGCCGCCTGCCCCGGTATTGGCAAGGGTGGCGTCCAGGGCGTTATCAATCAGGTTGCCCAGTACGCTGACCAGTTGGTCCCGGGGCAGGGTGGCGGGCAGGTCCGACATCCGGCTGTCCGGATCAATCTCCAGTCGCAGTCCCATTTCCCGGGCCCGGTTGTACTTGCCCAGCAGGCAGCCGGCAATGACCGGATCCGGTACCGCCTCAAGCAGCAGATGGATCAGTGCCTGGTGATCGCTGACTTCGCTGCCGATCAGGTTCAGGGCTTCCTCGGTAGCGCCAATCTGGATGAGGCCCGCAATGGTGTGCAGTTTGTTGGAATATTCATGGGTCTGGCTGCGCAGGGTATCGGCGTACTGCTGGATGCGAGTCAGCCGGCGGCTGACCTGATCAAGTTCGTCACGCAGCCGGAAGCTGGCGACCACACCGATAATGTCGTCGCCCTGGCGTACTGGCAGCCGGTTGACCACCATCTGCCGGCCCCGAAGCCATATTTCCCGGTCGAAGTCCGGCTCCCCGGACTCCAGAATGGCGGGCAGGCTGCTCTCCGGCAGGACATCGAGCACGTGCTGGCCAGCCAGTGGCGGTTCCGGGGGCAGGTCCAGGGTTTCATAGGCGGCCCGGTTGCCGGTGGTGATCATGCCCTCGCGGTTGATCGCAATGATGCCCTCGCGCACCGATTGCAGGGTGGCTTCACGTTCCCGGAACAGCCGGGCGATCTCCTCCGGTTCCAGACCGAAGATGGCTCGCTTGAAGCGCCCGGCGATCACTATGGCGGACAGGATCGTTACCAGCAGCATCAGCCCCACCACGCCATAGAGCACGAAATTGTAGCGACGGATGGTGGTTTCCACCTGCTGGAGGCTGTAGCCGACGGAGACAATGCCGATGATGTTGCCGGTATCGGGAACAATCACCGGTGCCTTGCCGCGCATGGATTCCCCGAGGCTGCCCCTGGCCCGGGCAACGTAGGCCTGGCCATCCACCAGGGCCTTGCGCCCATAGTCGCCATCGTCATCGCCCATGGAATGCCCGATCCGGCTCGGGTCGGGATGGGCCAGGCGGATTGCCTCGGCATCTCCGATCACGATGAAGAGGGCTTCGTTGGTCTCTGCGAGCCGTTCCGCGAGCCGGTTCAGGCCGTGGATGTCCCGCTCCCGGACACCCTCGATCACCGCGGGGGTGGCGGCCACTGTCTTGGCCACCATAAGCGCGCGCTGGCCGATTTCGTCGTAGAGGGAATCGCTCAGGTAGAAGCCGGCAAAGCCACCGATCAGGACAGTCTGCAAAGCGCCCAGCAGTCCCAGGGTGAGGATCATTCGGGTTTTGAGTTTGGTCTTTCGAAACACAGGCGGTGTCGGGCTTGTTGTCATTGTCCGTTCAGGGTACTGCATCGTTCCGGGACATGCCCGTGATCTTTATGAACAAAATGCGGTAAATGCCCTTTAAAGGCATTACGTGCACAAGCTTCAAGGCTTCGGGTTTCACCTATTAACCTGCCTGCAATCGCTCCTCTGGCCTGCCAAAGCCAGGGACCTGGCCAACACGGTCCTGCCTCAGGGGCGATCACAACAACAAGTTGATGAGGTGACAACCATGTTTATCAAGAGAACCCTGTCTTTCGTGGCGGCTGCCGCCGTCTCCATGTCTGCCATGGCCTGGCAGCCCTCCGGAAAAGTCGAATGCCTGGCGCCCGCCGATCCCGGTGGCGGTTGGGATTTTACCTGCCGCAGCGTTGGTAACGTGCTGCAGGATCTTGGCCTGGTGGAAGGCACCGTCCAGACCGTCAACATGGCTGGCGCCGGCGGCGGTGTTGCGTACGCCCATACCGTTAGCAAACGGGCCGAAGACAACAAGCTGCTGGTGGCAGCGTCCACCGCGACTACCACCCGTCTGGCCCAGAAGCAGTTTCCCGGCATGAACGCCGACATGGTGACCTGGGTAGGCGCCCTGGGCGCTGATTACGGCATCATCGCCGTTGGCAAGGATTCGAAGTACCAGACGCTCAACGACCTGATGGCAGCCGTGAAAGCCAATCCCAAGTCCGTCAAGTTTGCCGGTGGCAGCGCGCGGGGTGGCTGGGATCACCTGAAAGTGTTGATCGCAGCCAAGGCCGCCGGTGCTGACCGACTGCCGTCCATTCCATACCTGTCCTACAACAACGGTGGCGAAGCCATGACCCAGGTGGTTGGTGGTCAGGTTGACGCCTTTACTGGCGATATTTCCGAGGCGACCGGCTTCATGGAGTCCGGCGACCTGCGCGTTCTGGCGGTGCTGGCGGACGAGCGCCTGCCGGGCAAGTTCGGCAACCTGCCTACCGCTAAAGAGCAGGGCATTGATGCGGTGGGACCGAACTGGCGCGGGTTCTACATGCCCAAGGGTGCGGACGAGGCCGCCAAGGCCTATTGGGTGGAAGCCGTCGATACCCTGTACGCCAGTGACGAGTGGAAGCAGGTGATGAAGAGCAACGGCCTGATCCCGTTCCATCCGCCGGCGGACAAGTTTGATGAGTTCGTGCGCAACCAGGTTCAGGACATCGAGAACCTGTCCCGCGAAATCGGGCTGCTCAAATGAGCAGCCTCGGTGATCGCGTTCTCGGCCTGGGCCTTCTGGTTCTCGCCGTTGCCTATGGCTGGGCTGCCCAACAGTGGCCCGAGCCGTTTGGCGGCGCCGAAGCCGTGGGCCCGGAAACCTTTCCCACCATCCTCTCGGTGGTGCTGGTTGCAGGCAGTCTCTACCTGATGATCAAGCCGGACCCGGACGCCCAGTGGCCCCTGGGCAAGTCTGCCCTGGAGCTGGTGGTGTCGGTGGCGGTTCTGGTGGTCTATGCGTTCTTGCTCGAGCCGCTGGGCTTTGTGATTGCCACTACCCTGGCTGTGGGCACCTTGAGCTGGCGTATGGGCGCTGAACCGAAACGGGCCTTCGTGACCGGGCTGGCGAGCGCTGTGGTGGTGTTCGTGCTGTTCAACTACGGCCTGTCCCTGAGCCTGCCCGCCGGCTTGCTGGAGGTGCACTGATGGAAACTCTCGGCTTTCTGATGGAGGGGTTCGCGGTTGCGCTGACCCCCTACAACCTGATGTTTGCGCTCTTTGGCGCCTTCGTTGGTACGTTGATCGGCTGTCTGCCTGGCCTTGGGCCGGCCAATGGCGTCGCTATTCTGATTCCCCTGGCATTCACCCTCGGGCTGCCGCCGGAAACGGCGATGATCCTGCTCACAGCGGTGTACGCCGGCGCCATGTACGGCGGACGGATATCGTCGATCCTGCTGAACATACCCGGCGACGAGCCGGCGATGATGACCTGCCTCGATGGCTACCCCATGGCACAGAAAGGCCGCGCTGCCGATGCCCTGGCGGTGTCGGCCATCGCCTCCTTTGCCGGCGGTCTGATCGGCACCATCGGTCTGATCATGCTCGCACCGGTGCTGGCAAAATTCGCACTGACCTTCGGGCCGGCGGAGTACTTTGCCCTGTTCCTGCTGGCCTTTGCCACCCTCGGGGGCATTACCGGCAAGAACCCGATGAAAACGGTGATTGCGGCGACCCTGGGCATCATGATCTCAACGGTTGGCATTGATATCTCCACGGGAACCCAGCGCTACACATTCGGAGTGCTGGAACTCTATGAGGGTATCGACTTCATCCTGGCGATCGTGGGCCTGTTTGCCATCTCCGAACTGCTGTTCTTCGTTGAACACCGGATGGGTGGTGGTCGCGAGAAGATGCAGGTAGGCAAACTCACCCTGACCTTCAAGGAACTGGTGACCACGCTTCCCACCCAGCTTCGCGGCGGTATCCTGGGATTCATTTCCGGCGTACTGCCGGGCGCCGGTGCCTCCCTGGGCAGCTTTATCAGCTACACCCTGGAAAAGCAGGTGGTCGGCAGGAAAGGCACGTTCGGTGAGGGGGATATCCGGGGCGTGGTGGCGCCGGAGGCCGGCAACAATGGCGCGTCTTCAGGTGCCCTGGTGCCCATGCTGACCCTGGGTGTTCCGGGCAGCGGCACCACCGCCGTGCTGCTGGCCATGCTGATCTCCCTGAATATCACCCCGGGACCGCTGATGTTCACCCAGAACGCTGACATCGTCTGGGGTGTGATCGCGGCGCTGCTGATCGGCAACGTGCTGCTGCTGGTGCTGAACATCCCGCTGGTGGGCTTCTTCGTGAAGCTGCTGTCGGTGCCGCCCATGTACCTGCTGCCGATCGTCACCATGGTGGCGTTCGTGGGTATCTACTCCATCAGTCACAGCACCTTCGATCTTTATTTCATGGTGGCATTCGGCATTGCAGGCTATTTCCTGCGCAAGCTGGAAATACCCCTGGTGCCAATCATCCTCGGCCTGTTGCTCGGGCCGGAAATGGAGAAGAACCTCGGCCATGCCATGGTGCTGTCGGACGGTGACTGGAGCATTCTCTGGGGCAGCCCGCTGGCGATGGGGCTCTGGATTGTCGCTGGCCTGGGGCTGATCCTGCCGTACCTCGTGGGGCCGCTGCTGCGCCGGCGGATGAATGCGGCGATGAAGGAGAGCCCGGTCAGCGACTAGCAAACGCCTGATAACTCCCGACCGACGATCTGTTGTCAGTCTTTGCACCGGGCTTGTCCCGGTGCTCTTTTTTGGGGGGTGGTGTTTGCCAGGGAAGGCGCCAGCCGGCCGGTCTTTGCTATGATGCAGCAGGTTTGTTTGCGGGAAGATCTGTTATGAAGGTGATGTTGCTCGGTGCGACCGGTCTGACTGGCGGGCAGGTTCTTCAGGGGCTGTTGGCCCGGGAGGAGGTTGATCAGGTGGTGGCCCTGGTGCGCCACCGGTTGCCGACCCTGCACGACAAACTGGCCCAGCATGAGGTCAATTTCGACAATCTGGACGCCCACGCCAGCCTGTTTGATGTGGACGCCATCGTCTGCTGCCTCGGCACCACCATCAAAAAGGCCGGCTCCCAGGCCCAGTTTCGAAAGGTGGATCTCGGCTATCCCCTGAAAGCGGCAGAACTGGGCCGGGCCCACGGCGTCCGGGCGTTTATCCTGATGTCTGCCATCGGCGCGTCGTCCTCCTCCACCATCTTTTACAACCGGGTGAAGGGGGAGCTTGAGGATGCCCTTGAAGACCTCGGTTACCCCTACCTGTCCATCTATCATCCGAGTCTTCTGCTGGGTGACCGCAAGGAGCAGCGCACCGCGGAGGCCTTGGGGATCAAGGCCATGCCGCTGGTGAACCGCCTGCTGATCGGCCCCCTGGACAAGTACCGGGGCATTGAGGCGGCAACGGTAGCCCTTGCCATGGTCAATGAGGTCTGCAGCCTGGCCACAGAGGCTGCGGCTGAGCGGGTGCTGCAAGTCCGCGAGTACGACGAGATCCGCCAGCTGGCGAAGTAGCGCGTGGCTACTCGCCCGCCAGAATCCAGCGCGCGGCCTTCTCGGCAATCATCAGAGTGGGTGAGTTGGTGTTGCCACTGGTGATGGTAGGCATCACGCCGGCATCCACCACACGAAGCCCGGCCATTCCCCGGACCCTGAGGTGAGGGTCCACCACCGCCTGCTCGTCGTCGGCACGTCCCATCCGGGTGGTGCCCACCGGGTGAAAGATCGTGGTGCCAATGTCCCCGGCCAGCCGGGTGAGTTCGTCGTCGGTCTGGTACTGCAGGCCCGGCTTGAACTCCTCTGGCTGATATTTCTGGAATGCCGGCTGCTCCGCGATGCGGCGTGTCACCCGTAGCGAATCCGCCGCCACTTTGCGGTCTTCCGGCGTGCTCAGGTAGTTGGGTGAAATCGCCGGTGCCTCTTTCGGATCGCGGCTGCGAATGCGCACCGTACCCCGGCTGGTGGGGTTCAGGTTGCAGACGCTGGCGGTGATGGCCGGGAAATCATGCAGGGGCTGGCCGAAGGCATCCAGGCTCAGGGGCTGCACGTGGTATTCGATGTTGGCGTAGTCGAACTCGTCCGAGCTGCGGGTAAACAGGCACAGCTGGGAGGGCGCCATGCTCATGGGGCCGGACCGGGTGAGCAGGTACTCCAGGCCGATCCGGGCCTTGCCCACCAGGGAATTGGCCATGGTGTTCAGGGTCGTGGCGCCGGTGACCTTGTATACCGAACGGATCTGCAGGTGATCCTGGAGATTCTCGCCCACCCCGGGCAGGTCCAGCACAACGTCGATACCGTGTTCCTTGAGCAAATCCGCCGGGCCAATACCCGAGAGCTGAAGCAGTTGCGGCGAGCCGATGGCGCCGGCCGAGAGCACGACTTCCCGTTTGGCCCGCGCCAGCACCTCGCCAGTGCCCGGCCTTTCGACCTTGACACCGGTACAGCGGGGGCCGGCATCGCCGGTTTCGGTGGTCAGCCCCAGTACGTGGGTGGAGTGCCAGAGGGTCAGGTTGGGGCGTTTCTCCGCCTCGCGCAGGAACGCTTTAGATGTATTCCAGCGCCAGCCCGAGCGCTGGTTTACCTCGAAGTAGTCCACGCCCTCGTTGTCGCCCCGGTTGAAGTCCCGGGTCCGGGGAATGCCAGCTTCCACACAGGCCGTGGCGAAATCTTCCAGCACCTTCCATTTCAGGCGCTGGTGCTCCACCCGCCACTCGCCGCCGTGGCCGTGGTATTTATGGTGCTCCGGGTCGGCGTCACCGCCCTCGTCCAGTCGATAGTGGTCCTCGTGACGCATGAAGTCCGGCAGGCAGTTTTCCCAGTTCCAGGCCTGCTCGCCGGTTACCTCGGCCCATTGGTTGTAGTCCCGGGCCTGGCCGCGAATGTAGAGCATGCCGTTGATGCTGGAACAGCCCCCCAGGGTTTTGCCCCGGGGGTAGATCAGCGAGCGACCGTTGAGCCCCGGGTCCGGCTCGGTTCGGAAGCGCCAGTCGGTGCGGGGGTTGTCGATGCAGTACAGGTAGCCCACCGGAATGTGGATCCAGTGGTAGTTGTCGCGGCCGCCGGCTTCGATTAGCAGCACCCGGTTGTCCGGGTTGGCGCTCAGGCGGTTGGCCAGCAGGCAGCCGGCCGAGCCGGCGCCCACCACGATGTAATCGTACTCCAGCTGTCCCGTGGCCTTGTTGTTATCGGACATGGTGCTTCTCCGCGGCTACCTTTAAGTTATTTGGCCGTTGGCATGACAAATTCCGCGCCGGCATCAATGGATTCGGACCAGCGCTGCATGATGGATTTCTGGCGGGTGTAGAACTTCACCCCTTCTTCGCCGTAGGCATGGGTATCGCCAAACATGGAGCGCTTCCAGCCACCAAAGCCGTGCCAGGCCATGGGCACAGGAATGGGCACGTTGATACCCACCATGCCCACCTGGATCCGACGGCCGAACTCCCGGGCGACGCTGCCACTCTCGGTGAAGCAACTGACGCCGTTCCCGAATTCGTGCTCGTTGATCAGGCGAATGGCAGTGGCAATGTCCGGTACCCGCACGCAGGCCAGTACCGGGCCGAAGATCTCCTCCCGGTAGATGGTCATGTCCGGGGTCACGTGATCAAACAGCGAACCGCCCATCCAGAAGCCGTTCTCGCAGCCTTCGCCAGTGCCAGAGGTATCGAATTCGCGGCCATCGACCACCAGTTGGGCACCTTCCGCCACACCCTTGTCAATGTAGCCGGTAATGCGCTGATGGGCGGCGGCGGTGACAATCGGGCCCATCTCGGCATCCAGTTGCTCGCCGTTCTTCACTTTCAGGGCGCGGGCACGTTCTGCCAGTCGGGGCATGATCTTGTCGGCCACGTCGCCCACCAAAACCGCGACGCTGATGGCCATGCAACGCTCGCCGGCGCTGCCGTATGCAGCTCCGATAAGCGCGTCGACCGCTTTGTCCAGGTCGGCGTCGGGCATCACCACCATGTGGTTCTTGGCGCCGCCGAGGGCCTGGATGCGCTTGCCGTGTTTGGCGCCTTTCTCGTAAAGCAGGTTGGCAATCGGGGTGGAGCCCACAAAGCTCAGTGCCTGCACGTCCGGATGTTCGATCAGTGCATTCACCGCCTCCTTGTCACCCTGCACCACATTGAACACGCCGTCTGGCAGGCCCGCCTGCTTGAGCAGGTCAGCCAGCATCAGCGAGGCACTGGGGTCCAGGGGGCTGGGCTTGAGGACAAAGGTGTTGCCGGCGGCAATAGCCACCGGGAACATCCACATGGGCACCATGGCCGGGAAGTTGAACGGCGTAACGCCAGCCACCACACCCAGCGGCTGACGGGTGGTCCAGTTGTCGATGCCGGTGCTCACCTGCTCGGTGTAGTCGCCTTTCAACAACTGGGGAATGCCGCAGGCGAACTCGACAATGTCGATGCCCCGGGCCACTTCACCCTGGGCGTCGGTGAACACCTTGCCGTGCTCGGCGGTGATCGCCCGGGCCAGGTCGTCCTTGTGCTGGTTCAGCAGTTCCAGAAAGCGGAACATCACCCGCGCCCGACGGATGGGCGGCGTGTCGGCCCAGGCAGGGAAGGCGGCGTCGGCGGCGGCGACCGCAGTATCCACATCGGCCTGATTGGCCAGGGCTACCTGGCCGGTAACCCGCCCGGTGGCCGGGTTGAACACATCCTGCGTCTGGGTGGACGTCCCGGATGTTATTTCGCCATTGATATAATGCTGGATAGTCGCGCTGGTCATGTGTGCCTCGTGCTGTTCCGGAAAACCCCGAATGTGAAGGGGCTTTAGGGGTGTTCGCGCCCCGAAAGGCGATAATTGTCGATTAATTACTCAGAGTAGGGCCGATTCGATCGGCAGGCAATTGAGATTTCCAAAAGCCAGATATAAGCTTTCCTTATATCTAATGGCGATCAGGAAGCGAAGAACCTGTGCATCCCCTGCAAACACTCAAGGCTTTTGTCACCGTTGCCCGCGAGGGCAGCGTGTCCCGTGCGGCCGGCCGTCTTCACCTGACCCAGCCGGCAGTCAGCCTGAAACTCAAGCAACTCCAGGACGAGCTGGAACTGAAGTTGTTCCAGCGCAAACCCCAGGGCCTGGTGCTCACGCCGGATGGCCAGGCATTGTTGCCGGTGGCTGAAAAAGCCCTTGCGGCTCTGGCGGCGTTTGAGCAAAGCGCCCGGGCCTTGCACAGTACCCTGAGGGGGCGCCTTCGCATCGGCACCATCGTGGATCCGGAGTTCATTCGCCTGGGGGCGTTCCTGCACCGGCTGGTGGAGCGGGCGCCGCAACTGGAGACTGAACTGCGCCAGGGCATGAGTGGCAGCGTTCTGGAACAGGTGCGGGATGGCCGACTGGATGTGGGTTTTTTCCTGGCCCCGCCGGGTGTTGGCCCCGGCTCCCTGGCGCCGGAGGTTGCCCACCGGGAGCTGACGGGTTTCCAGTACTACGTGGTGGCACCGGCAGGCTGGGGGCCGCGCATCAGCTCAACCCGATGGGAGGATCTGGCGAACATGCCCTGGATCGTCACGCCCGAGGATTCCGTTCATCACCGGCTGCTCAAGGGGGTGCTCGACCCGCTTGGTGTGCTGCCCCGGGGAGTCGCCCAGGTGGATCAGGAGGCGTGCATGCTGGACCTGGTGCGGGCCGGCGTGGGCCTGAGTCTGGCCCGGGATGCCCTGGCCATGACCGAGCGCCAGGAGCGGGGCCTGGTGGTTCTGGAGGGTGTCCGGTTGCCCTGCGCCCTCAGCTTTATCTGGCATCGGGACCGGCGGGACGAGCCGCTGATCGCCGAGGCCCTCGAAGCCCTGGAGGGCGTCTGGGGGCATCCTGGCGCCTGAGCCTGTTCAGGTCATAAGAGCGATAAGGGCGACAGAGACGATCGCCTCAGCCAAGCGTGGCGTCCAGAAACATCATGACTGCGAAGCCAGCCAGCAGGCAGAAGGTGGACATGATTTTCCACTGCCGGTGGTGGGTCTCCGGAATGATCTCGTTACTGATGATGAACAGCATGGCGCCGGCGGCAAAACCCAGGGTCCAGGGCATCAGCGGTTCCGCCAGCCACACCAGGGTGGCGCCGAACAGGCCGCCGAGGGGCTCGGCCAGCCCGGTGAGCAGGGCAATCAGGTAGGCCCGGAACCGGGAGTAGTTGATGGCAAGCAACGAGAACGCCACCGCAAGGCCTTCGGGAATGTTCTGCAGGCCGATGCCGGTGGCCAGCACATAGCCGTTCTTCACATCACCCCCGGCGAAGCCCACGCCCACGGCCATGCCCTCGGGGAAGTTATGCAGGGTAATGGCAATGATAAACAGCCAGATACCGCGGATGTAGGATGCCTCCGGCCCTTCGCGGCCCAGTTCGAAATGCTCGTGCGGCAGCTTCTGATGCACGTAGTAGATGGCTGCGGCCCCCGATAGCACGCCCAGTATCACCACCAGGGCCGCGCTCCAGGTGTGGCCGGTAATCTGTTCGCCGTATTCCAGGCCGGGCAGGAGCAGGGAGAAGAAGGAGGCTGCCAGCATGACCCCGGCGGCGGCTGCCAGCATGGCGTCCTGGAGTTTGTGGGTGATGGTACGCACCAGGAAAATGGCGAGTGCGCCTACCCCGGTGGCAAGACCGGCGAACAGGCTGGCCAGCGTACCCAGCCAGACAATACTGATATCGGAGGTCATGCATGCTCCTGTCGGTTGTTGGTGTGAGCATAGCATCCCGGTTGCTGGCAGTTGGTCGTATGGTCATCTCGCCTGATCCGGGCGATAACTGCTGCTACCTTTGCAATGACCATCCATAAAAACGGCCAACCCGGGGTACACCATGAAACTGCCTGAACCTTTCCACTACCGAACGATTGCGGTCGATGGCGTGGACATCAACCTCGCCGAGGGCGGTGCTGGCCGACCGTTGCTGCTGTTGCACGGCTATCCCCAGACCCACCTGATGTGGCACCGGGTTGCGCCTGCCCTGGCCAGGGAGTTCCGGGTAATATGCCCTGACCTGAGGGGGTACGGCGACAGTGGTAAACCGGATTCCGATCCGGACCACAGCGCCTACAGCAAGCGGCGAATGGCCGCCGATATGGTGTCCGTGATGGCCGAGCTCGGCTATCCGCGTTTTTCAGTGGCTGGCCATGACCGGGGCGCCCGGGTTGTCCATCGCCTGTGCCTGGATTACCCGGATCAGGTCGAGCGTGCCTGTGTCATGGACATCGCACCCACGCTGCACATGTTCGAGCATACTGATCAGGCGTTCGCCACCGGGTACTACCACTGGTTTTTCCTGATCCAGCCGGATGGCCTGCCGGAGCGAATGATCGGCCAGGACCCGGGGTACTTCCTCCGGGAGAAACTCAGGCGGTGGTCCGCCCCGGGGGCTGTGTTTGATGAGGCGGCGGTGGCCGACTACGTTCGCTGCTTTGCTTCGCCGGGGGCCGTTCATGCCAGCTGCGAAGACTACCGTGCTGCCGCGTCGGTGGATCTTGAACACGACCGGGAAGATCGACGTGCCGGGCACCGGGTGAGCTGTCCGCTGCTGGTGCTTTGGGGGAGCCGGGGCTTCGTGCACCGCACCTACGATGTACTGTCGGTGTGGCGTGATTATGGGGAAGATGTGAGTGGCACCGCGCTTGATTGCGGTCATTTCCTTCCGGAAGAGGCGCCGGAAGCCGTCCAAGACGAGCTCCGGCGCTTTTTCTCAGCTAACTGAACCGATCAGGCGGCGTTCTTCTCGCGCCAGGCCAGTTCGTTGCGGATGGTGGCCTTGGGCTGCAGCATGGCAAAGTCTATGTCATCGATTTCCTTGCCATCCTTGAGCCGCTGAACGAAATCCGGATTGGCCAGGGCTTTCTTGCCGACCGCCAGCAGGGTGCCCGGGAACTGGTTGGCCACGTCCTGGCAGTTGATCTCGTCGATGCCGCCGTTAAGGATCAGCTCAATGCCGACGACCTCATGAGCCACGCTGGCCAGGCTGCCATTCCCCTCGGCAAAGTGCTGCCGGTTCACATCGCCGTCGGTGGTGTGCACGAAATCCGCTCCGGCGTCACGCACGGCTTCCACGATTCTGCGGAATCCGGCCTCGCCTTCCGGCAGCTGGTAGTCCGGGTCGGTGACTGTGCCCTGGGACAACCGGATGCCCACGGGGAAGCCTTCACCCACTGCCTTGCGAACGGCGTTGACCACTTCGGTCACCAGGCGCAGTCGGTTCTCCAGAGAGCCACCGTAGCGGTCGTCGCGCTGGTTGAAGTGGGTGCTGAGGAACTGGTTCAGCAGGTAGCCGTTGGCGCCGTGGATTTCGATGCCGTCGAAGCCGGCGGCTTTGGCGTTGGCGGCAGACAGTGCGAAGCCGTCGATGGCTGCCTGTATATCAGACTCGCTCATGGCTTCGGGTGTTTTCCATTCGGTCTGGTCGCCATAAAAACCGAGCGGCGCACCTTTGGGAATCACCGGGCTGGGGCCCTGGGGCTGGTCGGTGTACCGGTTGGCCTGGAACTGGGCACCGGCGTGCATCAGCTGTATGAAGATACGGCTGCCTGCAGAGTGGACCCGGTCTACGATGGCTTTCCAGCCGGCAACCTGCTGGTCATTGATGATGCCAGGCTGGTTGGCATAGCCCTGGCTGGCCTTGTCGTCGGTGTAGGTGCCTTCGGTGATCACCAGACCGAAACCGCCTTTGGCGTACCGCTCGTAGTGGTCCGCCATCAGGGCGTTGGGCGTGCCGTTCGCTTCGGCGCTGGTGCGGGTCATTGGCGCCAGGGCAAAGCGGTTGGGCACCTCAACGGAACTGAATCGAACAGGCTGCATTACGTCGCTCATAGTTACCCTCACGTGTTGGTGTATGTATGGCGCTCTACTATCGGGCCGGAGGCGTGGGTCTTAAAGCGAAGAATATCGAAGCAGCCTGTCAGTATTTTTGAATGATCACTCAGGGATCAGTCAGGCATCACTCAGGAGAGTCGGCGGACTTCCGGTCCGAGTGGCCCAGCGAGCGTTCGGGATCGATCTGGTCACGGACCCGTTGCTTGAGCACCGTGATCTCCGGGAAGCCACCGTCGTCCTTGCGCGACCAGACTCGCTCCCCGTTCACCCAGACTTCGAAGATGCCGCCGCTGCCCGGGTGCAGGCTCAGTTCGCTGATGTCCGCCTCGAAGGTGGTCAGCAGTTCCTGCGCCATCCAGGCTGAGCGAAGCAGCCACCGACAGCCGGTGCAGTAATGAATGTCCACTTTGTTGGTCATGATGCATTCCTTGAAGAGTTGTCGGTGAATGGTCGTGTACGGCCGTTGAGAAGCATCTGCCGGATGTGTGTGAACAGACGCTCCTGAAACACCCCGGACAGCGGATAAAGATGGCCTGTGTCCGTCATCAGGGTGAGTTCGGAGGCAGGCAGTTTATCGTCAAGGTGGCGCGCATAGTCCACCGGTACAAAGGGATCGTCGGCGCCCTGGTAGATCAGCACCGGCGTACGGACATCGCCGAGGCGAAAACCCCAGTCACCCAGTTCGGTCAGAAGATCCGTGGCGATGGCCCGACAGCGGCTGTTGAGACACTCAAGCTGATCGGCCCGGAATCGGCCATCGCCAGCCAGCGACTGAAGCAGCTCCCGGTCATGGACGCTCGCTATCTGCCGGGCACTTCTCATGTACAGGCCCGGCTGGACACGGGACAGCCAGGCGACCAGGCACACGGCAACCCGCACCAGCCGCGGGCTGAGCTTGGCCATGGCCGGCCCGGGCCAGTGGGTGGCTTCGAGCAGTCTCCCGTTTCCGGGGTATTCCGGGAAATGGGTATAACCAGAGAGACAGACACCGAGCTCCACGCGGTCCGCCAGCCCGTGGCAGCACGCCAGCGTCCGCGAGCCACCACTGGACCAGCCCATGTGAGTGAAGCGATCAATGCCCAGGGCGTCGGCAAGTTGTTCGATGTCGCGTGGGTAATCCCGGAGTGTCCGCCCGGCCTGGAACTCCGACCGGCCAATGCCCGGGCGATCGACGGTGATAATCCGAAAGCGGTGGGCCCGGGCAAGCGTGTCAAAAAAATACCCTTCCAGACGGCTGCCGGGCATACCATGGGCGAAAAACACCGGAGTGCCCTCCGGGTCGCCGCAATCGGTGTAGGCCAGTCTTCGGCCATCCGCGAGCACCAGCGTCCGGTCGTTTTCCCGCGGGGTGTTACTCGGTGTCATAGGTTGGATAGACAGAGCGGGACAGAGTAGGCTCGCACCCCACCACTTGCCGGGCCTGTCTGTGGGCGTGCAGATACCAGCGGGTGCCCGGGTTCTCGAACGTTGTCCGGGTAACGGGAAATTCGGTGTTCTCCATGGTGGCCGGAATGGGTGAGCCATCGGCGTGCCGGTAGACGCAACTGACACCGAGCGTCACAGGCGTTCTGGCGGGCAGCTCGATGAAGCCGTCGGCGCGGACCGGAGGCGCTTGCCCATCGACCGAAATGATCTTCAGGCAGGGGCCATAGTGGTTTTTCTCCAGTTCCTCGAGGTATTCGCTCAGGCAATGCTGGGCACTGATCAGCACCGCGCCGGGCGCGACATCAGCTCCGGTCGGTGGTTGAGACTGGCAGCCTGCCAGAAGCAGGCCGAAGACACAGGTAATCAGAAACCGATGCACGCCGGTCAGCCCTCCATGGATCCCTTAAGTTCCTTGAGCAGGCGGGCATCCCGCTCGTAGATATCGTTGCGGTACTGAATTCGGCCTTCACCGTCTACCCAGGCGGTCCAGTACTGGAGATGAACCGGTACGGGCCTGGGCAAAAGCACGGTTTGCGGCGCGTGGCCGTCAACGATGCCGTCGATTCTCGCCCGGGACCAGTTGGGTGAACCGGCAAGAAGGCGTTCCGCCAGATCGAAGGGTTGCTCAACCCGAATGCAGCCGGAGCTGAAGGTGCGCTCCGACTTGGCAAACAACCCCCTGCCCGGGGTGTCGTGCAGGTAGACGTCGTACTGGTTGGGCAGCATGAACTTGACCTGTCCGAGCGCGTTCTGAGGCCCCGGCTCCTGAACCAGTTGGTACGGGAAGTTGTTCTTGCCCAGGGCGGACCAGTCGATCATGGCAGGATCAATCCGCACCCGATCGGCGCCCCAGCCCCGGTAGACGCTGATGTTGAGCCTTGCCAGGTAGTCCGGATCCTTCAGGATCTGGGGCAATTGATCCTGCAGCATGATGGTGCGGGGCACGGTCCAGGTCGGATTGAACACCAGATATTCGATCTGATCGCTGAAGACCGGGGTTTGCCGGAAGGGCTTGCCGACGATCACGCGTTTGCGCAGCACTTCGGAGCCCCGGTCAACCATGGTCAGCTCAAAGCCGGCAATGTTCACCAGCACGTAAGTTTCGCCCAGGGACTCAGGCAACCAGCGCCAGCGCTCCAGGGTGGCGTCAAGCTGGCGTATGCGCGCCGCAGGCGTGAGGTTCAGGGCCTTGAAGGTGTCCCGGCCGATCACTCCGTCCGCCTCCAGCCCGTGCCTTGCCTGAAATGCCTTGATGGCTGTTTCCAGGGGTGCGTTGTAGAGCTGGGTGGCGTGGTCTTCATTCCCGGAAGGCTCAAGGTCGCCCAGGGCGGCCAGCCGGTGGCGTATTTCCGGCAATCGCGGGTCTTGCTCACCCGGCCGGAGCGTGGGTTTGTCGGCCAGTGGCTGCCAGGGCGCCCCGGCTTCCGAGGCCAGTGAACGGCGAACTTCCATCAGTTGGCGATAGGCGGGATGCGCCGGCCTCAGAGCATCCAGTGTCTCACCGATATCGCCGCTGTCGAGCGCATCGGTCAGTACCGACTCCATCTTCCGCTGGCGCCGGTTGGCCGTCCACTCGGCGTGGATGGTCTGGGGGTTGACCTTGCCTTCCAGCAGGTGTGACCCGAACACCAGGAAGGCGTCGGAAAACAACAGGTCGATATCGGCACGGCGTGCCGGCGAGATATCGGCTATCGGCGCGGAGGCCAGGCTTGCCAGGAGATCCGCATGGTAATCACCTGGCAGCAGGCCGTCGTCGCTGGCGCGCCCGATTGCCCCGGCCAGTTGCTGGCGGTACTCCATCGATTCCCAGGCGAGGCGATAGCCGTTGCTGGCGTAGAACGCGGGCAGCGCCTTGCTGGCCATGAGCGGGCTGCCAAGCACTTCTACCGGAAAACCGCCGTTCAGTGCCTCGATTCTCGAGACGATGTGTTCATTGGCGCCTTCGGCAGCATGGGCGTGCGCAAGCAAGAGCGATGGCAACAGGGTCGCCAGTAGAGTCACAAACGACAGGTGACGAACGTTGATCATGGGTTTTGGTTGCCTCCCCGTGGCAATACTTCCTGAGCGGCCGGTCCTGCCGGAATGCTGAGCTTACCAGTTCTGTTGATATCACCAGAGTGCCATTTGTTCCCCACCCGGGCGCCGGAACCGGTCGACACGCAGCGGCTCCGCCTCATGGAGGTTGAGCCCCAGCTGGCGGGCTTTTTTGGTGAATCGCTGACGGATCAGGTCCGAATAGGGACCGGTGCCGGTCATCCGTCGGCCGAAGGTGGCATCATAGCTCTTGCCTCCCCGGAGGTCGCGCATGCGGTTCATCACATGTTCGGCCCGTTGAGGAAAGTGCCTGCGCAACCAGTCCTGGAAAAGCTCGTCCAGTTCGTGAGGTAACCGTAGCATAATCCAGCTGGCCCGGGTGGCGCCGGCCCGGGCGGCTGCCTCCAGGATGGCCTCGATCTCATGATCGTTCACAAAGGGAATCACCGGCCCGAGGATGATCCCGGTGGGCACCCCCGCGGCACTGAGTTGCCGGATCATTTTCAGGCGGGTGGCGGGCGCCGCGGTACGGGGTTCCATCGAGCGCTTGAGGTCATTGCTCAGAGTCGTCAGGCTGACCCTGACCGAACACAACCCCTGCGCCGCCATATCGGAAAGCAGGTCGAGGTCCCTGAGAATGAGCGCGCCCTTGGTGATAATCGAGACCGGGTGGCGATAGTCAGACAGCACTTCTAGCACCTGCCGGGTAATCCTCTGGTCCCGCTCCAGGGGCTGGTAGGCGTCGGTATTCACGCCAAGGGCAATGGGCGATACCCGGTAACCCGGCCTGTCGAGTTCTTCCCGGAGCCTGGTGGCGGCATTGGGTTTGGCGATCAGCCGGGTCTCGAAATCCAGCCCCGGTGACATGTCCCAGTAGGCATGGGTTGGCCGGGCAAAACAGTAGATGCAGGCATGCTCGCAGCCCCGATAGGGGTTGATCGACTGATCAAACGGCACGTCTGGTGACGAATTCCGGCTGATGATGGTTCTGGCATTCTCCAGAATAACCTCAGTGGCGACGCTGTCCGGGTTGAACTCGTCCTCAGGGTCCCGATACCAGCCGTCGTCCACCTCCCGGTCGGTGGCGATGGGCTGGAAACGGTTGTGCGGATTGAGGGCCGTGGCGCGGGTTTTCATGGGTACACCTGATACTGTTTAAATGTACAGTATCTGCCATGCTAGCGCTGTCTTCTTTGCCGCGCAACTGCCAGGTGTTGCCGGTCATACCCACGCTCAGAGACGGAAGCCCTGCGAAGCCGTGGTCAGGGTCGTCACCTGGGACGAAAGCCGTTCAATGTGGGCGGTGAGGTTCTGACGAATGCCAGACGTTTCCTGGGTGTGGCCATGGATCTGCTCCACTTTCTGGGCGATTTCCTCCGTGGTGGTGGATATGCCCTCTACCGACGAGACTACCTGGTTCATGTCGCCGGCCAGTTGGCGGATGGCGCCGGTGATCTGTTCAATGGCGCGGGCCGCCTCACGGGCGCTCTGCTCGCCCTCTCCGGCGGAACTCAGACCCTCTTCCATGAGGCGGGCAATGGCCCGGGTTTCCTGGTTCAGGGAGTCCACGATCTCGGCAATCCCGTTGGTGGCGTTCACGGTTTTCTCGGCCAGCGAGCGCACTTCGTCGGCCACCACCGAGAAGCCCCGCCCGGCTTCTCCGGCGCGTGCGGCCTCGATGGCGGCATTCAGCGCCAGCAGATTGGTCTGTTCGGCCAGGCCGTTGATAACTCCGACGATGGAGTTGACCTTTTCACCGGTCTTGCCGAGTTTGCCAACCTGATCGTGGGTTTTCTGGATACGTTCGGCCAGGGAAGTCATGGTCTCAGCACTGCGGCGAACCACATCGGCCCCGGAGTGGGCGGCGCCGTTGGCGCTCTGCACAGCATCATTGACTGACTGGGTGTACTTCGCAATATCCACCGCCGTGTGGGAGATTTCCTGCACGGCTGTGGCGGTCTGTTCGGTTTCTTCCTCCACCTGCTCGCCATTGCGCCCCATCTTGTCGACCAGGCCGTCCAGCTCCTGTTGCAGCTCCGACAACATGCGGTTGCCGTCGACCACCTGGCTGATAACGCCGGAGACATCGTCGAGCATCTTGTTGGCGGCCTGTCCCAGGCGCGTGAACTCGTCATTGGGATTTTTGCCGGGTTCCAGCCGATGGCTGAGATCGCCCCCGGCCACACGGGTGAGCAGATCCACGGTGGCGTTCAGACGCTTTACCAGGGTTCTTGAGGCCGTAGTCAGGGTGAGCACCAGGATAACAACAACGGCGAGCGCCGTGATGATGATCAGCCAGGTGGAGAAGGTGCGAGTGTCCTCTGCCTGCTGGCTGGTCGCCACAATCAGTTCCTGACGGAGCAGGTTATTCTGGCGGCTCACCAGGCTGCGTATCGCGCCTCCCACGTTCTCAAGCTGGCTCTCGATACCAGCCAGCTGGCTGGCAAGGGTTTCTGCCCGGGTAAACGCCTCGTCGAAGGCTTTGACGGCCTGGCCGATGTCGATGTCCTGCCAGTCCATCTCGACCACCGTCGCCTTCATGCGCTCGAGAGCTTCCCGCGTGGCCTGGGCGTAGGCAGGGTCGAATGTGTCCAGGTAGTCCCGGTAGGTAGAGGCAATGGTGTTGATGTCGTTATTGAAGATGGAAATGCTGATTTTTCTGAGATTCTCATCAATGGCGGTCGCCATGGTGGCACGCAACCCATCGGAAGCGGTCAGGCCCAGTTGCTGCTTGAGGGCCAGCCATTCGGCCCGAAGTCGGGTATACTCTGCCACCTGAGCCTGTATCTGTTCTGCCATGCTGGCGATGTCGTCATCCGGCAGGGTAACGGCGGACTCGCTGAGTGAGGTGGCCTGTTCTGCCAGCGAGGCCAGTTGCTGCTGGTATTCCTCCACCTGTTCCGGCTCGAGACTACCGCTCAGTCGCTCGAGGGCGAGCCAGTCGTTGAGCAGGGTAAGGGATGCCGATTCGTAGGCTCGCGCCTGCCCCCGTGCCTCGTAGGCGTCCGAGACCCGACCCAGCCCGCTCAGGGAGGCGGTGGTGGCGAGCCCCAGCCCGATCAGGGTGGCGACGATCAACAGCATGAATTTCTGGTTCCAGGACAGGGCCATCAACGTACTCCGGACATTATCGTTTTTATACAACTGACTGAGTTTAGACCAGTTCTCGCCAACTGGCGGTTCTTTTCAATTTCGGGATTCCATGTCTGATCTTGCCAACTACCAATACCTTCTTATCGCCCTGATCTTTGTCTGGAGTGGTTTTGTCCGCTCGGGGCTTGGCTTCGGTGGTGCGGTCCTGTCGTTGCCATTCCTGCTGCTGGTGCATGATCAGCCGCTGGTATTCCTGCCGATCATTGCCGTTCATCTGCTGGTGTTTTCCTCGCTGACCATCTGGATGAACAACCGTAGCCGCTCTACCCCGGGCGAGGTTAGCGCGGGCACCGTTGACTGGCGGTATCTGTGGCGCATTCTCGGCATCATGATCGTGCCCAAGCTGATCGGCGTGTTCGGCCTGATCACCATGCCCTCGGATGTGCTCAGCGCCATTATTTTCGTGATTGTCGCGCTCTACTCGGTGTCCTACATCGTCAATCGCCCATTTCGCAGCGGTAGTCGGGCGGTGGATGCCATTTTCCTGATGGTGGGGGGCTACATCAGCGGCACATCCCTGATCGGTGCGCCGCTGATTATTGCTGTGGTGGCCCAGCACCTGCCCAAGGAAAAGCTGCGAGACACGCTGTTCGCGCTCTGGTTCATTCTGGTGCTCATCAAAATGGCGGCGTTCATCTGGGCGGGCGTCGATCTGCAGTTGATCCATCACCTGTGGCTGTTGCCCTGTGCGGCGGTGGGCCATGTGATCGGCCTCTACGCCCACGACCGCATGCTGCGCGCCGAGACACCGGTGTTTTTCCGGGTGCTCGGCGTTGTTCTGCTGGTGGTCAGCAGCCTCGGTATTGTCAGCGTTCTGTGAGCCTTGGGGTGCGTCCTCAGCCGGCGCGCCCGAATACCCGTTCCAGAAATCCCCGCTCGCGAACGTTCGGAATCGGTAGCTGGTCCACCTCCTCCATGGCCTGTCGCCAGAACTTCTCCGGCTCGTCCAGATGCGCCACTTTTGCCCGCTCTTCCTGGCTGTAGTGATTGTGCTCACCGGCAATGCCCTGATTCATGAGTTCCTGGGTCCACAGGTAGATGCTGGCACGAACGGTTCTCAGCAAACGGCAGTAGGTGTCGCGACTCAGGTTGATGGCCAGTTCGGCGGTGAGATTGATGTGCTTCTGGAGAATTGCCATGTCGTCTTTCTCCAGCAGGATGCGGTTACCATTGCCTTTCTTGCAATTGACGCAGATTTTTTCCAGCGATTTTACGCCGTCGATGAGGTCGAGGCGGCCGTAGGTGTCTTTCTGTTCCTCGTTCACCGGTGCTGGAATCCACCCGTACTGGGGCGACCTGGCAACAATATGACCGTGCAGTTGGCGCCGGTAAGGTGGTGCTGATTGCGGATCCTGGTAGCCGTCGAATTCTGCGCGTAGCCACGCGGCCATCTTCCGGTGCCGCAGCATCATGGCAAGCGTGATGGCGGAGGGCATGATCTCTTCGAGCAATTCCGCGGCGTCCCGCGTCCGCTCGTCGAGGTGGTTAACGGATGTGGACATTTCTCCTCCTCGACAACGGTGACCCAGGGGCGACCTCCGTTGTCTGTTTGTTATTGTCGGCGATTAAAAAGTAGGCAGATAATGGGCAGGCCGCCGTTGTAAAAAGGTTATTGCTTTGTAACGGCCGGTAAATGGATCAGGCATTGGAGGCAGCGCCATGAGCGAGCATCGGGCTTTTGAGCAGCGCAGGGCCGACATGGTGAACGAACAGCTCCGGGCCCGTGGCATTGATTCCCCCGCGGTTCTTGAGGCCATGGGGCGGGTGGCCCGGGAGCAATTTGTACCGGTGCACCTGAGGGACAGCGCCTATGAGGATGGTCCGCTGCCCATCGGTGCCGGGCAGACGATTTCACAGCCTTATATCGTGGCACTGATGATCGAAGCCCTTGACCTGGAGGGCGGCGAGCGGGTTCTGGATATTGGAACCGGGTCGGGATATGCGGCGGCGGTCCTGGGTTGCATCGCCGGCGAAGTCTTCAGCATCGAACGGATTCAGGAGCTGGCGGACAGGGCCGAAAGGGCGTTGACGGCGCAGGGTTTCGACAATGTCCGGGTGCGCTGTGGCGATGGCACCCTGGGCTGGCCGGAGCACCAGCCCTTCGATGGCATCGTGGTGGCCGCCGGAGCCCCGGCGGTACCCGAGGCCCTGAAACACCAGTTGACCCTGGGCGGACACCTGGTGATTCCGGTAGGGGGTGAACAGGGCGTTCAGTACCTGGAGCGTGTCACCCGCCTGTCCGATGATGAGTTCCGCACGGAAGATCTGGGCGCGGTTCGCTTTGTGCCCCTGCGTGGTGAGCAGGGCTGGTCCTGAGGCCTCTCGGCTGCGGCCCCTCAACGGCCGGCGTTGGTGCTCTCGAAGATTTTGTCTGCCGAGGCCGCCACAAAGCCGGAGTAAAGGTGGCCGTCGGCCTTCGGGTAGCGCAGGGCGAACTCATAGAAGCAACTGGGGATGGTCACGGTCTGGTCCGAGAACTGGACCGGAACGCGATCCGCCATGGTTGATGATTGCTCAAGCAGCTCTGACGGCGACCCTTTGACTTCGCCGCCGGAGGCGTTCACCTCGTAGCCGTTTTCCTTCAGCAACTGATTGATGTCCCTCACCGTGCGGAAGCGCTCCAGATGATTGATGCTGACTGTGAAGTGGTTGGCCCGGTAACCCCAGGCGGCCATCCAGGCGGCGTATTCGCTCTCCTGAAGCAGATTGCTGTAAGTGCCATAGTCGATCTGCCAATGACGTCCCGAATACAGAAAATCATTGGCTGCTACCGCCTCGGGTGAGACCTGATCAACCAGACCCTTGACCGTTGACTGGAGTTCCTTGGAGCACTGGTCAACCAATAGCTCGGAAATAAACACCTTGGGCAAATCCTCCCGCGGAGGCTCGTAATGCCGGGCGTAGAGTTTTTTCGCTTCAAAATGATAGTCGCCACCCTGGCGATAGCCGAGGCTGAGGAAATGTTCTGCCAGGGCATCAAGCCGAACGGGATCAAGGTTGAAGGTTCTCAGGGCGATGTGGTCGTTGACAATGCGCTGGCCTTCCTCGGCACCGAGAATCCTGTGAATGCGTTCCGCGGAGGGCGTCACCTGCCGGTAAGAGTCCCAGAGCTCTTTGAACAGGGTATCGGCGTCAGTATGCATATCGGACCTCCTCATTTGACATGTGTCCCTCGAGCGCGGCTGGCGACTGCCGACCGGTAAGCGGAAGATAGCAGGCCCGGCCGTTTGCGGACAGTCCCAGTGTGCGTGCCAGGGCAGCCGGAACAGTGACGCGCCCGGCGTCGGCATGTAACTGGTGGGACACAGTGGCCCGGAAATCGGCAACACCGGTATTGGTGACAATGGCGTCACCCCCGGTGCGCGTCCGGTGGCCGGTGGATTCATTCGCGCCTGACAGTATTACCACGGAGCCTGAGCGGGTGCTCTGCACACTTGCGATGTCCTCTCTTCGACATTCCAGAGTAGGGCCACCGTCGATCGGATCCACATAGCCCGCGTGCTGAAAGCCTTCTTTCTCAAGCATCGCCCGCGCTGGCCGGGTGTCGATGTGGACTTCGCCAAGGGCGCTGCGTGCGGCGTCGGTCATCTGTTCGGTTAACAGCGGCTGCTGGTCCGGAATCAGGTCGGGGCCGCGGCTCTGGAGCCAGTTCCAGAACGGCGACTGGCCGGCAGGATCCCAGACGCCCCTCATCTCGGCAATGACCAGGTCAGAGAAACGCTCGGGGTGAAGGGCCATGAACACGAAGCGCACGCGTGACAGCAATTTGCCAGCGTTTGCCCTTCTAAAGGCAGGGCGCAGATACAGGGAGCAGATCTCGGTGCAGCCGCGGTAATGCTGGCATCGGGTCAGCAACTCCCGGGGCCGGCCGACACGGCGCACACCGGTGCTGTCGGTCAGTACCTGCCGGTGAAGGTGGACCAGCGGGCGCTCAATGCCAGCCGAGGCCTCAATGCCGGTGGTCCCCATGATCTCGCCCGTCTCGCAGTCTTCCAGCACGAACAGATAGTGTTCGTTGCCGGGACGCTCTATGGCGCGCTCAAAGCTTGAAACCGAGAGGTCGATTTTCCGGGCCAACGCATCACGGTCCGGCATCAGGGAAGTGAATCCCGGGCCGGATTCCAGGGCAATCTGGTACAGCGCGTCAAGGTCTCCGGGGGCAACCGGTCGAATGAGCATGGCCTGGCTCCTCATGGTTTTGATGAGCCCAGTATGCGTATAAATAATGGCAAAATGCAGACGCAAAATGCGCGATTTGATATCGTTTATTATCAAAAAGCAAAAGTGAAGAATCAAAATGATCAGTTCTCAGGACCAGAAGTTACTCGGCCTGCTACGCCAGAGTGCGCGGGCAAGCGTCACCGATCTGGCGCGGGCCCTGCACGTTTCCCGGTCAACGGTGCAGAACCGGATTCGAAGGCTGGAGAACGCTGGTGTAATTCGTGGTTATTCCGTGCAGCTGGGCGGCGAATTTGCGGCAAGCCAGGTAGAGGCACATGTATCCATCAAAGTGGTACAGAAGCTGACCAACCGAACCAATACTGCCCTGGAGGGCCTTAGCCAGGTGTCGCAGCTGTTTTCGGTAAGTGGCGAGTACGACCTGATTGCCATCGTGCAGGCCCAGTCCCTGGAAGAACTGAGCGCGGTGCTGGATGCCATTGGCAACCTGGAAGGCGTTGAGCGCACCAACTCGGCGGTGGTGCTTGAGACCCGTTTCCGGCGCTGAGGAAATATGAGAGATGGGTCTCAACGGGGGACAAATTGGCCAACGGGCAAGGCACTAAATGCTATTGAGCGGGTCGAAAATCCCGCTGGTATGGATCGGCAACCGATTCGAAGGCGCGCTTCTGTACTCGCGGGCGCGCGTGACAACAAGCAGTACAACAACAAGAATGGAGCACTTGTATGGCGGTAGATCCCCGCAAGCAGACGTCTTTGCATTGCCTTTACTACTGGGCGGAGCAGGCCCCGGACAGGGTTTATCTCACTCAGCCTTACGCGGATGGTCGGGTGGAAGACATCACCTGGAAGCAGGCCGCTGACCAGGTATCGCGCATGGCGGCTCACCTGAACAGCCTCCAGCTGCCGGAGTCCAGCAACATTGGCATCCTTGGCAAGAACAGCGCCCACTGGATCCTTGCCGATCTGGCCATCTGGGCGGCAGGCCATGTTTCGGTGCCGTTGTACCCCACGCTCAATGGCGATACCGCGGCCTACGTGCTGGAGCACAGTGAGACCAGGCTGCTGTTCCTGGGCAAGCTGGACGGCACCGCCGACGGCTGGAACGACATCAAGGGCCATATTCCCGAGGATCTGCCGATCATATCCCTGCCCATGTCCCCCCGGGAGGACACGCCGAAATGGCTGGAAATTATCAAGAGTCAGGAACCGGCTGAGCCAAAGTTGCCCGATCCTGACAAGCTCGCCACCATTGTTTACACCTCCGGCAGTACCGGTCGCCCCAAGGGTGTCATGCACAGCTTCCGTACCATGATCTCGGTGGCGGATGGCCTGCAGCAGCTGTTCCCGGTGTCTTCCGACGAGCGCATGTTGTCCTATCTGCCGCTGGCCCACGTGGCCGAGCGGGCGGCGGTAGAAACCCAATCCCTCTACTACGGCTTTCACCTGTACTTCGCCAACTCTCTGGACACCTTCCAGCAAGACCTGCAGCGGGCCAGGCCAACCCTGTTCTTCTCCGTGCCCCGGCTGTGGATGAAGTTTTATCTGGGCGTCAATGCCAAGCTGCCGCCGAAGAAACAGAAACTGTTGTTCAGCCTGCCGGTTGTGAGTTCTCTGGTTAAAAAGAAAGTGCTTCGCCAGTTGGGGCTGGACCACTGCCGTGCCGCACTGACAGGTGCCGCGCCCCTGTCGGCGGAGATTGTCAACTGGTACCGGAATCTTGGCCTTGAGTTGCTTGAGGTCTATGGCATGTCGGAGAACTTTGGTTATTCCCATGCCAATCGTCCCGGACAGGCCAGAGCCGGTTCCGTGGGAATGGCCAACCCGGGGGTGGAGCATCGCATCGCCGAGAACGGCGAAGTCGAGGTGAAGAGCCCCGGTCAGATGCTCGGCTACTACAAGAACGAAGAGAAGACCAAAGAGGATCTGACCGAGGACGGCTTCCTCAAGACCGGCGATATGGGTGAGATCGATCGGGACGGCACGCTTCGGATTACCGGCCGGGTAAAGGACATCTTCAAGACCTCGAAGGGCAAATACGTGGTGCCGGTGCCCATCGAGAACCGCTTCAACCACCCCAAGGCCGAAGTGGTGTGTGTGGCGGGGGCCAATCAGCCGCAGCCGTGCCTGATGGTCCTGCTCTCCGAGGAGGCCAGGGATGAGCTGGAAACCGGCGCCGATCGCGGTGCCCTGGAACAGGAGCTGGCGGAGGAGCTGGACGCGGTCAATGCCGAATGCGAGGCCCACGAAAAGGTGGCGTTCGTGGTGGTGGTACGCGAGCCCTGGACCATGGAAAACGGGATGCTGACGCCCACCATGAAGATCAAGCGGAACGTGATCGAGGACTACTACAACCGCAAGATGGATGAGTGGTTCAGCCAGAAGCGCAAGGTTGTCTGGGAGTTCTGAGCCTGAAACGCAAAACGCCGGTGGGGCCCTCGGGCGCCACCGGCGTTTTCAAATCCTTATGCTTGCCTGCCTGTCGGCGCGTCCCCGCGCCCATGACACCTGAGTCGGCCGGCTCAGTGACCGCCTTGAACCTGGGTCATGTCCGGAGCAACGCTGACCGCTTTCCGGTTGAAGCTGCGCATCTTGCGGCTGATATACTGCACCGCCTGCCTCGCAGCAAGACGGGTGTACTGGCGCCTGACCTCAGCACTGTTGTGGAGGATACTGGACGGCAGCGGGTTTACGGTTGCGATATGGGTCTGAGTCATAGCGCCTTCCTCCTTTTATCTGATGGATTGATTAGCGATCTATCTTTAATTTACCAACAATTCTAAGGGTTCTTATTTGCAGCTTGAATACGTTAAAATCCGTACTATCGTTGCAAATATGCAGTAACTATGGACTGGGATTATCTTCGATACATACGGGCTCTGGCAATAGGCGGAACGCTGGCCAAAGCCGGAGAATTACTGGGTGTGCACCAAACCACAGTTCTGCGTCGGCTCGACCAGATGGAAGAGTCGCTGGGGGTGCAGTTTTTTGAGCGAAGCCGGGATGGTCTGCAGCTTACGCCGGTGGGTGAAACCGCCTTTCGGGAAGCCGAAAGACTGGCCATAGAGATGGAGAATCTTGAGCGCAAGCTGGTGGGCCAGGATTCCGCGCCCGTGGGCAAGGTCAGGCTCGCCGCCGAAGACGCCATGATGAACGAGCTGCTCAGCCCGATTCTTTCGGAGCTGGTACGGTCGTTCCCGGACATCGAGCTGGAAGTTCTCACCGACAACGATGTGGCCAACCTGAGCCATCGCGAGGCTGACCTGACCCTGCGCCCCGAAAACAAACCACAGGCTACACTCGAGGGCACACGGATCGCGGCGATTGAGTCGGCGGTGTATGGTTCCGCCCGGTTCTGCCGTCGCCACCGGAACATGGATGTGGAAAACCACCCGGAGGGCCTACTCTGGATTGTGCCGGATGAAACCTTCAGCCACCTGGCCACCGGCCGGTGGTACCGGAAGCACCTGAAGAACGTGACCTCCTTCATTCGCTGTAACAGCCTGCAGTCGATGCATGCACTGGCCCGGGCGGGTGCGGGCCTTGCGGTTCTGCCGTGTTACCTGGGGGAAAGCACCCGGGAGCTCCGTCGGCTGTCAGATCCCCTGGATGGCGAGAGCGTCGACCTCTGGCTTCATGTCAATCAGGACACCCAGCAGATGGCCCGTGTGCGCATTGTCATGGAGTACCTGGTGGAGCGATTGCAGGCGCTGGAGACGCAGATCGAAATTTCCTCTGGCTTCTGATCCTCAGCTCTGGCAGAAGGGCCAGAACTGGTACCAGCGCCAGCACTGGAATTCCTGCTCACAGGTCTTCAGCTGATTGTCGTAACGGAACGCCCGATTGCGGACGCGGCTGGCCAGGCCCGTTATCGCGGGTTTGTGTTCAAAGCTGCGCCGGGCGTAGCCGCCGCGACCCTCGTGGTAGGCGAGATAAAGCTGCCGCGGGGAAGAAAAGGGAATCCCCAGTTGTTCGTGGCTGAGGCGGTTGTACCAGCCCACGAAGTCGAGCGCGTACTCCATATCGGTGCGCACGGTGAACCAGCCACCGCCATTCGCTTCCAGGTACTCACGCCACGCCGGATCAAGCGCCTGCGCATAGCCATAGGCGGTGGTTGGCCGGGTCCAGGGGATGAAACCCCAGAGTTGTGTTCTCGGCGGACGTGCATGGCTGCGGAAAGACGACTCGTAATAGACGAAGGCCATCTGGGTTGCGATGGGCGTGCCCCAGCGTTGTTCGGAATCCCGGGCGTAGTCATACCAAACCGGGTGCTCCCGGAAGATGTCGCAGAGATTGTCCGGGTTGGCGGGCGGGTCTGGCTCGAGCAGGCTGAAGCGCAGTGTCGCCCAAACTCCCATCAGCAAACCCAGCAACGGCAGGCCATACCACCTGGCCCGGCTCTTCCAGAGCGCCAGGTTGCGGCGTCGGCGTTGCGCTGGCCGGCGTGGCTGTGTCCGTTTTCCTACCAAACCGTCATCTCCGTAGCCCCGGGTTTGCTTGCCGCAGCCGGGGCCGACATGGCATAAGGGAACGACCAATGTGTCTCGGATGATAGGTAAATGAAGCGCATTCCCCTAGCCCGAAAAATTCATAAAAAAAGGCGAACCTTGCTTAACCCATTGATATAATGGGAGTTACGCCAATAACGCTTCGGAAGAAGCCAAACAAGGTCCGCCCATGTCCAATTCTATCCCAACTCAACTGCGCTTTCCTCCCTTTGCCGGCTTTACCGTGCGTGCGGATTTCGAGGGCGGAGCGTTGTCATCCGACTTTGGCCCCCTGCTGCTGCGCGGGGTAGACCAGCAGATCGGCCTGGTTCATCGACTGGCCCAGGCCATCAGCGATCGCCGCCATGCCTCTTATATCGACCACTCACTTTCCGATCTATTAACTCAGCGGATCTTCCAGATCGCCTGTGGCTATGCCGATGCCAATGACGCCAACGCGCTGCGCCGTGACCCGATGTTCAAGCTCGGCGCCGAGCGCAAACCGCTTGAGGCGGAGCAGGACCTGGCCAGCGCACCCACGTTCTCGCGTCTGGAAAATGCCGTTAACACCCGCGACCTTTACCGCCTGGCCGAAGCCTTTGTAGAGCAGTTTGTCGCCAGCTACGCCAAGCCTCCAGAGATGATCGTGCTGGATATGGATCACTCCGAAGACCGGACCCATGGCCAGCAGGAGTTGGCGTTTTACAATCACCATTACCAGAGTCACTGCTACTTGCCGCTGTTTCTGTTCGAAGGCCTGTCGGGCAAGTTCATTACCGCTGCACTGCGCCCTGGC